>NZ_JAAAFV010000031.1:87998-294159 GCF_019352915.1 Pseudomonas sp. Xaverov 259 | reverse complement strand
AAAGCAGATCAAGATCAAGATCTACAGCACGGCGGCCTGAAAGCCGACCTGAGTGGTTGAAGCAAGAGCCAGGTCAAGTGCAAGGCAAAAGCCTATGTACCTGATGCAACTGGGTCTAAATGTGGGAGCGGGCTTGCTCGCGAAAGCGGTTGGTCAGTCAATTTATCTGTCACTGATACACCGCATTCGCGAGCAAGCCCGCTCCCACAGTTGACTGCATGCAGCTTTGAAAATGATGTCGGTTGTTGCTCTGGCCTTTACATCCTTAGCGGATTTACATGCACTGAAGAGCTGCTTTTCTGTGGGAGCTGGCTTGCCTGCGATGCAGACCCCTCGGTACATCAGGCACACCGAGTTGATGCCATCGCAGCGGTGCGACGATTCGACAACCCAGCTCCCACAGAAAAGCTGATCCTCATCGGGTTGAGATGAGCTAGCCACCAAAGGTCTGCGACGGCCGCCGCAACGTCGGATCAAACGGGTTGATCCGTGGCCCGATCGCCGCCGCTTCGCGCTTAAGCAACTCCACCACCATAGGCAAACGACTCGGCCCCAAGCGGTCGCTGATGGTCGCCACACTCAGCGCCGCCACCGCATGCCCATCCCGATTCAGAATCGGCACCGCCAACCCGGCCATGCCTTCGAGCACGCCGGTATTACGCGCCGCATAACCCAGGCGCCGTACATTCTCGACCTCAGAGCGCAACAATACCTCGTCATACAGGTGAAAATCCTTGAGGCGTGGCAGGTTGTAGCGAATCACCGTCTCACGCTCCTCCTCCGGCAAGAACGCCAGAATCGCCAGGCTGCCCTGCCCCACGCCGAGCGCCACACGCCCGCCGATATCGCCCGTGAAGGTGCGAATCGGATACGGCCCTTCGCTGCGATCCAGGCAAATTGCATCAAAGCCGCTGCGCGCCAGCAAAAACAGTGAATCGCCCAATGAAGCACTCAGGCGCAACATGCTCGGGCGCACCAGGTCGCGCAAGTTGCCAGTCTTGCCGGCGTTGGCCGCCAGGGCGAAGAACTCCAGGCTCAGGCGGTAGCGCTTGCTGCGCGCATCCTGCTCGACCATGCCCTCGTCCATCAGGCTGCGCAGCAGGCGGTGCGTAGTGGGTTGCGACAGACCGACTTGCTGCGCGAGCTGGGTAACGCGCTCGCCGCCTTCGGGCACTTCGCCCAAGGTGCGCAATAACGCAAACAGACGAGACACGCTGCCCGCGCCGACTTCCTTACGGTTTTCATTCCGCTCAGTGGAATCCATAACACATTATCTCGGCATTAATTCTGGTGAATGAATAAATCTAAAAATAATAGTCCGTTCAGTGAAATTCTATCTTCCGCCCATCCTAGTCTTCGTCCTAATCTGCGTCCACAGGGGCGAAATGAACAACAACTGGCAGCCGACTTGAGATCGAGCGCCAACGCACCCGCAACGCTCTTTTCGCATCTGCCCAAAACAAAAAAACGCGTTTCGACGCGACTCAAAAAAGGTGGAACGCAGACATGGCTTTTCTCCAACTCAACGCCTTGAGCAAACGCTACGGCGCCGTCGATGCTGTGGTCGCCACCGACCTTGCAGTGGAAAAAGGCGAGTTCGTTTCCCTGCTCGGCCCTTCGGGCTGCGGCAAGACCACCACCTTGCAAATGATCGCCGGCTTTGTCGACGTGAGCGGCGGGCAGATCCTGCTCGACGGCCGCGACATCACCCACGCCAAACCCGCCAGCCGTGGCTTGGGCGTGGTGTTCCAGAGCTACGCGCTGTTCCCGCACATGAGCGTGCGCGACAACGTCGCCTTCGGCCTGAAGATGCGCAAAGTGCCGGCCGCCGAAATCACCAGCAAAGTCAAAACCGTGTTGGAACTGGTGCGCCTCGCCCCTCACGCCGAACGCTACCCGCGCGAGTTGTCCGGCGGCCAGCGTCAACGTGTGGCCCTGGCGCGTGCGCTGGTGATCGAGCCGCCCGTGCTGCTGCTGGATGAGCCACTGTCCAACCTCGATGCCAACCTGCGCGAAGAAATGCAGTTTGAAATCCGCCGCATCCAGTGCGCCGTGGGCATCACCACCTTGATGGTCACCCACGATCAGGCCGAAGCGCTGTCAATCAGCGACCGCGTGGTGGTGATGCAGGCCGGGCGCGTGACCCAGATCGACGCGCCATACAAACTTTACGAACACCCACGTACGCGGTTTATCTCGGACTTTGTCGGCAAGGCCAATCTGCTGGCGGGTGACTATGACGAATTCGGCACTGCGCAAGTGCGTCATATCGGCGGCGACGGCGAACTGGTATTGAGCCTGCGCCCGGAAAAAATCCAGCTGGTCGAGGCAGGCGCAGGCCGCCTGCAAGGCAAGGTCCTCGACAGCTACTTTTTCGGCAGCCAATGGCTCTACCGCATCCAGACGCCTCTGGGCGAAATCACCGTGGTACGCAGCAACGACGGCAGCGCGCCGCTCGGTTGCGGCGCGGCGGTGGGCCTGGACTGGCACGCCGAATTGCTGCGCGTACTGGCGGCGGATGAGGTGCGCGCATGAGCCGTGGTTATCTGTTGTCGTTGCCGGCCCTGCTGCTGTTCAGCGGCCTGCTGATCCTGCCGCTGTTCATGACCCTGGTGCTGTCGTTCAACGTGTTCGACTACCAGGTGGGCGTGAAGGCCGATGAGTGGACCTTCGCGCATTACCTGTCGCTGTTCAGCGATGCGTACTTCTACGAGATCTTCTGGCGCACCTTCTGGATCAGCGCCTTGGTGACCCTGCTGTGCGTGGTGATCGGCGTACCCGAAGCCTACATCCTCAGCCGTATGGGCACGCCGTGGCGCTCGATCTTTTTGATTTTGATCCTCACGCCGCTGCTGATCTCGGTGGTGGTGCGCGCCTTCGGCTGGAGCTTGTTGCTCGGCGCTGATGGGCTGGTCAACCAAGTCATCCAGTTCCTCGGCGGGCGCCCGGTGAAGCTGCTGTACACGCCGTTCGCCGTGGTGATCGCCCTGGTGCACGTGATGCTGCCGTTCATGATCATCCCGGTGTGGACTTCGCTGCAAAAGCTCGACCCGTCGGCGGAACAGGCGGCGTTGTCGCTGGGCGCCAGCCAGGCCACGGTGATGCGCAAGATCGTATTGCCGCAAGTGATGCCCGGCGTGCTGTCCGGCACCTTGATCGTGTTCGGCCTGGCTGCCAGTTCGTTTGCGATCCCCGGCCTGCTGGGTGGGCGGCGCCTGAAAATGGTCGCCACCGTGGTCTACGACCAGTACCTCTCGGAACTCAACTGGCCCATGGGCGCGACCATTGCGGTGGTGCTTCTGTTGGTCAATTTGCTGATCATGCTGAGCTGGAACCGCATGGTCGAAGGCCGCTACAAAAAGTCCCTGGGGGTTTAAGCGCATGTCCAGAAACGGTCCTTTGGCCCTCGGTTTCCATGGTTTGGTGGTGCTGTTCATGATGGCGCCGCTGGTGGTGGTGTGCCTGGTGGCCTTCACCCCGGAAAACACGCTGAGCCTGCCCACCTCGGGCTTTTCCCTGCGCTGGTTTCGCGCAGTGTTCGAGCGTGCCGACTTTATCCAGGCGTTCTACAACAGCCTGATCCTGGCGTTTACCGCCGCCACCCTGGCGACCCTGATCGCAGTGCCCGCCGCCTTGGCGATCAGCCGCTATCAGTTCCCGGGGCGCAACTTTTTCAGCGCGTTGTTCCTCTCGCCCATCATCATTCCGCACCTGGTGCTGGGCGTGGCGATGCTGCGTCTGTTTGCGCTGATGGGCGTCAACGGCAGCTTCACCTGGCTGATGCTCGCGCACGTGGTGATCATCACGCCGTATGTGCTGCGCCTGGTGTTGGCGGCGGCCATTGGTATTGATCGCAGTGCCGAGCAAGCCGCCGAATCCCTCGGTGCCGGGCGTTTCACGCTGTTCCGTCAAATCACCTTGCCGATGATTCTGCCGGGTGTGGCCGGCGGCTGGTTGCTGGCGTTCATCAACAGTTTCGATGAAGTGACCCTGTCTATTTTTGTCAGCTCGCCAGCCACGCAAACTCTGCCGGTGCGCATGTACGTGTACGCCACCGAGTCCATCGACCCAATGATGGCGGCGGTATCGGCGCTGGTCATTGCACTCACCGCAGCCACCATGATCCTGCTCGACCGGGTGTATGGCCTGGACCGCGTACTGGTGGGGAAACATTGATGGCCTTGTTCAAACGCCTGGCCGAAACCCGCCGCCCTGCCCTGGCCTTCACCCTTGACGGGCAACCAGCCAGCGGTTTGCTGGGCGACACGTTGCTCACCGCCATATTGACCGGCGCCGAGCACCTGCGCGGCAGCGATTTCAGCGCCGAACGCCGCGCCGGTTTCTGCCTGATGGGCGCGTGCCAGGACTGCTGGGTGCAGCTTGAGGATGGCCGCCGTGTGCGTGCCTGCTCGACGCTGCTGGAAGAGGGCCAGGCGATCAGCCGCGATCCGGGGCGTCAGGTATGAAACCCATCGTGATTGTGGGCGCAGGCCCGGCAGGCATCAGCGCGGCGCGCACCTTGCTCAACCATGGCGTCAAGCCTTGCCTGGTCGATGAAAGCCTGCGCGGTGGCGGGCAGATTTATCGCCGCCAACCGGCCAATTTTCAGCGCTCGGCCAAGCAGCTGTATGGCTTTGAGGCGGGCAAGGCGACGGCGGTACACCGCACACTGGATGAGCTGGCGCCGCTGATCGACTACCGGCCCGAAACCCTGGTGTGGAACGCCGAGGACGGTCGCCTGGATATGTTGAGTAACGGCCACGCCGACAGCGTGGAGTATGCGCAAATTATCGTCGCCACCGGCGCCACCGACCGCATTCTGCCAGTGCCAGGCTGGACCTTGCCCGGTGTCTATAGCCTTGGCGCTGCGCAAATCGCGTTGAAATATCAGGGTTGTGCCATTGGTGAGCGCGTAGCGTTGTGTGGCAGCGGGCCGTTGCTGTATCTGGTTGCCTACCAATACGCCAAGGCCGGGGCCAAGGTGGTGGCGGTGCTCGACAGCGCGCCGTTCAGTGCCCAGTGCCGTGCTTTGCCGGCGCTGCTGGGGCAACCGGTAACCTTGGCCAAAGGCATTTATTACCGTGCCTGGCTCACCGCCCATGGGGTTCCTGTGCATCAGGGCGCGACGCTCCAACAGGTCGACGGCGAACAACGGGTGCGTGGCATTCGCTGGGGCAAGCAGGTGCTGGAATGCGATGCGGTGGCGTTCGCCCATGCGCTGCGCAGCGAGACGCAACTGGCGGATTTGCTCGGTTGTGAGTTTGCCTGGAACCCACTGAACCGCGCCTGGCTGCCACAGCGCGACAATGCCGGGCGTAGCAGCGTAAGCAGCGTGTACCTGGCCGGCGATGGTGCCGGGATCATGGGCGCCGATGCCGCGCAGATGGCCGGTGAACGTGCAGCGTTGGCGGTACTGGAAGATTCAGGCATCGCCATTGATCCGCTTCGCGCTGCGGTGCTTGAGCAGCAACTGGCGGGTATCCTGCGCTTTCGCCATGGCCTGGAAACCGCGTTCCCTTTCCCTGAGCAATGGGCCGCACAGGCGCCGGATGACTTAATCCTGTGCCGCTGCGAAGAAGTCAGCGTCGGCGATGTACGCGCCGTCGTCGATGAAGGCCACTGGGAAATAAACCGGGTCAAAGCCCATTGCCGCGTCGGCATGGGCCGCTGCCAGGGCCGCATGTGCGGGCTGGCGGCAGCAGAGATTGTGGCCGAGCGCAGCGGTCGCGCCATTCACGAGGTTGGCCGCCTGCGCGGCCAGGCGCCGATCAAGCCGCTGCCGTTCGGCGTGCAGGTGCAGCCATGATCGACGTGATCGTGTTGGGCGGCGGCATCGTCGGCGCCTCGGCGGCCTTGATGCTCGCGCACAAAGGCCAGCGTGTCGCCTTAGTGGAGCGGGACTTCTGTGGCTCGCATTCCAGCGGCGTGAATTACGGCGGTGTGCGCCGCCAAGGTCGCCCCTTGCATCAACTGCCCCTCTCACAACGCGCCCATGAGCTGTGGGCCGACTTGCCGGGGTTGATCGGCATCGACGGCGAGTACCTGCGCTCCGGGCATTTGAAACTGGCGCGCAGCCATGCGGATTTCGCCGCGCTGCAAGCCTATGCCGAACAGACCCGTGGTTTTGGCCTGGGCTTGCAGCTACTGGATTACACCGAGCTGCGCGCGCGCTTCCCGTGGGTGGGCGATATCGCGGTGGGCGCCTCACTGTGCCCGGAAGACGGGCATGCCAACCCGCGTCTGGTGTCGCCTGCCTTCGCCCGTGCGGCGCAGCGCTTTGGCGCGGCGGTGCACGAGCAGGCCGAAGTGACTCAGATCGAACATGACGGCCAGTGCTTTAAGGTGCGCTGCGCCAATGGCCTGCACCTGCAAGCGCCGTGGTTGCTGAACTGCGCCGGCGCCTGGGCCGGCACGCTCGCCGCGCAATTCGGCGAGCCGGTGCCGATTACCGCGGCGCACCCGGCAATGCTGGTGACCGAGCCGCTGCCGGTGGTGATGAACGTGAGCACCGGCGTTGAAGGCGGCGGGATTTATGCGCGCCAAGTCGCCCGTGGCAACTGCATCCTCGGCGGCGGCCGTGGTTTTGCCCTGGGCCCGCTGACGGCGCGCCCCGGGCAAGCGGCGGTATTGGAGATTCTGCGCAATGCCGGCGAGCTGTACCCGTTTCTCAAGGGAGCCCAGGCGATTCGTACCTGGAGCGGCACCGAAGGTTACTTACCCGATCATGAACCGGTGATCGGCCCCAGCAGCACCCAACCTGGCCTGCTCTACGGTTTCGGCTTTGCCGGCGCCGGGTTCCAGCTCGGCCCCGCCGTCGGTGAAGCCCTGGCAGAGATCGTCTGCACAGGCGCCAGCCGCCAACCCATCGAAGCGTTTTCCATTCGTCGTTTCCAAGCCTGAGAGGAAAAACACCCATGAACCCACGTATCGCGCTGTCCTGCTTGCCCCTCGTCTTGCTCACCGCCACCGCCCATGCCGCACCGACGCTGTACCTGGGCATGAACGGCGGCACCATGGAACGGGTGTACGCCGACAAGGTGCTGCCCGCGTTCGAGAAGGCCAATAACGTCAAGGTGGTGATCGTGCCCGGCACCTCGTCGGACATCCTCGCCAAGGTCCAGGCCAACAAAGACAACCCGCAGATGCACGTGATGTTCCTCGACGACGGCATCATGTACCGCGCCATTTCCATGGGCCTGTGCGACAAACTCACACCCAACCCGACCCTGGACCAGATCCCGGCCAAGGCGAAGATCAAGGATGAAGCGGTGGCCGTGACCCTGGGCGTCACGGGCCTGGGCTACAACGCCAAAATGTTCAAGGAAAAAGGCTGGGCCGCGCCCACTTCATGGATGGACCTGGCCGATCCGCGATTCAAAGACAAAGTGGTGTTCCAGTCGCTGGCCTCCTCCACCTTCGGCCTGCACGGTTTCTTGATGTTCAACCGCATCCAGGGCGGCTCCGAAACCAACGTGGAGCCGGGCTTCAAGGCCTGGCCAAAAACCATCGGCCCCAACGTGCTGGAATACATCGCCAGCTCCGCGAAGATCTCCGAGATGGTGCAGACCGACGAAGCCGCGATCTTCCCACTCACTCCAACCCAAGTCACCACGCAGAAATTGCTTGGCATCCCGATGGAATACGCACAGCCCAAAGAAGGTGCGGTGGTGCTCAATGTGGCCGAATGCGTGATTGCGCGTAACGACCAGCCGGAACTGGCGCAGAAACTTGCGGCCTACCTGCTGACCGCCGAGGCCCAGGCGCCCGCGCTGGAAGAAGGTGACCAGATACCCTCGAACCCGACCACGCCGACCACCGATAAAACCCGCGCACGGGTGGAGGCGATGCAGGGTTACTTGCAGACGGCAATTTCGATTGATTGGGACCAGGTGAACCAGGCGCGGCCAGAGTGGAATGCGCGCTGGAGTCGTTCGATCGAGCGCTAGCAGGTAGGCGTGGCATGCTCCCGCGTGACTGCGCGGGAGCTACTGGCAGTGAATGTTTGCCAGTTTCAGTCGCATGTCGTGATAGCGGTAAGTGTTTAGCAGAAGTATTCCCAGCAGTGGAAACGCAACCCCCAACAAGTAAGCCAGCGCGTGGGGCCGGTATTGAATGGTCGGGGTCACCACTATCAAGCACAGGACAAAATAGCCCGTCTGCCATCCAGTGGAAATAACGCGCCCGCGTGCCAGCATCCAATGGCCAAGGCCAGAAAAAATCATCAAGCCCAGCAACAGAGCAACGGAGCCTGCGGTTTGCATCGCCGGGCCAAGGCGGCGCAAATAGGTGGTGCTCGCCAGGAAGGTGGCGGCTGCGCCTGATAGCAGGCTCACACCGACCATAAGCATAAATTCAGGCAGGAACCGCGCAAAACGGTTTGCCGTTGACTCCCTCACGCTACAGTGCTCCCCGGCCAGTCAAGGCCTCTCGTGCAAAAGCGTGAGAGTAATCAGTAACTCCCAATGAGTGATGTAGGACGCGTCTCGTTTTTTTGCGCGCAACGTTACCGGTCTAGCCGCGAATCATCGGCTCCCACAGGAAAGCGGATCTTGGCTGATACCTATGCGCTTTAACGCGCCGCCATCGCGGCGAGTTCTTCGCGGCTACGGCTGATCGCTGCACCGGCATTCAGCAAGTCCGTTACCGCCGCCGCACCACCCTCCTCGCTGATGCCTCGGCACGCCGGCAGGTGCAGAACCACTTCCAGGCCAGCCCTGAGCAATTGCATGGCCGTGGTCTTGACGCAGAAGTCCAGGGCCAGGCCGCCCACTATCACGCGGCGCACGCCTTGGGCCTTGAGGTACTCGATAACCCCGGTGGACAGCTTGTCGTGCAGGTCGTGGTAACAGGCGCCATAGGGATGCAGGTCGGGTTCGACGCCCTTCCAGATGAAGTAGTCGTAGTCATACGGGGTGGGTAATTCGTCGAGCAAGGTGAAGCCTTCAGTGCCCGGCACACAATGACTGAGCCAGGTGAGGTCGGCATGCTCGAGGCCGGTGGGTTTAAGCATGTCGCCGGGCTGCGTGACCACCCACGGGGCGTGCGGGGTATGCGCGTCTTTGCTGCCGACACGGTAAGCGGCAAGACTGGCCATATAGTTGAGTTCGGCACCGATCTGGTCACCGCCAGCCACCGGCAGTTCATTGGGGCACAACGGCGTGAAACTCTTTTGAGGGTCGACGTCGAATGAGGCTAAGGCGGTTTTCGGAAGGGGCATGGCGGCACTCCTGTGAGGTGCAGGTAAAAGTAGACATGAGGGACTGCTACCTCCACAAACACTTTGTTTACTTTTTTGATCACAGCGTTGCCGTTCAAGAAGTCCAACAATCAAAGGTGGGAGCTGGCTTGCCTGCGAAAGCGGTGGGTCAGGCAGCAAGACTACAACTGATAGACCGCCATCGCAGGCAAGCCAGCTCCCACACTGGACCTAGTTCATCCAGTTACCGCCGTCGACGTTGTAGGTCTGGGCCACGACGTAATCGGCGTCTTTGGAGGCCAGAAAAATCGCCATGCCGGTCAAATCCTCGGCCGTGCCCATCCGCCCGAACGGCACCTCGGCGCCAACCCGCTGCTTCTTCTCGCCAGGCGCCAGCCCTTCATGCTTGGCAAACAGCGCATCCACGCCATCCCAATGCTCGCCGTCGACCACGCCGGGTGCGATGGCATTGACGTTGATGCCCTGCTTGATCAGGTTCAAACCCGCCGACTGCGTAAGGCTGATCACCGCCGCCTTGGTTGCGCAATACACCGCCACCAGCGGCTCGCCGCGCCGCCCGGCCTGGCTGGCCATGTTGATGATCTTGCCGCCGTGGCCCTGGCTGATCATTTGCTTGGCCGCCGCCTGCAAGGTGAACAGCGTACCGGCGACGTTGATCGAGAACAGCCGCTCAAAGCTGTCACGAGTGATATCGACGATGGGCGCCAAATCGAACAGTGCGGCATTGTTGATCAGGATATCGAGTTTGCCAGCCTTGGCCACCACGGCAGCAATCGCAGCGTCAATGGAGGCTTGGTCGGTGACGTCCATCGCTACCGCGTAAGCCTGTGGGCCCAGCTCGGCCGCTGTGGCCTGGGCGCGTTGCAGGTTGATATCGGCGATGGCAACCGTTGCGCCCTCGGCAATGTAAGCCTGGGCAAAGGCGCGGCCGATACCGCGCGCCGATCCGGTGATCAGCGCGCTTTTACCTTCGAGTCGGTTCATAAAGAAGTCCTGTTTACTTAGGGTAACCGGCGCGTTTCATTTCGCGCTCGGTGGTGGACTGGGCTTCAAGCAAGGCCTGGTCAACCGTCATGCCGCCGGTGAGCGCGGCCGAGAACAGCTTGCCCACCGAGGTGCCGATGGCCTGGAATTCCGGAATGGTCACGTACTGGATACCCACGTACGGCACCGGCTGGGCCGACGGGTGCGCAGGGTCGGCGTGCTTCATCATCTCCAGCGTCACCTGGGCAAACGGCGCGGCCTTCAGGTAAGCCTCGCTGTAGGTGGACTGGCGGGTGCCCGGCGGTACGTTGGTGATGCCTTCTTTATCAGCGACCAATTGGATGTAGTCCTTGGAAGTTGCCCAGGCAATAAAGGCCTTGGCGGCGTCTTTATGCTTGGACGTGGCCGGGATGGCCAGGGACCAGGCGTACAGCCAGGATGAGCCTTTGTCGGTGACTTCGGTGGGTGCGGCGGCAAACCCTACACTGTCGGCGACTTTGCTCTGGGTTTTGTCGGTGGTGAACGAGCCGGCGACGCTGGCATCCACCCAGATCGCGCACTTGCCACTGTTGAACAGCGCCAGGGTTTCGTTGAAGCCGTTGCTGGAGACGCCCGGCGGGCCGTAGTTTTTCAGGGTGTTGACGTAATAATTGGCAGCGGCTGTCCACTCGGGGCTGGTCAGTTGCGGCTTCCACTGTGGGTCGAACCAGCGCGCGCCAAACGCGTTGGCCATGGTGCTCAACAAGGCGATGTTCTCGCCCCAACCGGCTTTGCCACGCAGGCACATGCCGTATTGGTCTTTGTCTTTTGCCGTAAGTTTGGCGGCGAACTCACCGAGCTGGGTCCAGGTCGGGTGTGCGGGCATGCTCAGGCCGGCTTGCTTGAACAAGTCGGTGCGGTAGTAGGTGACAGTACTTTCACCATAAAACGGCAGCGCGTACAGGGTGTTGTTGACCGACAAGCCCTGGCGCACCGAAGGGAAAATATCCTCGGCGTCATAGTTGGCCGGCAAGTCGGTCAGCGGTTCCAGCCAGTGTTTGGCGCCCCACAATGGCGTCTCGTAGGTGCCGATGGTCAGCACATCGAACTGCCCGCCTTGGGTGGCGATATCGGTGGTGAGGCGTTGGCGCAGCACGTTTTCTTCGAGCACCACCCAATTGAGCTTGATGTCCGGGTGCTGCTGCTCGAACACCTTGGACAGGCGCTGCATGCGGATCATGTCACTGTTGTTGACCGTGGCGATGGTCACGGTGTCGGCGGCGTAGCTGGGCATGGCCAGCGCCAGGCCAGTCAGCAGGAACAGCGCGTGTGGGAGCTTGAGCATGGCGGTATCCACCTGTTGTTTTTGTTGTTGAGCCGCGATTACAGCAGCTTGACCTGGCCCCCACAAACGAATGGCGAATGCGCCGCTGGTACTTTTTTAACTTGCGCTTGAAAGTCAAAAAAGTATCAGTGCAGGGCGAAACCGGGGGTAGCGCACTGATTGCCGGTGCGCGTATTTTGGCGTTATCCAACGCATAAGAGGCATCACCATGCCCGTCAGCCGCGCCCAATTGTTCGAACAACGCCCCGCCGAACTCGAAGTGATCCTGCCCGAGCCGGACCACTGCTTTCGCTGGTTCGAACATGACTACCCCTATGACCTGGCACGCTGGAACCATCACCCCGAGTTTGAGATTCACCTGATCCGGCAAGGCAGCGGCAAGTTGGTGGCGGGCGACTATATCGGTGCGTTCAGCGCCGGGCACGTGGCCTTGATCGGCCCGAACCTGCCCCACGACTGGATCGGCGACCTGGCCCCCGACGAATATTTGAATGGCCGCGACGTGGTGCTGCAATTCGACGGCGCCGCCCTGCTCGCCCTGCGCAAAACCCTGCCGGAACTCGGCGACTTGCAGCCGCTGTTCGAACAGGCCCGGCGCGGCCTGGAATTCACTGGCGAGACCGCTGTGCAGGCCGCCGAATTGATGGAAAACATCGGCAACGCCCATGGCCTGCAACGGTTGGTCCTGTTCCTGCAACTGCTCGACTCGCTTAAAAATGCACCGCCAGCGCAGGTAAAGGCGCTGGCCAGCCCGTGCTATGCGCCTACCCTGGATGCACGCAGTGCCGAACGCATCAACAAAGCCTTCGATTACCTGATGCGCGAGCTGACCGGCGACTTGCGCCTCTCGGTCATCGCCCAGCAACTGCAGATGAGCGAACCGGGCTTCTCACGCTTTTTCAAGCGCAACACCGGCCACGGTTTTATCGACCTGATGCGCAAGTTTCGCGTGCAACGCGCCTGCCGCCTGTTGCTGCAAAGCGACATGTCAGTGGCGGACATCTGCTTTGAAGTGGGCTACGCCAACCTGTCCAACTTCAACCGCCACTTTCGCATCGAGATGCATCAGACGCCCAGCGAGTATCGGCGCGAAACCGCGATGCATTTATTCAACCGCATCGAAAAATTGACACCCAGCCAATTTTGACCAAAAGGTCGACTAATCCCTGTTTTTTCCATACTGCTCAAGCCTTTGAGCAAAGTTGGTACGCCACGTGCAAACGTTTGCGGAACGAACTTGGCCACCAGGTTCACCACTACCCGCAGAAACGGGTTCAAACCGCGTAAGAATAGGGATTTTCAATGCACCTCACCTCAAGGCGTCCCGCTTGTTTTGGTGTTTCCTTGCTACTGGCCGCCGTTACGGGAGTACTCAGCGCGCCCATTTTGGCGCAGCAAAAACCCGTGAATGACTCAGCACAGGGCGAAACCCTCAGCCCTGAAACCAAAAGCCCCGACGCCAGCCCGACAAAAAAAGGCGTGTATATGTCGGAGTGGTTCAACCAGGACCTGACCCTGATCGGCAGCAAAGACATCAGCTTCGGCCCCAAGCCGCAGGATGATGTGTACCTGGAATACGAGTACTTCGGCCGCAAAGGCCCGTTCGAGCTGTATGGCTACATCGACGTGCCGAAAATCCTCGGCATCGGTAACAGTAATGACAAAGGCGCGTGGGACCATGGCTCGCCGGTATTTATGGAGCATGAGCCGCGTATCTCCATCGACTACCTGGCCGGCCGCAGTTTGGCCATCGGCCCGTTCAAGGAATGGTATGTAGCCTTTGACTGGATCTACGACCACGGCAGCAACAAGTCCAACCGCGCCAACACCTTGTACAGCGGCCTGGGCACCGACATCGAGACCCATTCGCGGGTCAACCTGTCGGCCAACTTCTATGGGCGTTACCAATGGGAAAACTACGGCGCGAGCAATGAATACTCGTGGGACGGCTACCGTGCGCAAATGAAGTACATCGTGCCCATCAGCAGTTTCGATAACGGCGCGTCGCTGACTTATATCGGCTTTACCAACTACGATTTCGGCTCGGACTTGCACAAGGACAACCCGGCGCGCACCGCCAACTCACTGGTGGCAACCAACGTGCTGCTGTACTCGTTCACCCACTTGCGCTTCACCCTGGTCGGCCGTTACTTCCACAACGGCGGCAACTGGGAGGATGGCAGCGAGCTGAATTTTGGCGAAGGCAACTTCCGCGCCCGCTCGGATGGCTGGGGCTACTACGCCGGTGTTGGTTACCAATTCTGATCAAGGAGCTATAGATGAACATGCTTACCCGTCTCTCGATGGCCATCGGCCTGGCCTTTTTGCCCCACGTGGTGCTGGCGGATGCTGCGGCGCCGATCAAACCCAAAGTGATGCTGATCACCATGTTCGCCCCCGAGGCGCAAACCTGGATCGACCGCCTGGAACTCAAGCAGGAAGTCCGCGTGCCAGGCCTGTCAGCCGAATACCCGGTGATCCGCTGCAACACCCAGGACGTGTGCCTGCTGGTGACCGGCATGGGCCAGACCAACGCCGCCGCGTCCACGCTGGCCCTGGCATTGTCGCCCAAGTTTGACCTGCGCCAGAGCTATTTCCTGATTGCCGGGATCGCCGGCATCAGCCCTAAACACGGGACCATCGGCACAGCGGCCTGGGCGCATTACCTTGTGGAGTTCGGCACCCAGTGGGAGCTGGATTCGCGCGATGCACCTAAAGACTGGCCAACCGGTTACATCGGCATCAACACCAAAGGCCCCAACGAAAAACCACCGTTGGACTACAAGACCGAAGTGTTTGAGCTTAACCCCAAGCTGCAAGCCAAGGCATTTGCCCTGTCGCAGAAGGTTGTGCTGAGCGAAAGCAAGGAATCCAGCGCCTGGCGTAAACACTACCCCGCCGCGCCGGCCAACCAGCCGCCGCAAGTCACGCGTTGCGACACATTGGCGGGCAATACCTGGTTCTCCGGCACACGCCTGAGCGAACGCGCCGAGGTCTGGACCAAGTTGCTTACCGACAACAAAGGCGAGTACTGCACCACCCAGCAGGAAGACAACTCCACCTATGAAGCCTTGCTGCGCGCCAGTCGTGAAGGGTTGGTGGACATTCAGCGCTTGGCCGTGGTGCGGGCTGGTTCCGATTTCGACCGGCCGTATCCGGGTTACAGCGAAGTGGACAACCTGCTGAAGTATGCGGACCAGGGCGGATTTGTGCCGGCGCTGGAGAACCTGTACCGCACGGGCAATCCGCTGGTACAGGCGATCCTGAAGAACTGGTCGGCATGGGAAAAAGGCGTCCCTGAAGCCTAGTGCAGATAGATCGTTCCCACGCTCCGCGTGGGAATGCCGCCCCGGACGCTCCGCGTCCCGTCGTAGATGGTGCAAGGTGACGCGGAGCGTCAAAGGATGCATTCCCACGCAGAGCGTGGGAACGATCTTAGGCCACGGGGTGGGCTACATTCAGCGCCTTGTCGACCAGCAACTGCACACCTTCCAGCATTCGGCAGATACCCAGCGCGACATTGCGTTAGATCGTTCCCACGCTCCGCGTGGGAATGCCGCCCCGGACGCTCTGCGTCCCGCCGTAGATGGCGCAAGGTGACGCGGAGCGTCAAAGGATGCATTCCCACGCAGAGCGTGGGAACGATCTTAGGCCACGGGGTGGGCTACATTCAGCGCCTTGTCGACCAGCAGTTGCACACCTTCCAGCATCCGACAGATACCCAGCGCGACATTGCGTTGCGAACCCTCGATTTCAAATGCCAGGTGGTTGGCAATGTCGCTGATGGACGCCAGATCCTGGGAAGCATTGACCAGCAAGGTTTCCGTGCCCAGATCGGCGCGCACGGTGAAGATGCCTTCGCTGGGTTCAGGAATGGGTTTGCCGGGGTTGAGGTAGTGGTTGATCGCGCGGTAGGCGACTTTGTGCAGGGTGCTGGTGTCGTAGTCTTGATGGACTGGGGGGTTGGGGGTGTCTTTGATCATGGTGAAACTCCGTCGACAAGTGAAGCTGCCAACGCTCGCGGTCAAGCGAGGAAAAGGTGGCAGCTGTACGCGGGTTGACCGACCGGTTGTCAACGAACCCGGCATACCCAAAGGTATCCCGCGCACAACTGCCGCGACACAATACCTCAGGCATAAAAAAAACGCCTGAGGTTGGTACAGGGCGTAGCGATTCGTTAACAAGTCGGACGGTCAAATCCGGCCGCTGAATTGGCAGCGACGGCAGTGAGGTTAGTCAGCCCGCTTCCGAGCGACAACCTGAAACCTTTGTGGGAAACGTCTGATCGAGAACACACCCTCAAGCCTGGTGAAGATCAAAATGTGGGAGCTGGCTTGCCTGCGATAGCGGTGGGTCAGGCAATAAAACTACACCTGACAGATCGCCATCGCAGGCAAGCCAGCTCCCACAGTTTTTAACCGAATTAAGGCAGGAAGATAATCTTGTCCGCACTGCGGTTGTTCACTTCCTCGTAACACTGCACCCCATCCGCCAACGCCACTTCACGCAAGCCTGTCGGCAACGGCAGCGAACCCTCATCAAAAAACCGCCCAAACTGCTCCAGCATCACCGCGCACTGCTCGCAGTTGTAGAGTAATGAATTGATGCCCACCACCGAACCGCCCTTGCGATACAACGCCAGCGCCGGCAGCTGCACATGCCCATCGACCGGCGCGGCGATAATTGCGATGCGGCCAAAGGGGGCCAAACCGGCGACAGCCGCCGGCAGCCAGAAACCGGTAGTGTCAAAGATCACATCAGCGCCGCCCTTGAACACCGCATTCACCTGCCCGCCCAATGCGTCCGGCTGGCCCAAGGCAATTGCGTCGAAACCCTGCGCCTGCAACGCCTCGACCTGATCCGCCTTGCGCACCGCCGCCAACACCTGCGCACCGCGAATTTTCGCCAGGGCCAACGCCGCGCTGCCTACCGCACCATTGGCGCCAACTACCAGCAGCCGCGTGCCTTTGCCGACACCGCTGCGCTCTAGCGCATCCCAAGCAGTGGTGTACGGCACGCCGAGGCTGGCGGCCTGGGCAAAGCTCAAGTGTGTCGGTTTATGCGCCACGCCTTTCGCCGACACCGTGAGGTATTGGGCATGTGAGCCGTCGGCAAAAAAGCCCAGGTCCCGGCCGGTGCCCCACACTGCCTGGCCAACCAGTTCCTGCGGGCCTTGCACCACCACACCGGCAAAGTCCCGGCCGGGAATACGCGGCAACGTCGTATAGGGAAACCGCCCAAGTACGTTTTTAACGTCGCTGGGGTTCAAACCCGCCGCTTTAACCTGCACCAACACTTCACCGGCAGCCGGCAGCGGTTTGGCGACTTCAACAAAACTGAGGGCGGCGAGGTCGCCGGTGGCGGAAAATTGCAGTGCGTTCATGGCCAACATCCATTGAAGTGAAAAAAGAAATCAGGACAACCAACCGCTGACCAGCTCACGCCCCATGGGCCAGAGCTTCTCGCCGATCAACATGCCCATCAGCCCCACCAGCGCAATGGCGGGCGGCGCGGGCGAGCGAAAGTCCAGGGCGCCGTAGATCACGCCGACCAACAGGCCGATGGCGAGGGAAATGAGATAGTTCATAGGGGATAGTTCATAGGGTTTACGCCGGGTGGGTTGATGCGCCCAGTGTAGTGAGCCCATTCCCGAAGCATCGGCCAAGTGCTTCAGGATTTCGGCCAAAGCCTCAACCGACGTACTGCGACGGCGCCACACCGAGCTCTCGGCGGAACATGTCGCTGAAGCTGCTCGGCGAATAGCCCAAAGAGCGGGCAATGCCGCTCACCGACTGGCCCTGGATCAGCTCCGCCACCGCCGTGGCCAGCTGCACTTGACGGCGCCACTCGGCAAAGCCCATACCGAGGTGGTTCTGGAACAACCGCGCCAGGGTGCGCACGCTGGCACCCGCTGCCTCGGCATGTTGCTCAAAGGGGATTTCCAGCGAGGGCGCCGCCATCACCGCCTGGCAGGCATTGATCAAACGGCGGTCCGCCCCCAGTGGCATGGCGATGCGGATCGGCGAGCGGCGCGCGCGGTGCAGTTCCAGCAGCGCCAAGCCGACCACGGCGTCGTAATAGGCGGTATCAGCGTTATCGTCTTGATCGACCAGGGTGACGATCAGCTCACGCAGCAGGCCGCCGACTTCAATCACCTGCACCTGACTGTCCAGCGTCGCCGCCAACGCCGGGCGCAGGTAGATGTTGCGCATCTGCAGGTCCGAGACCACACGAATTCCGTGCTCCACACCCGGCGGCAGCCACACGGCGCGCTGCGGTGGTACCACTAAAGCTTCGCGTGGTGTTTCAACCCACATCACCCCGCTCATGGCGTAGAGCAACTGGCCCCAATCGTGGCTGTGGGGCTCCACATACAACCCACGCGGGTAGGTGCGCGCCAGCGGTTGCACGGGGATGGCATGATCAGTGAGGTCGGGAGGCGCGGCCAGGGCCATGAAGAGCACATCAATCAAGGGTGAGCGGCCATGGTAATGACCGCCACCCGATAAGCCGAGAGGATTTTTAGCCTTTGGCGGACTTGGCGCACTCGCAGCCCGTCGGCGAGGCACACGGCTCGCCATGCGCATGGTGCTCGGCACAGCCTTGGCAGCAATAGCCCTTGCCGTCTTTCATCACCGCATTAGTGCCCAGTACGCAATTGCAATGTGGGCAGGCACAGTTTTCGTTAGCCATGTTCAGACTCCTTTTGCATGGTCGTCCAGGTGCAACGGGCGCTGCACCTTAAGCAGTGACTATAGGCAAGGTTTCAAGGTTCACCGCCGTTAATCGGGCAGGCGGCTATTGCTGCGGTACATGAACACCAGCGCCAATGCCAGCAGCAGCATAGCCACCACGCGGCTGCCCGACAGCTCGATGGCCGGGTTGCCCAGCCAGCCGAAGTTATCGATCAGCATGCCCATGCCCAACTGCCCGACGATAACCGCCACCGTGGCCACCGCCGTACCCACCACGGGCACCGCGCCGACCATGACCATCATGTACACCACGCCGAACAAGGCGCCGGTCAACTGCCATTTGGGCACGTCCAGCAAGCTCAAGGCCTGTGCGGGTTCGAAAAAGAAAATCAACAGCGCCGTGGTGATTGCGCCCACCGCAAAGGTCAGCAAGCTGCTGCGCAACACGCCTACCGTCTGGCCCAGGCGGCCGTTGATGGCGGCTTGCACACTCAGCACCGCACCGGCGGCAATCACCAGTACCAATAACAAAATCAGATTCATCGCTTTAACCTCGTGCAATCAGAACAAGTGCCGCCACAATCAACGCCAGGGCAATCCAGCGTTCACCATTGACCCGCTTGCGCGCGGTGCCGAACCAGCCGAAATGGTCGATCAGCACGCTCTTGCCGACCTGGCCCGACAGAATCGCGATCATGGTCATGGCGATACCGATATGCGGCGTGGCCAAAGTCAGCACCACCACGTACATCGGCCCCAAAAAGCCGCCGATCAACTGCCAGCGCGGCAGGTCGGTGAGTGCCGGGCCTTTTTGCCGGCCGCTGAACAGCAGCAGTAAAAACAGGATTGCCGTGCCTACGCCAAAGATGCTCAAGGTCGCCCACAAATGCCCGACTTGCGCACCCAATGGCCCGAGCAAGCCGGCCTCAACCGACAGGCCCATGCCCGCCAGAATCACCAGCGGCAGCAAGAGCAAGCGCAAAAGGTTTTTTTTCGGCCTGGCCTGCGCCACGCCCTCGATGGAACTTGCCTGCATACATCACCTGCGCTTCAAGAAAGGAAACATGGCGCGCATTATCCGGTGGCCGTGCTGTGCGATAAATGGGAGCATGCGGATAACACCTTTGCGCATTACGCACAGCCTGGAGCCACGATGCAGGGTTTGAATGAATTGAGTTTCAAGGCATTGCGCCTGTTTGTTGCCGTGCTGGACCACGGCAGCTTTTCGGAAGTGGCGCGTCGTGAAGGGCTGGCGCCCTCCTCTATTTCACGGCAAATCCAATTGATGGAACAGGCGCTCGGCCAGCAATTGCTCTACCGCCACACGCGTGCGGTCAGCCCTACCGAAGCCGGGCGGCTGCTGGGGCGCCATGCACGCTTGATGCTGGAACAGTTGGAGGCCGCCGGCCAAGCCCTGCAGGAGCAGGAAAGCGAGCCCAGCGGGCTGGTGCGCATCAACGCGCCGATGGTGTTTGGCCAACGCCACCTGTCACCGTGGCTGGGCGAGTTGTGCCGCCGTTACCCCAAGCTGCAACTGGATATCCAGCAAACCGACACCTACGTCGACCCGCTGCAAGACGGCACCGACCTGCTGTTTCGCATCGGCGTGCTTAACGACTCCAGCATGCAAGCGCGCATCTTCGCCCCCCAGCGTTTTCGACTTGCCGCCAGCCCCGCCTACCTGGCCCGGCATGGCACACCGCGCCACCCCGAAGAACTGGCCAACCACCAGTGCCTGGCCTACAAAGGCATCACCGGCCAGCAACGCTGGTTCTTCCGTCGCGGCCAGGGCGACTGGACGCCTTACAGCGTCAAAGGCCCCATCACCGGCAACCACGCCGACACCCTCACCCACGCGGCCGAGCAAGGCCTGGGGCTGGTGGTGTTCCCATCCTGGCTGATCGGCGAAGGCTTGCGTGCCGGCACCTTGCAGGCGGTGCTCACGGAGTACGACGTGGCGACCACGCTGGAGCCGCAGCAGATTGCCGCGCTATGGCCGGGCAGCCGGCGGCTGTCGCTGAAGGTGCGTACGGTGATTGATTATTTTGTGGAGTGTTTTGGGACGGTGCCGTATTGGGATCGGTGAGGTACCTCTCTCACTGGAAAAGCATTGGAAGGTAAAAATTCCTAGCAGGAAAAGTAGGCTCGTTCTGATTTTTCGGGCCACTATTTCCAGCCACCGTATGCCAGGCCAGACTCAGGCTACTTCCCCACAGGAGAGACGCCATGAATGCGCAGCGACACGTCATAACGGATCCAATAGACCCAACGAAAGCTCACGTCTCCAAGCTGGCTCATCAGGCCAGTACCGGCCAAATAATCATTATCACCAAGAACGGATGTGCGCTTGCCCAACCCGAGACAGCTGGGCAACACCGGGGGCAAAGAATTGGCGTAATGAAGGGAAAACTGACTGTCCCGGACGACTTTGATGCGCCATTGCCTGACGAGGTGCTCGATACGTTTCAGAAGGCTTTGATCTAAAACTCCGATCAAAACAACCACTGCCCAATCAACCACGCATTCGCACCACTGATCAGCGCAAACAGAAACCACGCCAGTAGCCGCGTGGGCAAGCGGTTAACGAATGGCCCCATCAGTTGCTTGTCGTCAGTCATGCGGATCAGCGGGTACAAGGCGAATGGCAGCTGCAGGCTAAGCACCACCTGGCTCAGAATCAGCAGTTTGCCAATGGCATCGTCGCCCATCAGCCAGACGCCCAGGAACGCCGGGATCAGCGCCAGCCCGCGCGTGATAAGGCGCCGCTGCCAGCACGGGATGCGCAGGTTGAGGTAACCCTCCATGATCACTTGCCCGGCGATGGTGCCGGTAAAGGTCGAGCTCTGTCCGGAGGCCAGCAAGGCAATGCCGAACAGGATGCTGGCAAAGGCGCCGCCCACCAAGGGGTCGAGCAGGTGATAGGCATCCTGAATCTCGACCACCTCGGTGTGGCCGGTCTTGTAGAACGCGGCGGCGGCCAGCACCAGAATCGCGGCATTGACCAGCAACGCCAGGGCCAGGGAGCCGATGGTGTCGATACGCGCCAGCTTGACCGCGTCCTGTTTGCTGGCGAGGTCTTTACCGATCAGGCGGGTCTGCACAATCGAGGTGTGCAAGTAGAGGTTATGCGGCATCACCGTGGCGCCGAGAATGCCGATAGCCAGGTACAACGGGGCTGCATCGCTGATGGCCGCCAGTGACGGGGTAAAACCGCTGAGCACGTCCGGCCAGTAGGGTTTGATCAACACCAGCTCGATAAAGAAGCACACGCCGATGGTTGCGACGAGCGCCAGCATGATCGCCTCAAGACGTCGGAAGCCGCGGTTTTGCAGGGCCAGGATCAATAGCGTGTCGAAGGCGGTGATGACAATACCGGTGGTCAGCGATACCCCGAGCAACAGGTGAAACGCCAGGGCGCAGCCGAGCACTTCAGCCAGGTCGGTGGCGATGATCGATATTTCCGCCAGCACCCATTGCGTGCGCGCGGAGCGTTTGCTGTAGCGCTCGCGGCACAGTTGCGCGAGGTCCTTGCCGGTGGCGATGCCCAGGCGTGAGCATAAGCACTGCACTGCCATGCCGGCCAGGCTGGCCAGCAACACCACGAATAACAGGCTGTAGCCGTAACGGGAACCGGCTTCGATGGCGGTAGCCCAGTTGCCGGGGTCCATGTAGCCGATGGAGATCAACAAGCCGGGGCCGGCAAACATCAGCGCCCGTTTGAAAAACGAAGCCTTGGGGTCAACGATAACGGAGCCGGCCACTTCCGGCGGGCAGAATGGGGCAGTGGCGATTTTCGGCAGGCTGAATTTCACGCGGTATCCCAGGCAAACACACAAGTCAGAGCCGCAGCTTATCAGTCCGACGCGACCGTGCGCATCACCGTTTCCCGGGGCAAGTCGAACGCTTCGACGACTTGCACCACCAGGTCCATCTCCTGGTTCAGCGCTTCGCGTTCCATGCGTTGGCGAATCATGCCAATCACCAGGACCGCCAAGGTGGTAATCGAATACGCCGGGCCGGAGAACGCGCGCACGCCCGTCACCAACAGCATCGCCGCCGCCAGCGCCTGGCCCACCACCGGAATTGCCGTGGCCGCGCCGCGCCGAAGCATAAACCCGGTGAACCCCGCCAACGCCGTGCCGCTCAGGGCGGTGGTGGCCGAACGGCCAAGGTCGATGCGTTGGAACAGGCCCTGTTCTTTTTGCGCGGCGGCGTTGAGTTCGGCGTCGAAGGCCTGGCGGTCGGCGCTGCTGAGTTTGTCCTTGTACTGCTCAATCAGTTTTTCCGCGACCTGTACTTCGATATCCGCCAGCACTATGGTTTCAAGCGGTTCATTGAACTTGATGCCCAGCCGCTGCGCGACATCTTCGGCGATCTGGCGATAACTCACGCCATGACCACGGGCGAGGTTCATAAAGCTGTCACCGCCCATGCGTTGCAATTCGATGGCCAGTTTCAGCGGTTCACGCACGTCGGCGTCGATCGAGGCACTGCGTTTTTGCGCCATCAACTCAGCCAGAAACTTAAGCTCCTCCGGGCGCGCCTGCACCAAGGCCGGAAACAGCTCCACGTCCTCCTCGGCAAAACGCGCTTCGCTGCTGCGCAGGTCGGCGCGGATCAGGCCACGCCGTTCCTGCAACAGGTCGGTGTACTGCACCACGGTTTTCAACTGCGGCCAGTACGCTGCGTGGTCGAAGGTGGCCAGGTGCACATTGGTGACCTTGGCCTTGAGCGCGGGCGTGACGTCGATCGCATACCGGCCTATGCAGCGCTCGGTGTCCGGCTTTATCGCCAGCGCCCAGTCCTTGCTGGAGTAGCAGTTGATCACGCGGCCCTTGAGCGGGGCCGTCACTTCATCCCAGGGGCTGGACGTACTGATGGCGCCGCCCATCAGCAACACATTGTTGAGCGGCAATTGGCGGGCGACCTCGGGGCTGGCCAGCAGACTCTTGACCAGGATACGCGCCCCAAGGGAATGCCCGATCAGGTTGATGCGCCGCACGGGCAGCGCTTCGCCGTGCAGGTAATGGGCAAGTTCAGGCAACAACGTCTTGGCCACTTCATCGACACGCGCCTCGACACTTTTGTAGTGGTCGAGAAAGTAGGCAATCGCACGGCCCACGCCCACAGTTGCCGCGCCCAGGCCGCCACCGCCGAGCATCGCGGTGATCACATCCTTGACCGGTGCAAACAGGTTTTCCAGAAAGTGCCCCGCCGGCCAGAACAACATCAGGTTGGTCGAGCCCTCGATGCTTGCCAGTTGTTGGGTGAAATTGCCCAGTTGCTGGCGGTTGAAGAAGGCCGAGTAACCGTGAACATAGAGATTGAGCACATCCCCCTGAGGCTCCCCACACAACAGGAACGTGGGCTTGCGGGTGCGGTGCATTTCATCCCACTGGTGTTGCATGGGCCGGTAACTCCTGGTGACGGTGGGCGGCGATAGTACCAAAGCAGAGCCGCCTGCAAGGTGAATCCTGACCAGCGTGTGAGTTTTTCAGAACAACGACACGGCCTTGGACTTGGCCAGGTAGCGCGCCGGGGAATCGCCCAGGTGCCGGCGAAACACCGCGGTGAAGGCGCTGGGGCTGCTGAAGCCCAATGCAAACGCGACCTCGGTGATCGAAGCGCTGTGGCTGAGTTGCGCCGTGGCCTCCAGCAGGCAGACTTGCTGGCGCCAGGCCACGAAGGTCATGCCGGTGCTCTCCTGGAAATGCCGGGTAAAGGTCCGCCGACTCATGCTCGACCAACCCGCCATTTGATCGAGGGACACGGTTTGCGCTGGCGCGTCCAGAAAGCGCTGGCAAGCCCGTGCCAGGCGCGGTTCAGCGGGCAACGGCGCACTGAGGGGCAAGGCCGGCAGCGTGCCGATTTCGTCGATCAACAGCGTCAATACGCAGTGCCGCCGCACCTCGGACGTTGCCGATGCCCCGCACGTCAATGCCGCTTCCAAAAGATGCCTGAGCAGCGGCGACACCTCGAACACCTGGCAGTGGCCCTGCAACCCTGCGCGCTCGGCCGCTTGTGCATCAAGGTAAGTATTGAGCATCACCACATCGCCGCGCATGTGCATTTCATGGGCAATGCCACCGGGTACCCAGATGGCCCGCTGCGGCGGCACCACCCAATTGCCCAGGTCGGTGAACATTCTTAACGCGCCGGTGGAGGCATAGGCAAACTGGCCGCGCCGGTGCGTATGCCGGGCAAACACGCTGCCGGACGGGTATTCACGCAGGGTCACAAGCGCTTCGGGGTCGTTGTCGTCAAAGGTCGGAATCATGGCCCGATCTTGTCAAAGTATGACCTGACATAGCAAGCGGGCCATTCGCCTGAGCCCTAGCATTCACCCCTTTGAAGCAACGGGTTCAAAGGAACGTCCATGCATAAGAAACACCTGGCACTTGCCCTCGTGGTCACGCTGGCCTGGGGGCTGAATTTTCCCATTACCAAACTGGGCTTGCGGGCCATCGACCCGTTTGTACTCACCGGCCTGCGCTTTGCCCTCGCCGCCTTGCCGTGGGTGTTCTTCACCAAGCGACCCGCCGTGCCATTCGCTTATGTGGCGGCTTACGGCGTCATCTTCGGCCTGGGTATGTGGGGTGTGATCAACTATGGCATCCAGCTTGGGGTGAGCCCGGGGATTGCCTCTTTGCTCATCCAACTCAGCGTGTTTTTCACCCTGGGTTGGGGCTGTGTGTTGTTCAAGGAGAAAATTCGCGGCGCGCAGTGGGCCGGGGCCTTTTTGGCCTTGATGGGATTAGCCGGAATCATCGCCAACCAGCAAGGCGAACACGCCGTGCTCGGCGTGCTGATGATTGTGTTCAGCGCACTGGCGTGGAGTATCGGCAACGTCATCATCAAGACATCCGAGGTTAAAGAAATCTTTTCCTTCATGGTCTGGGCCAGCCTGTTTCCGCCCATCCCGCTGTTCCTGATGGCCTGGTGGGTACACGGCGATGCGGCGTTTGTAAGCCTGCCCGCCAACCTTGACCTCACGGCCGTGTGGTCGCTGCTGTTTCAGGTTTACCTGGCCACGCACTTTGCCTACTGGGGCTGGAACACGTTGCTCAAGGCGTACCCGGTGTCCACGGTAGCGCCGCTGTCGCTGTTGATTCCGGTGTTCGGCATTGCCAGTTCGATGTTGATACTGGGCGAACGCGTTGGCACCGCGAACCTGGTCTTTATCGCAGTGATTATCAGCGGCTTGGCAGTCGGGCTCTATCGCAAACCGATTGTGCATACCGGTAGATAGTCATGGCAAAAACTCGGGATTTTGTTCGTGTATTCACTCTATTAGCATCCGTCGGGTCTTGTACTCAACCGAGGAAATACCATGAGCATGCCCGAATTTTTCGTCACCCCAGGCTATGGCGACACAATGCGCGAACGCCTGCACTATTCCCAAGCAGTGAAAATCGGCAACCGCGTAGAAACATCAGGCCAGGGTGGCTGGGACGATGAGTTGCAGATCCCCGCCGATCTCAGCGAAGAAATCGCCCAGGCTTTTCACAACCTGGAACGTACCCTGACCACCGCCGGCGCGGGTTGGGAGCATGTGATACACGTCAACTCCTACCATGTGGGCGGGTTTGCACCTGAGGTCAACGAAGCAATGGTGCAGCAATACCGGCGCTACATGCCCAACCATGCGCCGATCTGGACCCAAGTCGGCGTCGAGGCCCTGGGGCTGCCAACCATGCGCGTGGAGATCCGCGTCACCGCGATTATTCCGTGACCCCAAACGTGCGGATCACCCACTCGGTAAACACCTTGAGCCGTGCACTTTGATGGCGGTTGGGTGGGTAGAGGATATGCAAAGGCGTGGCCGGGCGTGACCAACCCGGCAGCACCTCAACCAACTGGCCGGTGTCGAGGTAATACTGCACGATCGACTTGAAGTGCTGCCCCACACCAAGGCCCGCGAGCAGCATTTCCTTGAGGCCGTTGCCTTCGTTAGTCGAAAAGGCGCAGTCGTTGACCTCGAAACGTTGCTGGCCCTGCTCAAAAATCAGCGGCTCCGGCTTGCCCGATCCAGCAAAAAAATAGCCGACCCTGAGGTGGTTGTTTACAAGGTCTTCGGGCGAACCCGGCAGGCCCTGGCGCGCCACGTAACTGGGTGCCGCACAGGTCAAGTATTCAAGGTCGGCCACCTTGCGCCCGATCATCCCCATGTCTTCCAGCTTGCCGGCACGAATCACGCAATCGGCGCCCTCCCCGACGATATTCACCGCACGGTCGCTGATGCCCAAGGCGATGGTGATATCGGGGTACTCACGATGAAAGTCCACCAGCGCCGGAATCAGCAGGCAGTTGGCAAACGAGGCCGGTGCGTCCACGCGCAGGTGCCCACCGGGCCTTAGGATCTGCCCGCGTGCGGCGCTGTCCACTTCATCCAGCTCAGCCACCAGCCGTCGCGCATGGCGGTAATACTCCAGCCCTTCAAGCGTGGGCGCCAGGGCGCGGGTGGTACGGTGCATCAGCTGGGTGCCCAGGTGTTTTTCCAGGTCAGTGATGAGTTTGCTGACGGTGGAGCGTGGCAGCGCCAACTGGTCGGATGCACGGCTGAATGAACCGGTGTCGACAACACGGACGAAGGCGCGCATGGCCAGGAGCTGATTCATCGGGGTGGTCCACTGTGACTTAGTGAGCGAAGTTGTCGATCTTGACCTGGCCATCCGGGAACGTCGCGATGATTTCCAGCTCACCGCCCATCGCCCGAATGTAGTCACGCAGCGTGCTGATGTACATGTCGGTACGTCGCTCCATCTTGGAAACCGCCGCTTGGTTGATATTCAGCGCCTTGGCCAGGCTTTCCTGGCTCAGCTGTTGGGCTTTGCGCAGCTCGTGCAGGGGCATTTCCTTGAGGTGCTGGCGGAACAGTAGCTCGGCCTCGGCACGCGACTCTGGGGTCATGCGCGCTTGAAGTTCAGCGAATTTTTTAGCCATGGTTACGGGCCTCTTTACGCAATGTTTGCAAATGGATGTCGTACACATTTTCGGCCAAGGGCACATGTACCTCGTACCACCTGGAGTCGGCGGCTTTATCGCCGCCGATCAGCAGGACAGCGCAGCGCCTGGGATCAAATGCATACAACACTCGATAGGGCCGGCCGGCATGCTTGACCCGCAGTTCCCGCAGGTTGCCATGCCGGGAGCCCTTGATATCACTGGTGTGGGGGAAGCCCAGGCCAGGCCCGAAAAGCCCCAGCAGATCAACGCTGGCAGACACAGAGACTTGTTCCTTTGCGCTCAGTTCATCCCACCATTCTGCGAATTCATCCGTGTATTCAATGTCCCAGTCCATGCGAATATGCCACCTAAGGAATATAAACTCAAGGGCATACTTTAGATTCGGACAAGGCAGTATTGCCAGTCGGGTTCCAGGCGAAATTGTTTGTACATCCTTCTGACCAGACGCAGGGCAACAACCCGGCCACCTGCGCAAAAGATCGAATAGCGTTAAGAAATATTTCCCCAAAAAAAACCGCCCTTTCGGGCGGTTAAAAGTACTCGGCTTTGATCAGAAACCGAGGGAGAAGCTGATCGTCATCGCATGGTCCTTATCGTTGCGCGACAGCTGGCCGGAATAGCCCAGGCCCAACTTGCCGTTCTGACTGATCTGGTAGTCCAGGCCTGCTTCCACCACCGCGCTGTCCTTGGCGATCGGCACACCTTGGGTGCTGAACGATGCGCCGCCGTTGACAAAGCTCAGGTCGGCATCCGGCTTGGTGTCGCCAAAGGCATGACGCCAGCCGATGCTGCCCCGTGGGGTGATTTTCGAGCCGTTGCCCAGGGTGATGGTCTGGCCGATACGCACGCCCAGGGTCGAGAAGGTCACGTCCTGATCGGCATCGCCGCGCAGGGCCGCCGAGCCGCCTTTTTCCTTGAGGGTGTCGCTGTCGTAGTTGACGTAGGCCAGGCCGGCGAACGGTTCTACTACCACCTTGCCGGTTTCAATGGTGTAGCCCACTTCACCGAACACTTGTGCGCTGCGCGCTTTGTAGTCGGCTTTGAGGCGTTGGCCCACGCCGCCTACGGCCACGTCGCGTTTGCTTTCGATGTCGTGCCAGCTGTACGCCACGCCCATGCGAGCGGCGAAGGCTTCCTGTTGGTACGCGGTGTAGGCCATCAAGTGGTAGCTGTCGACGTCGGCGCTGGAGCTGCGGCGCTTGGCGTCCAGGTCGCTGCGGGTGTAGCCGGCGGCCACACCGACGCGCCAGGCGTCATCCACTTGTTTATCGGTGCCGAGCAGGAAGCCGCCGAGGTTGCGGTCCAGCTTGGCGGTGTTGCTGTCGCCGCCCATGTGACCCCAGGTGCCCAGTACGCGCATCCAGCCGACCATCTCGCCGTGGCAACCGGCGCTGCTCAGGCGGTTCTCGCTGGGTGCCAGGCTGTTGCGTGGGTCGTCTTCGCGGTAGCAGCCCGGTTGGCGCAGGCGCTCGTTGACGGCGTCCCGCACGTAACGTGAGTCTTCAAGCATGGCGCTGGCGGTGCTGGCGTGAATCTCTCCGGACAAGCTGTCGAAGGCGGCACGCGCCCCGGCGGCATCGGAGTTGAGCAGCGCATTCTGCACCGCCGCGCCGCCTACCGCAGCACCGCTGTCCAACGCGGCGGCCACGCCACGTTGGTTACCGGTAGCAGCCACGCTGGCGTAGCTGACGTTGTTGCGGCTAACCGCCAGCGCCACCTGAGTCGGGCTGTAGTTCAACGCGGTATTGAGGAATGCCAGGTTCTCCAGGTTGGTGGTGCTGAAGGTGCCGTTCACCGCGCCCGCCGTGAGCAGCGTGTAGGTAGCCGGGCCGGCGTACGGCGCCAGGTTGACCACATTCAGGCTGCCACCCAGGTTCGCCGTCCCACCCACCGCCAGGGAACTGGTCACCGAAGGCGTGATCACCAGATTCAGCGCACCGGTACTGCCGTTAGTGAAGTTACCGGCCACCGTCAGCTTGCCGTTATCAGGTGTGACGCTGCCGTTGTTGACCAACGCGCCGACGCTGCCGTTGCCGGTCAGGCCCGCGCCGTTGGCGACGCTCACCTGCCCACCGAACACCGTGCCTGGGTTGGCCGCGTTGCCGACTTGCAGTACGCCCTGGTCCACCGCCACGGTGCCGCTGAACGGCTGATTGCCGGTCAGCAACAACGCGCCTGCGCCTTGTTTGGTGATGTTGCCGGCTCCGCTCAATACGCCATTAAAGGTGCCGTTAGTGGGTTGCACAAACAGCAGCTGCGCATTGTTGAGGATGCGACCCTGCAAGCTCAGCGTGTTACCGGCCAGCGTACCGCCACTGACGGTCGTGCCACCGGAGTAGGTGTTGGCGCCGGTCAACAGCAAGGTGCCGGCATCAAGTTTGTTGATCGCCCCGGCCCCCACGATTGGCGCGGCCACTTCGGTAGTGACGCCCGAATTGACACGCACCACTGCGGTACCGGTTGGAGACAGCGTGCCACCAGCGCCTGCTGTCAACGTGTAACCAGGGTCAAGGAATTGCAGGCCAGTAAAGCCTTGATTACCGACCACGGTGACCGTACCGCCCTGCCCGCCGAACACGGCGAACTGGTTGTTCGACACCTGGCCCTGGGTGCCGGTTGGATCGGTCCAGTTGACGCCTGGGCCCCAGGTGCCGCTGCCGCCAGTGATGGTGCCGTCCGGGTTGGTGGTGCCGCCGTTCCAGAACTGGATTTGCCCTGGCGTGGTTTGCACCAGCAGGTTCAGTTGGTTGGCCAGCGCCGTTTGCAGGCTCAGGTTGCCCAGGCCGACCGGCAGCGAGCCGAGGGTCAGGCCGTTGTCGGTCAAGGCGCCGCCGTAGCGGAACAGTTGATAAACGCCGAGGCCAAAGCCACCGGCATCGGTAACGTTTAGGGTGCCGTCGAGGGTCAGGTTACCCGCCACATTCACCGCCGTGGTGGACGCGCCGGGTGCGCCGAGGGCGAAGTCCAGGGCGGTACCCGACGACAACGCCAGCGAACCCACCGACAGAGGTGTTGCCGCACCTGCCTTGAGGGTCGAGCCATCGGCCATCGTCACCGCGCCGCCCAGGCTGCCGCTGCCGCCGAGGGTTGCGCCGCTGGCCACCTGCACCGCTGCGCTGTTCAAGCTGCCGTTGACCAGCAGGCTGCCGGCGTTGACGTTGGTGTTGCCGGTGAAGGTGTTATTGCCGCTCAACAGCAACGCGCCGGTGCCGGTTTTATTCAGCACGCCTGCGCCGGTGAGGTTACCGGTGTAGGTGCCATCGGTGCCCTGTTCGAAGGTCAGGGCAGCATTGTTGGCAATCGCGCCTTGCAGGCTGTTGGTGTTGCCGGTGGTGGTGCCGCCGTTAAGAGTGGTGCCGCCGCTGTAGGTGTTGGCGCCGGTCAACAGCAGCGCGCCGTTGCCGTTTTTCACCAGGCTGCCGGTGCCGCTGAGCACGCCGTTGAGGGCCAGGTCATGGCTGCCGGCCAGGGTCAGCGGGCCGCCCAGGCTGATCGCGTTGGCCAGTTGCAGGTCGGTGCTGCCATCCAGCGCCGCAGCGCCGCCCACAGTGAGTGCGCCGCTGCCCAGTGCGGCGTTATTGCCCAGGATCAGTTGACCGGCATTCAGGCCGGTGCCACCGCTGTAGGTGTTGGCGCCGTTGAGGGTCAGGGTTGCCGCGCCTTTTTTCAGCAGGCTGCCATTGCCGCTGATACCACCGTTAAGCGTCAGCGCATTGCTGCCGCCGATGACGAGCGCACCATTGAGTACCGCCGCGTTGCCAAGTGTGACGGCCGCGTTGCTGTCCAGAGTGGTGCCGTCGGCCGCCGTCAGTGCACCACTGCCCAGCGCGCTGTTATTGCCGACTACCAGCGTACCGCCATTCAGCGCGGTGCCGCCGGTATAGGTGTTGGTGCCGTTAAGCACCAAGGTGCCAGTGTCGAGTTTGGCCAGGGTGCCGGCGCCGCCGAGGGTGACGCCCAAGGTAGCGGTGGCGTTCGGGTCGACACGGATCGCCGTGTTGCCGGTGCCGCCATTCACCAGGTTGAGCACGCCTGCCGTGCCCGAGGCCAGGTTGTAGCCATCGGTGACGAACTGCAGGCCGGTGATGTTTTGCGTACCGTCAACCGTCACGTTGCCCGCTGTGCCCTGGAACACTGCAAAGCTGTTGTTCCAGTTCTGGTTCAGGGTGCCGTCAACGTTGGTCCAGTTGGTGGCGCCCGTACCCCAGGTGCCGTTGCCGCCGTCGATGGCGCCGTTGCCGATCAGGTTGGCGCCGTCCCAGAACTGCACGGTGGTGTTGGGCGCAGTCACCAGCAGGTTGACCTTGTTGCTGATGGCCGTCTGCACTTGCACATCACCCGGAATCACACTGCCCGGCAACGTGCCGAGGGCCAGGCCGTTATTGGTGAGTGCCCCGCCGTAGTTGATGATGTTGTAGACGCCGCTGCCAAAGCCGCCGATATCAGTGACATTAAGCTTACCGCCCAAGGTCAGATCGCCGCCGACATTCAGCAGCCCGCTGCCACCGCCTACCACCGGCACACCGAGGCCGACATCCAGGTTGGCGTTATTGCCCAGCACTAGCGAGCCTACCGACAGCGTGCTGCCGGAGGTCAGGCCGATATGCCCGCCATCGGCCACTGTTACCGCGCCCGCCAGCGAACCGCTGCCGGTCAGCGTCGCGCCGGTATTGACCGCTACTGTGCCGCTGGCCAGCGAGCCGCCGACATTCAAGGTGCCGCCATTGACGTTGGCGGCGCCACTGATGCCATTGGTGCCGCTCAGGTTGAGCACACCGCTGCCGTTTTTATCCAGGTTACCGGCACCGCTGAGCGTGCCTGCGAAGGTGTTGTCGAGGTTGCTGCCACCCACTGCCAGCGTGCTGCCGCCCGCGACTTGAACAGCACCGTTGCCGGCCAAGGTATTGAGGCCGGCATTGCCACCCAGGTTGAGGCTGGCACCGCTGCCGACGTTGACGCCGGAGGTGTTGCCCAGCGCGCCGTTGCCCATGGTGGTCACACTGCCGCCGAGCACATTGAGTGGGCCGGTGAAGGTGTTGTTACCGCTGAGCAGCAAGTCTGCCGCGCCATTTTTGATCAGCGCCGCATTGCCCGCCAGCACACCGGCCAGGGCCAGGTTGTTGTTACCGGCCACACTGAGGTCGGCGTTCAGGTTGACAGCGTTCGCCAGTACCAGCGGCACGTTGTTGTCCAACGTACTTGCGCCAGTGACGGTCACGGCGCCGGAACCCAGGCCCGTGGCATTGCCGACCGTCAACGTACCGGCCGCGAGGGTGGTGCCGCCGCTGTAGGTATTAGCGCCGTTGAGAGTCAGGTTGGCAGTGCCATTCTTGACCAGCGAACCGGTGCCATCGACCACACCGCCAAGCGCCAGGTCGTTGCTGCCCAGGACGGTCAGCGCAGCATTGAGCGTGGTGTTATTGGCCAGCACCACTGCGGCACTGGTGTCCAGCGTCGCTGCACCATTGACGGCCAGGCCGCCGGTGCCAAGTGCCGAACCATTGCCCAGCACCAAGCCACCCGCGTTCAACTGCGTACCACCCAGGTAGGCATTGCTGCCGTTGAGTGTCAGGTTGCCCGCCCCACTTTTAGTCAGGCTGCCAGCACCGGTGACCAACCCATCAAGGGTCAGGTCGGCGCCGCCGAGAATGCCCAGGTTGCCTGCCAGGTTCACGGCATTGGCCAGGGTGACTGCACTGCTGGTATCCAGTGTGGTGCCGGCTGCCGCATTCAGCGCGCCGGTGCCCAGCGCCGTGTTGGAAGCCAGGATCAGCCCGCCAGCATTCAACGCAGTCGGCCCTGCATAGGTGTTGTTGCCGCTCAAGGTCAGGCTGGCGATGCCGTTTTTGATCAGGCTGCCGGTGCCGGCCACGGTGCCGGCCAGGGTCAGCGCATTGCTGCCGCCGACCGTCAGCGTGCCGTTGACGTTCACAGCATTGGCCAGGCTGACAGCGGTATTGCTGTCCAGCGTGGTGCCATTGGACGTGGTCAACGCACCGCTGCCCAACGCGCTGTTGTTGCCGACCACCAACGTACCGCCATTGAGTGCGGTGCCGCCGGTGTAGGTGTTGGCGCCATTGAGCACCAAGGTGCCCGCATCCAGCTTGGCCAGGGTGCCGCCGCCATTGAGGGTGACGCCCAGGGTGGCGGTGGCATTCGGGTCAACGCGCACGGCGGTGTTGCCGCCGGTGCCGTTGAACAAGGTCAAGGCCCCCGCCGTGCCGCCGACCACGTTGTAGCCGTCAGTGACGAATTGCAGGCCGGTAATCGCTTGGGCGCCGTCGACGGTGACAGTACCAGCAGCGCCTTGGAAGACCGCAAAGCTGTTTGGCGCCCAGGCGGCGTTGAATGAACCGTTGACGCCAGTCCAGTTGGTGGCGCCGCTTGTCCAGGTACCGCTGCCGCCCTCGATGCTGCCGTTCCCGGCGGTCTGGCTGCCGTCCCAGAACTGTACGGTGGTGTTGCCGTTGACCAGCAGGTTGATCTGGTTGCCGATCGCTGTTTGCAGGTCGAGGTCGGTGGCCGGGATATTCACCGGCAGGCTGCCCAGTTGCAGGCCGTTATTGGTCAGGCCGCCGGTGTAGTCGATCAAGCGGTAGATACCGGGGCCGAAGCCACCGATATCGCTGACATTCAACGTGCCGTCCAGGGTCAGGTTACCGCCCACATGAATCAAGGCCGTACCGCCGGTAGACGGCGCGCCGAGCCCGGCATCGAGGTTGGAGTTGGCATTGAGTACCAGGGAGCCGAGCGTCAGGGTATTGCCCGAGTTGACCGCCAGGTGGCCGCCGTCGGCAATGTTCACACTGCCCAGCACACTGCCGGTGCCGCCGAGGGTGGCACCGCTGGCCACGCCCACGTTCACACTGGCCAGCGAGCCGTTGACCAGCAGGCTGCCGGCGTTGACCTGGGTGTCGCCGGTCAACACGCTGAGGCCGCCGAGGGTCAAGGCGCCACTGCCGATTTTGTTGAGACCGCCCAGCCCGGCGAGTACGCCGCCAAAGGTGCTGTCGAGGTTATTGCTGCCGACACTCAAGGTGCTGCCGGTGCCGACTACGGCGACGCCGTTGCCGGTGAGCTCACCCAGGCTGGCCGAGCCGCCGAGGTTCAACTGCGTACCGCTGCCCAGGTTGACCCCGGCGCCTGCGCCCAGCGCGCCATTGCCCACGGTGGTCAGGCTGCCGGCTTGCACATCGAACAGGCCGGAGAAGGTGTTGTTACCGGTCAGGGCCAGGTCGCCAGTGCCGGTTTTGATCAGGTTGGCGCTCCCTCCCACCACACCGGCCAGCGTCAGGTTGTTATTCAGGCTGCCCACCGTCAGGTTGGCGTTGAGGTTGACCGCATTGGCCAGCACCAGTGGCGTGCCATTGCTAAGGTTGGCCGCACCGCCCACCGTCAAGGCGCCCGTCCCGAGCGCTGTCGCGGTGCCCAGGGTCAAGGTACCTGCATTGAGGGTCGTGCCGCCGCTGTAGACGTTGGGGCCATTGAGGGTCAGGTTGGCAGCGCCGTCCTTGATCAGCGTGCCAGTGCCGGTGAGCACGCCGCCGAGAGTCAGGTCATTGTTGCCTGCCACCGTCAAGGCCGCATTCAGCACAGCACCATTGCCGATGCTCAGCGCGCTGCTGTTATCCAGCGTCGACGCGCCAGCCACCGTCAGGTTGCCCAGGCCCAGCGCGAGGTTGTTGCCCAGGGTCAAGGTACCCGCGTTCAGCGTCATGCCGCCGAGGTAGGTATTGGCGCCATTGAGGATCAGGTTGGCTGCGCCATTTTTTGTCAGGCTGCCTGCGCCCGTGATCGCGCCGCCGAGGGTCAGGTCGGCCGTGCCGCCGACACTCAGGTTGCCGCCAAGACCAATCGCGTTATTAACCGTGACCGCCGTGCTGGCATCCAGCGTCGTGCCGCCTGCTGCATTCAAAGCGCCAGCGCCCAAGGCATTGTTGGCGGCCAGGATCAGCCCACCTGCGTTCAGGGCCACCGGCCCCAGGAAGGTGTTATTTGCGCCCAGGGTCAAAGTGGCCGCGCCGTTTTTGATCAGGCCGCCAGCGCCGCTGATCCCGCCATTAAGGGTCAGTGCGTTGCTGCCCGCGACAGTGGTGTCGCCGTTCAACAGCACCGCATTGCCCAACGTAACCGCGGCATTACTGTCCAGTGTCGTCCCGGCCGCTGTGGTCAACAGGCCGCCGCCCAGTGCGGTATTGCTACCGACGATAAGCGTACCGCCATTGAGCAAGGTGCCGCCGGTGTAGGTGTTGGTGCCGTTGAGCACCAGGGTGCCGGTGTCGAGCTTGTTGAGGGTGCCGGCGCCATCGATATTGACGCCAATGGTCGCGGTTGCGCCCGGATCTACACGCATCGATACATTGCCACTGCCGCCATTGATTGCAGTCAACTGCCCGCCTGCGCCGCTGACCAGGTTGTAGCCATCGGTCGCAAACTGAAGACCGGTAAAGGCTTGCGGGCCTTGCACAGTGACCGTACCGGCAGCACCGGTGAACACCGCAAAACCGCTGGCCCAAGGTGAGTTGGTCAGGCCATCGGCGGACGTCCAGTTGGTACCGCCGGCGGTCCAGATGCCAGTGCCGCCATCCACCACGCCATTGGCGACAGCTTGGCTGCCGTCCCAGAAGCGGATATTGGGCGCCGAGACCACCAGATTGACCTGGTTGCCGACCGAGGTTTGTACCAGCAGATCGCCCAGGCCATAACCCACGGGAACACCGGCAACGGTCAGCGCACCGGTCAGGCCGCCGGTGTAGTTGATCAGGCGATAGGTGCCCGCGCCAAAACCACCGGCATCGGTGACGTTCAGGTTGCCGGCTAGCGCCACGTTACCGCCGACATTGAGCAAGGACGTGAGGGATGGCGCACCGAGGGCAACATCCAGGTTGCCACCGGCGACCATGTTCAGCGCGCCGGCCGACAAGGTATTGCCGCTGCTCAACGCCAGATGGCCGCCGTTGTTGACATTCAACGCGCCCAGCAGCGAACCGGTACCGGTCAGCGTGCCGCCGTTGTTGACGTTGACCTGGGCGCTGGCCAGGGAGCCGCTGAGGTTCAAGGTGCCTGCGTTGATCGCCGTGTTGCCAGTGACGCCATTGATACCAGTAAGGTTGAGGGTGCCGGTGCCGACCTTGATCAGCCCGCCCGTACCACTCAAGTCACCATCAAACGTACTGGAGGTGTTGACCCCACCGACGGTCAAGGTGTTGGCGCCACTCAGTTGCACGCCACCGCTGCCGCTCAAGCCGGCCAGGCTGACGTCGGCGGCCAGGTTGACCCCGGCACCTGCACTTACGTTAACCCCGGAAGTGCTGCCCAAGGCATTGGCGTTGAGCAGCGTCAGGCTGCCGGAGACCACGTCTACGGCGCCGGTGAAGGTGTTGTTGCCGACCAGGGCCAGGTCGGACAAGCCATTTTTGATCAGGGTGCCAGCGCCACTGACCACGCCGTTCAGGCTCAGGTCGTTGTTGCCGGCGACTGTGAGGTCAGCGTTCAGCGCAATGGCATTGCCGAGGCCAAACGACGCGCTGTTGTCCAGGGTCGCCGCGCCGCCGACGGTCAAGGCACCGCTGCCCAGGCCATTGGCGTTGCCCAGGGTCAAGGACCCGGCATTGAGGGTGGTGCCGCCGCTGAAGGTGTTGTTGCCGTTGAGGGTCAGGTTGGCCAGGCCATTTTTGCTCAGCGGCCCAGCCCCACTGAGCACACCCGCCAGGGTCAGGTTATTGGTACCGCCTACGGTCAACCCGGCGTTGAGCACAACGTTATTGCCCAGGTTGAATGCCGCGCTGGTGTCCAGCGTCGACGCGCCGCCAACGGTCAAGTTACCCAGACCCAGGGCTGAGTTGGAGCCGGCCGTGAGGGTGCCAGCATTGAGCGTGGTGCCCCCGAGGAAATTGTTGGGGCCGTTGAGTAACAGGTTGGCCGCGCCGTTTTTAGTCAGGCTGCCAGCGCCATTGACCGTACCGGCCAGCGTCAGGTCGGCGGTGCCGCCGATGCCCAGGTTGCCGGCCAGGTTGACTGCGTTGTTCAACGTGGCAGCGGCGTTGGCATCCAGCGTGGTCCCGCCTGCCGCATTCAAGGCCCCGGCGCCCAGCGCGCCGCTCGCCCCCACCACCAGCTTGCCGGTATTCAACGCCGTGTTGCCCAGGTAGGTGTTCGCGTGGTTGAGCACCAGGTCGCCCGTGCCGTTTTTGATCAGGCCGCCGACGCCGGCCACCGTGCCGCCCAGGGTCAGTGGATTCACACCGGCGATGGTCAGGTTGCCACCCAGATTGACGTTGTTGCCCAGGCTCACCGCTGCACCGCTTTGCAACGTGGTGCCTGCCGCCGCGTTCAATGCGCCGGTGCCGATTGCCGTGTCAGACCCGACCACCAGCGTCCCGATATTCAGCGCAGTGGGGCCGGTGTAGGTATTGGCACCGTTAAGCACAAGGTCGGCCGCACCGTTTTTAATCAGGCCGGCTGCACCGCTGAGGACCCCGCCGAGGGTCAGCGCATTCGCGCCGCCCGCCGTCAGGTTGGCATTCAGGGTAATTGCGTTGTTAAGGCTCAGCGCCGCAGTACTGTCCAGGCTGCCCGCGCCCGCCACGGTCAGTGCGCCAGTGCCCAGTGCCGCAGCGTTGCCCAGCGTGAGGCCGCCGGCGTTCAACAGCGTGCCGCCTTGATAGGTGTTGGCGGCACCGAGCACCACATTGGCCACGCCGTTTTTGATCAGCGCCGAAGTACCGCTGATCACGCCGCTCAATGTCAGTGGGTTGGTGCCGACCAGGGCCAGGTTGGCGCCCAGGTCGATGGCATTGGCCAGGTTGACCCCACCGCCGTTGTCCAGCGCCGCAGCGCCGGTCACATTCAATGCACCAGTGCCCAGCGCGCCGCTGTTGCCAACGCTCAAGGTGCCGGCACTGAGCGTGGTACCGCCCTGGAAGGTATTCACGCCGTTGAGGTTCAACGTCGCGGCGCCGGTCTTGGTGAGGCCGCCGGTGCCGCCGACGACGCCAGTGAGGCCGAGGTTATTGCTACCGGCAATATTCAGGTTGCCGGTCAGGTTCAGCGCATGGTTGACGATCAAGGCTGCGCTGGAATCCAAGGTGGTGTTGTCAGCGGTGTTCAAGGTGCCGCCAACCCCCAGGGCCGTGTTATTGCCCAGCGTGAGGGTGCCGGCATTGAGGTTGGTGTCGCCGGTAAAGGTGTTGGCGCCGCTGAGCGTCAACCCGGCGGTACCGTTTTTGTTCAGGCTGCCCGCGCCGGAAATCACCCCGCCTAGGCCGAGTGCCTGGCTGCCGCCCAAGGTCAGGGCGCCGGTCAGGTTGACAGCGTTGGCGAGCGTGACCGCTGTCGTGGTATCCAGCGAAGTGCCCGCAGCCGTGTTCAGCGCGCCCGTACCCAGAGCAGTGTTGGCGCTGAGCAGCAAGCCGCCGGCATTGAGCGACGTAATGCCGGTGCGGGTGTTGTTGCCGGCCAGGGTCAGCAGGCCCGCGCCGGTTTTGGTCAGGCCGCCAACGCCGGACATCACACCGCTCAAGGTCAGTGGGTTGGCGTTGACCAGGCTGAGATCGCCGGTCAAGACCACGTTGTTGTTCAGTAACGAGGCGCCGCTGGTGTTCAGGCTGGCAGTGCCCGTCACATTCAGGTTGCCGCTGCCCAGGGCATTGTTATTGCCCAGCACCAGCGTGCCGGCGCCCAGGCTGGTGGCGCCGCTGAAGCCGGTGTTGATGCCATTGAGCGTCAGGCTGCCCGCGCCACTCTGGGTAAGCCCACCGTTGCCGGTAAGGGTGCCGTTCAGGTTCAGCGTACCGGCCACATCGGTGATCAGGTTGCCGGTCAGGGTGAGCGCGTTCGCAAGGTTGACGGTACCGGGCGCCTGCAAGGTCGTTGCGGCCGTGACGTTAACTGCGCCGCTGCTCAGTGCCAGGTCATTGCCCAACTGAACCGAACCGCCGGACAGCGTGGTGGCACCGGTGTAAGTGTTGGCGGTATTGAGGATCAGTTGCCCCGTGCCCGCCTTGGTCAAGCCGCCGGTGCCCGAGAGCACGCCGCCCAGGGTCAGCCCGGTATTGGCGCCCTGCACCGTCAACCCGCCGGTGCCCAGCGTAAGCAAGTTAGCCAGCGTCAGGTTGTTGGCCGTTGCCTCGATAATCCCGCCATTGGCGGTGATTGCCCCAGTACCGAACGTCGCACTGTTATCGAACTGCGAAATGCCGCCATTGAGCGTTGTACTGCCGCTCACCAACGGCCCCTGCAGCGTCCAGGTGCCACCGTTGATGGTCAGGTTGTTGAAGTTGACATAGGTGGCGCTGGACGCCGTGCCGGTGCCGCTGCTACCGGTGGCACCGGGGTTTTGCAGGATCAAGGTGTTGCTGCCGTTTGCGCCGCCATCCACCTGGCCGGTGGGTGCAAACGTCAGGTTCACACCTATCAGACCGCCGAGACTCAGGCCAATACCGCCACCCGAGGACACGCTCGACCCGGTCACAGCAGTAAAGGTGTTAGTGCTGTTGGCACCCATCGACACGCCGCCGGAAATGATCCCGGTGTTGACGAACGTGTTACCCGCAGCGGACGTCTCGAAGGCAACCCGCCCGGTGAGCGTACCGCTGTTGGTCATGTTGACCTGGCCGCCACCCTGCACTGCGACCACTGGCGTGTCAGAGGCAAACAACGAAAGCCCCAGCAAGGCGTTGGAGCCGAGGGTGCCGGCGTTGGTGAGGTTGGTGGTGCCCCCGACGCCATTGGTGACGTTCAGCGCCGCGCCCGCCAATGAAGTCAGGTTGAGCCCCAGCAATGCGCCGGTACCGCGGATGATCCCGGTGGCCGTGTTGGTGATATTCACCGTGCTGGCCGCGGTATTGCCCACCACCACACCGCCACTGAGCACGGATACAAGCCCGAGTAGCGCCGGGTCGATGGTGCCGGAATTGTTCAGTGTTGTGTTGTTACCGATCAGGTTCAACGCAATGCCGCCCAGCGTTGCATTGAGCTGCGCGCCCGGGTTGACGTTGACCGTCAGGTTATTCACCGCACTGGAGAAGGTATTCAGAAACAGCGGTAACGACGGCACCCCCGTGCATGTCACAGTGGCGCCCGCCGTGGGGATTGCGGGCGTGCAGGCGGCCATCGCTTGCGGGCTTGCAAGGCCCATCACCAGCCCCGCTACGCCTAGGCGGATCGCAAGTGAAAGCGCAGAAATACGAGGTGCAACGGCAGTAGCAAGTCTTCTATCCACGCTCAACTCCTTGTGGTCCAAGCCTTTCATCCATGTATGCGTAGAAGCTCAACCTGATTGACCCACACGCATCGAATTCGAGATACCTGACCGTGGTGACAACTGATCCAATTTGTCGAAACGGTAGTAGACCTACAGAAAAGTCATTGAATTAAATGGTATTAATACTTTCGTAAGCGCCGCGTAAGAATGGGATTACAGCCAGCATCCATTGACTGTCGCGACATAAATACAAGTTTCCAAATGTAAAAAACGCTCTAATAGCGTCCTGTCGATTCGCTTAAAAGATCTGGGAGATCTCAATGCCCCATGAAGGCAACCTGTTACAAGCAGCCGTGGTGTTCCTGCTCGCCGCTGTGCTGACCGTGCCTTTGGCCAAGCGCCTGCAATTGGGCGCCGTGCTGGGCTATTTGTTTGCCGGTGTGATCATCGGCCCATCGGTGTTGGGCCTGGTGGGCAACCCGCAGAGCGTGGCGCAGTTTTCGGAACTGGGTGTGGTGTTGCTGCTGTTTATCATCGGCTTGGAACTGTCGCCCAAACGTTTATGGGTGATGCGCAAGGCGGTGTTCGGCGTCGGCCTGGCTCAGGTGGTGCTCACCGGCGTGGTGATGGGCGTGGTGGCGTTGTGGCTATTTGGCCAACCCTGGAACAGCGCGATCGTGCTGGGCCTGGGCCTGGCGCTGTCCTCCACGGCGTTTGGCCTGCAAAGCCTGGCCGAACGCAAGGAACTCAACCAGCCCCACGGTCGCCTGGCGTTTGCCATCCTGCTGTTCCAGGACATCGCGGCGATCCCGCTGATCGCGATGGTGCCGCTGCTGGCCGGCAGCGATCACCCGACCACCGAAGCCCAGGGCGTGCAGCACGTGCTGCAGATTCTGGGCAGCATCGCCGTGGTGATCATCGGCGGGCGTTACCTGCTGCGTCCGGTGTTTCGCATTGTCGCCAAGACCGGCCTGCGCGAAGTGTCCACCGCCACCGCGTTGCTGGTGGTAATCGGCACCGCCTGGTTGATGGAACTAGTGGGTGTGTCCATGGCCCTCGGTGCGTTCCTCGCCGGGCTGCTGCTGGCCGACTCAGAGTACCGCCACGAACTGGAATCCCAGATCGAGCCGTTCAAGGGCCTGCTGCTGGGTCTGTTTTTTATCAGTGTGGGCATGGGCGCCAACCTCAGCCTGCTGCTCAGCACGCCGCTGATGGTGATCGGGCTGACCCTGCTGCTGATCGGTTTAAAACTGCCGCTGCTGTACGCGGTAGGTCGAATGGTGGGTGATCTCAATCGCGAAAGCGCCTTGCGCCTCGGTGTGGTACTGGCCGCAGGCGGTGAGTTCGCCTTTGTGGTGTTCAAGATCGGCCGCGACCAGGGCCTGTTCGAACCGCACCTTTACGACGTGCTGGTGCTGACCATCACCTTGTCGATGGCGGTAACACCGCTGCTGTTGTTGGTGTGCCCCAAGCTGTTCAAACACAAGGCCAAGACCGTGGAGGTGCCGGAGGAATACCGCACCATCGAAAGCGATGCGCCGCGTGTGGTGATTGCCGGCATGGGCCGAATGGGCCAGATCGTCGCGCGAATCCTGCGCGCGCAAAACATCTCGTTCATTGCCCTCGACACCTCGGTGGAAACCATCGAGCTGACTCGCAGCTTCGGCGGCATGCCGGTGTTCTACGGCGACCCGCAGCGCCCGGAAATCCTGCATGCGGCCAAGGTCGACCAGGCCGAGTTTTTCGTGATCGCCATGGACGATCCGGAAATTAACATCAAGACCGCCGCCCTGGTGCGCAGCCTCTACCCACACATGAAAATCATCGCCCGCGCACGTAACCGTCAGCACGTGCATCGCCTGGTCGACCTGGACGCCTCGCCGGTGCGCGAGACCTTCTACTCCAGCCTGGAAATGAGCCGCCGCACCCTGGTCGGCCTCGGCTTAAGCCAGGCCCAGGCCGATGCGCGCATCGATCGATTCAAAAACCACGACCACCAGTTGCTTGCCGCTCAACATGCGGTGTACGACGACGCGGCCAAAGTATTGCAATCGGCCCAGGAAGCCCGCACGGAACTGGCGCGGCTGTTTGAGATGGACCGGATCGAGGAGGAGTCCGACAAGGTGTGAGCTTATGGGTGAACGATATTGCGAAATTTCTGACAGAATACGCCGCAATTTCGTTCATCCCTGGAGCGCTTCATGGCCACTTTCACCAAGACCGCCGTCCTGCTGGCCCTTGCGCTTAGCGCCGGTAGCGTCTTCGCCGCGAGCAAGCCCCCTGCCACACAGACCATCTCGACCTTGGGCGGCAAGTTCACCTTCAACCTGCCCAAGGCTTACGTCGCCGACACGCTGCCGACCGGTAAGGTCGAGGATGGCACCGCCGACACCCAAGGCACCCTGTACGCCAACTCGACCACGAAAAGTGTGGTGATCGTCGCTGAAACCGTGCATAACGACGGGGCAAGCATCAAGGACAATGACCCGCAGTTCCTCGATGGCGCCGTGGCTGACTTCGTCAAGGACCAGAGCGCGGCCCTGCCCGACTTCAAGAAGCAAAACGAGAAGAAGCTGACGTTCAAAGGCCTGGGCCTGCGCCAGGTGGACAGCACGGCGACCCAGGGCGGTGGCAAGACCCTGAACTCCACGTTCCTCGGCGGTTCGGGCAACCATTTGCTGGTGATCCAGGCGATTTCGCGGGCGGATGATGTGAAGGGACATGCAGAGTTGGTGAAGCAGATTACCGGCGGCAAATAACCTGGTTACGATCGTTCCCACGCTCTGCGTGGGAATGCAGCCCTGGACGCTCCGCGTCTGCTTTCAAAAGGCGTGACGCGGAGCGTCACAGGGAGCATTCCCACGCAGAGCGTGGGAACGATCACTTCAAACTGTTTTCCAGCCAGGCCTTGAGGTCCTGTATTTCAGCCTCGCTCACGGTATGCGGCATGCCCATATACCCATGAAACTCAGGCTTCAACCCCAGCCCCAGCAACACCTCCTTGGCACGGGTGGCCGACGTATACGGCAGCGCTTGGTCCAAGGTGCCATGGCCGATAAAAATCGCCAGGCGCTTCAATGACTCATCAGGCTTGAGCTCAGCCTTGAGCACCGGCAACACGCTGCCACTCAACGCCGCAATTCCGCGCACCAGCGCAGGCTTTCGCAAGCCTACTTCATACGCCATGATCGCACCTTGGCTGAACCCCACCAAAAACACCCGATCACTGTGGGTGTGGTACTTGGCCGTGGCCTTGCTGACAAAGTCTTCAATCAGCTGGGCGCTGCGCTGCAAATCCGCGGTCTCGCCGTCGTAATCACCCTCACCGGATTTCCTGGCAAACCAGCGATAGCCGCTGGGGTCCACCGGCATCGGCGCGCGGGCCGACAAATAGGTCCAGGTGGATGGCAACGCGTCCTTGATGCCAAACAAATCTTCCTCGTTACTGCCAAACCCGTGCAGGAAGATCACCAACGGCTGATTGCGCGCGTCACTTTGCGTCTGCTCCAGGTAGGGCAACGGCAAGTCGGTGTGCAAGGCATCATCGGCGTGGGCGGCACCGGCGACTAACGCCAGCGCCAAGGCGAACAATCTGAACATGGGCATCAACCTCAAGGTTTGCGCAACAGATACGTGTCCATGATCCAGCCATTCTCCAGGCGCGCCGCCTTGCGCACCCGTTGGATTTCGTCGGCCACTTCGCTGACTTTGCCGCTGATAAGAATTTCATCCGGCGTGCCCAGGTAGGCGCCCCAGTAAATATCCATATCCTGGTCGGCCACAGTGCGATAAGAGTCCTCGGCATCGAGCATCACCACCAAGGTGTCGGCATCACTCGCCTGCCCCGCCGCCAACCGGCGCCCGGTGGTGATCTCGATGGAGCGGCCGATGCGGTTGAGCGCCACCTTATGCTGGGCTGCCAGGGCCTGCACGCTGGTGATACCGGGGATCACTTCGAACTCAAACGCACAACGGCCGCTGGCCAGGATCGCCTGCAGGATGCGAATGGTGCTGTCATACAGCGCCGGGTCGCCCCAGGCCAGGAAAGCGCCCACTTCACCGTCGGCCATGTGCTCGTTGATCATGCGCTCGAAGGTTTGCTGCTTGTCGCGGTTCAGGTCCTGCACGGCGGTGGTGTAGTCGATATCACCGCGCACGCGCTCGGGGCAGTCGGCCTCGACGAAGCGGTAACCGGGCGCGGTGATGTAGGTTTCGCAGATCTCACGGCGCAGGTCGATCAGCTTGTCTTTGCTCTGGCCCTTGTCCATCAGGAAAAACACGTCGGTGCGGTTCAGTGCCTTTACGGCCTGCATCGTGATGTAGTCAGGGTTGCCGGCGCCAATGCCGATGATCAGGATGCGTTTCATGGGGTGCTCTCATTGCGGGGCGTGGATTTTGCCATGTTCGCCGGGTCAGGCGTGAGTTTCCAGGCGCAGGCGCCAAACATTGTTAAAGCGCAGCTCGGTGGCGGACAGCGGTTCGACGTCGATCAAGTAGAACATCGAGATGGGAAATTGCAGGACGTAGAGCATCGCGGCGCGGATCACGAAGGGGTGGGTGACGGCCACGACATGGCCGGGGTGGTTTTCGAGGGATTTGAGCCAGTGCCCAACCCGCGTGCAGAGCTGTTCCACTGATTCACCGCCGTGGGGTGCGGCGGTGCTGTCAGTCACCCACTGCGCCAAGGCCTCGGGGGCCAACTGATCGATGGCCTGGCCTTTCCAGGTGCCGAAATCAGCGTCACGCAAAGCACTGTCGATCTGCGCGTCGGCACCGAACAGGCCCGCGGTCTGACGGGTTCTGGCCTCGGGCGCGCACGCCAGGCGCATGGTTTTCTTGAAACGCCCGGCCAGGGATAACGCGGCGCCCTGCCAATCCATCGCCACAGACTCGTCATCGGGAAACCGCCCACGCTTTTGCAGCGGCGTGACAGCGTGGCAAATCAAGGTCAAACGGGTGGCCTGCATCACACTTCACTCTGTTTCGTGGCGCAGTCAGTGGAGACTGGCGAAGTTATCCCCATATATTACAACACACATGAAACAGGATGCCGGTTCAATCCCGGCTAGGGCGCGGTTTGACGCCTGAGTTTTTGAGCAAACCTGTGGGAGCTGGCTTGCCTGCAATGGCCATAGGTATCTACACAACGTTAATGTTGAGGCGGTCTTGGGGCTGACCAGGAGGGTGGTTGAAGCAAGAGCCAGATCAAGTGCAAAGCCAAAGCTTATCTACCTGATGCAGCACGGTCTAAATGTGGGAGCGGGCTTGCTCGCGAATGCGGTGGGTCAGTGACAGATGAATTGACTGACACACCGTATTCGCGAGCAAGCCCGCTCCCACAGTTGACCGCATGCAGTTTTAAATATGAGATCGGCTGCGGATTTGCATTCACTGAAGAGCTGCTTTTCTGTGGGAGCTGGCTTGCCTGCGATGCAGGCACCTCGGTTTTTCAGTGGCACCGAGTTGATGCTATCGCAGGCAAGCCAGCTCCCACAGTTGACCGAGTATGGCTCTGCTGTTGCTGTTGCTCTGGCCCTTACATCCTTTTCGATGACGAAGTCAGCGGTCTTTTGATCTGCACTTGTGATCGTGATCTTTATCTGAAATCGACCTGTCAAACACGATGGTCCAAATCACTGTCCGATTGCGGACATGCCGAGCGATAGCGAGATAACGGATATACCCCCAGAAGCTCATCAATCAAACCACTCCCGTCGCCCCTCAAACGTGCCCACAATCAGCTCCACCACCATCCGCACCGCCTCGGCATCATGCACCTGCGCATTCACCGCCAGCCACACCTGGCGCTGCATGGTCTCGCCCATCAACCCCGGCAGCGCCACCAACCCACGGTCAAAGCTGCCCATGTAATGCGGCAGCAAGCCAATGCACGCGCCACAACGAATCATCTCCAGCATCAACGAATAAGCCTGCACTTTCACCACCGCCGCCAAACGCTGCTCAACCACGCTGTTCCAGGGCTGCAACGCCTCAACCTGCACATCCGGCTGCCATTGCACCAGCATGTAGTCGTCAAGGTCTTCCACACTGTCCGGGCGCGTGGTCAACCGCGAATAGCGCTTGGCGATATGCGGCAAATATTGCAAAAGCGCCAGGCGCCGTGGCGGTTCGGTTGCAAAGCTCGGCCCAGGCACCGGCCCGTCGGCATCCGACAGCCATAACACCACGTCCACATCCACCGCCTGCAACGACAATTGGCTGTCGATGGAGATGATCTCCAGACGCACACTGGCATTGCGGCGCAACAATGCGATCAGGTCGCGGCCAAGAACGTCATGCAGGATCGGCTCGGCAACGGCCAGGCGTATCAGCGGCTGTTGCACCATCACCGGCACACGCCGTTCGCGGGCCAGGCTCACCAGTTGCGCTTGCAATTGCAGGCCGTCACGGCTCAGCGCCAGGCCATTGCCTTGATAGCTGAACAGTGAACGGCGCAGTTGCTCTTCCAGCTGCGCCAGGCGCTTGCGCAGCAGCGTGGCCTTGATATTCAAACTGCGCGCGGCCTGCATAAAACAGCCACACCGCGCGCTGACCAAAAAGTACCGCACCACCTCCGGCTCGATCTCTGCTGCCAGGGCCAGCCAGGCGCTGCGCGGCTCGTTTGGCGCGCGATAAGCTGCCGCCCCCTGGGGGCCGGACGGTTCTAGATATGCCATGGGAGACTCCCTGTCGTGTCGGTCGATGCATCCAGTGCGAAGCCAGGCCGGGGTTATTCCAGCACTTTGTTCAGCTCGGCACCGTCAATGCTCAAGGTCGCGGTATTGAGCATGCCTTCCAGGTAAGCCTTGGCGATTTGTTCCTGGCGTTGAGCGCGCAAGGCTTGGGTGAGACGTTCGCGCAGCTCATCAAGGCTGGCGGTGCGTGCCGGCTGCTGGCCGGTCAGCTTGAGCACATGGAAGCCTGCTGCGCTTTGCAGCGCATCCGACACCGCGCCGACCTTGAGCCGCGAGACCACGCCGCGCACTTCCGGCACCAGTTGCTGCAACGGCTGCAAGCCGGAGTCACCGCCCTGTTGAGCGGTGCCAGGGTCCTGGGAATATTGCGTGGCCAGCGCGGCAAATTCAGCCGGTGCAGCCTGGGCTTTGCGGCTCAGTTCCTGGGCCTGACGGCGCACGCTGTCGAGGTTTTGCGGATCATTCACGGCGAGGAAAATCTGGCTGACCCGGTACAACGGCGGCGTCACCCATTGGGCCTTGCCGCTGTCGTAGGCCTGCAGCAATTCAGCCGCGCTGGGGTAGCCCTCCGGCACTTGGCTGACCGACAGCATGTAGTCACGGAACACAATCTGTTCAGTGGCGGCGCGGGTCTGCTGTTCCACCTCCGGGCGCTGACGCCAGCCCTGGGCATCCGCCTGTTCGAGCACGGCCTTTTGCGCCAGGCGTGAACGTATCCAGGCTTCCAGCGCGCCACGGTTACCGCGCAATTGTTCGCGGGTTTCGGCCGGCAAGCTGGCCAACACGCTTTGCAGTTCAGGCAGGCCGATCTGCTGGTTGCCCAGACGCGCCACTGCCGGGCCTGCGCCTTCGGTGGTCACGCCCGGCGCCGGTTGCTGAGCAGCGACCGGGTCAGCACCCGGTCGCAGACTCAACCCTACCGCCACGACCAGCAATGTCAGCGCACCGGCGCCGACCAGCAGGGTTGGTTTTTTCACAGGACAGGCGCCTCTTCATCCACGGGTGTCGCGGCAGCCTGGGCCTGCAATTGCGCGGCTTGCTCGCTGTACTCGCGCAGGTACACGATGAATTCCTGCAGCAACCGGTCCCACAGTTCCAGCTGGCTGCGCAGGTGCGCGGCGCCCACACCGGCCACTACCACGTCCATTTCCATCAGCAAAAATTCGCCCTGCAACGACAGGCGTGCAAAGCGCCGCGAGGCGTTCCACACCTCGGCCAGCCCCTTGGGCAGTTCACCTTGTACCCGCAGCGCGCAGCTGTAGGTGAAGTCCACGTAGCTGCCCTGCTCGGCCGCCGCGTTGCCAAAACGTACGGCAAAACCGATGCCCTGGCTGGCGCTGAGCAGTTGCACGATGCCGTTCTGTTCGGTCTGGTTAACGCGGTAGCCGGCTTCCTGCAGCAGCTCGGTGAGGCTTTGCGGGGTGACGCTGGTGATCAGTTGAACATCGCTCATAGTGTCTCTTCCTTGTTGATCATTGATTAAGGGCGGTGTGCGGAGCATCAAACCGATTAAGGTATAGCTCATCACCAAAACCCTGGGCCAATTCCTCGAATTTGACCCGCGCGCTGCTGGCGAACGGCTGGCGAATGCTCATCACCTCGGCCACGTCGATTTTTTCGTAGGCCGCCAGCAGTTGCTTGGCCACGCCGTACATCTGTTGATTCTTGGCTGAACATTGCTGCACTTGTGTGTCACGTTCGCTCAGTTGCGCCTGCAGGCGAGCACGTTCGGTTTCCTTGCCCTTGGCCAGCACCAGCAACTCGTCATAGGCCTTCTTGAACTTGCCGACCTGCTCATTACTGGCCGCCACCTGGGCTTGCGCCTGGCTGTGCAGGCTCTGCTGCTGGCCGGCCATTTGCTCGGCCGCACCACGGGCCTTTTCCAGCTCGGCGCTCAATTGCTTGATCTGCGCCTGGGCCTGCCTGGCCTGGGCTTCGGCGGCAATACGCGCGGCACTGGCCTGGGCCTGCTCACTTTGCAGCGCCTGCAACTGCTGGGTGGTGCTGCGCAGTTGAGTGCGCAGGCGCTCCTCCATGCCTTCGGCCGAAACGCCCGTGGCCACCAGCACCAGCAACAGCCCGCCTAAGATTCGCGTGTTCATGTGGCATCTCCCTGCGCATCAAAAGCGCGTGTTGAGTTCCAGTTGCATCACATCCACTTCAAACGGCGCGCCATACACTTCAGAGGCGCTCAACCAACGGGCGCTGGCGTAGATGTTCTTGTCGATGCCGTAGTTGCCGCCCACGAAATAGCCCTTGGCGTTGGTGCCGCCCAGGTGAAACGAGGAATCATTGAAGCCATCCGGCAAGGCGTCGGGCTGGATGTATTTGTAGCCCGCCAACAGGTTCCAGTCGCCGCGCTTGCGCATCTCGAAGGCATTGCCGAGGGTGAACTGCACCATCGCCGCATTGCCGCCGCTTTCAAACTGGCCCTTGCTGTTGATGTTGTTGACGATCTGGCCTTCGCTGCGCTTGAGCATTTCGCCCTTGTCGTAGGCCAGGTTGTGGATGTAGTTGCCTTGAGTGCGCAGCTTGAAGTCGCTGGGCAGCTCGGCGTCCCAGGCGAGGTTCAGGTCGAGCACGTCGAACTTGGAGGCCAGGCCCACAAACTGCGGCTGCGGGGTCAACCCAGGCGTGGCCGGGTTGGGGGTGATATCGCGCAGCAGGAACACACTGTTGCCCTTTTGCATAAAGGCCAGGCGCGAGCCGTCGGTATCACACGCAGGCTGACCCGCCCACGGCCTGCACGGGCTGGAGCGTTGGCCTTCGATATCGTCAAAGTGGTAGTACGCCATCGCACCCTTGAGGCTGTTGCTGCGGTTGATCTTCCAGTTGGCGCCGACCTGCCCGCCGAACAGCCATTTGGTGTCGCTGTCTTCCTTGTCGAAACCGTTGCTGCTGGACGCGTCGGAGGTGTATTCCACGGGGAATACGCCGAGGGTGCCGAACACGCCCCATTCACTGCTCAGCGCATGGTTGAAGTTGGCCGCGATACCGTCGAAGTTCAGGTCCGGCGAGTACAAAATGTCGGTGGAATAAAACGGGTTGGCGAAACGCCCGGCGGTGAGGGTCACGTCCGGAGTGGCTTTCCAGCTCAGGTAACCCTGGTCGAGCCAGATATCCTTTTTACCGAAGCCACCGCCCAGGGTCTGGGTGGTGGACACTGGGTTGTTATCGGAGCCGGTGCCGATGCGAATACCGGCGGTCCACTCAGGTGTGATCACTGCTTTCATGCCCAGGCGGGCACGCAGGCGGAACAGGTTTTCACGGTCTTTGTTGGCGTTGAGCAACGGCGGCAGCTTGGTGTTGGTGTCTTTGTTGACGTCATACGGGCCGCTTTCATTGAGCTTGGCGTAGTCGACGATTTCGTTGCTGTTGTTGCCCGAGAAGTAACGCGACTCGTCACGCAGGCGAATATCGCCATCGAAGCTGACACGCGACACCCAGTCCGGGAAGGTATTGGGCTGCGCCCAGTTTTCCTGCTTGGCGGTGGCCATGACTTCGGCCTTGACCTGGTCACGGATCTGGTCACGCACCGCTTGCGGCACGTACTGCACGCGCACGTCGCCAGGCGCCGCCGTGGGGCCGCTGGCAACCACCGGCGCAGCAGCAGCCTGGCGGGCCTGCTGGGCTTGTTGTTCGGCCTGGGCGATCAGCCCGTTGGCGGCGTCCTGGGTCAGCACACCTTGCTGCACCAGCAGGCGGATCAGGTTGATCGTGACGTTTTCCGACGGCGCCACCGGGGCTGCCGTCGCCTGGCCGACCAGGGTCGCGATGACCATGCCGACCGCCAGGGTCAGTCGATTCACGGGGGAAATCATGTGTACGCAACTCCTGTAAAAAACTGCAAGAAATGGATGTGGTCAATCCGGGCGTCGGCCCTTGAGCGACAGGCGCACCGGCATCGTCACCGCTGCCGGAACGCGTTGTGTGGCATGGGGCGCACGCAAGGCGGCGAGCACTTGCACGTCGGTCTCGGCATCGCCGCTGGACTTCACCAGCTCTGCACGCACGACCTGGCCCTCGGCGCTCAGCCACAAATCGGCCTGCACCGCATACGCCTTTTTGCGTAACTCGGGGTCATCCCTCAGCAGCCGCTGAAACAGCCCCGCCAGGTACTGCTTGTAAGTACCGGTGCCCAAACCACCGCCACCGGAACCAGCCATGCCGCCGCCCTTGCCGGCGCCGATGTTGAACGCGTCGTTGCCGGACTGCGCATCACCATCGATCTGCATCGGGTTGGCCAAATCATCGGCGGGGGAAGGCGGCGCTTCTTCCGCCGGCTTGACCTCTTCGGGCTCAGGCGTGGGCACCGGCTCCGGGATTTTTTCTTCGACCTTGGGCTCCGGTTCCTTGGGTTTTTCCGGTGGCGGCGGCGGCGGTGGTGGCAACGGAATAATGGTCGGCACCTTTGGCGCTTCGCGGCGCACGCCACTCATGTCATTGGCCCACTGCCACAGGAACCAGGCCGCCACGGCGGCCAGCAGCAGGCCCGCGCCCCACTTCAGCGGGCGCAGCAACCTGTTCTTCACGGGCATGGGCGGGATCGGCATCTGTGCGGTCATGGCTCAGCCCTGGCTCGGCTTGCCGGTGACCAGCCCGACCTGGGACAGCTCCAGCCGGCGCAGCAAGTCGAGCACCTCGATGACCTTCTGGTACTGCACCATGGCGTCGCCACGCACGATCACCGGGAAGTCCGGGTTCTGCGCTTTCTCGATGCGCAGGCGCTCCTCCAGTTCGCCGAGCGTCACCGGGTAGGCGTCGAGAAACACCTGGCCGCCGTCGTTGACGGAGATGGCCTTGGTCTTGGCCTCGGACAGCGACACCGAGGCGCTGGCCTTGGGCAGATGGATCTGGATACCCGACACCTGGGCGGTGGCGGTGAGGATAAACATCACCAGCACCACCATCAGCACGTCGACCAGGGGCGTGATGTTGATAGTGTCGACGGCGGCGTCATCGTCATCGTCGTGGGCGGCATTCACGGAAGCCATGCTGATTCTCCTCAGGCCGGAACGGACGCGTGGTGGCCGCGCGAGTGGGCGGCTTCACTGAACTGGCTCTCGCCGTGCATCTCAGCCAGGCGGGTGATGAACTCGTCGACAAATACGCGCATATCGGCGCTGACTTCCTTGTTGCGCGTGATCAGGCGGTTGTAGCCAAACAGCGCCGGGATCGCCACGAACAGACCCATGGCCGTGGCCAGCAAGGCTGCCGCCATACCGGGGGCGATGGCGTTGATGTTGACGTCACCGGCCATGGCCGTGCCGAGGAACACCACCATGATCCCCAGCACCGTACCAAGCAGGCCGATATAGGGGCCGCCGGCGATGGCGTTGGAGAGCGTCGACAATTTTGAACTCAGGGCCTGGTTTTCGCGGGTGCGCACGCCGTCCATGGAGCAGCGGATCGCTTCGATGGTGGCCGCCGACACCGATGAGGTATCCGCGCCCTGGGCACGGCGGGTGCGGATCTCCTTGACCGCCACCAGGTACAGGCGCCACAGCGAAGAGTGACCGAGGCGCTCGGCCAGTTGCGCGTCGTCGGCATACATTTCCAACCGGGTGCCAATCTGCGCAAAGTGTTCACGGAAGATCTCGTTGGCACTGCTCACGCGGCTGACCTGACGGTTCTTGCGCAGCATGATGAACCACGACTGAACCATCATCGCCACCAGCACCAGGATGATCACCCAGGCGTCAATCGGCACGGCCTTGAGCAAAAAGCCCAGGCTGCCGAAACCGAAGCCCGATTGTTCCTCATCCACGCCATACGCCACCAGCTTGGATTCGGCGCCCTGGGCACTCGCATCGGCCAGCAGCAGCGCAGCCGGACGCGACACTTTGGACAGGCGCAGCTCATCCATGGCGCCGGCAAACGGCAGGTGCGTACTGCCCGCCTCCGGCATATCGGCACCGATCGCAATTTGCGTATTGAAGGCAGGCAGAGCCACCGCCAGGTTCGCGGTTTCGCGGCCATTGACGTACAGCGCGACTTTTTCGCCTTCGGCGGTGAACGCCAGGTGTTGCCACTGGCCTGGGTTCAGCGGTTGAGTGGAGACCGCGCGCTGGCCGTCGATTTCCACAAACGGCGTGCCTTGGTTCAGGCCCAGCAACAGGCTATGGGCGCCATCGCGACGGGCCAGGACGATTTGCTCGCCACTGGCCTGGTCCAGGCGCAGCCAGGCACTGAAGGTCAATGCACTGCCGGCGGCGTGTTGCAGGGATGGGCTGGCCGGCAGCATCAGCGGCTGGCCACCGAACTGCAGGGCGCGGCCGATCACGCCATCAATGCTGGCGCCAGTGGCGTTCAGCGCAGTGTTGCTGTAGGCCGTGGTGTCCCGGGCCGGGGTGCCGTTGGCCCCGTCAAAATGGTAGACGGCGGTGTAGTTCGGGTCGAAAGTCAGCTGGCCGTTAGCGATGGCCGGGGCTTTCTGATTGCCGTAATACATCCAGATTTCCTGGCGCTGGCCGCCTTCGACCTTGGGCACATCGACCCAGATCAGCGCCATGCCCATCAACGGGTCGAAGCTTTCGATCTGGTGATTGAACACGGTCTTGTCATCGGCACTGACAAAGCGCAAATCGCTGCCATCGTCCTTGACCCCATCAAAGGTGAAATTGCCGGTGTGCAGGCGCACCAGCAGCGCAGTGCGGCCCAGGGCCTGATTGATGGCCGCGCCTTGGGCGGTGGTGTCCACAGTGATCTGTTTGCGGTAGTGCCAATCGTCCTGCCACCAGGCATGGGCGGTGGCCGGGAGCGCGAAGCCCAGGCAGATCAACAGGCTCAGAAATAGGCGTTGCATGGTGAAGTCTCCGGGAGAAAAGGTCAGAAAGTCGCCTGCACACTGAAGTGCAGCCGCGAGTCCTGTTTCTGGGTGTTCGGTCCATCGAGCAGCGGGTAGCCCCAGTCCAGGCTGCCGGATAACCATTTGCTCAAACTGGCGCGGGTGCCGAGGCCGACACTGGCCAGGCTGTATTCGTCTTCTTGCTCGGCCAACGGCTTTTGCAGGCGCAGGCGTGCGCCTTCGGCGAACGCGTAGAAGCGCCATTCCTGCACGTAGCTGCCGAGAAACTTGGCCAATGAAGGCGTGCGCATTTCCTGGGAGAACAGCAGGCCCTCGTCCCCCGTGCGCTCTGCCGCCAGGTAACCGCGCACCGAGGTGGCGCCGCCGGCGGAATACTGCTCGTTGGACACCAGCGGCCCGGAGGCCAGTTGGAAACCGCCCTTGGTCGCTGACTGCCAATCACTGGCGAAGGTGTAGGTGTACGTCGTGTCGCCTTTGAGCACCGCAAAACTCGGGCTGGCCTTGTAGCGCTTGTACTCGAACTCCTGGGCATCGCTGCCGTAGCCGAAAAACGCACGGGTGCCGACCACCAGGTTCAAGCCCAGGCTGAGGGCCGATTGCTCGCTGTAGCGATAGCCGTTGTAGCCGAAGGTGAACGGCGCGTATTTGAGCGGCACCTTGTCGGCATTGCTGCCCAATTTGAGCTGCTCGTCGAAGTCCTTGAAGTCCACGCCGAAGGAGAACGAGTTGGCCCAGTTATCGCTGGCCGGCAGGTTGTAGATCGCCGACACACCGTAGGAATGGCCTTTGCCCAACACGTTGCTGCCACCGATGGTGGCGATGTTGCTGTCGGACTGGTAACCGGAGAACTGCAAGGTCCAGCGCTCATCCAGCGGTGCGCTGTAGGAACCCGACCAGACTTTGGCATTGCTGCTGTCCTGGGGCGCCGTGAAGTAAGTCAGGGAAACGCTGTGGCCCAATTGCCAGAGGTTGTCGTAGCCCAGGGTCGCCACCGTGCGCAGCTTCTCGGTGTCGGCGCTATAGTCGTTGTTCAGGCCGATGCTGGCGTGCCAAGGGTTCTGGTCTTCGACTTGCAGATCGACGTCCATGGTGCCGGGCCGCGCGCCTTCGCGCACCAGCGGCGTGACCTGGCGCCCGACGCCCCGGTTAAGCCCGGCGAGCTGGGTTTGCACGCTGGCAAAATCCGGCACTGCGCCTTCCTTGAGCGCGGGCACTTCTTCGCGGATTTCCACTGGTGAATAGTGTTTGGCGCCCACCACGCGCACGCGGCCGACCTTGGTTTCGCTGACTTGCAGGTAGACGATACCGTCATCGACCTTCTGCTCCGGCAGCTCGACAAACACCGACTGAAAGCCACGCGCCTGGTAGATCTTTTGCAGCGCATCGCGAGCGCCTTCGATATCGCCGAGGGTCTTTTGCGGGCCCAGGAACGGGTACACCGCTTCCTCGATGGCCGCCGCATCCAGCACGGTATTGCCGCGCACGAAGTACTCGTTGACGTCGACCCGCCGTGCTGCGCCCTCCTCCTCGGCCAGCGCGGGTTGGGCCAAGGCCCCCAGCGTCAGGCACAGCGCCAGCGTTGACTTGAACAGATGCTCCACACCGCCCCCTGGTTGTCTAAAAAAGTTGCGCGCCTTCACCGATTGCACGGCGTTCGGCCTGCTCAATTGCTGGTGGTCGAAAGATGGCTGTGTCGGGCCAGCCAGGTGTGCAGCAAGGCGAAGTTCAGCGAGAACTCCGGCATGTGCAGCAAGGCGCCACAGAACACTTCACCGATGATTTTCTGGATCAATTGCACCGCCTGCGGGTTGTTCAACAGGCTGGCGATGTCGCGCTGCAGGGCGTGCAGGCTCCACACCTTCTGGGTCAGGTCGAGGCCGACGAACCAGCGGAACAGCAGGTTGTAGTTGAGCTGCTCGTGCAGTTGCTGTTCGCTGGGCACCGAATACAGCAGTTGCAGCAACAGGATGTGCACCACGGTGTGCGGCGCGATCAGCATGCCCGGCTCGGGCTGGAGCCAGTCGCGGTACTGTGCGAGCACGTCGTCGATCTGCGGGCGCAACAACACCAACGAATGGCCCGCCGGGATGTAGCTGGAGACTTCCTTCAAGGCACCTTGCCAATCGTCCTGGGAGACGATCCACACCCACGGCGCGCCGTAGCGGTATACCGAAACCGGCTTCTTGCGCGCGGCTTCGACGATCTTCGACAGGCGCTGATCGAGCTCCTGCATGCCGACTTTCGAATAACGTTCCATAGTTCCCATTGCCCCACTCCTGGCGTCCTGCTGACGGCTTTGGAGGCGACTTTTGATCGCCTGCAGCGCGTTACATAGGCAAGACGGGAGTGGGTGGGGGCTACCGAACTTTTGTCATGAAAGCTTCATTTGGGATTGGGTGGGGGGCAATTTTTGCTGGGGGAAAAGGATGTAAGGGCCAGAGCAACAGCAGAACCATACTCGATCAAAGGTGGGAGCGGGCTTGTCGAATCGTCGCACCGCTGCGATGGCATCAACTCGGTGTACCTGATGTACCGAGGTGCCTGCATCGCAGGCAAGCCAGCTCCCACAAAAAAGGGGCAATCACCGATCGCCCCAAACCTTACAACGAGAGGTCCCGCAAAAACCCTTACAAACTAATCTGCCTACGCTCCTCGTCAGTCAACCGCGCCCGCGCCTGTTCACTCAAAGGCCCCGCCCCCAACACCTGCACCGGACTGCCGGGGTTATAGCCCGACGTCTTCTGCTGCGCCGCAGGCTGCGGTTCACGCTCCACCGGCTCAGCGCCAAACCCCAACACCTCCACCGTCACGATCGAAGCCCTGCCCTGCTTCGCCGCCGCCTGCTGACTGCGCGCCGCGTCCTCCGCCGCCTGGGACGCCGCCGCCCCCGCCGCACTCGCCGAGGTCATTGCCCCAGTGTTCACCGCAGCCGTCACCGGCACCCCGGACGACTTGCCCTGGGTCTGGATATTGGCCGCGTTAACCACCCGCAACGCCGCAATGTTGACGTTGCCCGACACCCGAATCCCCGCCTCGCCCGCATCAATGGTGCCTGCCGGCGCCAACAAGTCGATATCACCGGCCGGCACTTCGGCAATCGGCGCCAACGTGGCAATACCCGCCCCCGCGCTCGGCACGTTGGGCGACAAGGTCACATTGCCCCAGTTGTCATACACCCGTTTCGGCGGGGTATAGAGCACGGTGGTTTTCGAACCCCGACCGGCGTTGATATCACCGGCATCGGACCACGCCAGAATCGAGCCGCCAAAGGTGGTCATGATGCGGCTCTGGCCCAACAGGATGCTGCCCTGGGCATACAACTGAATATCCCCGGCACCCTGGGTCAGCACCCCGGCAGTCGCCGGCGGCGCAGTCCCTTCAATACCGAACACCTGCTGCCCGCCAGGGCTGAGCATCTGGATATCGCCGCCAAACCGGGTATGCACCCCGGCGCCTCCATACAAGGTGATATCGCCGTCATACACAATCGGGTTGCCCGCCACGTCCTTGCTCGGCAACAGCCCTTCGATCGCCGCGCGGCTGCGCAAAAAGCTGCCGGAACGCGGGCCTGCGCTCAGGTTGAACTCACGACCGCCCGCGCGCACTTCAGCGAAGTACACCGAGCGCGCAAAAATGCGTTGCTGCTCAGGCCCCAGGCCAGCGAAGTACGCCCGCGCCTGTTCGGCATCACCACTGAAGGCATAACGTTGCTTGAGCCACTGCAACAGCTCGGCCTCGTAGGTTTTCACCACCTTGCCCGTCTGCCCGGCCAGGGGCACACCGTTCACCGCCAGGTTGGCGCGGTCCAGGTAAGGCGTGACGAACTTCAGATAATCCAGGCCGTCAGGCCCTACCCCGGCTTCCAGCACGATAGACGCACCCGGTCGGGAATCCCCAACGGCCACCGGCCCCAGGCTGGTGATGGAGGCTTTGTCTTCCATCAACAGATTACGCCCGGCACTGACTTCCAGGGTGCCGGGGCCGGCGACGTTGAAGCTGCTGTAGATAATGTCGCGCCCGGCAGACACCACCGAGACATCTTCGGGACGGCTGTGTACGAACAGGTTGCCGCGGCTTTCGCCTGTGTAGTCGCCATTGTAGCCCGCAAGCTTGGGAAACACTGTGGACTCGCCCAAGTAGGTGCCCGAACCCACAATGTCGCGCCCCGCCCGCATCCACACCGGGCCTGCCGCTTCATAACGGACTTGCCCCTGACGGGTGCTGGTGAACGAGATCATCTCACCGCTGCGCAAGCCGACAATATCGCCTTGCCCGGCATAAAACCTGGCCGGCTGTGCCTGAGACCCTGGGCGCGCAAGATCGGTTGGGCGGCGCAGAGCAAACAAGGAAAAGTCATCCTGTATCGCGTCACCGCCCAGGTTGTCGACGACGCTGCTGAACCCATTCCTGCCGACAAAGGCTGGCGCGAACGGTGTCGGTATCGAACCCAGGCTTTCACCCGACTGGTTGACCGCGTAGCCACTGGCGTAGATCGAATCCCCGGCCAACATGGCCAGGCGCCCCGTGTCCGAGGGCGCCAGCAATAACGAATAAGCCGGATTGTTGGGTTGCGGGCCAACACCCAAGGCGGACGCGCCGAGATAGACACTGCCGTTGGCGGCTACCACACCCAGCCTGGAGGGGAAAATGAAACGCCCATCCGACCTGGAGTAGTTCTGCCCTTGCAGGGGCTCAGTGTCGCCGCCTTTACCCAGCGACACGCTTTGCACGCTAGGCGTCAGACTGCCGCCTGCGGAAAACAAGTCAATGGCCGTACGCTCGGTCCATAGCGAAAACCAGGTGGTTGCATTGCCATAGTCGTTACCGTTGTAACTGAACGCCTGGGTATTTTCGGTAGCCACCCGTCCCGGGTCGCCCGTCCCCGCCAGCACCAGGTCACCGCGGGTCGATACGCTGGCCGTAGCGTCCCCCAGCATCAACGTAATCCCGCCGGTGGCCGTGCCCAGGCTTGCGGTATACGGCGAGTAGGCCCGGGTGTCCTTGGCGTCTTGGTACCCACGCATTCCGCCGTAGTTCAAGGCAATGCCCCCCAGGCTGCCGGCCTGCAGGTTCAAGGCGCCGCGCAGGTTGGTGAATACGCCATTGAGGCTGAGCGTTTCGACCTTGTAGTCGCCTGACAGTAAGCTGGCGGTATCTGGCCGGGTCGCACGGGCGTCAAGCCCTGGGTTTAAATCCCCGCCCATACGGACATCCAGGTCACCGCCACCGGTGAGCAGTAATTGACCGTCAACCATCCGCCCGGTGCTACCCACCGCCAACACCAACGCCTGGCTGCGGGGTGCCCGCCTGCCGTCGGCTGAACCACGGCGCGCCAGCATGCCGCTATCGCTGCCCAGGTCGAGGGTTAAATTACCGCCACCCAAGGTGCCCACCCCGGTGAACCCCACCAGGCGCGGCAGCAGGTTTATCTGCGCGACGTCTTCAAAATACTGATTGGCGCCACTCTCGCCCTGTACATAAGTGCCAAAGTTGACCCACCAACTGGTGGGAATGGGCGACACACCCGCGGTGTTGCCCGTACCTTGGCGCCACAGCCAATTACCCAGGTTGGCACTGTTGAGTTGAGTGCGACCGTCGTTAGGCATTGCATTGTTTGTCAGCGGCGTCCAGACATCGCCGGTCAGGCTGCCCCCCGTGCGTAACAACAGATTGCCGCCGCCGTCGGGATACCAGGCGGCGTAAGGGCTGCTTTTATCCACCAAGGCTTCATACGGCTTGGCCGCTGTGCCCAGTACCGTTCCATCCGCAGAGGTGGCGCGGGCCCGGTCGAAGCCGGCGGCCGCACTGCCAGCACGAGAAGCGCTGGAAGCACCTGCGGTATAGATACCATAGGGTGATTGCATCGCCACATTGCCCGCCGCGATCAAGTCCAGATCACCCGTACCGGTACGCAGGACGCTGAAGTGCTGGCTCACGGGCGACACCAGTTTCACCTCGCCAATGGTCACCGTCTCGGGTGTCGCCGGAATCGGCTCACCGAGGGAAACGCACATGTCCGGGTCACAGGTGCCTTCGTCCTGCGGTGAAACCGGTTGGCCGGGAACGAAACCGAAAAGCTCTGCGATATCACTCCACACATACTTGACGCGCACACACATCTCCGGTTCATCGCAAGCCCCCGAATCAGCCGCCGACACCGGAGTACCCGCCTCGCCACCAAACAGCTCGGCGCCCAACTCACTCCAGTACCAGGCACCACCAGGCCGCGCAGGTTGCCCAGGCACGATAGTTTTCGTGTGGGTCTCGTAAATGCCGTAGTGGGTGTCGGCCAGGGTCAGGTCGCCGGCATACGCTGGCTGGATCGCACGGGTATCAGCCGCCTGGGTATCGGCACCGGAGACCAGGCGTAACGACCACGACTGCGAGCCTTCGGCCAGCATCGGCGCCACGGCCCAGTTCTGCCGCGCAGTGGCGCCGGTCACGGTGCGCAATGGCACCGACACCGCAGCATTGGGCAACTTCACGTCTGTACCGTACGGAATCAGCGCCCCGACCTTGAGGGCCAGGTCACCGGCCAACAACACACCGTCCGTTGCACTGCCCGTCACGCCCCCACGGCTGGGCAGTGGCACGCCCGCCGGCCAGGTCATGGCGCGCAGCGAAGCCGCGCCGGCCAAGACCGTGCCCGCTTCCAGTTGTGTACCGGCCGCCAGTACCACAGGTTGCTGCAGCAAGGTGCCGGCGGCGTACAACAGGTTGCCGCCACTGTCGCGCACCGCCGCGCTCAGCACCGTGTTGGCTGGCAGCGTCAGTGGTGCGTCAAGTGTGCCCTGGGTCGGCAGCACAGTGCCTTGGGCCAATGTCGTCGCCTGGATCGGCAACGGGTAGTTGAGGGTCTTGCCCGTGGGGAATGCGCTGCCATTGGCGAGTACCACGCCAGGGCCGGGCACAATCACATCGGCACCGAACCCTTGCAAACCAGGCGTCAGCACCCAGCCGTTATCGTCCGGCGTCTTCGGAGGCGGCGCAAAGCCATCGTTGATACTGCCGTAGACATCCAGGTTGCCACCGGCACGCACCACCAGGCTGCCCACCTCGCCTGAGCCGTACACCGAAGTCTTCGGCGTGTTGGGGTTGACGCTGGCGTAACGGTAGCCGGAAAGGTCCAGGTCACCGCTCACCACCAGGTCGCCCTGGGTGACAATCTCCACACCCGGGCGCAAGTGGAACGCCTCGGCATAGCGGCTGTTGTTCAAGCCCGCGAGTTTGCCCTGCATCAGCCCGGCGTTATTCAGGGCGTTGTTGATGAAGGCCTCGGCGAGCGCGTGCTTTTGCGTGAGGTAGTTCTGGTCAATCACCTGATACGGTCGGCCACTGGCCGACGGTTCGGTGCCCACCGGCGCATCGCTGTAACGGGCCACCGCGTTGACCGCAATGGAGCGGGCGCCCTGGATATTGACTTGCCCGCCTGCGTCGATGGCCACGTCATTGGCATTGAGCCGTGGTGCGTTCAATTCCAGCGTGCCCCGGGCCACACCGTCATAGTGTCCCGGACCACTGCCCAGGAGCGCAGCGGTGCCGTGGCGCAGGTCGATACGCGCGCCATCGGCCAAGGTCAATTGACCATCGCCGCTGTTGAGTTCCACCAGCGCCCGGTTCGGCGCATCGATGATCTTGCCGTAGCCGTCGACCCGCAAGACGCTGCCGTGCGCATCCAGCAGCGCGCTGCCGGCAAGGGTCAAGCCCTGCTTGCCGGCCAGGCGAATACTGCCGACCCGCTCGCCACTGGCATCGATCGTGCCCAGCACCGTCAGGCTGCCGTTATCCACCGAGACATTGACTTGATTGGCCTTGAGTTCATCACCAATCACCAGGTCGCCCTGCTTGAGCTGGAAGCTGCGCGAGCCAACGACCTGGCCCTGGTTCAAGCGCTGGTTCAAGGCGGTAAAATCCCCGACCTGCTGCGCGCGGATATCCACACCTGCGGCTTTGTAAGGCACCAGGGTGCCACCGGCATCGTAATAACCGCTGCTGCCACCGCGAATCTGCCCTTGCAAGTCGACTTGCCCGGCACCAGCGTCCACCGCCACAGCCTTGAGCAAGCCACCCTGGTTGAACTGCGCAGACAAGTCGATCAGCGCGCCTGTCGCCTGGCGAATGTTGCCGTGACGGCTTTCCAGGCTGACATCACCGCCCCAGCTGTACTTACTCACATCGCTGATCTGCACTTTGCGACCACTGAGGTCCAGGCGTGAAGCCACGCCCAGGGTCAGTTCTTCATCGGCGCTGAGGGTGAGCTTGCCGCTCGGCAGCACCACCGAGGTATCCACCGCCACGCTGCGCCCGGACAGCAACAACTCCGCGCCCAAAGCGTCGATGGCCGCTGCATTCACTGGCGCCGTGCCGCTGACCGGCGCCGTTACAGTCAACGCGCCCCCGACGCTGATGCGATTGACCGAGCCGGCTTCGCCGGTCAACAACGGCGTGCTGATGTTCAGGTTGCCGCCGCTGTAGGCAAAGCCTTTGCCAGCCTCGTAAGCACCTTGCGACTGATATACCGTCAGGCTGCCTTTGTGGTTGGCAGTGACACGTTCGCTGGCGTTGAGGTTAACCGTGGCAAAGCCCAGCGTCATGCGGCCATTGTTGGCCAGGCTGTCGGGCTGGGCATCGCGGCCATAACCGAACGCGATGCGCCGGGCCTGCAACGCCAGGGTGCCGCTGCCGGTGCCCGCACCGTTGCTGATCACGGCTGGCGGCGTGCTGGTGGCGCCACCCCATACCAAGGTGCCGGTCTGGATCAGCGCCACATCACTGGCGCTGCCGTACCCATAGATCGCAGGTGTGGTCAGCAGCAGCTCATCGAGCAGCGACTTGCCCGAACTGTCGAGGGTGCTCAGCGTGGTGTTTCCATAAAAATTCAACGATTGCCCGGCGGTCAGCGCCAGGCTTTGCAGGGCCGGCGCACCGTTGGAGGCGTCGCCGCGCAGCAGGCGGTCCAGCACCTGCTGGTTGAGGGTCAGGCCCGCCGGCAACACACCGCGCGCAGCGGCGTCAGCCAACGCCTCGGCACCGCCGACGTTGATCCCACCCACCGCCAGGGCCAGATGGCGGGTGCCGTAGCGCACGCTGTCACTCAAGGCAAAACGGTTGGTGGTGGCAAAGGCAATCGAACCTTCGGAATAAAGTGATGCGTCGCCGTCGCAGGCACGCGGGCTGCATTGGCCGATGAGGATGCTGCCCGGCCCACTGGAACCGTCACCGTTTACCGGCGCCAGCATCTGCAAGCGCCCATTGGAGACAGCCAACACACTGCGTGTGCCTGGCTGATAGATAAAGCCATTATCCGAGTCATAGGCGGCCTTACCGCGCCCCAGGGTATTGATCGACGCCCCTTGCTCGATTTCAATGGCGCCCGAGGACCGGCCCGACACCAGGAACACCTCCGGTGCCGCCAGGGTCGCGCCCTGGCGTACAACCACCGAGCTCGCAGTGATTGCTGCCAGGTCGGACCTAACGAAGTTGCCACTTTGGCCATACACCACTGTCAGTTCACCGCCCACTACCAACCGGGCAGCCCCCAAGGCATTCAAATCGCTGGCGCGCACCGACACCATCGACTCAGCGGGACTGGCTTGGGCAGTATCGCCAAGCACTTCAATGCCGCCGCCGGACAGCAATGCGACAGTGGCACCAAATCCGCCTTCCGAGGGTTTAAAGCGACCCTCACCGTCAAAGCCGAAGCCCAGACCTTTTTGGCCGTCCACCAGTCGCAACTTCAAGGTTTTGGCGTCGGCTTCAAGCGCCGCGCGTGGCACCCCTAGGCGTGCGGCATCAGCGCGAACAAAGTCTGCGTAGGGCATCTCGTTGTATTGGGAATAACGACGCAAGACTGCCGCCGGGGTGACGATCACCTGGCTCGGCAAACGGTCACGGATACCAGTGCCAGCAATCGAAAGGAAGCCTTCAGTCGACCAGGAGCCGTTATTCATGCCGGCGGCGCTGCGCAGGGAGCCGCTGGCAAACGGTGCTGCGAGGCCGTTGATCTCCACTCGAAAGGCCCCCGGCAACAAGGCATAAGTGGACGGCAGCAAGGTGTAGATACCTGCCGGCAGGCCGGGTACGCCGGTGCCGATGTGGATTTGTTGGCCTGCCAATGGCGCAATCGCCCCCGCTTCACCACCACTGGGCGCCACCCCGGGCTGAGTGCCGGGAACGATCGCATAGACCGGGTTAGTCGCCAGCCCCGGCAAGGTAAAGCGCCCGTCCGCGCCCATTTGCACCAAGGGGTTGTAGCGCGCATCGGTGGAACCGCCGCGCCCGGAAACAAAGGCCGCACCGAGCAGCTCACCACCACCGGAAAGGTCAAGAATCGCATCCTGCTGCACATTCAGTGAGCGCCCCGTCAGCGCCACCCCGACCGCCATATTACCTGTGCTACGGGTGCCGCCGACCCCCAGCAACTCCACCTGCGCGCCGTCGTATCGCCAGGTCACACCGTCGACTGTTCCGCCATAGGGCAACACCAAGCCGCCGGCGCTGACGGAGGTCAGGCTGCCCGGCAACAGATTGATCACTTTGGTTGAGCGGGTGATGCCGCCGTCCACGCCCAAGCTGAGGCTGCCCATGGGCGCGCGCAGCACGCCGCCTTGCTCGATGGTCGAAGCGTTCAGCGATAGGCTGCCAAACACTGAGTAAGGCAGCGCCGGGGCCGTATTGCCGACCCGACCGATGCGCAACCTACGCGCGGGGTCAAAGTCACCGCCGGTGTTGCCAGCCGTCACCTCGGCAACGGCCCCGGTAGTCGGGTAAATCTGCGCGGCGATCAGGTTCAGGTCGGCTTGGGTGGTCAGGGCGGTTTTGGTCTTGTCAGCGCTGCGGGCCAGCAAGCGCATGTCCCCCTGGCTGACCAAGTTGGCCTGGTCGAAGGCGCGTCGGTCAATTCCATTGGCCAGGGCTTTGGAGCGTTCGGCATGGGCGCCGAAGTTGACGCTGTCACGCAGGTCCAGAACGTTTGCGGCTTCAACCCTCAAGCAGCCAGCCGCGCCTTGTGAGGAAACCCCACCTTGCACGGTCGGGCGCACTGCACTGTCGGTGCCGCTGTTGTTGTTACCCACTCCGGCCAGACGCACATAGGGTGCAGCCAGCAGCACCTGGGACTGCCTCGCGGCGCTATCGGTCAAAGCCATGGCCCCTGAATACAGGCTCAGGCTCTGCCCCAGACGCAAGGCCACATCACCGTCAAAACTGATCAGGCCGTTGCTCAGCAGCGACAGGTTGTCGAAACCGCCGGCGCTGACCTGGTTGGCCGTCAGCCGTCCATGCCCGTAGGTCAAGCCGCCCGCCACAGCTTCAGGCGTACTGCCGATTGGTAAAGCCGCGCCTGAATCGCCGACACTGACGATCAATTCACGCGCCTGGCGCACACGGGCAGCGGCGGTATCGAGGTACAACGGCGTTTCCAGGGCCACGTTCAGGCTGCCACCCGCCGCACCGGTGCCGCCGCTGTTGGCTCTGAACGTGCCTTCCAGATAAAGGCCATTGTTGGAAGCCAGGGAGATGGTGCCGCCACGGCTGGCAACCAGCGTGGGGCCAGCACTGGACAGGTCCAGTAGCGCCTGGCTACCGGAAGCGTCAAGGCGTGCGCCTTCGCGCACCACCACAAACAGGTTGGCCGCGCTGGCAATGCCGGTGGCCGGGTCAATCACCCCGCCAATCACGAGAGTGCCGCCCTGGCCCACCACACCGTAGCGTCGACCCAGGCTGTCGACGGCAGTGGCTGCGCGTGCGGCCACATCCAGCACGGCGTGTTCACCGACCCAGATCGAACGCTCGTGGCCTTTGGCCTCAACGCCATCGGCCACCGTGGGCTGCACGTTGACGCCACCCAGGGTGATGTTGCCGCCCCAGGCATTCAAGGTGCCGTCCACGGTCAACTGGCCAATGCTGCGCACGCCGATGGACTGGCCCGGATCCACGTTGATCACTGCGCCCTGGCCAATGCGCGCCTGCACCACTGCCATTTGCGCGGCAGTGGACAATGGTGTGCCGGCTTGCAGGCTCAGGCTCGCGCCTTTGCGTGGCGTCAACTGGCCTTTGGTGGGGGTTTCGCGGTATTGCGGCGGGGTCCAGATTTGCAGTGCGCTGCGCGGGTCGGCGCCGCTCACCAGGTTTTGCGCGGTGTCATTGAGGCGGTACACCGGTGCAGTCACGTCGACCTGAGTACCGTCGGCTACTAACAAACCTTCGTTGCCGGTGATCTCGTAAGCGCCAAAGCCTTTGTTGAAGAACCCGCTGTCGAGTTGCAGCGTGCCCGCTTGGGGCGCGCCGGGCTGATCACTGATCAGCACTTTGCCGGCCTGCACACTCAAGCGCCCGCCGCCACTGACGCCATAGCCGAGCAACTCGCCGTTAAGGGCCAGGTTGCCGCGACTGTCTGCGCTGTTGGCGTTGGCCGCGAGCGTGACGTCGCCGCCCTTGCCACCGATCAACTGGTTCCTCGCATCCAGGGCCGCGCCGGAAGACACGTCCACCCGGCTGCCCGCCGCCAGGCGCATATCACCGCTGCTGCGCAAGGCCACGCTGCCGCCGTTGAGGTAGGGCAACCGGCTGCTGTCGCCCACACTGAGCAACTGGTTGCTCCACAGACCGCTGGTATCCAGCGACACGCCGCCATTAACGATCAAGCTGCCGCGACCGCCAAGGGTCACGTCGTTCTTGCCGGTCGGCGTAATCTGCGCCAGCACGTTGCCCAGCTGCAGGCTACCGGAATGCGCTGTGAGGTTGGCATTTACCTCGATCCTGGGACCGAACAAGGTGATGTCACCGGCGGGCTCCACCTCCAGCGCGCCGTTGACCAGAATCGAACCGGTGGTGGCGACCTTGATTGACCCCAGTTTCGCCGTGCTCAACGCCTCACTGTCCAGATACAACGTGGACACCCGCTCAGCCGGGAGCACGCTGTTCAAGTCCAACCCAGCGGCGACGGCAGCGGCCCTTGGCCCCAGCACCACGTTCTTCACCGTGCTTGCGTCCGCGCCCAAGGCGTACTGCAACTGGGCACTGTCCTTGACGTAATACGGCACATAGCTGCCCACCACCAGGGCGGCGCCACGGGCCACGGCTTTTTGCGATTGCAGGTAACCGTCCAGGCCTTTTTGCGCGGCCTGGGTCTGGCGCTCACCCTGGTAGGTGTCGCCGACAATTTGCCCTTCCAGCACGGCGCCGGTGGTACTGACGACCAGGCGCCCGGCATCCCGCCCGACGGTATAGCCGGCTTCACTGCGCTCGCGCGGTGCGATCAGCGGGTTGTAGTAATAGTCGGTCACGCCCCAGCGCTGGCTGTGGTCTTCGTAACCCTTGTAGATCCCGGTATAGAGCAAATCCCCCGGCGCACTCGACAGTTCGTACAAGCGTCCATCAGGGCCTTTGAGCCAGGTTTGCTGAATCTTGCCAGCCTGCACATCAAGGGTGCCGCCCGACAGGTTGATCTGCGAACCTTGCCGGGTCACCACGTCCTTGCCGCTGAACGTCACGGTGCCGCCCTGGGCCATCCATTCGCCAATGCCGTGGTTGCGCGTGCCCAGATAGCCGCCCACTTCCAGCAGGCCGCCCGCCGTGTACCAACGGTCGGTGGCATAACCGTTGGTGCCGGCCGGCACAAAAATCAGGTCGCGGACATCTACCCACACATCGTTGTTGTTGAGGGCTTTGCCGTCACGGTTGACCGCCGCATCGCGTTGCTCGTTGCCCTGGATATTGACCTTGACACTGTTGGATTCCATCGCCAACTTGACGCCAATGGCGCCGGACACGTCGATCACCGCGCCATCGCGCAGCAAGGTTCGCTGCGCCGCCTTGACGCCGACCTGGCCACCAGTGGCCAGGGTCAGGGAGCCGCTGCGAAAGTCCACCGTGCCGTCGCTGGTGATTTCCACCAGGGATTGGTCGCGGCGGTACAGGTCAGCCGGCACTACGTTACCGGCCTGGTCAGCCGCCGGGGTGATCAACCCGGCGCGCTGGCTGTCGAGGGCGTTGCTGCTGTCGAGCACAATGGCGCTGAGGCTGCCCTCGCCCAGGCTTACGCTGGCGTTGCTGCCGGTGCCCTTCAAATGCACGGTGCCACGTGCTTCCACCGAGGAGCTTGAAAGCACCACGCCGTTCTGCAGCACCTGCTGGCCGGTCAGCGTGATGTCCCCCGTAGATGCCTGGATCAACCCAGTGTTGCTGGCCTTGCCAGTGCCCGTGACGCTGACTTCGTTGCCGCGTGTAGTGGAAGCAACATTGCCGTCGGTGCTGTAGCCCTTCTTGATCACAAAGCTGTCGCCCGCCGCCAGCACAGTCTGGCCGCGCGCGGTGGAAATGCTGCCGGCGTTCGCCACCTCTTTACCCAGCAGCAACACATAACCGCCACCGGCAGTCGATGTGGCGGGCACCTGGGTCTGGATCTGCGCGCCGCGTTCGACGGTCACATTGCCGGCGGCCTGGGTAAAACTCGGTGCGCTGTTGCTGGCGCTGTACAGGCCCCTGGCGGTGAATTGCTCATCGCTGAACCCGGCGGCCGCCGCCACCAGATTGCGCACATTGACCTGGCTGCTGCCGCTGAACACCACACCGTTGCCGTTGACGATCATCACCGTGCCGTCGGCCTTGATCGCCCCCTGGATCTGGCTCGGCGCAGTGCTGTTGTTGATCTTGTTGAGCACCGCCCAATCGCTGTTCTGCTGGAACTGCACGGTGGTATCGCGGCCCACGTTGAAGGTTTGCCAATTGAGAATCGCCTTGTCGGCCGTCTGCTTGATCGACACCAGCGTCTTGCCGTTGGCATCGGTCTGCACCGGGCCTTCGGCGTTGACGAACAGCGGCTTGCCGTCCGCGCCGATCACCACATTCAAGCCATTGCCACCCAGGCCGTTGTGGATGCTCTGCGGCCCCGCGCTCGCGCTGCTTCTGGCGGCGGCCTGCACAGCCTGTTGCGCGGCAATCGCGGCGACGCTGGTATTGAGGTTCTGCAAGGAGCGCTGCAACTGCTCGTTGCCGCGTTGTTGCTGGGACAACGGCGGCGGCGTTCCCGGCATCACCACACCCGGACGTGCGCTGCCGGCCGTTTGCGCTGCGCCCTTGGCGGCAAACCATCCCGAACTGAACGCCTGAGGCTGCGCCGCGTGGGCACTACCGGCAAACACCAGCAGCGCAATGACTTGGGCCAGGGGTTTGAGCAGCAACACTTGACCTGAGGTGGCAAGCACCTTGTCGGCACGGGTAGCAGGCAGCTTCAGTCGGGAACGCATCACTTACAGGTCCTTTTGACGGGGCAGGCGAACGACGGGCACGCAAACACTGCGCGGCCACGTGTCGGGGTTATTGCTTAAGGCGGTTGCCGGGGCGTGCGACCGAACTGTTGTCACACAATGTTCACGCAGTGCAGTTCAACTGGCTGGTTGGGCGATGAAACGAAAAAACCGGCAATGACGCGAAGTCATTGCCGGTTGTGGGGAAAACCCTGTCGAGACGGGGCTTACAGCGGACGGCCAATACCGTTGCAGGTGTTGGTGTCGCCCAGGCGCAAGGCGCTGGTGGTGGCGTAGAAGTTGTCGTAGACAGCTTTCTGCCAAGTGGCGGACAGCGGGATGAACGAGTGGCTGCTGACGGCCGCGTTGTTCACGCCGGTGTAGTGGCGGTTGAGGAATACACGGATACGCGCGGTGTCAGTCGTGTCTTTGTAGCACTGGCTGAAGACCAGGTTGGTGTAGCCCACGATTGGATAACCTGCGGTCGGGTTGGCGAAGGTCGGAACCCACTTCAACGGATCCTTGGCATCGTTGCTGCCCAAGGCAGGTGGCGCAACGGTATCGAGGGTGACTTGCACGTTGACTTCGGTCGGCAGCGCGCCGTTGATCGAAGCAACAGCCGAGGCGTCGTTGAACTGTGCGTAGTCTGGGCTGACGTAGCCGATTGCACCATTGTTGTTGGCGTCGGCAACCGCGGCAGCAACGCCCTGGCTGCCAACCACGCCGATGTAATTAGTGCCGGCCGGTGGGTTGACGGCCGGGTTAAAACCGACAGCGGTTGCAAAGCTATTGCTGGCAGCAGGCAACAACGTACCGCTGACGGCCTTGAGGTGTGTGGTCAGGATTTCGGTAGTACCGCTGGTTTCGGTGCGGTACACCACTTTGATTGGCAGATTCGGGCCGGCAACGCCGTCGAACAGCACCTCATTCCAGTTTTTGGTCACACCGGCAAAGATGTTCGCCAGTTGAACACTGGTGAGCTTGAGCGAGGTTTTGCCATTGATGTGATAAGGCACAGTCACCGAAGTGGCTGCTGCCGGGACTTGGATCAGCGCACCGAAGGCGGCTTTACCCTTGACGGTGTCAGCGTTGTAAGCCGCCAACTCGGCAGCGCTGACGATCGAGTCGCTACCGGCGTAGTCAACGTTGATGCCGGCGGCCAGTTTCAGCTTGGTCGAATCGTTGCCGAAGAACGCTTTCTTGCCGTCGCCACTGCCAACGCCGATGTAGGCGTTAAAACCCGGGATGGAAGAAGCGAGGATGCCGGTACCGGTGGTGGTGCCGTAGAGTTTTTCCGGCAGGGTGGCACCGCCACCGACCACTGCGGCCATGGATTGGGCGGAAGCCAGTGCTGCAACTACCAAAGAGGCTGCGATCATAGTGCGCTTAAACATGAAGAATCTCCTTTCGTCGTGTTTGTACGTTTGGGTAGATGGCTCTTGCATGACGCTATGGCTTCGGTCCCAAGCCGTGTTCCGGGGGTGGCGAGGGTTGAGGCCATGGGTAGGAAATTTCGCAGTATCCGATGACAGCAAAAGGAAAAAACCTCGGGAGGAACCGCTTGATTTTACGAAAGATTCTCGGGTGTTTTGGTCATGCTTTTGAGTGGTTTCGGGGCAAGTGACAGCGAGGTTTCAGCGGGGTTTGACTGGACGCGGTGTGGGCTGTGTCGTGGTGGGTTGGATGTGACGGAATGAGGAACCCGAGGTTGGGGGGCTGGAAGAGTCAGCGGAATTGATCTGATTCAAATGTGGGAGCTGGCTTGCCTGCGATAGCGGGTTGTCGGTGTACATATCCGTTGCTGCGGTAACGGCCGCCTATGGTTCCGCTCTTACAGCGGGTCACTTTTGCAAGGACGCAAAAGTAACCAAAAAGTCCTCGCCCCACCACTCGGCACCTCGCTAATGCTCGGTGTGCCCTCACTCCGGCTTGAATCCGTGGGCCGCCGCGATGGGCCATCCTTGGCCCAGCGCGGCTAACCCGGCGTCCTGCCGGGTTACCCACGGATTCAAGCCTGCGTTCGGCCATCGTGGTTAACGGGGCGTCTCAGATCAAGATCAAGATCTACAGCACGGCGGCCTGAAAGCCGACCTGAGTGGTTGAAGCAAGAGCCAGATCAAGTGCGAAGCCAAAACATATCTACCTGATGCAACACGGTCTAAGTGTGGGAGCGGGCTTGCTCGCGAATGCGGTGTGTCAGCCAATTCATCTGTAACTGACCCACCGCATTCGCGAGCAAGCCCGCTCCCACAGTTGACCGCATGCAGTTTTGAATATGAGGTCGGCTGCAGATTTACATGCACTGAAGAGCTGCTTTTCTGTGGGAGCTGGCTTGCCTGCGATGCAGACACCTCGGTACATCAGGCACACAGAGTTGATGCCATCGCAGGCAAGCCAGCTCCCACCTTTGACCGAGTTTGGCTCTGCTGTTGCTGTTGCTGTTGCTCTGGCCCTTACATCCTTTTCGATGACGAAGTCAGCGGTCTTTTGATCTGCGCTTTTGATCTTGATCTTGATCTGAAATCGCCCCGTCAAACACGATGGCCGGAATTCGACAGTGATTTTGGGGGGTAAACCGGCAGGACGCCGGTTTAGCCGCGCTGGGCCAAGGATGGCCCATCGCGGCGACCCGCCAAATCACTGGCGGATTGCGGGCATGCCGAGCCTAAGCGAGGCACCGAGTGTTGGGGCGTGTGTACGGGACAACCACATGGGTTACACAAAAGTGCATTCACATAGGTAACACTTTGAGTGAAATATAGCCGTCCTTGTCTGCATTCCTAGCATCCACTTGTCCGAGGATCACTGGGCCGAAAATAACAGCCCACACATCGTCGCTTAGCATCTCCATTCCAATAGTTTGGTATTTCAGTAAATGCCCCACATAAATCCGCAGACCTGACCGATAAATCATCCCGTTTGAGTCAGTCCGGTAACACTCAATATGACTTGCATAACCCATCTCCGGCAGTTTCTCAGGATAGGTTCGAGGTGAAGGTGAATAGCATGAAGCCGGTGTTTTCTGGCTCAGCGCTTCATGCCCTCGCTCGTAATTGTAGTGCTGTATGAAACGATCAAAGTGTTTCTGCTGAGACTCCCAAGCAACCGCAGGTGGATTGGGCAAAGTACTTTTCAGTGTTCGGTGCATACGCTCGTGCCGGCCATTTTGGTCTGGCCGACCGGGCTCGATACGCTCTGGAATGATTCCCAGCCGTAGCCACCAGATCGACAACTGTGACAGTCCTCCGCGCCCTGTGCTGGCAAACGGCACTCCATTGTCAGTACGGATTCGCTCAGGCAAACCATACTCGCGAAACACCCGTTCGAACGTCTCTTGGGTCTCCTTGAAATTGGTGCTGGGCATGCTCTGACAGGCAAGCAAGAAGCGACTGGCATGGTCCATGATTGTTAGCGGATAACACCATACGCCCGCTCCTGTCAGATACTGGCCTTTATAGTCAGCACTGAAAAGCTGGTTAGGCACATCTGCCTTGCGTAACGGTTTTGGATAGACAGCAACTCTTGGCCGCAAGGGTCGAGGCGTGATCAGATCAGCTGCTTTGAGGATGTTATAAATAGTCGTTTTCGAGGGCGGATCCTGGCCCGGAAAGCGCTTTATCAGATCACTCTGGATCTTTTTCGGACCAGGGATTGTCTCGCCTATAGAACGAAGTTCGATAATCGCCTGCTTTACCGCCAGAGGCACCACATAAGTCTGGTGGTGCCGACGACGACTACGCTCATCAAGCCCACTGGGACCTTCTGCTTTGTATCGCTCGACCCACTTGTAGCCGGTCTTTCGGCTGATTTCATAGTCTCGACATAGCTGGCTAAGGCTGTGTTTACCAGTCAGATATTCAGCGACAAACATCACTTTAAGGTCCATAGGTTTCAGCTCTTTCCAGGGCATGGTCAGATCCTCGCGAAATCGACCCTGCCAGTTAAAAACTGTTACCTATGTGCGTGAACTGATTTGTAACCCATGTGGGTGAGTCATACCGGCGAAGACTTTTTGGTTACTTTTGTGTCTTTACAAAAGTGACCCGCCGTCAGGGCGGAACCATAGGCCGCCGTTACCTAAATAACGGATATGCACACCACCACCAATACCCCCACAAACCAAACCCCGCAATAGCGGGGCTTGATCACATCCAGACGAAACTCACTTGGGCGGCACCCAGGTAACCTCGCTGATCCCGAACTTCTCCGCCCAGGGCCGGGTGGTTTTCTTGACCTGCTCATGACCCACGCGCCCGATGCGGCTGACATGCGCAATGTCAGCATCGACCGCCGCCCAGTGCCACGCTTCAGCGTTATTCATCACTTCGGCGCGTACCACAAAGGACTTCGGTTGACCGTGCAGTTGATAGTGAATGGTGTAGATTTTTGCGGTACTCATGTTGCCTCCCTGTCTTGTTATAGATGGATAGGCGGGCGTTCAAAAAGGTTCACTCAAAATGACAAGCCGTACGCTGGCGCGGCATAGTGACGCACTCGTCACGCGCCCAAGGATCGCGCCATGTCCCGATTGACTCACAGCCAGCTCTACCTGCAGCGTCTGGGCTACGACTCTGCCCCGCCACCCACGCTCAAAACCCTGCAGGACCTGCAGTTGCGGCACGTCTGCACCTTCGCCTTCGAGAGCCTGTCGACCTTGCTGCATGCGCCGGTGCCGATCGACCTGCCCAGCATCGAGCAAAAGGTCCTGCTGGACGGGCGCGGTGGTTACTGTTTCGAGCTTAACTACCTGTTCCTGGCGCTGTTGCAGGAGTTGGGCTTCGACGCCCGCGGGCTTACCGGCTGGGTGGTGATGGGCGGGGCGCCTGATGCGCGCACCGGGCGCACCCATCGCCTGAGCCTGGTGACCCTGGACGGCGTGCGTTATGTCACCGACGTCGGCTTCGGCGGCATGGTGCCCAGCAGCCCCTTGCAACTGGACACCGAGGCGCCCCAGGCCACCGCCCATGAGCCTTATCGCCTGACCTTCAACGGCGCCGATTACACCTTGTGGGCGCAGGTGGGTGAGGAGTGGCGTGGCTTGTATGTGTTCGACCTGCAAGTGCAGGCGGATATCGACTACACCATCGGCAATTGGTACGTGTCGACACACCCGTCCTCTGTCTTTGTCGGGCAACTGAAGGCGGCGCTGTTGGCGCCGGGTAAACGGCATACCTTGGCCAATGCCCACTACGCGGTCCATCACTTAAACCGGCCCAGCGAAAAACGTACGATCGAGAGTGGCGATGAGCTGCAGGCACTGCTGCGCGAAATCTTCGGTATCCGTCTGCCCGCGCATCCACAGTTGCATGACACGCTGGAACGGCTGGTGAAGGCATAACTGTCCGCCCAAGCCCCCTTTGTGTCCGCCAAAACCCTCAACGCAGAGCCGTGGCTGCCTTAGTGTGGAATCCACTTTCCATACTAAGAAGAGAGGGTGTCCATGCGCCGCGTCGTATTATTGTTGGCTGTGCTGGGCCTGCTGACGGCCTGTGACAATCCGCCCAAACCTGCCCCCGAACGCACCGCTGCCGCCACGACCATGCCCGCCGACCCGGTGCTGGCGCAGGTCTACGACACCAGCTGCAAGCTATGCCACGCCAACCCGGCCGCCGGCGCACCGTTGGCGGGCGACAAGGCCGCCTGGAGCCCACGTGTCGCCCAGGGCGCCGACACGCTGCTGGATCACAGCATCAACGGCTACAACGGCATGCCGCCGATGGGGCTGTGCATGCAGTGTTCCGAAGAGCAGTTCCTGGCGCTGATCAGCTTTATGGCCGGTGTTCAACTCCCATAATAAAAAGAGGTGGTGGATGGCGCTTTCACGGCGGCAACTGTTGCAACGCTCGGCGGTGGCCGGGGCATTCCTGGCTCTGTCGAGTAACCCGGTGTTGGCTCAACTGGCCCGCGCACCACGGCTGATCCCGTGGCGCAACTGGTCGGGCGCGCAGACCTGCCTGCCGCTGGCGCGGCTGGCGCCCAAAGACCTGGATGAATTGGTGCAGGTGATTCGCCAGGCGCCGAGCACTATTCGGCCCGTAGGCTCGGCGCATTCCTTCAGCGCCCTGGTGCCCACCGACGGAACCTTGTTGTCGCTGAGCTACTTCAATGGGCTGCTCGCGCATGACCCTGCGACCCTGCAAGCGACCTTTGCCGCGGGCACACCAATGTCACGCATGGGGCCGGCGCTCAAGGCCGTCGGCCAGGCGCTGCCGAACATGGCGGACATCGATTACCAGACCCTGGCCGGGGCGATTGCCACCTCCACCCATGGCACCGGCGTGGGCTTTACCTCGTATTCCGGTTGCGTCACCGGCCTGCAACTGGTCACCGCCCAAGGCGACGTGCTGGACTGCGACGCGCAACGCCATCCCGAGGTGTTCAGCGCCGCGCGCGTGTCCCTCGGTGCGTTGGGCGTGGCCACCCGGATCCGCTCGCAGAACCGCGCACCGTACCGCTTGCGTGAGCGCCAGTGGATCGCCAAGACCGAAGAGTTGCTGGAGGATGTGCCGAAGAACACCCGCGAAAACCAGCACTGGGAAATGCTCGTGGTCACCCATTCCGACTACGCGCTGTCCATCGCCCTCAACGAAACCGATGACCCCGAAACACCTCCCGTCGACCCGGCGGAGGCGGGCGGCAATGAGTTTGTGTCGATCATCGAAAAACTCGACAAATACGCCAGTGATTTTCCGGGCACACGCCGCACCTTGCTCAACAGCCTGCGCTTTTTCGCCAGCTTTGAAGATCGCGTGGCCGAGTCGTTCCAGGTCTATGCCAATGTGCGCAACGTGCGTTTCAACGAGATGGAATACTCGGTGCCCGCCGAGCACGGCCCGGCGTGCCTGCGAGAAATTCTCAAGCTGATCACCGACAAGGACCTGCGCACCTGGTTTCCCATCGAGTACCGCTATGTCAAGGCCGATGACATTCCCTTGAGCATGTTCGAGGGCCGCGACAGCTGTTCGATCTCGGTCCATCAGCATTACGCCATGGACCATCACAACTTCTTTGCCGCCGTGGAGCCGATTTTCTGGAAGTACGCCGGCCGCCCGCACTGGGGCAAATTGCACACCCTCAACGCGCGCACCTTGCAGCCGCTATACCCGCGCTGGGACGAATTCACCCGCGTGCGCCGCGAGCTGGACCCGAGCGGCAAGTTTCTCAATGCGCACCTGTCATCGATCCTGGGAGTGGCCTGATGAAACGCCGACATTTTGTGCTGGGCGCCGCCGTTGCGGCAGTGGCGGGTGGCTGGTGGCTGCGGCCAAGTGATCGCGGCGGCCCATACAGCGAGTATTTCCGCAGCCTTAATGAGGAACTCAAAGCCCATGGGCCGATGCGCCCGGTGATGCTGATCGACCTGGACCGCCTGGATCACAATATCGACGTGGTGATGCAGTCGGTTCGGCGTGGCGGCAAGCATCTGCGCCTGGTGGAGAAGTCGCTGCCGTCGCCGGGGTTGCTGGCGTATATCGCCAAGCGCGCGGGCACAGCGCGGCTGATGTCGTTTCATCAGCCGTTTTTGAATCACGATGTGCTGGTGTTTCCCGAGGCCGATATCCTGATGGGTAAGCCGTTGCCGGTACGCTCGGCCGAGCTGTTTTATCAAACCCATAAAGGCCGGTTTGACCCGGCCAGGCAATTGCAGTGGCTGCTGGACACGCCTGAACGGTTGCAGCACTACCTGGCGTTGGCGCAAGGCTTGGGCACGCGGTTGCGGGTGAATATCGAGCTGGATGTGGGGCTGCATCGCGGCGGTATCAGCGATAACGCGGTGCTGGGGCAAATGCTTACGCTGATCAGCGCCAACCCGCAACACTTGGAGTTTGCCGGGTTTATGGGCTACGACCCATTTGTGGGCATGGGCGTGCCGGGCATTCTCGGTACGCCACAGGCGCTGTTTGACCAGGTAATGCAGCGCTACAACGGCCATGTTGACTTCACCCGTCAGCAGTTTGCCGGGTTATGGCGTGAGGGGCTGACGCTCAATACGGCGGGCAGCCCCAGTTACCGTATTCATGAGCAGGAACAGTTGAGTACGGAGGTGTCGGTGGGCACCGCGTTGCTCAAGCCGACGCATTACGATTTGCCGTCGTTGAGTGAACATGTGCCCGCTGCGTTTATTGCTACGCCGGTATTGAAGCGCACCGGGCCGCTGGAAATTCCGGCGCTGGATGGCAAGTCACGGGTGTTTTCGTGGTGGGATGCGAACCAGCGCGAGACGTTCTTTATTTATGGCGGTAACTGGATGGCGCAATTCGAGTCGCCGCAGGGGCTGCAAAGCAATGAGCTGTTTGGGCGCAGTTCTAACCAGGAGATGGTCAACGGCTCGCCTGCGGTGCAACTGAACATTGATGATCAGGTGTTTTTGCGCCCGACCCAGAGTGAGTTTGTGTTGTTGCAGTTTGGGGATTTGCTGGCGGTGCGTGGCGGTAAAATCGTCGAGACCTGGCCCGTCTATACCTGACGAAAATCGGTCGACATGTGGGAGTGTGCTTGTGTGGGAGCTGGCTTGCCTGCGATGCAGACGCCTCGGTCTCAAGAATAGACCGCGGTGATGCTATCGCAGGCAAGCCAGCTCCCACACAATCACATTCCCACACAAGTCAGTGTTCCTGTTTCAAGTAGCGTTTTTACAGCGCAAAAGGAATGGTGATCTTGGCCCACAACATATCGCCTTCCGGCCGGTTCTTCACATCAAACTCCTTGGCCCAGCGCACCTCGGCGCTGGCGTATTTCAAGAAGGTGAAATACACCGCCGGGCCAATCGCAAACACTTGCCCCTTCACGCCGTCATTCACTTCATCACCATAGATATTCACCACCGTGCGCCCGTACTGCTTATCGTCGGTGGTCTGTTTCAGGTAATAACCGTTGATACCCAGGCTCAGGTTGTCGGTCACCTTGTAGCTGGCCGAGTAGTCGAAGTGAAAGATCTGGCCGGAGCGGTAGTCGGTGTCGTGGTTTTCTTCGTTGAAGCTGTAGGTGGTCTTGATCGACAGTTCGGTACGCTCATTGGGCATCCAGGTCGCAGAGACCAGCGGCTTGTAGGTGTAGAAGTTGTTGCTGGTGTTGGCCAGGCGCGTGGCGTCGTATTCGCCGGTGGGCAGGGTGATTTCCACGGCGGCGGCCAGGGTCAGGTTTTTGCCCATGTCCCACAGGATGATCGGCGCCAGGGTGGTGTCGCCCATGCTTTCGCGGGTGTCGGACATACCGAACAGCGCCACCTGTTGCTTGATATACGGCTGGGCGATATAGCCGCCCAGGCGCCCGCCGAACACACGCACGGGACTCAGGTAGTCCAGGCGCGGGATGATCGCGTCGGACTTGATCCGCACTTCTGAGACCTTGCCGCCGAGGGAGCTGATGTCCAGTTTGCGTGCCTGGTAGTGGTTGTAATACAGGTTGAAGGCGAACATATGGTCGGGCAGGTTGTTCACGTCCAGCGGCAGGATGTAGAAACCATCGGTGCCGGGGCCGATGTTGTCGACGCCGCCTTCGGTGGCCAGCGCCGGCAGGCTGAGCAGGCTCAACAGCGCCAGTTGCAGGGGGGGAAGTGCTCGGGTGGGGTTCATGTCTGGCCTCTTTATTATTGTTAGGGCACCGCTGACGTTAGAAATAAGCCCTCAGCGCGCGACGTGGCAGGGTTTTGGCGGCCAGATATGGGGACTTTGCCGGACAGGTTTCACTCAGGATGCAGCGGCTCTTGCAAGCGCCTATGATTAACAGGATGTTTCTAAAACAAGAACTGAAGTACTCAGTCAGGAACCCGTGAGCCATGCAAAGGAAAGCCGTTGACCCGCAATTTGAATTGGCGCTGGTGTCGCCGTTCCTGTTGCAAACCCTTGGGCACGTGGTAGCGCAAAAGGGCGCGAATGCCCAAGCCTTATGCCGGGGCCTGGGGTTTACCCTGGCCGACCTGGATGACCCGGCCCAGCGCATTTCCTATCGCCAGGCCGTGGCAATGATCCAGCGCGCACTCAAGGTGCTGCCCGATCAGGGGCTGGGCCTGTGGGTGGGGCATCAGAACGTGCTGGGCACCCTCGGTCTGCTCGGCCATGTGATCTCCCTGTGCAAGACCCTGCGCGATGCATTTGCCATTGGCGAGCGCCATCAACACACCTCCGGCGGCATCGCCACCACGCGTACCCATGAGACCCTGGAAGAAGTCCACGTTGACGTTGAATGCCTGCTGCCGTTTGCCGAGGTGCAGGTGTTTGCGGCCGAAGAGTTCTTCGCCAGCCTGATGGTGTATGGCCGCGCCTTGGTGGGGGAGGCGTTTATGCCCCTGCGCATGGAGTTCGTACACGCTGCGCCGCCTTACGAGGCTGAATACCAACGCCTGTTTGGCGCGGATGTGCGCTTTGGCTGCCTGCACAATCGCATGGTCCTGGCCCCGCATTGGCTGGATAAACGCCTGCCTAATCACCACGCACTGGCGTTGCGCCAGGCCTTGGAGTTGCTGGAGTTGGAAAGCGCCCAGTTGCACCAGAAGATGGACCTGATCCAGGCCGTTGAGCGCGCTATTTCGCGGGATCTGCAGGGCAGCCAACTGGAGAAGGTCGCCGGCGACTTGAACATGAGTGGGCGCACCCTGCGCAGACGCTTGACCGAGCACGGGCTGACCTTCGAAGCCTTGCTGGAACAGGTTCGACGCGCCCGCACCATGGGCCTGCTGGGCAATCCGGGGTTATCGATTGAGCGCATTACCGAGGAAGTCGGCTACAGCGATGTGCGCAGTTTTCGGCGCGCGTTCAAGCGCTGGACGGGGGTGAGCCCCAGTGCATTTCGCGGCGAGGGAGGAGGGCTGGCGTAGTCCGTCGGGTGGTCCCGTGTGGACGCCGGTCTAGAGCGGTTTTATGACGCCGATGAACTTTCCGGGCGGGCGCGCAAAGGTTTGCTTTTCGGCGAATCAAAAAGCGCGCCGATCGCCTGACGCGCACGTGACAACCGGCTCATGATCGTGCCGATCGGCAGGTCGAGCATTTCGGCGGCTTCCTTGTAGCTGAAGCGTTCCACGCCCACCAGCAGCATGACTTCGCGCTGGCCTTCGGGGAGTTTTTCTACCGCTTCGATAATCTGCCGGTGCATCATGTCGGATTCCGGGTTGGGCGCCTCGGGGTCGCTGACGGTTTCCAGAAATTCGTCGTTCCAGTCCATGCGCGAACGGCTGCGCACTTTGCGTGAACGCAGCTCGTTGATCCAGGTGGAATGCACAATCGAGAACATCCAGCTCAGCACCGAGGTGTCGGGCTGCAACTGATGGGCGCGTTCCAGCGCACGCACGCAGGCGAGCTGAACCAAGTCTTCGGCATCGTGCTTGTCACCGGAAATGCGCAGCGCGAATGCCCATAGGCGCGGCAGCAGTTCTGGCAGCAGTGCGGGTAAGTCAGCACCGGTGATCGACATATTTCCTCTTTTTATTTCTTGATGCCTAAAATGGTGCGGTCAGGCTACGAGGTCGATACCGTAGCGGATGCCTGGGTTGCGGCGTCCTTTTTGCGGTGCTGAGGGTCCTTGGGGTGACAGTGAATTGTATCAAGATGCTAACAAAATGCATCTGTTTGGACAGTGACTGAAAGATTATTGACAGCTTATGCAGGGAGCAGGCCAATCAGTCTGACAATCGTGTCAGGAAAAATACCCGGACACATAGTGAAACATATAAGATTTATTCGGCCCTGGGAATATTTTCAATCCCAGGGTGTTTTCTTAATGTTGTTGTACCTGTTGCCGAGTGTTTTGCGGTTGCTTAAACGTTCTTTTGCCCTGTTGCTACGGCAACGACGATGTCAATATGATGGCTTGTCGCTACCCGCTGACTCGCCGCTTCGGCCCACAAGGTCGAGAATCTCACAGCAGAAATTGATCAATACAAACGGAGTGATAATCCCATGGTAGCGGACGATGCCTTGCTAATGGCCTATGTTGACGGCGAACTGTCGCCGCAACAGAACCAGGAGCTGGAGCGGCTGATAGACGCGTCGCCGGACCTGGCTCTGCGAGTCTCTCGGTTGATGGCTTCCTGCCTGCCTTATGAGCAAGCGTTTGCTCGCCAGAACGTGCCGCCGGTGCCCGAGAGCCTCAAGCTCAGTATTGCTGCGCTGGCCGCTCAACATTCGGCGTCTGCCCAGGCGAAAACGGCTGACACTCCTTCCGCTGCCGAGAAAGCAGACCGCGGTTTTGCGCGTCTGTTCGCGTTCCTCCAACCTAAATTTGCATGGCCGGCCCTGACGTTCGTTGCGGGTGCGGCCTGTTATGCGCTGGTGCTTCAAGTGGGTGCATTCAGCGGTGCCCTCAAGCCCGGTTTTGATGCAACCGCGCCGGCTGTGGCCCAGACCTCTCCCTGGGTTCAACAGGCGGCTGCCTACCAGCATCTGTACACCCGCGAAACGGTTGCCTACGCGGTCCAGCCGACCGATGTGGTGACCAAGACACTCGCTGATATCCGTGAGGTAGACGGCCTCGCCCTGCGTGTTCCAGACCTGAGTGCCGCCGGCCTGACCTTTCAGCGTGTGCAGCGCCTGCGCTTCAATAACAAGGCGCTGGTGCAGTTGGTGTACCTGCCTGCCAATGGCGCACCGGTTGCATTGTGTGTAATGAAAGAACCCAAGCCCGATCAATCCATCGCCCAACAGAGCGTGGCGCAGATGAACGTAGTAACCTGGCGCCAATCCGAGTTGGGCTACGCGCTTATCGGCGAGCCTGAACAAGGTGTGGACTTGAACGCCGTTGCCCGACTTGTCGCCGATCGCAGTGCGGCCCAGCTGTTTGCTGATGTGCCTGCCCCTCTGTGGATCGCCGCCATCCAGAAATGACCCTGCTGGGGTCGGGCATTGGTTCCTGATGCTGCGATCCCAGATAGCTAGATGACAAAACCTACCCTGTTGCATAAAACCCATCGTTTACCTCTTGTCGTTGTGGCTATCGCGGTGCTCGCAGGTCTGGCTGCCTGGGCGCTGCACGCCGGGTACGCCCCATCACCCACGGCTACGCAAATCGTCGATGAGATGGAGGCCGTCGCCGGTGGCGCTCATCCAGGCTTCCGGCGTAACCATGCCAAGGGCCAATGCATCAGCGGCCGCTTTGAAAGCACCGGTAATGCCGTAGAGATTTCCAGCGCGTCCTTGTTACAGCGTGGCAGCGTGCCGCTGATCGGCCGGTTGTCCGCCGCCGGTGGCGACCCTTCCCAGGCCGATGTGCACGGCATGATCCGCAGCATGGCCCTGCGCTTGGCCTCGGATGACGGCGACGCCTGGTACATGGCGATGAACTCCGTGCCGGTGTTCCCGGTGAACACCCCCGAAGGCCTGTACCAACAGCTGCGCGCCTCCATGCCGGCCTACGGCAGCAGCGGGCCTGACCCACAGAAAATGCAGGCGTTCAAAAACGCCCATCCTGAAATGCGTCCGTTCGAGGCGTGGCTGGCGAGCCATCCCGGGTCTTCAGGGTTTGATAACACTACGTTTTACAGCGTCAATGCCTTTCGCATGACCGACACTCAAGGCGCGGTGCACCTGGTGCGCTGGAGCATGGTGCCTGAGGCGTCTTACCAACCGATGACAGCCGCGCAATCACGCGACCCGGACTTCCTCGCTTTCGGTTTTGCCAAGCAATTGCAACACGGCCCGGCGCGCTGGCATTTGATGATCAGCCTGGCCGAACCGGGTGACGTCACCACCGATGCCACGGTGCGCTGGCCACAAGCGCGGCGCCAGATCGACGCGGGCGTGCTGGTGATTGATGCCCAACAGTCGCAGGTCGATGGCGCGTGCCGTGATATCGACTTCAACCCGCTGCAATTGCCGGCCGGCATCTCGCCTTCGGACGACCCTTTATTGCTCGCCCGCCAAGCCGCGTACGCCGAATCCCACCGGCGCCGTGTTGAGGAAGAACGCGCGCATTAAGAAATTTCTTCAGCCCACGGAATAAATCATTTCCCTCGCCTGTTCTATCCCCAGAACAACTTGAACGAGGGAAGTACGATGGGCCTGCCCAGCGAAGCTCAACCACTGGATTTCACCGCACTGGCCCGGCCTTTGGCCGAGGTCGACGGCTGTGGCCTCAACTTCGAATACGACCCTGGATTCCTGGAGCTGGAAGAAGAGGCACTTGGCAAGCCCGAAGTGCAGTACGGCGAAACCATCACCCAAGCCATCGAGCCGAACTGGAAACGCGTGACGTTGCTGGTTTTGCCGCTGCTGGAGCAAAGCCGCGACCTGCGCCTGGCCATCTGGCTCACCCGCGCCCAGCTCAATGTCAACGGCATTCCAGGCCTGGCCGCCGGCTTGGAGCTGGTGCAGGCGCTACTGGAAAACTGCTGGGACGGCCTGCACCCGCAACTCGACCCGCAAGACGACAACGACCCTTTGTTGCGCATCAATATCCTCGCCTTCCTCTGTGAGCCTGCCGGCTTGCTGCGCGACGTGCTGGACGCGCCGCTGGTCAGCACCCGCAGCATGGGCGCAGTGAGCTTGCGCCAGGTTGACCTGGCAACGGGCGAGGAGGGCGATAACGTCAGCCTGGCGATGATTGAAGGCGCATTCGCCGAAGCCGATCCTGCTGCGCTGAGCGCTACTGAAGCCGCATTGGCAAAGGCGCTGGCGCTCAGCGTGCAGATCGAGCAACGGCTTACCGAGAAGGTCGGCGTTGGCCGGGCCATCGATCTGAGCAGCCTGGCCTCGCTGCTGCGCCGCGCCGGTGAGGTGATCCAGCGGCGCTTGCCGAGTGCTGCGCCGGCTGACGTTGAGCCCGTCATTGCTGCAACGGCCGCCGTCGCAGTCGCCGCCCCTCAAGCGCCACGCGGCGAGATCAATAGCCGCGAAGACGCGCGCCAGACCATTGACCGCCTGTGCACCTATTTCCAGACCTTTGAACCCGCAAGCCCGGTGCCGATTTTGCTGCAGCGGGCGAAGAAGCTGATCGACAAGAATTTCATGGAATTGCTGCAAGACCTCGCCCCCGATGGTCTCGCGCAACTGGCGCTGGTCAGCGGTGTTCGCAACAGCGACACCTGACCCTTTTAGTCTCAACCCCACACACCGGAGCTTTTCCTGTGGCCAAAGAAAGCAGTCAGAAGTTCATCGCCCGCAACCGTGCGCCGCGCGTTCAGATCGAATACGACGTGGAGATCTACGGGGCGGAAAAAACCGTGCAGCTGCCGTTTGTCATGGGCGTGTTTTCGGACCTCTCGGGCAAACCGGCCGAGCCGTTGCCGCCGGTGGCCGAGCGCAAATTCCTGGAAGTCGACATCGACAACTTTGACGACCGCCTCAAATCCATGAAGCCGCGCGTAGCCTTCCAGGTGCCCAACACCCTGACCGGCGACGGCAACCTGCCGGTGGAAATCACCTTTGAATCGATGGACGACTTCACCCCGGCCGCCATCGCCAGCAAGGTGCCAAGCCTCAACCAGTTGCTGATCGCGCGTAGCCAATTGTCGAACCTGCTGACCTACATGGACGGCAAGGTCGGTGCCGAGGAGTTGCTGGCCAAGCTGCTCAGCGACCCTGCGGTGATGCAAGCCTTGAGCAGTGCGCCCAAGCAGCCCGAATAACTGAATAACCGCTGCCTGCGCCGGTGCCTCGTTTGCCCCGGTACGGGGACGCTTTGCCCAAAATTTGAGGATACCGTCATGTCCACGACTCAATCGGAACAGCCGGGGCAACTTGCCCAGGTCACGGAATTCGACGCCGGCGACTTCGCCAGCCTGCTGCAAAAAGAGTTCAAGCCCAAGACCGACAAGGCCAAGGAAGCGGTCGAAACCGCCGTGCGTACCTTGGCCGAGCAAGCGCTGCAAGGCACGCAACTGATGCCCAACGACGTGCTGGGCACCATCGAAGGCCTGATCGCCGCTCTTGACCAGAAGCTCACCGAGCAGGTCAACCACATCCTGCACCACGAAGAATTCCAGGGCGTCGAAAGCGCCTGGCGCGGCCTGCACTACCTGGTCAACAACACCGAGACCGACGAGACCCTGAAGATTCGGGTGATGAACATCTCCAAGAGCGAAGTGCACAAGACCCTGCGCAAGTTCAAAGGGGTGGCCTGGGACCAGAGCCCGATCTTCAAGAAGCTCTACGAAGAGGAATACGGCCAGTTCGGCGGCGAGCCCTATGGCGCGTTCGTGGCCGATTACTACTTCAACAACAGCGCGCCGGATGTGGAGTTGCTGACCCAGATGGCCCGCGTCAGCGCCGCCGCCCACTGCCCGTTGATCACCGCCGCCGACCCCAGCGTGATGCTGATGGAGTCGTGGCAGGAGCTGGCCAACCCGCGTGACCTGACCAAGATCTTTCAGACCCCGGAACACGCCGCATGGCGCAGCTTCCGCGCCAGCGAAGACTCGCGTTATGTCGGCCTGGCCATGCCGCGCTTCCTGTCCCGTGCGCCATACGGTGCCAAGACCAACCCGGTGGAAGCCTTCGATTTCGAAGAAACCACCGACGCCGCCGGTGCCAAGGACTTCACCTGGGCCAACGCTGCCTATGCGATGGCAGTGAACATCAACCGCTCCTTCAAACACTACGGCTGGTGCTCGCAGATCCGCGGCATCGAATCCGGTGGCGTGGTGGAGGGGCTGCCGGTGCATACCTTCCCGACCGATGACGGCGGCGTCGACATGACCTGCCCGACCGAAATCGCCATCAGCGACCGCCGCGAAGCGGAACTGGCCAAGAACGGCTTCATGCCGCTGGTACACAAAAAGAACAGCGACCTGGCGGCGTTTATCGGCGCGCAATCGATGCACAAACCCGCCGAGTACGACGACCCGGACGCCACCGCCAACGCCAACCTCGCCGCGCGCTTGCCGTACCTGTTCGCCACCTGCCGTTTCGCCCACTACTTGAAGTGCATCGTGCGCGACAAGATCGGCTCTTTCAAAGAGCGCGACGACATGCAGGTGTGGCTCAACAACTGGATCGGCCGCTACGTGGAACACAACCCGGCCACTGCCACCGACGCGGATAAAGCCCGCAAACCCCTGGCTGGCGCCGAAGTGGTGGTGGAAGAAATCGAAGGCAACCCCGGCTACTACGGCGCCAAGTTCTTCCTGCGTCCGCACTACCAGCTTGAAGGCCTGACCGTGTCGCTGCGCTTGGTTTCCAAGCTGCCGTCGACCAAATCCAACTGATCAACCTGAAAGGTATCCACCATGATTCTGCTGAACTTCAAAGGCACCCAAATCAAAGGCACTTCCACTGTTGACGCGCACAAAGACTGGATCACCATCGACGCGATCCAGATGGGCGTGGGCCGCGCAATCTCCATCAGTGGCGGCGGCACCGACCGTGACACCAGCAACCCGTCGTTCTCGGAAATTTCCATGACCAAGGCCACCGACCTGGCGTCGGCCGACCTGTTCATGCAGGCCGTGTGCGGCAAGAGCCTGGGCGATGCCGAGATCCACTTCATCCAGACCGGCGGCCCGGACAAGAAGCAACAGGTGTTCCTCAAGCTGATCCTCGGCGAGGCCATCATCAGTTCCTACTCCGCCAGCAGTAACGGCGAGCGCCCGAGCGAAACCTTTTCGATCAACTTCACCACCATCAGCTACGAGTACGACTCCTTCACCGGCGACACCGTGATCACCGGCACGCCGAAGAAGTGGGACCTGGAAAAGAACCAGAAGATCTGACCCGGACTGGTTGGGTTTATGTGGCGAACGGGCTTGTTGTGGCGAGCGGGCTTGCCCCGCGTTGGGGCGCGCAGCGGCCCTAAACCCAGTCATCACTTGTGACCTGCACAAACGTGGCGTCTGTGGTGGGGCTGCTATGCAGCCCAACGCGGGGCAAGCCCGCTCGCCACAACAGCCCCGCTCACCACATCAACTGTGTTCACCACAGATGCCCGATCAGCTTTTTACAGATGGAGATCTAATCCCATGGCTGAACTCACCAGCCGCGAACGCCTGCAGCCGTCCTTGCTCGATCGCCTGAGCGATGACGACACCGAGCACGCCGTGGAACCACGCGACAAACGCGTGTTGTCCATGCGCGGCCTGCGCAAGGCGGTATTACGCGACTTGGGGTGGCTGCTCAACAGCACCAGCCTGGGCAGTTTTCGTGACCTGAGTGCCCACCCGTTGGCGGGGCAGTCGGTGATCAATTTTGGTTTGCCGGACCTGGCCGGCAAGACCGCCGCCGGTTTGGACCGAGAAGCGCTGGGGCGGCGCATCCGCCAGGCGATCTGGGATTTCGAACCGCGGATTTTACGCGACAGCGTGCGGGTGGTGCCGGTAGCGCCCTCGGGCGCGACGGCCAGCCCTAACCAGATGGCCTTTGAAATTCATGGCGAGCTGTGGGGCCAACCATTGCCCGAGCGCCTGTACCTGAAGACCGAACTTGACCTGGAAGCAGGTGAAGCACGGGTCTTCGATATCGAGACAAGGGACGTGCGGTGAACGCCAAACTGCTGCGCTATTACGAACGTGAACTGGCGCACCTGCGCGAAGTCGGTGGTGAGTTCGCTCGCGACTACCCCAAGGTCGCCGGGCGCCTGGGGCTGGAAACCTACGCCTGTGCCGACCCGTATGTGGAACGGCTGCTCGAGGGCTTCAGCTTTCTGGCGGCGCGGGTGCAGTTGAAGATCGATGCCGAGTTCCCGCGTTTTACCAACCACCTGCTGGAGCTGGTTTACCCCCAGTACCTGGCGCCTACACCGTCGATGGCCGTGGTGCAGCTGCAGCCGGACATGACCGAAGGTAGCCTCGCCGCCGGTTTCAAGGTGCCCCGCGGAACTGCCTTGCACAGCCAGTTGGGCAAGGGCGACCAGACCGCCTGCGAGTTTCGCAGCGCCCATGAGGTGACTTTGTGGCCGGTAGAACTGGTCGAGGCGCGCTACTTTGCCTGTGGCGCCCAAGTCGCCGGCGTCGACCTGTCACGCCTCGGCGGGGTCAAGGCGGCGCTGCGTTTGCGCTTGCGTGTCGGTGCCGGCCTGGCCTTCAGCGACCTGAGCCTGGATGGCTTGCCCCTGCATATTCGCGGCGGCGAAGCCATGCCCTCGCGCATCCTCGAACAACTGCTGGCCCAGGCCGCCGGTGTGCTGGTGATGCCGGTGCAGGAGCATGTGGACTGGCATCAGTTCCTGCCCAAAAGCGCCATTCGCAGCCAGGGCTACAGCGACAGCGAAGCCTTGCTGCCCAGCGGCCCGCGTTCGTTCCAGGGCTATCGGCTGTTGCAGGAATACTTCGCCATGCCCCAGCGGTTTATGTTTGCCGAAGTGACCGGGCTGGCCAATAGTGTGAGCCGCTGCAGCGCCGAGCAACTGGACGTGATCGTGCTGTTCAAGAAACTCGACCCGGTGTTGGAACACAGCCTCAGCGCCGCCAACTTCGGGTTGTATTGCACCCCGGCCATCAACCTGTTTCCGATGCGCACCGAGCGTGTGCATCTGTCCGATCAACAATCGGAATACCACGTAATCCCCGACCGCACGCGGCCGATGGACTACGAGATCTATCAGATTGAAAACGTCACCGGCTACGGCAGCGGTGCCGAAGCCAGCCAGACCTTCGAATCGTTTTACCGCGCCAATGACCTGCATGCGCGCACGCCACCCAAGGCCTTTTATCAGGTGCGCCGCGATGCGCGGGTGCTGTCCGAACAACAGCGGCGCCAAGGCCCGCGCTCCAGCTATATCGGCAGCGAATTATTCCTGTCGCTGGTGGACGCCCAGGAAGCCCCGCACCGCAGCGACCTGCGTCAGTTGGGTATCGACACCTTGTGCAGCAACCGTGACCTGGTGCTGAGCATGCCGGTGGGCAGCGGCCGCACGGATTTCACCGTCGAGTCGGGCGCGCCCGTGCAGTCGGTGCGTTGCGTGGCCGGGCCGACGGTGCCCGCGCCGTCGTTTGCTGAAGGCGAGACGGCGTGGCGGTTGGTCAGCCACTTGTCGCTCAATTACCTGTCGTTGCTGGATCAGGACAAGGAGCAGGGCGCGACCGCCTTGCGCGACGTGCTGCGCCTGTATTGCCGCATCGACGACGAAGCCGCGCACAAGCAGATCGAAGGCCTGCGTTCAGTCACCGCCGACAGCATTGTGCGGCGCCTGCCGTTGCCGGGGCCGATCACCTACGGCCGTGGTTTGCAGGTGTGCGTGACCCTGGACGAGTCGGCTTTCGAAGGCGCCGGTGTATTTGTGCTGGGTTCGGTGCTGGAGCAGTTTTTCGCCAAGTACGTGTCGCTCAATTCGTTCACCGAAACCGTGATCAAAAGCACGGCGCGCGGTGTGATCATGCAGTGGCCGGCGCGGGTGGGCAGATGCGAGATCCTCTGACGCTGCTGGCTGACCTTGAAGCGCACCCAGGGCGCTTTGACTTCTATGGCGCACTGCGCCAACTGGAATGCGCCTTCGCGCAGTTGCCACGCATTGGCCAGGCCGCGCGCCCGGCGGATGAGGCGGTGCGTTTCGGTCAGCAACCGTCGCTGGCGTTTGAACCGGCGATGATCGCCGCGCTCAAGCCCGGTGTAACGCCCAAGCTGCTGTTGAATTTCTTCGGCCTGATGGGCGCCAATGGCCCGTTGCCGATTCACCTCACCGAGTACATTCGCGACCGCCAGCGCAACCTCAATGACCCGACACTGGCGGCGTTCTGCGACGTATTCCACCATCGCATGATCAGCCTGTTCTACCGCGCCTGGGCCAGCGCCCAACCAGCTGTGAGCCTGGACCGGCCGGGCGCGGATCGTTTTGCCCAGTACCTCGGTTCGCTGGTCGGTATCGGCCAGGCGTCGCTGCTTGACCGCAACGCCGTGCCCGACGTGGCCAAGCTGCACTTTGCCGGGCGCCTTGGGCCGCAGACGCGCAATGCCGAAGGGCTTGCCGCACTGCTCAGCGACTACCTCGGCGTGCCCGTCAAGGTCGAGCAGTTTGTCGGCCACTGGATGAGCCTGCCCAGCGATGGCCTGTGCGCCCTGCGCAGCGGTCCGGAGGCCGCGGTACTCGGCCAGACCACGGTCATGGGCAAGAAAGTCTGGAACACCCAACACAAGTTTCGCCTGCTGATCGGCCCATTGGACCTGGCGCAGACCCGTCGCCTGCTGCCTGGCGGCGACAGCCTGCAACGCGTGCAGGACTGGGTGCGCCAATACGTCGGCCTGGCGCTGGATTGGGACGTCAACCTGATCGTCAAGAAACAACACTTGCCCGGCTTGCGCCTGGGTTCGGCGCCATTGGGCTGGACCAGTTGGCTGAGCAGTCGAGCCCCCGACCACGATGATCGGCAGTTGCTGATCAACCCTCGTCTCTCTTCTCAAGGACCTGCCCATGGCTGATATCAGTCGCGTCGCGCTTTTCGGCAAACTCAACAGCCTGTGCTACCGGGCGATTGAAAGCAGCACGGTGTTCTGCAAGCTGCGCGGCAATCCCTATGTGGAGCTGGTGCACTGGTTGCAGCAGATCCTGCAACTCAACGATTCGGACCTGTTGCGCCTGATCCGCCATTACGGCATCGACCCGGCCGTATTGGCCCGTGACCTGACCGCCGCGCTGGATCGTTTGCCGCGCGGCTCCACCTCAGTCACCGACCTGTCGAGTCAGGTTGAAGAGGCCGTCGAACGCGCCTGGGTCTACGCCACCTTGATGCTCGGCGAATCCCAGGTGCGCTCCGGCCACTTGCTGCTGGCGCTGCTGAAAACCCCAAGCCTGCGCAATGGCTTGTATGGCGTGTCCCGCGAGTTCAACAAGGTCGGCATCGACGATTTGAGCGAACAGTTCGGCGCCTTGCTCAAGGACTCGCCCGAGGCGCAGATGCGCGCCAGCGACGGCTATCAGGCCCCCGGTGAAGACATCGGCGCCGTGGCACCGACTCAACAGCAAGCTTTGCAGCGCTTTACCGTCGACCTCACCGAGCAGGCGCGCAACAGCAAGATGGACCCCATCGTCGGCCGCGATGAAGAGATTCGCCAGGTCATCGATATCCTGATGCGCCGCCGCCAGAACAACCCGATTTTGGTGGGCGAGGCCGGCGTCGGCAAAACCGCCGTGGTCGAAGGTTTTGCCCAGCGCATCGCCCGTGGCGACGTGCCGCCCAGCCTCAGAGAGGTGCAGTTGTTGGCCCTGGATGTGGGTTTGTTGCAGGCCGGTGCGAGCATGAAAGGCGAGTTCGAACAGCGCCTGCGCTCGGTGATCGACGAGGTGCAGGCCAGCGTCAAGCCGGTGGTGCTGTTTATCGACGAAACCCACACCTTGGTGGGTGCCGGTGGTGCTGCGGGCACCGGTGATGCTGCCAACCTGCTCAAACCGGCGCTGGCCCGTGGCACCTTGCGCACGATCGGCGCGACCACCTTTGCCGAGTACAAAAAGCACATCGAAAAAGACCCGGCGCTGACCCGGCGTTTCCAGACTGTGCAGGTCGACGAACCCGACGAAGCCCGCGCCTTGCTGATGCTGCGCGGTATTGCCGAAACCATGCAGAACCACCACCAGGTGCATATCCTCGATGCGGCGCTGGAGGCGGCGGTGCGCCTGTCCAACCGTTACATCCCGGCGCGTCAGCTGCCGGACAAGGCCGTCAGCCTGATCGACACCGCCTGCGCCCGCGTGGCCATCAGCCTGCATGCCACCCCGGCCGAAGTGGACGACAGCCGTCGGCGCATCGAGTCGCTGGACACCGAGCTTGCGATTATTGAACGTGAGACCGCCATCGGCGTGGACACTGCCAGCCGCCGCGTTTCGGTCGAGGCGTTGCTGGAGGCCGAGCGTGCGCGCCTGGATGCAGTGGAAGGGCGCTGGGACAACGAGCTGGCACTGGTGGAGCAGATCCAGCGTCTGCGCAGCCAGCTGGCGGACTCATCTGATCGTGAAGCCGGGTTGGTCGAACTGCGGCAATTGCAGGATGAACTGGCGGTTCAGCAGGGTGAACACCCGCTGGTGCTGATCAGTGTCGACGAACAGGCCGTGGCCTCGGTGGTGCAGGATTGGACCGGCATCCCGGTGGGGCGCATGGTCAAAAACGAAATCGACAACGTGCTGCGCCTGGCCGAGCGCCTCGGCCAACGCATCATTGGCCAGGACCACGCGCTGGAGATGATCGCGCGGCGTATCCAGACCTCCCGCGCCGGCCTCGACAACCCTGGCAAGCCGGTGGGCGTGTTCATGCTGGCGGGCACCTCCGGGGTGGGCAAGACCGAGACCGCGCTGGCCCTGGCCGAGTCGCTGTATGGCGGCGAGCAGAACGTGATCACCATCAACATGAGCGAGTACCAGGAGGCGCACACCGTTTCCACGCTCAAGGGCGCACCGCCCGGCTACGTGGGTTATGGCGAAGGCGGCGTGCTCACCGAAGCGGTGCGGCGCAAGCCTTACAGCGTGGTGCTGTTGGACGAGGTGGAGAAGGCTCACCCGGATGTACACGAGTTGTTTTTCCAGGTGTTCGACAAGGGCTGGATGGAAGACGGCGAAGGCCGGATCATCGATTTCAAGAACACCCTGATCCTGCTCACCACCAATGCCGGTACGCCGCTGATCAGTCGCCTGTGCCGGCACCCGCAGACCATGCCTGGGCCGGAGGTGATCGCCAAGGCACTGCGCGAGCCACTGCTGGAAGTGTTCCCGCCAGCCTTGCTCGGGCGCCTTGTGGTCATCCCGTATTACCCGCTGAGCGACGCCATGCTCGGCAGCATCATCCGCCTGCAACTGGCGCGCATTGAGCAGCGTATCGCCGTCAATCACAAAATCCCGTTTACCTTCAGTGAGGAGGTGGTGCAGTTGATTGCCAGCCGTTGTACCGAGCTGGAAAGCGGCGGGCGGATGATTGACGCGATCCTCACCAACTCGATGCTGCCGGCGATCAGTACCGAATTCCTCAACCGCCTGCTATTGGGCACGCCCGCGACGCAGGTGCAGGTCAGCGTGGAAAACGGCGAGTTCGCTTATGCGTTTAGCGAGGCCGTGAGGTAAACCGTTATGGCAACTACCCAGGTTCATCGCGAGATCCAGGTTACCAGCGTGCTCGGCGCCGATGTGCTGTTGTTTCGGCGCATGCAGGCGTCGGAAGGGCTGTCGCAGCTCAGTGACTATCAGTTGGAGCTGTACAGCGAGCGCGCCGACCTGAATATCGACGACGTGCTGGCGACCCAGATGACGGTGGCGGTCGACCTGCCCAAAGGCGGCAGCCGTTACTTCAGCGGGCATGTCAGCCAGTTTTCGTTCAGCACGCGCCAGGGCCGTTACTGCACCTACAAGGCGGTATTGCGCCCGTGGCTGTGGTTCCTGACCCTGGCCAGCGATTGCCGGATCTTCCAGGAACTGAGCGTGCCGGACATCCTCAAGCAGGTGTTTGCGCCCTACAGCATTGCCGATGTCGACACCTCGGGCCTGAGTGCCAGCTACAAGGCGCTGACGTACTGCGTGCAGTACCGTGAAAGCGATTTCAACTTCGTCAGCCGCCTGATGGAGCAGGAGGGTATCTACTACTACTTCAAGAGTGCCGCCGGGCGTCACACCTTGGTGCTGGCCGATTCCTACGGTGCGCACGCGCCGGCGCCAGGCTATGCCCAAGTGCGTTTCATGCCCGCCGAAGACCACGCCATGCGCGAAAGCGAGGTGATCTACGACTGGCGCATGGGCGGCGATGTGGAGCCGGGCGGCTATACCTTGCAGGACTTCGACTTTGAAAAGCCCACGGCCAACCTGCTGGCCAAGTCGACGCTGGCCGGCAGCTACCCGCAATCGCGGCATGAGCGCTACGACTACCCAGGCAAATACACCGAGCGAAAAAGCGGCGAAACCTACGCGCGCACCTTGATCGAGTCGCTGCACACCGGCAGCCAGCGCGTCACCGGTGCCACCCGTGCGCGGGGCTTGTTTCCCGGCGCGTTGATGACGTTGACCGAGCACCCGCGCAGCGAGCAGAACGCGCAGTTTTTGCTGGTGGAGGCGCGCTACACATTGTCCTCGGACACCTACGAGCCGACGCCCCCGGCCGAGCCGGCGCCGGTGCTGAGCTGCGAGTTCGTGGCGTTGTCGCGCCAACAGCAATTTCGCCCGCCCAGTGTGGCGCGCAAGCCGCTGATGCACGGCCCGCAGACCGCCATCGTGGTCGGCAAACAGGGTGAGGAAATCTGGACCGACAAATACGGGCGCATCAAGGTGCAGTTCCATTGGGACCGTGAGGGCAAGCGTGACGAAAACAGTTCGTGCTGGATTCGTGTGGCCCAAGGCTGGGCGGGCAAACGCTGGGGCGCGCTGTATACGCCGCGCCTCGGCCAGGAAGTGGTGGTGAGCTTTCTGGAAGGTGACCCCGACCAGCCGCTGGTGACCGGCAGTGTCTATAACGCCGACACCATGCCGCCGTATGCGCTGCCGGAGAACGCCACGCGCTCGACGCTCAAGAGCAACTCGTCCAAAGGCGGTGGTGGCTACAACGAGCTGCGTTTCGAAGACAAAAAAGGCGCGGAGCAGGTGTTCCTGCACGCGCAAAAAAACCTCGACCAGCGCGTGCTCAAGGATTCCCTCGACTGGGTCGGCGGCGACCGCCATTCCAAGGTCGACAAGGACCTGCGCGAAAAAATCGGTGGCGACCGGCACTCGGCGGTCGGCGGCCATCGCAATGAGAAGGCCGCTGGCGATGTGTCGATGGCCGCAGGCGCCAACATGATCATTAACGGCGGCCTGAAAACCGGCGTGACAGCCGGCCTGGACATGTACATCAAGGGCGGCGCCAACGTGGTGATCGAAGCGGGCGCGACCATCACCCTCAAAGTCGGCTCGACGTTCCTGACCCTGACCCCGGCAATGATCGTCGCATCGATCATCCCGCTGCCGCTGCCCGAGGCGGCTTCGGCCGCCACCGCCCTGGCCCTGACGGCCGCCACCGGACCGGCTGGCGTGCCGCTGCCGCCCAAGGAGGCCGACGATGGCCAGTAACTTTTTCTGGAGCTCGCTATGAACCTGATCCTGCTGGTTAACAGCTACCGCGACCAACTGATGCCCGGCGAGGTGATCTGCCGCTTTACCGAGGCCGGTGGTTCCATTGGCCGTGGGCCGGACAATGACCTGACGCTCGATGATCCAGGCAAATACATCTCGCGGGTGCATGCGCGCATCGAGCTGCGCGGCGAGCAGTTCTACCTCACCGACACCGGCAGCAACCCCAGCCTGGTCAACGAACGGCCGTTGGGCAACGGCCGCGAACGTGTGCTGGAGGAGGGCGATCGCCTGGTGATCGGCGATTACGCGCTGCAAGTGCGCCTGGAGCAACCGCTGGCGCCGGCGCCTGAAGACGATGCCCTGGCCACACGCATTCTGCCGCCGCTGTTTGTGCCGCCACCACCGCCGGTGGCCGTACCGTTGCCGCCGCTGGAAGTACCGCAACCGTTGCTGCGCGACCCGGAGGTGGTGGTGCCGGTGCTGCTGCACGACGATTTGGCCGGTGCGCGCATTCTGGAGGGCGACTCGCTGTTTGATGGGGCGATGCCGCTGTCCGATCCGTTGGGTTTGAACCCGGCGCTGACCCCGGTTTTTCGCGGCACCGAGAGCGACCATGTAGCACCACAGATGCAGGCCTTCAACCCGCCGTTGTGGCAGTCGGAGCCGCAGGTAATCCCGGATGACTATGACCCACTCCTCGGTGTGTCCACATCCCCTGTGGGAGCGGGCTTGCCCGCGATGGCGATCCTCGATGATGAGGTGATTCAGGATCACTGCACCGTCCCTGAGCCCACCCGTGACAATGCGGTGCTTCAAGCCCTGCTATCCGGCCTCGGCCTGCCCGACCTGCACACCACCCGCACCCCCACCGAACTCGCCCAACTGGTCGGCGAAATGCTCCGCGCCGCCACCGGCGGCACCATGGATGTACTTATGGCGCGCGCGTTGACCAAACGCGAAAGCCATATCGACATGACCATGATCGGCGCCTATTCCAACAACCCGCTCAAATTCTTTCCCGACGCCGACAGCGCCCTGACGCAGATGCTCAATGGTGATTCGCCGGCCTACATGCGCCCGGTCAAGGCCATGAATGCTTCGTTCGAAGACCTCAAGGCCCATGAGCTGGCGGTGATCGCCGGTATGCGCGCAGCGCTCGGTGCGGTGGTACAGCGTTTCGACCCGGCGCGGGTGGAACAACGCCGCACCACCCACGGCGCGCTCGACAAGTGGATGCCGGCGCGGCGCAAGGCGCGTCTGTGGGACCGCCTGGTGGAGCGCTATGAGGATTTGGCGCGGGATGCCGATGAGGATTTGCAGCGCTTGTTCGGGGAGCTGTTTTCCAAGGCCTATGAAGAACAGGTGGCGCGGATGAGGTCTTGAGGGCTGCTGCGCAGCCCGACGCGGGGCAAGCCCGCTCGCCACAGCAAGCTCCCTCGCCACAACCGCCGGCCCATGTTGAGAGAAGAATTTATGTCATGGAATAACAAAGTAGTCTGGTCCGAAGGCATGCTCTTGCAGCCTCAGCACCTGCAACAACACGACCGTTTTCTGCAGACCCAGCTGGAAGCCCGTGTGGCGACCTTGCGTGCTTATGGCTGGGGTTTTTCCAAATTGGAAATCGACCCGCAGCAGTTAGCCATGGGCAAGCTGTCGCTGCTCGCGTACAGCGGTGTATTGCCTGACGGCACGCCCGTGGGCCTGCCGTTTGACGACGAAATGCCGTTGCCGCTGGAGATCCCTGATGATGCCCGCGACCTCAAAGTGGTGTTGGCCTTGCCGAGCCTGCGTCCCGGTGTGGCGGAGGTCGACGATAACCCGGGGTTTGAAAATTTCGCCCGTCATCGCAGCAGCGAATACGAAGCCTGGGACAGCAATGGCCTGGACAGCAGTGCGTTGATGAGCATCGGCAAGTTACGCTTGCGCCTGGCCTTTGAAGGCGATGTGGCTGACGCCTACAGCGTGCTTGGCGTCGCCCATGTGGTGGAAAAACGCGCGGACAAGAGCGTGGTGCTCGACCGCGAATTCTGCCCGCCGTGCCTGGACATTCGGGCGGCCGAGCGCTTGCGTGCGTTTGTCGATGAGCTGTTGGGGCTGGTGCAGCAGCGAGTCGAGGCCTTGGCCTCGCGTCTGACGCGCCCGGATGGCAGTGGCGCGGCGGAAATCGCAGACTTTTTGCTGTTGCAATTGCTTAACCGCAGCCTGCCGCTGGTGCGGCATTTGTCGGCAATGAGCGGTTTGCACCCTGAGCAACTGTACCGTGACCTCGCCGCCCTGGCGGGTGAACTGGCGACCTTTACCCGTGACGACAAGCGCGCAGCGGCGTACCCGGTATACCGCCACGCAGCGCTGGCGCAGACCTTCGCCCCGGTGATGCTCGACCTGCGCCGCGCCCTGTCGGCGGTGATGGATGTACGCGCCATTGCGATACCGCTGGAAGAACGCCAATACGGCATTCGTGTGGCCGTGTTGCCGGACCAGGAGTTGCTGCGTTCGGCCACCTTCATCCTGGCGGTGCAGGCGCAGATGTCCGCCGAAAGCGTGCGTAACGGCTTCCCGCCGCAGGTCAAGATCGGCTCGGTGGAGAAGATCCGCGACCTGGTCAACCTGCAACTGCCGGGCATTGGTTTGCGCCCGCTGCCGGTGGCGCCACGGCAGTTGCCGTTCCACGCCGGCTTTACCTATTTCGAACTCGATCGCAGCAGCGAATATTGGCAACTGCTGAGCCAGTCGGCCGGCTTTGCCATGCACATCGCCGGGGTGTTTCCGGGGCTGGAGATGCAGTTCTGGGCGATCCGCAACTAAGGCAAGGTGACTCACGTGAACGACACTTTTGATGGCGGCCAAGACCCGGACCGCACCTTGCTGATCCCTACGCCTGGTGGGCGACGGGCTGCTGCGCCGACCCATGTTGGCGGCGATGGGCAAAGGGCCGCGCTGCTGTTTCACGGCCAGGGGCTCAACCCGCTGGTGCGTGCGGCCAACCCATTGCTCGACCTGGTGGTGCCATTGCGCACCCTCACGAGCGTGCCCGACCTGGAGAGCCTGCGCCAGCGTTTGATCCAGGCGGTGCAAGCCTTCGAGGCTCAGGCGCGGGCCAGCCAGGTGGATGTAGAAACCGTCGCCGCAGCGCGTTATGCACTGTGTACGCTGGTCGACGAAACCATCGCCAGCACCCCATGGGGGGCTGGCGTGTGGGGCAGCCGCAGCCTGTTGGTGACCTTCCATAACGAAGCCTGGGGCGGCGAAAAGTTCTTCATGATCCTGCAGCGCTTGAGCCAGGATCTGCGCACCCATATCGATGTGCTGGAGTTGATGTACCTGTGCATGGCCCTGGGGCTGGAAGGCCGTTATCGCGTGCTGGATCGCGGCCTGGATCAGCTAGGGTTGCTGCGTGAGCGGCTTTTGCAGTTGATCAACCAGCAGCGCGGCAATCAGGAACAGGAACTGTCACCGCGCTGGCGCGGTGCTGAGACTGCGCAGGCATCGATGCTGCGGCGGGTGCCGTTGTGGGTCATGGCTTCGGTGGCGGCGGTGGTGTTGCTGAGCGTGCAACTGACCTACAGCTGGCTGCTCAACCGTGCCTCCGACCCGGTATTTTCCCAGTTGGGTTCGATTCGCGTGGCTTCGCCGCTCAAGGTGGCGGTGCCTGCCACTGCGGCGCCGGTGCGCCTGGCCGGGTTCCTGGCGCCGGAAGTGGCTCAAGGGCTGGTGGCGGTCAAGGACAGCGCCGACCGCTCAGTGATCACCCTGCGTGGCGACGGCGTATTTGCCTCCGGCAGCGCCGAGGTGTCGAGCAACTTCGACGGCTTGCTAGCGCGTATCGGCGATGCCCTGGCGACGGTGCCGGGGGATGTGGTGGTGGTCGGGCATACCGACAACGTGCGGCCCTCGGCGACCTCAAGGCTGGGCTCCAACTTTGACTTGTCCCAGGCGCGGGCCAAGACCGTGGCGCGCTTGCTCGCCCAGCGTGCCGGGCCGGCCGAGCGTTATCGCAGCGAAGGCCGTGGCGAGACCGAGCCGCTGGTTCCCAACGATTCGGCGGCTGATCGCGCGCGTAACCGCCGCGTCGATATCACCGTGCTGATTCCTTCCCAGGCGCAATAGCCATGAACTTCTCTTCGTTTTTTTCGTTGTTATGGTCCCCGGTGGAGCGCTTTGTCCTGTGGCTGCTCAAGCCGTGGTTGCTGGCGTTGATCGGCGTGGCATTACTGTCGCTGCTGGTGTGGTACGAAGGCCCGCTGCTGGCGTTTAACGGCAGCGAGCCGCTGGCGCCGGAGGCCCGTCGTTGGGGCTTGATCGCAGTGTTTGTGCTGGTATGGGCCGGCTACTTTGCCTGGCGCTTGTGGCGCGCCTGGCGTGCCAACCGTGGCTTGATGGCGGGTGTGGCCGAGGCGCCGGTGGTGGCGCCGGGTGTGCGTGAAAGCCAGGCCGAAGTGGCTGAGTTGGGCGAACGCATGCGCTCGGCCATGGCGGTGCTGCGCAAGGCCAACCCTGGCTGGAAGATGAGCGGGCAGTACCTGTATCAACTGCCGTGGTACATGTTTGTGGGCGCTCCGGGCAGCGGCAAGACCACAGCGCTGACCCATTCCGGGCTGCAGTTTCCGCTGCGCGAAGCCATGGGTTCCGGTGCTATCGGCGGCGTGGGCGGCACGCGGCACTGTGACTGGTGGTTTACCGATGAAGCCGTGCTGCTCGACACCGCAGGGCGTTACACCACCCAGGACAGCTACACCGAAGTCGATAAAGCGGCCTGGGGCGGGTTTCTTGATTTGCTCAAAAAGTACCGCCGTCAGCGCCCGGTCAACGGCGTGATCGTGGCCTTGAGCGTCAGCGACCTGCTGCAACAGAGCGAGGCCCAACGCCAGGCCCAGGCGGTGGCGATTCGCGCACGCATCAACGAACTGTACGAGCGCCTGGGCCTGCGCTTTCCGGTGTATGTGATCATCACCAAGTGCGACTTGCTCGCCGGGTTCTCGGAGTTTTTCGAGACCTTTGGCCGCGATGAACGCGCGCAGGTCTGGGGTGTGACGTTCCCGTTGCCACAACCGCCGCAGGCTGACATGGGGCTGGCGTCTTTCCCGGGCGAGTTCGATGCCCTTGAGCGCCAGTTGCAACGCCGCGTGCTCGAGCGTTTGCAGCAGGAGCGCGATCTGTCGCGCCGCGCTTTGCTCTACAGCTTCCCGCAGCAGTTCGCCAGCCTCGGCGATGGCCTCACGCGCTTTCTCAATACGGTGTTCGAAGCCAATCGTTATCAGGAACCGGCGTTGTTGCGTGGCGTGTATTTCACCAGCGGCACCCAGGAAGGCAGCCCGATTGATCGGGTGCTGACCTCGCTGGCGGCGTCGTTCGGGTTGGGCCGCAAAGTGCTCGCGCCCAATGTGGCCAGCGGACGCAGTTACTTCATCACGCGGTTGCTGCGCGAGGTGATTTTCAAAGAGGCCGGGCTGGCCGGGGTCAATCATCAGGAAGAGCGGCGCCGGCGCTTGCTTGGCCGCGCCGGGCGGATCACGGCGGCGGCGGTGTTTGTGCTGTTGCTCGCGGCGATGACCATCAGCTACAACCGCAACCTGCAGCTGATCGCCGATGCGTCGGGCGCCGCTACTGATGTCGCGCAGTTGGCTCAGGCGTTGCCAGCTGAAGGCGATGTGCTGGTGACGTTGCCGCTGCTTAACGCCGCGCGTGCCTTGCCCAGTGGTTACAGCGATGGCGACAACAGCGTGCCGCTGCTCAGCAGAATGGGCCTGTATCAGGGCAACAAGCTCGGCGCGGGTGCGGTGACGCTGTATCGGCGCCTGCTGCGCAGCACACTGCTGCCGCACATCGTCGCCAATATGGAAAACGCACTGCGCCGTGGCGATGCGAGCAACCAGGAATTTCTGTATGAAACCCTGCGTGCCTATCTGATGTTGGGCGAGCGGCAGTTCTTTGATGCCGCCTCGGTGCAGGCCTGGGTCGATGTTGACTGGCGCCGCGAGTTGCCCCAGGCCACCCCGGCGCAGTTGCAACAATTGTCCGATCACGTGGCAGCCTTGCTGGAAGCCGACGATGAAGCGCAACCGGTGCAACTGGACAGCGCATTGATCGCCAAGGTACGCCTGGCGCTGGCCGGTATGCCGGCGTCCCAGCGCATCTACAATCGGGTCAAGCGCCTGGTAGAGCAGCAGCGCTTGCCGGAGTTGAGCGTCAACAGCGCGGTGGGGCGGGACGTGTCGTCACTGTTTACCCGCGCCAGTGGCGAGCCGTTGTCCCGTGGCGTCAGTGGCGTGTATCGCATCGTCGGTTACCGTCAGTTGACCGACTTGACCCCGCAAGCCGTGACCGACATGGCCAAGGACAGTTGGGTGCTCGACCGTCAGGAGTCGGCGCCGAGTGCCGGCGGCAACCCGGCCATGCAGGCGGCGGTGCTGGAGTTGTATTACGCTGACTCCATCCGTCAATGGGACACCTTTTTGGCGGATGTGCATGTGACGCCGCTCACCAGCCTGGGCCAGGCGTCCTTGGTAACCAACGCCTTGGCCGCCACTGATTCGCCGCTACGGGCGTTGCTGCAAGCAGTGGCCAAGGAAACCACCCTGGAAGGCGCCCTGACCACGGCGGCCAGCAAAGACACCGATCAACGTGTGCGCGACAAGATCGCTGCGGCCACCCAGAAGCTGCAAGCTGCGCTGGGTGCCGATAACCCGACGCCAGTGGCGGATGCTTCGGCCAACCCGGTGGACCTGCATTTTGCCGCGCTGCACCGTTTGGTCGGCAGCGGCACTGGGCCGCAACCGCTGGACGACGTATTGGTTGCGCTGAAGGACGCCGGGCAGTTTTTCGACAGTGCTGATGCGGCCCGTCGCAGCGCCGCGCCGGCCCCCTCCAATGAGGTCCTGGGGCGTTTGAAACGTTCCGGCGATACCCAACCTGCGCCTTTGGCGGGCGTATTGCGCGATGTGGAATCCGCTGGCTCCGCGCTGACCTTGGGCAATGAAAAGGCGCGCTTGAATGCGCTGTGGGAAGCCAGCGGCGCACCCTTCTGCCGGGCGGCCATCGACGGGCGCTATCCGTTGGTGCGCAGTTCCGGGCGCGATGCCACCGCCGATGACTTCGGCAAGTTCTTCGGGCCTGGCGGCTTGATGGACGATTTTTTCAGCAAGAACCTCGCCGCCTATGTCGACATGAGCGGCAGCCAATGGCGCTGGCGCTCCAGTGGGGTGACCGCGCTGAATATCTCCCAGGATGTGCTCAACCAGTTCCAACGCGGCGCCAGGCTGCGGGATATGTTTTTCGTCGCCGGTGCGCGTCAGCCATCAATGCGTTTTGACCTGAAAACCCTGGGGGCCGACCCGGCGTTGACCAAGGTCACACTGGATATCGATGGCCAGCCGGTGGTGTACGACGCGGGCAGCGTGGCGGACTTCACCAGCCTGTCGCTGCCGAGCGGCAAGTCCGGCGGCCTGGTACGCCTGGACGCCACGCCGGCATTGGTCAGCCCGTTGCGCAGCGATGGCCCTTGGGGTTGGTTGCGGATGATGGACAAGGCCGCGGTCAGCGCCCAGGGCGAACAACTGCAACTGACATTCAATTTGGAAGGCCACCGGGTGACGTACCTGTTGCGAGCCAGCAGTGTGATCAACCCGTTTCGCCGTGATGGCGCCGAGCAGTTCCATTGCCCTTCGAGCTTTTAAGGATCAGCCATGCATGGATTTTTCGGCAAGGTCGCAAGCCATGGGGACTTTGTCAGTCGCCGCTTGCCCCCAACGTTTTTGCAGCCTTGGGATGCATGGCTGCAGGGCGGTTTGCAGTGCAGTCGCGAGCGGCTGGGGTCACAGTGGCTCCAGGTTTACCTGTGCAGCCCGATCTGGCGCTTTGCCTTGGCGGCGGGCGTCTGTGGCGAGCAGGGATGGTCGGGCGTGATGATTCCCAGTGTGGATCGGGTGGGGCGTTATTTTCCGTTGACCCTGGCCTGCGCCGGGGAGGATGTGCCATTGCTCGCTCGGCTGGAAGGGGAGACTTTTTGGTATGACCAGGTGGAGCGCCTGGCATTATCGGCATTGAGTGAAGGCTTTTCCCTGGAGGCTTTCGACGAGGCGCTGCTGGGGATGCCACTACCAGGAGACTGGTCGCCGGCGAGCTACGCCAACAGCGTGGCGCCGCCGGCGCGATGGTTTGCTTTGCCCGACCCTGAGCGTATCGGCGACGGCATGCCGCAACTGAGTGCCCAGATCGAACCACTGGCGCGCCATTCGCTGTTCTGGACCGAGGGCTCGCCACGCGTAGCGCCGTCACTTTGGGTGGGTGAGGGGTTGCCTGACAGCGAGACGTTTGCCGATATGCTCGGTGGATTTGGTGTGCAGTAAGTTAGTGGAAGTTAGCGCTTTTTTGTGGCAAGCCCGCTCGCCACAGCAAGCCCGCAAGCCATAGCCTGATTCCTCAGCCCAGCGCCGCGAGCTGCGCCACGGTTTCCGGAAAACGTGCCACCAGCCGAATCAAGGTGGTGGCCTGGGCGTTGGGCTTGGCCCGGCCTTGTTCCCAGTTTTCCAGGGTGCGTACGTTGGTGCGCAGGTACATGGCGAACACCGAGCGCGAGAGGTTGAGCTGTTGGCGCACGGCGACCACTTCTTCGGCGCTCAGAGGGGCCAGGTTGTTGAGATGGGCCTTGTGGGTCCGCAGGGTGACTTTGCCTTGGCGTTCTTCGGCCAGGGCGTCGAAGCCTTCGACCAGTTCGGAAAAGATTTCACGTTTCATGATGTGTTCTCGCTTTGATTTCCCTGTCCAGCATGTGTTTGAGGGCTTTCTTGTGGTTGGGGGTAAGGTCGTCCTGTTCGTGTTTGCCGTACAGGGTGAACAACCAGAATTGCGTGCCGCCCGACCACCAGTAGTAAATGACCCGCAAGCCCCCGCGTTTGCCTTTGTTGCGTCGCTCATCGACGAAACGGACCTTGCGCAACCCGCCGGTTCCCTCGATCACGTCGCCCGCTTGCGGGTTCTTCATCAACTCCTGTTGAAAGCCCTGGAATAGCTCGTCACTCAGATAGTCCCTGCGATGCCGTTCAAAGGCCGGCAACTCGATAAATAGAGCATCCATGTTCTGTACGTAGCCTGCGTATAGTGTGGTGGCCCACGCGCCTTGGGTCAAGTGACCGGGCTGTGGGAACTTTCCTAAAACGCAACCACCATAAGGCCGACTTCAGCGAGTAGATGCCAGACGAATAGGTAGTAGATGAAGGAAATTTCTACAGTAAGAGCAGGCAAAAGAATTGATCCTCAGAAACGCAAAACGGCGCCCGAAGGCGCCGTTTTGTTTACTGCATTAATCTAAGCGATCAAACGCCCAGCACCGCGTGCTGCACCAGGGTGAGCAACGGTTGTGGGTATACGCCCAGGAAGAACGCGAGCAGGGCGATGGCCAGCAGCATCACGCCGCCTGCCTTCTGTTCCCAGTGCAGCTCGGCGTCTACGCGGCGCAGGTTTGGCTCGATCAGGTACAGAGTGACCATCACGCGCAGGTAGTAGAACACGCCGATGGCGCTGCCCAGTACCAACGAAGCAACCAACCACCATTCGTGGGCTTCAACACCGGTGGCAACGATGTAGAACTTGCCGATAAAGCCTGCGGTCAGCGGGATACCAGCCAGGGACAGCATCATCACGGTGAGCACGGCGGTCAGGTACGGACGGCGCCAGAACAGGCCGCGGTATTCGTACAGGGCGTCGGCGTCACGGCCTTTGAACGGCGAGGACATCAGCGTGATCACGCCGAATGCACCCAGGCTGGTGATCACGTAGGTAACCAGGTACACGCCCATGGCTTCCACGGCCAGGCCTTTGCTCGCCACCAGGGCGATCAGCAGGTAGCCGAAGTGCGCGATGGAGGAGTAACCGAGCAGACGCTTGAGGTTGTTCTGGGTCAGCGCCAGCAGGTTACCGAACAGGATCGACGCAATGGCGATCACGGTCAGCACGGTGCTCAGCACGCCGGTGTTGGCCGCAGGCGAGATCTGGAACAGACGCACCATCACCGCAAACACCGCAACCTTCGACGCCGTGGCCAAAAACGCGGCCACCGGCGCCGGGGCGCCTTCGTACACGTCCGGGGTCCACAGGTGGAACGGCACCAGGGACAGCTTGAACGCCAGGCCGATCAGCATCATCGCCAGGCCCAGTTGGGCAATCGGCGCAGGCATGTTGGTGGCCGCCAGCGCGTGACCGATACCGGTGAAGCTCAGGTTGCCGGCCTCTGCGTAGAGCAGCGCCATACCGAACAACAGGAACGCGGAACCGGCCGCCGACAGCACCATGTACTTGATGCCGGCTTCCAGCGAGCGCTTGTTGAAGAAGGCGTAGGCCACCAGGCCGTAGGTCGGGATCGACAGCAGTTCCAGGCCGATGAACAAGCCGGCCAGGTGCTGAGCGCTGACCAGCACGATGCCACCGGCCGCAGCCAGCAGAATCAGCAGGTACAGCTCTTCCTTGTTGCCAGGGTAGCCGGTGCCGCCTTCGCCGAGGTAAGCGTGGGCGAGGGTGACGCAGGCCAGGGTGGCAACGAGGATCAACGCGATGTACAGCAGCGCGAAGTCATCGACCATCATCAGCGGGGTCACGGCCAATGGCGCGACCTTGAGTGCCGGGATGATCGACAGCAGGGCCAGGTTAAGACCGGCACACGACAGCAGGAACGTTTGCGAGTGATTGCGGCGCCAGGCGATTGCCAGCATCACCGCCACAACGGTAAGGCTGGTAATCAGCAGCGGCGCAAGCGCGATAAAGTGTTGGATCGTGAATTCCATAGCGCTCTTACCGGGCCGAAGCGAGTTGAGAGAAGGCGGTGCCGATCCACTGCTGCACGCCATGCATCGTCGCGGCAGAAGTGTCCAGGAACGGTTGCGGGTACACACCGATGTAGATCAGCAGCACCGCAAGGCCGAGCACCATGATCAGTTCGCGAGCATCCATCCCTTGCAGGACGGTGTCGGACTTGGCCGGGCCGAAGTAGGCGCGGTGGATCATGATCAGCGAGTAGACCGAACCGAACACCAGGCCCGAGGTAGCAATGGCGCTGATCCACGGTGTGTGTACGAACGACCCCATCAGGATCAGGAACTCGCCGATGAAGTTACCTGTGCCCGGCAAGCCCAGGGACGCGGCGGCGAAGAACAGGCTGATGGCCGGCAGGTACGCGATGCGCGACCACACGCCACCCATTTCACGCATGTCACGGGTGTGCAGGCGCTCGTACAGCTGACCACTGAGGATAAACAGTGCGGCGGCCGAAACGCCGTGGGCCAACATCTGGATCACTGCGCCTTGCAGCGCCAGCTGGCTGCCGGAGTAGATGCCGATCAGTACGAAACCCATGTGGGAAACGGACGAGAAGGCAATCAGACGCTTGATGTCGGTTTGCGCAAAAGCCAGGAATGCACCGTAGAAGATCCCGATCAGACCCAGGGTCATGGCGATCGGCGCGAACTCGGCCGAGGCATTCGGGAACAGCGGCAGGGCGAAACGCAGCAGACCATAAGCAGCGGTCTTGAGCAGGATACCGGCGAGGTCGACGGAACCTGCGGTCGGCGCCTGGGCGTGAGCATCCGGCAGCCAGGAGTGGAACGGCACCACCGGCAGCTTCACCGCGAAGGCGATGAAGAAGCCCAGCATCAGGATGTACTCGGTGGTCAGCGACATCTTGGTTTTCAACAGGTCGGCGTAGTTGAAGGTAATCACGCCAGTGGTGTTGAAGTTGACCAGTACCAGACCCAGGATCGCCACCAACATGATCAGGCCGGAAGCCTGGGTGAAGATGAAGAACTTGGTCGCCGCGTAGATCCGGGTTTTCTTGCCGTCCGAAGAACTGTGACCCCAGAGCGCGATGAGGAAGTACATCGGCACCAGCATCATTTCCCAGAAGAAGAAGAACATGAACAGGTCCAGCGCCAGAAACACGCCGACAACGCCGCCCAGGATCCACATCAGGTTCAGGTGGAAGAAGCCCACGTGACGCTGAATTTCTTTCCAGGAGCAGAGTACCGAGAGGATACCCAGCAAGCCGGTCAGCAAAATCATCAACAGCGACAGGCCGTCGAGGGCCAAGTGCACGTTGATGCCGAAGCGCTGGATCCACACGTGCTTGAATTCAAGCGCGAAGGTTGGATCGACACCCGGTGCCGGAGCGAATGAATAGTCACCGTGCGCCCACAGCCAGAGGCCGAGCGCGAGTTCCAGGGACATGGTCAGCAACGCAATCCAGCGGGGGAGGGTGGCGCCGAAGCGTTCACCCATCCAGCAGAGCAGGCCGCCGATAAAGGGGATCAGGATTAGCCAGGGCAGAATCATGACAGGCTCGTTTCCTTTCGCAGGTTCGCAAAGTTCAAAAGGTTCATAGTCAGACCGCTACCACAACGATGGCGCCGATCACCAGCACGGCACCGATGGCCATGGAGGCTGCATACCAACGCAGTTGACCGGTCTCGCTGCGGCTCAGGGCGGTGTGACCGGCCTTGGCGGCGCGCGGGATCAAACCGATGGTCTGGTCGAGCGGGTCTTTGCGCAGTACGTGGCTGATGGCCAGGTAAGGCTTGACGAACAGTTTGTCGTAGATCCAGTCGAAGCCCCATGCAGCGAACCACCAGGCCGAGAGGAAGCGGCCAATGCCACTGTTGGCCACAGCGGTGACGAAGCGACGCTTGCCCAGGAACAGCAGCGCGGCCAGCAGGATACCGGCGATGGCGATGGCGCCCGAGGCGATTTCCAGGCTGTGCTTGGCGGCGCCACCGGCATGGCCAGCGCTTTCCGGCAGTACACCGGCCAGAGGCGGGGTGATCATGGCGCCGATGAAGGTCGACAGGATGATCAGCACCGACAGGGGCAACCAGTGGGAGATGCCATGGCCTGCGTGCGCTTCGGTCTTGGCTTCACCGTGGAAGGTGATGAAGATCAGGCGGAAGGTGTACAGCGAGGTCATGAACGCACCGACCAGGCCTGCGTACAGCAAACCGTGGTTACCGCTGGCAAAGGCTTCCCAGAGGATTTCGTCCTTGGAGTAGAAACCTGCGGTCACCAGTGGCAGGGCCGACAAGGCCGCGCCGCCGACGATGAAGCTGGCGTAGGCCAACGGCAGTTTCTTCCACAGGCCGCCCATCTTGAAGATGTTCTGCTCGTGGTGGCAGGCAACGATCACCGCACCCGAAGCGAGGAACAGCAGGGCCTTGAAGAAGGCGTGGGTCATCAGGTGGAAGATCGCGCCGTCCCAGGCACCTACGCCCAGGGCCAGGAACATGTAGCCGATCTGGCTCATGGTCGAGTAGGCGAGGATACGCTTGATGTCGGTTTGTACCAGCGCAGCGAAACCGGCCAGTACCAGGGTCACGCCACCGACCAGCCCTACAAGATGCAGGATTTCCGGTGCCAGGGTGAACAGGCCGTGGGTACGTGCGATCAGGTAGACACCCGCAGTTACCATGGTTGCGGCGTGGATCAGTGCCGACACCGGCGTAGGGCCGGCCATTGCGTCCGCCAGCCAGGTTTGCAGCGGCAGTTGCGCGGATTTACCCACGGCGCCGCCCAGCAGCATCAGGGTAGCGAGGGTGATCCAGAAGTCGCCGACCTGGAATTTCTGTGGTGCCAGCACCAGCAGTTCCTGGATGTTCAGCGTGCCCACCTGTTGGAACAGGATGAACAGGCCGATGGCCATGAACACGTCGCCGATCCGAGTAACGATAAAAGCCTTGAGTGCAGCGTTACCGTTGTTGCGGTTGCTGTAGTAGAAACCGATCAACAGGTATGAGCACAGGCCCACGCCTTCCCAGCCGAAGTACAGGAACAACAGGTTATCGCCGAGTACCAGGAACAGCATGCTGGCGATAAACAGGTTGGTGTAGGCGAAGAAGCGCGAGTAACCGGCCTCACCGCGCATGTACCAGGACGCGAACAGGTGGATCAGGAAGCCTACACCCACCACCACGCCGAGCATGGTGATCGACAGGCCGTCGACGTAGAGGGCGAAGTTGGGCTTGAAGCCGTCCACCGACATCCACTGCCACAGCACCAGGGTGTAGTGGCCGCCTTCCGGCGGCGCCACGTTGAATTGCCAGATGACGTAGGCAGCCACGATGGCCGACAGGCCAATGGACCCCACACCGATCAGGGCAGACAGGTTTTCCGACCAGCGTCCACGGGAGAACGACAGCAGCAGGAAACCGATCAGGGGAAATACGAAAGTCAGAAAGATCATGTTCATCCGCGCATCTCACTGGCAGCGTCGATATCAAGCGTGTGGAAGCGACGATACAGTTGCAGCAGGATCGCCAAGCCAATACTGGCCTCGGCGGCTGCCAGGCTGATCACCAGGATGAACATGACTTGCCCATCCGGCTGCGCCCATCGGCTACCTGCAACCACGAACGCCAGTGCGGCGGCGTTCATCATGATTTCCAGGCTCATCAACACGAACAGAATGTTACGGCGAACCATCAGGCCGACCAGGCCAAGGCAGAACAGGATGCCGGCGACCGCCAGACCATGCTCCAAAGGGATAGCAGGCATCGTCATTGCTCCTTGGCTTCGTTGCGGCCCAAGTGGAAGGCGGTGATGGCTGCCGCGAGCAGCAACATCGAAGCCAGTTCGACCACCAGCAGGTACGGGCCGAACAGGCTTATGCCCACGGCTTTCGCGTCTACGGTGGTGTGGCCGATGGCCTGGCCGCTCTGGTGAGCGAACAGCACATACAGCAGTTCACCCAGCAGCAGGGCTGCCAGGATCACCGGGCCGAGCCAGATGCCGGGCTTGAGCCACACGCGTTCCTGGGCGACCGAGGCTGGCCCGAGGTTGAGCATCATCACCACAAACACGAACAGCACCATGATGGCGCCGGCGTAGGCGATCACTTCCAGCACACCGGCGAACGGTGCGCCGAGGCTGAAAAAGGTCATGGCCACGGCGATCAACGAAATGATCAGGTAGAGCAGGGCGTGCACAGGATTGGTGTTAGTGATCACGCGAAGCGTGGACACCACTGCAATACCGGACGCGAAATAGAAAGCGAATTCCATCTTTCTTCCTTAAGGCAGCAAGCTCTTCACGTTGATCGGCTCGGCTTCGTTTTGTGCGGCGCCCTTGGGCTTACCGGCAACGGCCATACCTGCAACACGATAGAAGTTGTAATCAGGGTTTTTACCGGGACCAGAGATCAGCAGATCTTCTTTCTCGTACACCAGGTCCTGACGTTTGAACTCGGCCATCTCGAAATCCGGTGTCAGCTGGATCGCGGTGGTCGGGCAAGCTTCCTCGCAGAGGCCGCAGAAAATGCAGCGCGAGAAGTTGATGCGGAAGAAGTCCGGGTACCAGCGACCGTCTTCGGTTTCAGCTTTCTGCAGGGAGATGCAACCCACCGGGCACGCCACGGCGCACAGGTTGCAGGCTACGCAACGCTCTTCGCCATCGGGGTCGCGGGTCAGTACGATACGGCCGCGATAGCGCGGCGGCAGGTACACCGCTTCTTCCGGGTATTGCAGGGTGTCGCGTTTGCGAAAGCCGTGACCGAACACCATCACCAGGCTTCGCAACTGGGTACCGGTACCCTTAACGATGTCGCCAATATATTTGAACATGGGTCAAATCCTCACTGAACCGCGCCGGCTGGCGTGTTCAACAACACAACGGCAGCCGTCACCAGCAAATTGATCAGGGTCAGCGGCAGGCAGAAGCGCCAGCTGAAATCCATCACCTGGTCGTATCGTGGACGCGGAATGGAAGCGCGCAGCAGGATAAACAACATGATGAAGAACGCGGTCTTCAGGAAGAACCAGAAGAACGCCAACTGCGGCAGGATGCCGAACGGACCGTGCCAGCCGCCGAAGAACAGCGTGACCAGCAGGGCCGAGATCAAGATGATGCCGATGTACTCACCAACGAAGAACATGCCCCATTTCATGCCGGCGTATTCAATGTGGTAACCGTCGGCCAGTTCCTGTTCCGCTTCCGGCTGGTCGAACGGGTGACGGTGAGTCACGGCGACGCCAGCAATGAAGAAGGTGCAGAAGCCGAAGAACTGCGGAATGATGAACCACAGGTTCTGCGCCTGGTACTCAACGATATCGCGCATGTTGAACGAGCCGACCTGCACCACGATGCCCATCAGCGCCAGGCCCATGAACACTTCGTAGGACACGGTCTGGGCCGAAGCCCGCAAGCTGCCCAGCAGGGCGAACTTGTTGTTACTCGACCAACCGGCGAACAGCACCGCGTAGACCGACAGACCGGCCATGGCGAAGAAGAACAGCAAGCCGATGTTCAGGTCCGCCACGCCCCAGGTCGGGGTGATCGGGATGACGGCGAAGGCGATCAGCAAGGCGCTCATGGCCACGACCGGTGCCAGGGTGAATATCACCTTGTCGGCAAACGGCGGGGTCCAGTCTTCCTTGAAGAACATTTTCAGCATGTCGGCGGCGATCTGGAACATGCCGAATGGGCCAACGCGGTTCGGACCGTAACGGTCCTGCCACCAGCCCAGCAGGCGACGTTCGACGAAGCTGAGCAGGGCGCCCGCAACGACCACGGCCAACAGGATCACGATGGCTTTGACCACCGAAATGATCACGTCAATTACTTCCGGCGTGAACCAAGTCATTGCGCTGCCTCCTGCAGACCGTCAACGGTTTTGCCAAAGATCGCAGGTGGAATACCGGCAAGGCCTTTAGGCAGTGCAACCAGGCCCGCACCCAACTCATCATTGATGCGCAGCGGCAGACGCAGGGTCTGGCCAGCCACGTTCAGGCTGAGCAGGGCACCGTCGTTGACGCCCAGGCGGTCGGCTTCGGACTTGGCCACGGACACGTAGGCTTCAGGAATGCGACTTTGCACCGGCGCGGCTTTGGAAGAAGTCTCTTCGCTGCCGAACAGGTGGAAGAACGGCACAACCCGCCAGGTGCCCTGGGCCGGGTTGAACGGACGCGGTACGGCGGCGAACCAGTTCAGCGCGTCACCGGTGCTTTCGATCAGGCGGGTGCCTGGGTCGCCAGCGCGGATGTGGCCACCGACTTCGTCCTGGAACTTGTTCCAGGCTTGCGGCGAGTTCCAGCCCGGCGACCAGGCAAATGGCACTTGCTGACGTGGCTCGACCGAACCCGAGTAACCTTCCATGGAGAAGGCAAACGCGGTGTCGATGTCTTGCGGCGTACGCGGTTCGTGCACGCTGATGTCGGCGCGCATGGCCGTACGGCCCGAGTAACGCAGCGGTTCACGGGCCAGCTTCATGCCCTTGATGCGGAACGAGGCGGACGGTGCAGCGTCGACGATACGGGCCAGCTGCGGGGCGCTTGCGGCGGCTGCGGCGGTTACGTGGTCGAGCTGGGTCCAGTCGATCGGCTGGTTCAGCAAGGTGGCGCGCAGGGCATGCAGCCAGCGCCAGCCTTCGTGAACCAGGATGCTGGCGTCCATGTACTTCGGATCGAACACCTGGAAGAAGCGCTGGGCGCGGCCTTCCTGGCTGACCAGAGTACCGTCGCCTTCGGCGAAGGTGGCGGCTGGCAATACCAGGTCGGCACGCTCGCTGGTGGCGGTCTTCTGGTGGTCGGCCACGATCAGCACTTTGGCAGCGTCCAGCGCGGCATCGACCTTGGCCGAATCAGTGCGGGTGTACAGGTCGTTTTCCAGTACCACGATGGCGTCGGCATTGCCGTCGATCACGGCTTGCAGGGCAGCGTCCAGGGACTCACCACCGAGCATGGCCAGGCCGAGGCTGTTGGCTTCCGGCACTACCAGGCTGATGGAACCGTTCTTGTCGCGCAGCTTCAAGGCCTTCGCGATATTCGCAGCAGCCTCAATCAGTGCCTTGGAACCCAACGAGGTGCCGGCAATGATCAATGGGCGCTTGGCTGCGAGCAGGGCATCGGCGATGCGCTGGGCCAGTTCGACGGCTTCAGTGTCCAGGCCTTCGACGGCAGGCGCGCTGGCGTCGAGGGCGTGGGCCACGGCGAAACCGATGCGGGCCAGGTCATCCGGCGCGGCGTGAACGCATTCTTCGGCGATGTCGTCGAGCTTGGTTTCAGCCAGGCTTGCGATAAACAGCGGGTTCAGCGCGTGCTGGCCGATGTTTTTTACCGCGGCGTCAAGCCAAGGCTGAACGCGCATGGCGTCGGCCATGTCTTCGGCCTTGCCTTTGACCGACTGACGCAACGACAGCGCAATACGCGCGGCGGTCTGGGTCAGGTCTTCGCCGAGGACGAAGATCGCATCGTGGTCTTCGATGTCGCGCATGTTCGGGACTGGCAGCGGGCTGTCGTTCAGCACTTGCAGGACCAGGCGGATGCGCTCCAACTCACCGGCTTCGATACCGCAGTAGAAGTGCTCGGCACCCACCAGTTCGCGCAACGCGTAGTTGCTTTCGAGGCTGGCACGCGGCGAGCCGATACCGACGATGTTGCGGCCGCGCAGCAGGTCGGCGGCTTTATCCAGCGCGTCGTCCAGGCTCAGCTTGGCGCCACCGGCCAACAGCGGCTGGCGTGGGCGGTCTTCGCGGTTGACGTAGCCATAGCCGAAACGGCCACGGTCGCACAGGAAGTACTGGTTGACCGAACCGTTGAAGCGGTTTTCGATGCGACGCAGTTCGCCGTAGCGCTCGCCCGGGGAGATGTTGCAACCGCTGGAGCAGCCATGGCAGATGCTCGGCGAGAACTGCATGTCCCACTTACGGTTGTAGCGCTCGGAGTGAGTCTTGTCGGTGAACACACCGGTCGGGCAGACCTCGGTGAGGTTGCCGGAGAACTCGCTTTCGAGCACGCCGTCTTCAACGCGACCGAAGTACACGTTGTCATGGGCGCCGAAGACGCCCAGGTCGGTGCCGCCGGCGTAGTCTTTATAGAAACGCACGCAACGGTAGCAGGCGATGCAGCGGTTCATTTCGTGGGAAATGAACGGGCCGAGGTCCTGGTTCTGGTGCGTGCGTTTGGTGAAGCGATAACGGCGCTCGTTGTGGCCGGTCATCACCGTCATGTCTTGCAGGTGGCAGTGACCGCCTTCCTCACAGACCGGGCAGTCGTGGGGGTGGTTGGTCATCAGCCATTCGACCACACTGGCGCGGAACGCCTTGGATTCTTCATCTTCGATGGAGATCCAGGTGTTGTCGGTGGCTGGGGTCATACAGGACATGACGATACGACCACGGGTGTCGTTCTCGTCGGTGTACTGCTTGACCGCGCACTGGCGACAGGCACCGACGCTACCAAGCGCGGGGTGCCAGCAGAAATACGGGATGTCGAGGCCTAATGAGAGACATGCCTGTAACAGGTTGTCTGCCCCATCGACTTCGAGCGCTTTGCCGTCTACGTGGATAGTGGCCATGGTTCAAAGTTCTTCGTTGGCCCGTTGTCAGCGGGCGTGGCTAATGGAATCTTGTTATTCATGGGCATCAACACAGCCTTTACGGCGTCAGCCCATGAGAAAGCGAAGGGCACGGACCCTTCGCCCTTTAAAGCGTTACGCGCCGACTACGATCGGCCTTGCCAGAGGCGGGACGGCGGCGCTGACAGGCGCGATGCCGGCTTCGAACTCCGAGCGGAAGTATTTGATTGCGCTGCCCAATGGCTCCACGGCGCCCGGTGCGTGAGCACAGAAGGTCTTGCCTGGGCCGAGGAAACCGACCAGACCCAGCAGGGTCTCGATGTCGCCTGGCTGGCCTTCACCTTTCTCGATCGCCATCAAGAGCTTCACGCTCCATGGCAAGCCGTCACGGCACGGGGTGCAGAAACCGCAGGATTCGCGGGAGAAGAACTGCTCCATGTTGCGCAGCAGCGAGACCATGTTCACGGTGTTGTCCACCGCCATCGCCAGGCCCGTACCCATCCGGGTGCCGACCTTGCCGATGCCGCCGGCATACATTTGTGCATCAAGGTGCTCAGGGAGCAGGAAGCCAGTACCGGCGCCGCCTGGCTGCCAGGCTTTCAAGGTGTAGCCGTCGCGCATGCCGCCGGCGTAGTCCTCGAACAGCTCGCGTGCGGTGACGCCGAACGGCAGCTCCCACAGTCCAGGGTTCTTGACCTTGCCGGAGAAGCCCATGAGCTTGGTGCCCATGTCTTCGCTGCCTTCGCGGGCCAACGATTTGTACCAGTCAACGCCGTCGGCGATGATCGCCGGCACGTTGCACAGGGTTTCAACGTTGTTCACGCAAGTCGGCTTGCCCCACACGCCGACGGCGGCAGGGAAGGGCGGCTTGGAGCGCGGGTTGGCGCGGCGGCCTTCGAGGGAGTTGATCAGTGCGGTTTCTTCACCGCAGATATAACGCCCGGCGCCGGTGTGCACGAACAGTTCGAAGTCAAAACCCGAACCGAGGATGTTCTTGCCCAACAGGCCTGCAGCCTTGGCTTCTGCCACGGCACGGTTGAGGTGCTTGGCGGCGGTGGTGTATTCGCCACGCAGGAAGATGTAGCCACGGTAGGTTTTCAGCGCGCGGGCGCTGATCAGCATGCCTTCGATCAGCAGATGGGGCAGTTGCTCCATCAGCATGCGGTCTTTCCAGGTGTTCGGCTCCATCTCGTCCGCGTTGCACAGCAGGTAACGGATGTTGATGGATTCGTCTTTGGGCATCAGGCCCCACTTAACACCAGTGGGGAAGCCTGCACCGCCGCGGCCTTTAAGGCCGGCGTCTTTGACGGTCTGGACGATATCGTCCTGGGCCATGTCGGCGAAAGCTTTGCGCGCTGCCGCGTAACCGTTCTTGGCCTGGTATTCGTCGAGCCATACCGCCTCGCCGTCGTCACGCAGACGCCAGGTCAGCGGGTGGGTTTCAGGCGAACGCTTGATCAGGTTGGCCGGGCCGAAAGATGTAAGGGTCATGGGTAGCCCTCGAGCAATTGGGTGACGCCAGCAGGCTGCACGTCACCGAATGTGTCGTCGTCGATCATCAACGCCGGCGCCTTGTCGCAGTTGCCCAGGCAGCACACCGGCAGCAGCGTGAAGCGGCCGTCCGCAGTGGTTTGGCCCAGGCCAATGCCCAGCTTGTTCTGGATCTCGCTGACCACCGACTCGTGGCCACCGATGTAGCAGACCATGCTGTCGCACACGCGAATGATGTGGCGGCCGACCGGCTGACGGAAGATCTGGCTGTAGAACGTCGCCACCCCTTCAACGTCGCTGGCCGGGATGCCGAGCAGTTCGCCGATGGCGTAGAGGGCGCCGTCCGGCACCCAGCCACGTTCCTTCTGGACGATCTTCAAGGCTTCGATCGACGCCGCGCGCGGGTCTTCGTAGTGATGCAGCTCGTGCTCGATGGCCGAGCGCTCGGTTTCACTCAAGGTGAAACGATCTGTTTGGATAAGCGTGCTGTTCATGCTTAGCGGTCCACGTCGGCCATAACGAAATCGATACTACCCAGGTACGCAATCAAGTCCGCGACCATCTCGCCTTTGATCACCGAAGGGATCTGCTGCAAGTGCGGGAAGCTTGGGGTGCGAATCCGGGTGCGGTAGCTCATGGTGCCGCCATCGCTCGTCAGGTAATAACTGTTGATACCCTTGGTCGCTTCGATCATCTGGAAGGATTCGTTGGCCGGCATTACCGGGCCCCACGAAACTTGCAGGAAGTGCGTGATCAGGGTTTCGATGTGCTGCAGCGTGCGCTCTTTAGGCGGCGGCGTGGTCAGCGGGTGATCCGCCTTGTACGGGCCGGCCGGCATGTTGCGCATGCACTGCTCGATGATCTTCAGGCTCTGGCGCATTTCTTCGACGCGCACGATGCAACGGTCGTAGGCATCGCCATTCGCGGCCGTCGGAATCTCGAATTCGAAGTTCTCGTAGCCGGAATACGGACGCGCTTTACGCAGGTCAAAATCGCAACCGGTCGAACGCAGGCCTGCACCGGTGACGCCCCATTCCAGGGCCTCTTTGGTGTTGTAGGCGGCAACGCCGATGGTACGACCCTTGAGGATGCTGTTGTCCAGCGCAGCCTTCTGGTACTCGTCCAGACGCTTGGGCATCCAGTCGATGAATTCCTTGACCAGGCGCTCCCAGCCGTTCGGCAGGTCGTGCGCCACGCCGCCGATGCGGTACCAGGCCGGGTGCAGACGGAAACCAGTAATGGCTTCGATGACCTTGTAGGCGCGCTGACGGTCGGTGAAGGTGAAGAACACCGGGGTCATGGCGCCAACGTCCTGGATATAAGTACCCAGGAACAGCAGGTGGCTGGTGATCCGGAAGAACTCGGCCATCATGATGCGGATGGTGTCGACGCGGTCCGGCACCTTGATACCGGCCAGCTTCTCGACCGAGAGCACGTACGGCAGGTTGTTCATCACGCCGCCGAGGTAGTCGATACGGTCGGTGTAGGGGATGAAGCTGTGCCACGACTGACGCTCAGCCATCTTCTCGGCACCACGGTGGTGGTAGCCGATGTCCGGCACGCAGTCGACGATTTCTTCACCGTCCAGTTGCAGGATGATCCGAAAGGCACCGTGAGCCGAAGGGTGGTTCGGGCCCAGGTTGAGGAACATGTAGTCCTCATTGGTGCCGGAGCGTTTCATGCCCCAGTCTTCCGGACGGAAGCGTGCAGCTTCCTCTTCAAGCTGTTGCTTGGCGAGGTTGAGGCTAAACGGGTCGAATTCGGTGGCGCGCGCCGGGAAGTCCTTGCGCAGCGGGTGACCTTCCCAGGTCGGCGGCATCATGATGCGCGTCAGGTGCGGGTGGCCCGGGAAGTCGATGCCGAACATGTCCCAGACTTCACGCTCGTACCAGCTGGCGTTCGGCCAGATACCGGTAACGGTCGGGACGCTCAGGTCGCTTTCAGAGAGGGCGACCTTGATCATCACGTCGCTGTTACGTTCCAGCGACATCAAGTGGTAGAACACGGTGAAATCGGCGCCGCTCGGCAAGCCTTGACGCTTGGTGCGCAGACGCTCGTCCACGCCATGCAGGTCATAGAGCATGACGTACGGCTTGGGCAGGTTGCGCAGGAAGCTCAGGACTTCGACGAGCTTGGCGCGCGCCACCCACAGCACCGGCATACCGGTGCGTGTGGCCTGGGCGGTGAAGGCGTCAGGGCCAAAACGGTTATTGAGTTCGACAACCACGTCCTGGTCGTCTGCCTTATAAGGCGGGATGTACAGAGCACTGCCTGTAGTCATGGTTTTTTATCGCTTTCGGTCAACGTAAAGAATGAAGCCAGGTTTTCGTTCTATAAAAGAAGCGGTGCTGGATCAGACTTCGTCGGGGCTGCGCAGGTTGGTGACTGCGATACGCTGTTCGCGGCGCTGTTCCTTTTGTGACGGCATCTCGGCGCGATAAACGCCTTGATCACCGACAACCCAGGAAAGCGGGCGACGCTCCTTGCCGATCGACTCCTGCAACAGCATCAAGCCTTGCAGAAAAGCTTCAGGGCGAGGCGGGCAGCCAGGCACGTAGACGTCCACGGGCAGGAACTTGTCCACCCCTTGAACGACGGAGTAGATGTCGTACATGCCACCGGAGTTGGCGCACGAACCCATGGAGATAACCCACTTTGGCTCGAGCATTTGCTCGTAGAGACGCTGAATGATCGGCGCCATCTTGATAAAGCAGGTGCCGGCGATAACCATGAAATCCGCCTGGCGCGGTGATGCCCGGATAACTTCGGCGCCAAAGCGCGCGATGTCGTGGGGCGCCGTGAAGGCGGTGGTCATTTCCACGTAGCAGCACGAAAGGCCGAAGTTGTACGGCCACAGGGAGTTTTTACGCCCCCAGTTGACCGCGCCACTCAGCACGTCTTCGAGTTTGCCCATGTAGATGTTTTTGTGGACTTGATCTTCTAACGGATCGGAAACGGTTTCCCGTTCGCCGATAGGGTACTGATCGTTAGGAGCATCCGGGTCGATCCTGGTGAGATTGTATTGCATCGCCAAAGCCTCATTGTTTCAGCTTCGCTTGCCGCTTACGACGAGCTTCCGGAGCCCAGTCAAGGGCGCCCACTCGGAATAGGTAGACAAGGCCTGCCAACAGAATTGCTATGAAAACGAGGGCTTCGACGAATCCGGTCCAGCCGCTTTCGCGGACGGACACAGACCAGGCAAAGAGAAAGAGGGCTTCGATATCGAAGATCACGAACAGCATCGCGACCAGATAGAATTTGGCTGAGAGCCGCAAGCGGGCGCCACCTGTAGGCAGCATGCCGGACTCGAACGGTTCATTTTTGCTGCGGCCCCAGGCTTTTGACCCGAGGAGGCTGGAGACGCCGAGCATGAAGGCACAAAGGCCGACAACACCGAGGAGGAAAATGGCAAAGCCCCAGTTGTGGGCCATGAGTCCTGTCGCTTCGGTCATGCTGGAAATCCTTAACAGAGAGCAAAGGTCTCTGAGCTCGAAAAAGTAACGATGCAGTGACGATATGTCGCAGCGCAATCAATCGCGGTGATTTTATGGCTAAACACCGGGCAAGTAAAATTCCTATAGCGAAATTATTCGATGGAATAAGCACATAGTGCACCTTCTTGGGGCTGTAGCCCTTGTGGGCCGGGCATTAGCGGGCATTTAATCAAATGTGTTTTGTTTAAGCTGTAAAGAAGTTTTCATGGGCTAAATGATAATGAATATTGTTTGCGTGGGGTTTAAGCGAATGTTTCTCGTGTGGCGCGGGAAGTTGTTGTTACTTGCGTGATTGCAGCTAGTTGCTGGAGGGGATCTTTTAACTGATTTGATTCAGGCAAATACCGCTCTGGGTCAATGTTTTGCGCAAAACCCTAGGGCTGGACACAGTTAAGGTGGGAGCTGGCTTGCCTGCGATAGCGGTGGATCAGTTGAAAAATCTGCCACTGACCCACCGCTATCGCAGGCAAGCCAGCTCCCACAGTAGGCGTGTGGTGTTTTCAAGCGGGCAAAAAAACGCCCCGAACCAGTCGGGGCGTCAGATCAAGCGGCAGTGCGGTTAGGTCTTCCGTGGGGCCGCGCTGGCCGTGTACTCGCTACTTAGTGGAACTGCTCTTCTTCGGTCGAACCGGTCAGCGCGGTCACGGACGAGGTGCCGCCCTGGATCACGGTGGTCATGTCGTCGAAGTAGCCGGTGCCCACTTCCTGCTGGTGCGCCACGAAGGTGTAACCCTTGGCGGCGTCAGCGAACTCTTGCTCCTGCAGCTTCACGTAGGCGGTCATGTCGTTGCGGGCGTAGTCATGCGCCAGGTTGAACATGCTGTGCCACATGTTGTGAATGCCGGCCAGGGTGATGAACTGGTGCTTGTAGCCCATGGCCGACAGTTCGCGCTGGAACTTGGCGATGGTCGCGTCGTCCAGGTTCTTCTTCCAGTTGAAAGAAGGCGAGCAGTTGTAGGACAGCAGCTGGTCCGGGTATTCCTTCTTGATCGCTTCGGCGAAGCGACGCGCTTCGTCCAGGTCCGGCTTGGCGGTTTCGCACCAGATCAGGTCGGCGTACGGCGCGTAGGCCAGGCCACGGGCGATCGCCTGGTCGAGACCGGCACGCACTTTATAGAAACCTTCCTGGGTACGTTCGCCAGTCACGAACGGCTGGTCATACGGGTCGCAATCCGAGGTCAGCAAGTCCGCTGCGTTGGCATCGGTACGGGCCAGGATGATGGTCGGTGTGCCGGCAACGTCAGCTGCCAGACGAGCAGCCGTCAGCTTCTGCACGGCTTCCTGGGTCGGAACCAGTACCTTGCCGCCCATGTGGCCGCATTTTTTAACCGACGCCAGCTGGTCTTCAAAGTGCACGCCGGCAGCGCCTGCCTCGATCATGCTCTTCATCAGTTCGTAGGCGTTGAGTACGCCGCCGAAACCGGCTTCGGCGTCAGCCACGATTGGCGCGAAGTAGTCGATGTAGCCTTCGTCGCCCGGGCCTTTACCGGCTTTCCACTGGATCTGGTCGGCGCGGCGGAACGAGTTGTTGATGCGCTTGACCACGGTTGGCACGGAGTCCACCGGGTACAGCGATTGGTCGGGGTACATGGATTCTGCAGAGTTGTTGTCCGCAGCCACTTGCCAGCCGGACAGGTAGATCGCCTGGATACCGGCTTTTACCTGTTGAACTGCCTGGCCGCCAGTGAGGGCGCCCATGCAGTTGACGAAATCTTTTTCGGGACGGAAGGACGGCTTGGCACCCTGGGTGACCAGCTTCCACAGCTTCTCGGCGCCGAGTTTTGCAAAGGTGTGCTCAGGTTGAACCGAGCCACGCAGGCGGACGACGTCAGCAGCGGAATAAGCGCGGGTTACGCCTTTCCAGCGTGGGTTTTCAGCCCAGTCTTTTTCAAGGGCTGCAATTTGCTGTTCGCGTGTCAGTGCCATGGGGAAAAACCTCGTCGCATAGGTCTAGGTGGAGAATTCCATTTGCCAGCCACGTATTAACTGCGTGGTTGTGGCTGCTCGCTGACCAGAAGCTTAGGTGGTCAAGTCTGGTTTGGCGGGGAAGGCGACGGGATGAACGATTGCCGAGAGGGGGAATTGAGCAGGTAGGGGCAAACTGCGAACAGTCTTCGGGCATCGTGGGCCTTGGTACGATCCATCAGTGTGTAGCCGGGTTACCTGGTTAGCTTCCGTCCCTCGGGACAACTTCGTTCCAGTCGCAACCAAAGTCAAACACACCTTGTGGGCGGTACAGACACGAATCGGCTCAGGTGGGTAGCTTAGAGCGGCGATCCGAAGGCCCTTGCCAGGGCCCCTGATTAGCGGGAGCGAGGCCATCATGCACAGGCTTTTTTGGCTCGTCAAATGTTTTGTAGTGCTTTTTTTAAAGCACTACATCTTTAGTCTAATGCGACTCGCCAGTCAGATTTTGGTGCTTTAGTTCAGCGTGTCGACCTTGACCCGCAAAGTCAGGTCGTCGTGGCCCTGAGTAGAGTAGCTGCGGGTTGTAGAGGATTTATCGGCCTGGGTTTCGCGATTGATGCCCGCCAGTGGGATCCATTCGCCCAGTCGGCCGCTGACGGTTGTGTCGGTACTTTGCACATTCACTACATCGGGACGTTCCTGGCTCAGACGGTCACGGTTGGTACTGATGGCCAGGTGTACGGTCTCGCCTGTGACGCTGGCAGTCACGTAAAAGCCCTGGGTGACGTTGCGATACTGGGTCTGGTTTTGCGGGCGGCCGTAGGCGTCAGGTTGCGTGGTGGTCAGCGGTACGCTTTGGCCGACCTGGATCAGCGCGGGCACGCCTTCACTGGCCTGGATCTGCTGGATGCCGCCATCGCGGCTGGCGGTACCGTAGCTGATGATGCGGGTTTGGCTGTCGCCGGAGTTTTGCTGGTTGTTTTCGTTGCTGTCGACGGTGATCAACAGGCGCTTGGCAGGTGTGTCCAGTTGCGACAGCAACGCACGCAGGTCCCGGATCTTGCCGGGGTCGGCGTTCACGATAAGTTGGTTGCCGTAGGCGCTGACGGTGCCGTCCTTGCCAATGAAGTTCTGCGCCACCGGCAGCAGGTCGGCGCTGGTGCGGTTGCTCAGGTTGACGACTTCAGTGTCGGCCATGGCGCAGGCGCTGGCGGTGAGGAGGAGGGCGGTGAGCAGGGTGCGTAGGGACATGTCCGTTATCTCTGCGAGTCAATTAGGCGTGATAGTGCCAGTTTGTCGGCCTGGCAGGTCGCAAGTTGAATCGTAGACGGCAAAATGCCCTGGCATGGCAGGGCATTTTGGGTGTTGCTGATGGCGCTATCGCAGGCAAGCCAGCTCCCACAGGGGAATGCATTCCAAATGTGGGAGCTGGCTTGCCTGCGATAAGGGCGACTCGGTCTCGAATTAACCCTCGCGCACCATATCAACGTGCGGAATCCCGACTTCCAGGAACTCGTCACTGACGATCTTGAAACCCAGCCGCTCATAAAACGGCGCTGCATACACCTGAGCACTCAGAAACTGCCTGGTCTGGCCACGTTTCTCGGCCTCGCCGATCACAGCTTCCATCAGCTTGTCGCCGACCTTCAGGCCGCGCCAGTCCTTGAGTACCGACACGCGACCAATCTCGCCGCTGGGCAGCAGGCGAGCGGTGCCAATCGGAAAATCGCCTTCGAATGCAAGAAAATGCATTGCGTCGGCGTCATCCGCATCCCACTCCAGCTCTGGTGGAACCGATTGTTCAGCGATAAACACCGCCTCACGAATGCGCCGAATCTCAGCGATATCCTTTTGCCAGTCCGCGACACTTACGTGAATCTTATTCATCGGCAAATCCCAGGCTTCCTTGCTTGACCAGTTCGCACAGCAGGTCGCGACCGTCTTCGTCGGCCAACCAAGTGCCGAGGTTTTCGCTGTGCAGGGCGTCGGCCGAGCACACCAGTTTCAACAGTTCGCGCAGTTTGCCTGGCAGGTAACGGCTCTGGCCGCTGGCGAATAGCAACACGTCGTCGTCGACTTCCGACCACGCCATGCGCGCGCTCGGGTTGCGGACCAGAATCGCGCCGTTTTCCAGGCTGCTGATAAAGTCTTCTTCACCCAGCTCTTCACCGGCGACCAGTTCCGGGTAGCGCGGCTCGGTCATGAACTGGCCGAACCAGGTCAGCAGCATGCGCTCATCGCTCATGTGCTCGGCCAGCAGATCTTTGAGGCGGTCGAGTGCGTCCGCTTGAATCTGGTGCGGGTCGCTGACCGGCTGAGCGTCGGCGTCGGTGTAGCGCTCTTCATCGGTCAGGTACTGGCTGAGGAAGTCAGTGAAGTGGGTCAGCACTTCGGCTGCGCTCGGTGCGCGGAAGCCCACCGAATAGGTCATGCAGTCGTCTTCGGCAATGCCGAAGTGCGCCAGGCGTGGCGGCAGGTAGAGCATGTCGCCCGGTTCCAGCACCCATTCTTCGCTCTGTTCGAATTCCGCCAGGATGCGCAGGTCGGCGTGTTGCAGCAGTGGGCTTTCGGAATTGCACATCTGGCCGATTTTCCAGTTGCGCTTGCCTTGGGCCTGCAGCAGGAACACGTCGTAGTTGTCGAAATGCGGGCCAACACTGCCGCCGGGTGCGGCGAAGCTGATCATCACGTCGTCGATGCGCCAGCTGGGCAGAAAGCGGAAGTGCCCGAGCAATTCGGCGACTTCGGGTACAAATTGGTCGACAGCCTGCACCAGCAGGGTCCACTCACGCTCTGGCAGCGTGCTGAACGCATCTTCGGCGAACGGGCCGCGGCGCAGTTCCCATGGGCGCTCGCCGTGCTCGATCACCAGGCGCGATTCAACTTCTTCTTCCAGGGCCAGGCCGGCCAGTTCGTCGGCGTCGATCGGGCTTTCGAAATCAGGGATGGCCTGACGGATCAGCAGCGGTTTTTTCTGCCAGTAATCGCGCAGGAATTCCCGTGCCGTGATGCCGCCCAGAAGTTGAAGAGGAATATCAGGATTCATGTGTAACCTATTGAAAGAAAGCACTTTTAAGACAGGAATAAAAACGCCCGGCGCGGCCGGGCGTCTCAAAGGGTTGCGCGCTGATCAGATGCGCTTGGCTTGCTCTACAGCGTTGCCGATGTAGTTGGCCGGGGTGAGCAGTTTCAGCTCGGCCTTGGCAGCGGCTGGCATGTCCAGGCCATCGATGAAAGTTTGCAGCGCCTCAGGGCTGATGCCCTTGCCGCGCGTCAACTCTTTCAGCTTCTCGTACGGGTTTTCGATGTTGTAGCGACGCATCACGGTCTGGATCGGCTCAGCCAGCACTTCCCAGCAGGCGTCCAGGTCAGCGGCGATTTTTTGCGCGTTGAGCTCAAGCTTGCTGATGCCTTTGAGGCTGGCTTCGTAGGCGATCACGCTGTGGGCAAAGCCCACGCCGAGGTTGCGCAGTACGGTGGAGTCGGTCAGGTCACGCTGCCAGCGCGAGATCGGCAACTTGCTGGCCAGGTGCTGGAACAGGGCGTTGGCGATACCGAGGTTGCCTTCGGAGTTTTCGAAGTCGATCGGGTTGACCTTATGCGGCATGGTCGACGAACCGATTTCACCGGCGATCGTGCGCTGCTTGAAGTAGCCCAGGGAGATGTAGCCCCAGATATCGCGATCAAAGTCGATCAGGATGGTGTTGAAGCGCGCAATCGCGTCGAACAGCTCGGCGATGTAGTCGTGCGGTTCGATCTGCGTGGTGTACGGGTTGAAGCCCAGGCCCAGCTCGTCTTCGATGAAGGCGCGGGCGTTTTCTTCCCAGTCGATTTCCGGGTAGGCCGACAGGTGGGCGTTGTAGTTGCCCACGGCGCCGTTGATTTTGCCCAGCAGCGGCACGGCCGCGACTTGAGCGATCTGGCGCTCCAGACGATACACCACGTTGGCCAGTTCTTTGCCCAAGGTAGTCGGCGAGGCCGGTTGGCCGTGGGTGCGCGACAGCATCGGCACGTCGGCGAAACGGATCGCCAGTTCGCGGATGGCGTTGGCGGTCTGGCGCATCAGCGGCAGCATCACGTCATCACGGCCTTCGCGCAGCATCAGGGCGTGGGACAGGTTGTTGATGTCCTCGCTGGTGCAGGCAAAGTGGATGAACTCGCTGACCTGGGCCAGTTCCGGCAGCTTGGCCGCTTGCTCTTTGAGCAGGTATTCGATGGCTTTGACGTCGTGGTTGGTGGTGCGCTCGATCTCTTTCACACGCTCGGCGTGCTCCAGGGAGAAGTTTTCCGCCAGGGTGTTCAGCACAGCGTTGGCTTCGGCGGAAAACGCCGGCACTTCGCTGATGGCAGGGTGAGCGGCCAGGCGCTGGAGCCAGCGCACTTCAACCAGAACACGAGCACGGATCAGGCCGTATTCGCTGAAAATAGGGCGCAGGGCCTGGGTTTTGCCGGCGTAGCGGCCGTCAACAGGGGAAACCGCAGTGAGCGAAGAGAGCTGCATGGGGTGTTCTCGGACAGTCGGGCAACGAAATGGGGCGCGTATCATACATGAAAAAATCCGCCGGTCCGTCGCCAACTGACCGGCGTATTACGCGTGAGGCTATAAAAAAAGCGGGTTGCTGCGACTTATTCGTTGCGCATCAACGGGTAAAGCTCTTTGAGCAATTTGCGTCGGCTGATCACCAACTGCCAGCGATGACCGCCCAACTGGCGCCACAACCGCGCCGAACGAATACCGGCCAGCAGCAGGGCGCGGATTTTCGAGGCGTTGTTCGGTTGCTGCAGGTTGCGCATGTCGCCGTGCACCTGGATGCGCTGGCGCAAGGTGCTCAAGGTGTCCTGGTACAGCGCACCACAGGCGGCAATCACGTTTTCGTGGGCCGGGCCGAAGTGTTCCACCTGGGACTGAATCTGCGGCAGGCGTTTGCCGATGGTTTCGAGCAGGTCGTCGCGCTTGGCCAGTTGCCGCTCAAGGCCGAGCATCGACAGGGCATAGCGCAACGGCTCACGTTGCAAGGTGTTGGGGTCGCGTTCCAGGGCGCCGATCAACGCGCGGTAACCTTCACGCAGCGCCAGGTCGTCGCCGCCATACACTTCCAGGGTGTCCTTGGGATCGCGGATCAGCAGGCTGCCGAGCATGCAGGTCAGGCCTGCCTCGGTCACCTGGCCGGTCTTGGCGATCTTGTCGACCAGCACGGCGGCGAGGAAAACCCCGCCGAGTGCCGTCAATTGCTCCTGGGTCGGGCTCATGCCGGGTTGCTCCAGGCTTCGGCGACTTCAATCACGCCGCCGCCCAGGCAAATTTCGCCGTCATAGAACACCACCGATTGGCCTGGCGTGACCGCGCGTTGCGGGTCATCGAAGGTGGCGCGGTAGCCGCTGGCAGTTTTTTCCAGGGTGCAGGGCTGGTCGCTCTGGCGATAGCGCACTTTGGCGGTCAGGCGGCGTGGCGTGCTCAGGTCGATCGGGTTGACCCAATAGATCTCCGAAGCCAGCAAGGCGCCCGAGAACAGCAGTGGGTGTTCGTTGCCCTGGCCGACGACCAGCACGTTGTTTTCCAGGTCCTTGACCAGCACGTACCACGGTTCTTCACCGGCATCTTTAAGGCCGCCGATGCCCAAACCCTGACGTTGGCCAATGGTGTGGTACATCAGGCCATGGTGGCGGCCGATCACTTCACCGTCGGTGGTTTTGATTTCGCCTGGCTGTGCCGGGAGGTATTGCTTGAGGAAGTCGCTGAAGCGGCGCTCGCCGATAAAGCAGATCCCGGTGGAGTCCTTCTTCTTGGCAGTGGCCAGGCCGTGTTTTTCGGCGATCTTGCGCACTTCGGGCTTTTCCAGCTCACCGACCGGGAACAGGGTCTTGGCGATCTGTTCGCCGCCCACGGCATGCAGGAAGTAGCTCTGGTCCTTGTTCGGGTCCAGGCCTTTGAGCAGCTCGGTGCGGTTGTCGACGTCGCGACGGCGCACGTAGTGGCCAGTGGCAATCAGGTCGGCGCCGAGGATCATGGCGTAGTCGAGGAACGCCTTGAACTTGATTTCGCGGTTACACAGGATGTCCGGGTTCGGCGTGCGACCGGCCTTGTATTCGGCCAGGAAGTGCTCGAACACATTGTCCCAGTACTCGGCGGCGAAGTTGGCGGTGTGCAGCTTGATGCCGATCTTGTCACACACGGCCTGGGCGTCGGCCAGGTCGTCCATGGCGGTGCAATATTCCGTTCCATCGTCTTCTTCCCAGTTCTTCATGAACAGGCCTTCCACCTCATAACCCTGCTCCATGAGCAGAACGGCGGAAACGGAAGAATCCACGCCGCCGGACATGCCGACGATGACGCGCTTCTTTTGTGTGTCAGAAGGGGCTGGATCACGCATAGGGTTTCAACGGGTGTCTTGAAAAAGGACGCGATTCTAACAGGCTCACGCCCGCAAGGCTAAAGAGAAGGGCGGATCAATTCGAGGCTATGGCGCTGGCCGGCCAGATAATCATCGATACAGCGGATGATCAGCTCACTGCGCCAGTCGTCGCGCAGGGCCATCAGCTCCTCACGGGTCAGCCAGCGGGCGCGGACGATGCCTTCATCGAGCTGATAGTCCGGGTGGTGTTTCAGCGCCTTGGCGGTAAAGCAAACCCGTTGGTACGTCACGCCATTGCTGGGCGCGGTGTACAGGTAGATGCCGACAATGCCGGTGGCTTCGACGTCCCAGCCGGTTTCTTCGAGGGTTTCGCGCACGGCAGCATCGGTGAGGGTTTCATGCGGGTCCAGATGGCCGGCTGGCTGGTTGAGCACAGCGCGGCCGCCCTTGAGTTCCTCGACCATCAGGAAGCGGCCGTTGTCTTCGACGATAGTGGCGACGGTGATGTGGGGTTGCCAGGTCATAAGTGGCCTCAATGTGTAGTGACTGAAGAAACTTGTTCAGTGTGGGAGCTGGCTTGCCTGCGATAGCGGTGGGTCAGCTACATCTGCATGAACTGACAGACTGCTATCGCAGGCAAGCCAGCTCCCACATTTGATCAAGGGGGTTCAGTGAAACCAGGGTGCAAACAGAAACCCCGGCACATGGCCGGGGCTTCTTTGCATCCTTACAACCTTACTTCAACTTGGCAATTGCCGCGTTGAGGGTGTTGCTTGGGCGCATGGCATTGCTGGTCAGCTCCGGGTTCGGCGCGTAGTAGCCGCCGATGTCCACTGGCTTGCCCTGTACCGCGTTCAACTCGGCAACGATGGTTGCCTCGTTGTCGGTCAGGGTCTTGGCCAGCTCGCCAAACTGCGCTTGCAGTGCAGCATCTTCAGTCTGGGCGGCCAGGGCTTGCGCCCAGTACAGCGCCAGGTAGAAGTGGCTGCCGCGGTTGTCGATGTTGCCGACTTTGCGCGATGGCGACTTGTTGTTGTCCAGGAACTGGCCGGTGGCCTGGTCCAGGGTCTTGGACAGTACCAGGGCTTTCGGGTTGTTGTAGGTGACACCCAAATGCTCAAGGGACGCGGCCAGGGCCAGGAACTCGCCCAGGGAATCCCAACGCAGGAAGTTCTCTTCAACCAGTTGCTGCACGTGCTTCGGCGCCGAACCGCCGGCGCCGGTTTCGAACAGGCCGCCACCGTTCATCAGCGGCACGATCGACAGCATCTTGGCGCTGGTGCCCAGTTCCATGATCGGGAACAGGTCGGTCAGGTAGTCGCGCAGTACGTTGCCGGTCACTGAGATGGTGTCCAGGCCCTTGCGGGTGCGCTCCAGAGTGAACTTCATCGCGTCGACCGGCGACATGATGCGAATGTCCAGGCCTTCGGTGTTGTGGTCTTTCAGGTAGGCCTGAACTTTCTCGACCACTACGCCATCGTGCGCACGCTGTGGGTCCAGCCAGAAGATGGCCGGGGTGTTGCTGGCGCGGGCACGGTTGACGGCGAGCTTGACCCAGTCCTGGATCGGCGCGTCTTTGGTCTGGCACATGCGGAAGATGTCGCCGGCTTCGACAGCCTGTTCCATCAGCAAGGTGCCCTTGCTGTCGGTGACGCGGACTACGCCGTCAGCCTTGATCTGGAAGGTCTTGTCGTGGGAACCGTACTCTTCGGCTTTTTTGGCCATCAGGCCAACGTTTGGCACGCTGCCCATAGTGGTTGGGTCGAAAGCGCCATTGGCCTTGCAGTCTTCGATGACGGCTTGGTAGATGGTGGCGTAGCAGCGATCCGGGATCACCGCCTTGGTGTCGTGCAACTGGCCGTCGGTGCCCCACATTTTGCCGGAGTCACGGATCATGGCCGGCATCGAGGCGTCGACGATCACGTCGCTCGGCACGTGCAGGTTGGTGATGCCTTTATCGGAGTTGACCATCGCCAGCGATGGGCGAGCGGCGTAGACCGCCTGAATGTCAGCTTCGATCTGCGCTTGCTGCTCGGCCGGCAACGCCTTGATGCGAGCGTACAGGTCACCGATGCCGTTGTTCAGGTTGAAGCCGATCTGTTCCAGCACGGTAGCGTGCTTGGCCAGGGCGTCTTTATAGAACTCGGCAACGATCTGGCCGAACATGATCGGGTCGGAGACCTTCATCATGGTGGCTTTCAAGTGAACCGACAGCAGCACGCCTTGCTGCTTGGCGTCTTCGATTTCAGCGGCAATGAACGCGCGCAGGGCTTTTTTGCTCAGCACGGCGGTGTCGATGATTTCGCCGGCTTGTACCGAGGTCTTTTCTTTCAAGACGGTCGCGGTACCGTCTTTGGCGATCAGTTCGATCTTCACGGCGTCAGCGGCTTCGATCTGCACGGCTTTTTCGCTGCCGTAGAAGTCGCCGTTGCTCATGTGTGCGATGTGCGACTTGGAGTCAGCAGCCCAGGCGCCCATTTTGTGCGGGTGCTTGCGCGCGTAGTTCTTGACCGACAGCGGTGCGCGGCGGTCGGAGTTGCCTTCGCGCAGTACCGGGTTCACGGCGCTGCCCTTGACCTTGTCGTAACGTGCGCGGGTTTCTTTTTCCGCGTCGGTGGTTACGGTTTCCGGGTAGTCCGGCAGGGCGTAGCCCTGGGCCTGCAGTTCCTTGATCGCCGCTTGCAGCTGCGGGGTCGAGGCGCTGATGTTAGGCAGCTTGATGATGTTGGCTTCAGGCGTAACGGCCAGGTCGCCCAGTTCGGCGAGGTGGTCCGCGATTGCCTTGTTGCCCAGTTGCTCGGGGAAGCTTGCGAGGATGCGCGCGGCCAGGGAAATGTCGCGGGTTTCCACAGCAATATCAGCGGAAGCGGTGAAGGCCTCTACGATAGGCAGCAGTGAATAGGTGGCGAGGGCTGGGGCTTCGTCGGTGAAGGTGTAGATGATCTTCGAGCGGGTGGGCATATTCGGATTAACTCTCTTCTTTGCTGAAAGCGTGCGCAGAAACTCGAGATGCGCCGGGTGGAGCGCGTTCGTTCAAAGTCATCCATGAGCGAAATGTCGAGGTTTCTTCGCGGTGATGTTGGTTTGCATCAGTCGAGCGTCAAGCGTTTGGACTATGGTAATAGTCCTGCTTTCTGGCTGAGGGCTACTGTCTAGAGCGGTCAACCGTCGTGACTCTTTGGTCAGCGGCGGCATTATACATAGGTCGCTATGCTTACGCCGAGCCTTCATACAAAAGGTGTGTCGTCCATTGGTCTAAAGGTCGCAGGGCCCAGACTGCGACCAAAGTCGCACGATGTGCTCAAGATTGGCGATTTTGCCTTTGCTTTCAGGCTTGTAGGCGACAAATTATGCTGTTTTCGATGCAGATGAGCATGGCGTGAGGTTTCAGTCGCCATTTATCTGGAGTAGGCTCGAACGCAGCCAGATGTTCAATCCATAGATGGAGTTCAGCATGGGATACAAGAAGATTCAGGTTCCGGCAGTCGGCGACAAAATCACCGTCAATGCAGACCATTCTCTCAATGTTCCTGACCAACCGATCATCCCTTATATAGAAGGCGACGGTATTGGCGTCGACATCAGCCCGGTGATGATCAAGGTGGTCGACGCGGCTGTTGAAAAGGCCTACGGCGGCAAGCGCAAAATCTCCTGGATGGAGGTGTATGCCGGCGAAAAGGCGACTCAAGTCTACGACCAGGACACCTGGCTGCCCCAGGAAACCCTGGATGCGGTCAAGGATTACGTGGTTTCCATCAAAGGCCCGCTAACCACGCCGGTGGGCGGCGGCATCCGTTCGCTGAACGTGGCCCTGCGCCAACAACTCGATTTATATGTTTGCCTGCGCCCGGTGCGCTGGTTTGAAGGCGTGCCCAGCCCGGTCAAGAAGCCGGGCGATGTGGACATGACCATCTTCCGTGAAAACTCCGAAGATATATACGCCGGGATCGAGTGGAAAGCCGGTTCGCCGGAAGCGATCAAGGTGATCAAGTTCCTCAAGGAAGAAATGGGCGTTACCAAGATCCGTTTCGACCAGGACTGCGGGATTGGCATCAAGCCGGTTTCCAAGGAAGGCACCGAGCGCCTGGCGCGCAAAGCCCTGCAATATGTAGTGGATAATGACCGTGATTCGCTGACCATCGTGCACAAAGGCAACATCATGAAGTTCACCGAGGGTGCCTTCAAAGAGTGGGCCTACGGTATTGCCGAAAAAGAATTTGGCGCGACCCTGCTCGACGGCGGCCCGTGGATGCAGTTCAAAAACCCCAAAACCGGCAAGAATGTGGTGGTCAAGGACGCGATTGCCGACGCCATGCTCCAGCAGATTCTATTGCGGCCGGCGGAATATGATGTGATTGCCACGCTCAACCTTAACGGTGACTACCTGTCTGACGCGCTGGCGGCGGAAGTAGGTGGCATTGGTATTGCGCCGGGGGCCAACCTCTCCGACACCGTGGCTATGTTCGAAGCCACCCACGGTACTGCGCCTAAATATGCAGGCAAGGATCAGGTCAACCCGGGTTCGTTGATCCTGTCGGCAGAAATGATGCTGCGGCACATGGGCTGGACTGAAGCGGCGGATCTGATCATCAAGGGCACCAATGGTGCGATTTCGGCGAAGACCGTGACCTATGACTTTGAACGTTTGATGGAGGGCGCGAAACTGGTGTCGTCGTCAGGGTTTGGCGACGCACTGATTTCGCATATGTAAGGTGACGCTATAAAAAAGCCGGCCATTCTGATGACTCAGAGTGGCCGGCTTTTTTCGTGCGGTTTGCTTAAGGGGTGATCAGGCCGTTTGTTTGTCTTTTGGGTGGGGGGCTTGACCTGCCTTGAGTTGTGTTTCGTGCGCTTCGTCGTGGATTGATCCAGGTGTAGCTGCGCAGGCTGCACAAATTCCGACTGCGTGCAGGCCTTTCGGCCCTTGAATGATTTCAAACTCCACAGGCTGGCCCGCCTTCAAGGTCTTGTACCCTTCCATGGTAATCGCTGAATAATGTGCAAACAGATCCTCTCCGGATTGTCCATCTGCATTGATGAACCCGTACCCCTTGGCATTGTTAAACCATTTGACCTTGCCACTGATCTTGACGCCAGACATAACCATATCCCTCTGCACCAGACTCCATCACTGGAGTATCATCCAGTTTATCCGTCCTAACCCGAATAAATAAGGTTGACTGCGCGGACCTTTTTTACCCACTGTGGGTTCTATTGGTTGTAACACCGTTTCGCCGATAGTCAAGGCGACCAGCCGGTCAGTAGTTGAAAATCTGACAGGTCGCCCCCACCACTGTATTTGAACCACTGACGAACCTTTCTTTCCATGCATGCAAACAGCCAGATTCGACTAACATTCAATCAGGATCGCCCGGATCAGGAACACGATGACGACGGTTCTGCAGGCATTGCTGTCCAGGAGGCGAAGCCTGCTTTACAGGCGCCGCCGATGTACAAGGTGGTTTTGTTTAATGATGACTACACACCGATGGATTTCGTCGTCGAAGTGCTCGAGGTGTTTTTTAACCTGAACCGCGAGCTGGCGACCAAGGTAATGCTGGCCGTTCACACAGAAGGACGGGCAGTATGTGGAGTGTTTACCCGTGACATCGCCGAGACAAAGGCCATGCAGGTCAACCAGTACGCCAGGGAAAGCCAGCATCCGCTACTCTGTGAAATCGAGAAGGACGGTTAACGCCGACCACTTGGGTATGAGGTGAAGCTATGTTAAACCGCGAGCTCGAAGTCACCCTCAATCTTGCCTTCAAGGAGGCCCGTTCGAAGCGTCATGAATTCATGACCGTCGAGCACCTGCTGCTGGCACTTTTGGATAACGAAGCTGCCGCCACCGTTCTACGTGCGTGCGGCGCCAACCTCGACAAACTCAAGCATGACCTGCAGGAGTTTATCGACTCCACCACGCCATTGATCCCCGTGCATGACGAGGACCGTGAAACCCAGCCAACCCTGGGCTTTCAGCGGGTATTGCAGCGTGCTGTCTTCCACGTACAGAGCTCCGGTAAGCGTGAGGTCACGGGCGCCAATGTGCTTGTGGCGATTTTCAGCGAGCAGGAAAGCCAGGCAGTGTTCCTGCTCAAGCAGCAGAGCGTTGCCCGTATTGATGTCGTCAACTACATCGCCCACGGTATCTCCAAGGTGCCAGGGCACGGCGATCATTCCGAGGGTGAGCAGGATATGCAGGACGACGAGGGCGGTGAGTCTTCTTCTTCGGGCAATCCACTGGATGCCTATGCCAGTAACCTCAACGAACTGGCGCGCCAAGGGCGGATTGACCCGCTGGTGGGGCGTGAGCTTGAGGTTGAGCGTGTAGCGCAGATCCTCGCACGTCGTCGCAAGAACAATCCGTTGCTGGTGGGCGAGGCGGGCGTGGGTAAAACCGCGATTGCCGAAGGCCTGGCCAAGCGCATCGTTGATAACCAGGTGCCTGACCTGCTGGCCAACAGTGTTGTCTACTCCCTTGACCTGGGCGCGTTGCTCGCCGGGACCAAGTACCGTGGCGATTTCGAGAAGCGCTTCAAGGCGCTGCTCGGCGAGCTGAAAAAACGCCCGCAGGCGATCCTGTTTATCGATGAAATCCACACCATCATTGGTGCCGGTGCGGCGTCCGGTGGGGTAATGGATGCCTCCAACCTGCTCAAGCCGCTGCTGTCGTCGGGTGATATCCGCTGCATCGGTTCGACTACGTTCCAGGAATTTCGCGGCATCTTCGAAAAAGACCGTGCCCTGGCGCGTCGCTTCCAGAAAGTCGACGTGTCCGAGCCTTCGGTTGAAGACACCATAGGCATCCTGCGCGGCCTCAAGGGGCGCTTCGAGGCGCACCACGGCATCGAGTACACCGATGAGGCCCTGCGGGCCGCTGCTGAGCTGGCATCGCGCTACATCAATGACCGGCATATGCCGGACAAGGCCATCGACGTGATCGACGAGGCGGGTGCCTACCAGCGCCTGCAGCCGGTCGAGAAGCGTGTGAAGCGCATCGACGTGCCTCAAGTCGAGGACATCGTGGCGAAGATCGCGCGTATTCCGCCTAAGCACGTCAATAGTTCCGACAAGGAGCTGCTGCGTAACCTGGAGCGCGACCTCAAGCTCACGGTGTTTGGCCAGGATGCTGCCATCGATGCACTGTCCACTGCGATCAAACTCTCGCGTGCGGGCCTCAAGTCGCCGGACAAACCGGTCGGCTCGTTCCTGTTCGCAGGCCCGACCGGCGTCGGCAAGACCGAAGCGGCGCGGCAGTTGGCCAAGGCCATGGGCATTGAGCTGGTGCGTTTCGACATGTCCGAATACATGGAGCGCCACACCGTGTCGCGCTTGATCGGCGCGCCTCCGGGCTATGTTGGGTTCGACCAGGGCGGCCTGTTGACCGAAGCCATCACCAAGCAGCCGCACTGCGTGTTGCTGCTCGATGAAATCGAAAAGGCCCACCCGGAAGTCTTTAACCTGCTGCTGCAGGTCATGGACCACGGCACCCTGACCGATAACAACGGGCGCAAGGCGGACTTCCGCAACGTCATCGTGATCATGACCACCAACGCCGGTGCTGAAACCGCCGCGCGGGCGTCCATCGGCTTTACCCATCAGGACCACTCGTCTGATGCGATGGAAGTGATCAAGAAGAGCTTCACGCCGGAGTTCCGCAACCGTCTGGACACCATTATCCAGTTTGGTCGCCTCAGCCATGAGGTCATCAAAAGCGTGGTGGACAAGTTCCTTACCGAGCTTCAGGCGCAGTTGGAAGACAAGCGCGTGCAGCTGGAAGTGACGGACGCGGCGCGCAACTGGCTGGCCGAAGGCGGCTACGACTCGGCAATGGGCGCTCGCCCAATGGCGCGTCTGATCCAGGACAAGATCAAGCGGCCGCTGGCCGAAGAGATCCTGTTTGGCGAGCTTTCCGACCATGGTGGCGTGGTGCATATCGATCTGAAGGATGGCGAGCTGACCTTCGAGTTCGAAACCACGGCCGAAATGGCCTGATAGCTGATCGCAACACAGTAAAAAGGCGCCGAAAGGCGCCTTTTTGCTATCTAGAATATGCTGGAGATCTACTGTGGGAGCTGGCTTGCCTGCGATAGCGGCGGGTCAGCTGAAGAATATTTTCCTGATAGACCGCCATCGCAGGCAAGCCAGCTCCCACAGGGATTTGTGGTGTTGGACAAATCTCGCACACACAAAAACGCCCGGCATAACCGGGCGTTTTGTATTGACTTGCTTAACGAGCGCGGTAAGTGATGCGCCCTTTGCTCAAGTCATAGGGCGTCAGCTCGACGCGCACTTTGTCACCGGTAAGAATACGAATGTAGTTCTTGCGCATCTTGCCGGAGATATGCGCGGTTACGACGTGCCCATTTTCCAACTCCACACGAAACATGGTGTTGGGCAGGGTGTCGACGACAGTGCCTTCCATTTCGAAGCTGTCTTCTTTCGACATGCAGTAAAGCCCTCGGTATCCAGTGAATGGCCCGGTGCAACTGCGCCAGGCAAAAGCGGCGTGCATTGTGCCCGAAAAAGGGTGTTTAAGCCAAGGGGTTCTAGTTAAGCGTTACCCATCTTTGATTAATCAGTAGCTCAATGGGCCGATATTGGGTCTTGTAGTTCATCTTTTTGCAGTTCTTGATCCAGTATCCGAGGTACACCGCCTCCAGTTCCAGGCGCGCGGCTTCACCGATTTGCCACAAAATCGCAAAGCGCCCAAGGCTGCGGCGTTCTTCGGCCGGCTCATAGAAGGTGTAGACCGCCGACAGGCCGTTGGGCAGCAGGTCGGTCACCGCCACCGCCAGCAGGCGGCCGTCCAGGCGGAACTCATAGAAACGCGAGAAGGGCAGGTCGCGCACCAGGAAGGTCGAAAACTGATCGCGGCTGGGTGGGAACATATCGCCGTCCGCATGGCGTTGTTCGATATAGCGCTGGTAAAGATCGAAATACTCTTCGCTGTACTGCGGCTTGGTGGCCGTGACCGTCAGGTCGGCGTTACGTTTGAGGATGCGTTTCTGGTTGCGGTCCGGCAAAAACTGCGCAACCGGGATGCGCGCAGGCACGCACGCATTGCAATTCTGGCAATGGGGCCGGTACAGATGATCGCCGCTGCGCCGAAAACCCATCTCTGAGAGGTCGGCATACACATGCACGTCCATCGGCTGGCTGGGGTCGAGGAACAGTGTGGTGGCCTGCTCGTCGGGCAGATAGCTGCAAGAGTGGGCTTGAGTGGCATAAAACTTCAAGCGCGCCAGCTCGGTCATGATCAACCCTCGGATAAGCTTTGAAATAAGTGTAAGCCAGGTACGAGGAAGTCGCCTAGGAAACCCACGGGCCAGAGCTGGGTTGGTCTAAATGGTTACGCAGGAAGCCGGCAAATTCACTGCGTGGTATGGCGCGGGCGCCGAGGCTGTGCAGGTGATCATTGGGCATCTGGCAGTCGATCAGGACAAAACCCCAGGCCAGCAACTGGCGGGTCAGCGTGGCAAAGCCGAACTTGGAGGCATTGTCGGCGCGGCTGAACATCGATTCGCCAAAAAACAACTGGCCCATTGCCAGGCCATACAGGCCGCCGACCAACTTGCCGTCATCCCACACTTCAACGGAGTGCGCGTAGCCGCGCTGGTGCAGCTCCAGGTAGGCGCTTTGGATACCTTCGGTGATCCAGGTGCCGTCTGCATAAGCGCGCGGCGCGGCGCAGGCCTGGATGACGGCGGCGAAGTCCTGGTCAAAGGTCACGCTATAACGCTGCTGGCGCAACAGTTTGCCCAGGCTGCGTGACACGTGCAGCTCGTCGGGGAATATCACCGTGCGCGGGTCTGGCGACCACCAGAGGATCGGCTGGCCGTCGGAGAACCACGGGAAGCAGCCATGGCGGTAGGCCTGGATCAGTCGTTCGGCCGACAGGTCGCCACCGGCGGCCAGCAGGCCATTGGGTTCGCGCATGGCTTTAGCCAGCGGCGGGAAAGTCAGGGAATCGCGTTGCAACCAGGTCAGCATGGCATCCAGGCTTACGGTAGGGGAGGGGAGTGGCAGGTATGACGCCTGCCACATGTGGGGTGATTATTGTCGACAAGGCGCTGTGGGGCCAGCCCGAATCGGGCATCGGCGTGCAATAGCGTTAACGGGTGTTTCTGCAACTCTGCCCCGCAGGCGCGGTCGTAATCGGGTCTGGGCGATGCAGGCCAATTGCCAAGCTTGTCTACTTTGATAAAAACAGCGCATAAGCCTTTGTCAGCAAAGACAATGCATGCTCAAATTGAACCGGCTGTGACACATCCACTGTCCAGGCCTGCGGGTGAGGGCAAGTACGTGGCATCGCCGACGCAAACCCGTACAATGCGGGCATTGTGGCGTTATCGCCCTTTCACCTGTTCATCACCCAATGTTAAAAGTAGTTTCAGCGACATTCGTTCATTTTTCAGCTGCTCGGATTGAGCAGTGTGCAGTCATTCAACAGATGGACGCGCTAAAGGCGCAGGAATAGACCCGTTTTGAAGAAATCCGCCGCAACACCTAAAGCAGCAGTCGTGCCGGCCTGGCGCCAGCACCTGCATTACCGACTCAAGGAAGGCGCGCTGATCGCTATCGGCGCCCTGTGCCTGTTCCTGATGATGGCCTTGCTCACCTATGGCAAGGACGATCCGGGCTGGAGCCACAACAGCAAGATCGAAGACGTGCAGAACTTCGGCGGCCCCGCCGGTTCCTACAGCGCCGATATCCTGTTTATGGTGCTGGGTTACTTTGCGTATATCTTCCCGTTGTTGCTGGCGATCAAGACCTGGCAGATCTTCCGCCAGCGTCACGAACCGTGGCAGTGGAGCGGCTGGCTGTTCTCCTGGCGCCTGATCGGCCTGGTGTTCCTGGTGTTGTCCGGCGCGGCGCTGGCGCACATTCATTTTCATGCACCTACCGGCCTGCCGGCGGGCGCGGGCGGGGCGTTGGGCGAAAGCCTCGGCGACCTGGCGCGCAGGACCCTGAATATCCAGGGCAGCACCTTGATGTTTATCGCGCTGTTCCTGTTCGGCCTCACCGTGTTCACCGACCTGTCGTGGTTCAAGGTGATGGACGTGACCGGCAAGATCACCCTTGACCTGCTCGAATTGTTCCAGGGTGCCGCCAACCGTTGGTGGTCGGCCCGGGTTGATCGCAAGCGCATGGTCGCGCAACTGCGTGAGGTGGACACCCGCGTTAACGAGGTGGTGGCCCCGAGTACGCCGGACCGCCGCGAGCAAGCCAAGGTCAAGGAACGCTTGATCGAGCGCGAGCAGGCCCTGAGCAAGCACATGTCGGACCGCGAGAAGCAGGTGCCGCCGGTGATTGCCCCGGCACCGCCCAAGGCGCCGGAACCAAGCCATCGTGTGCAGAAAGAGAAGCAGGCGCCGTTGTTTGTCGACAGTGCTGTCGAAGGCACTCTGCCGCCGATCTCGATTCTCGACCCGGCCGAAAAGAAACAACTCAATTATTCCCCGGAGTCCTTGGCGGCGGTTGGCCATCTGCTGGAAATCAAGCTCAAGGAATTCGGCGTCGAAGTCTCGGTGGATTCCATTCACCCAGGCCCGGTGATTACCCGTTACGAAATCCAGCCCGCAGCCGGCGTCAAGGTCAGCCGAATCTCCAACCTGGCCAAAGACTTGGCCCGTTCCCTGGCCGTGACCAGTGTGCGGGTGGTGGAAGTGATCCCCGGCAAGACCACCGTCGGCATCGAGATTCCCAACGAAGACCGCCAGATCGTGCGCTTCTCGGAAGTACTCTCGACCCCGGAATACGACAACTTCAAATCGCCGGTCACCCTGGCCCTCGGCCATGACATCGGCGGTAAGCCGGTGATCACCGACCTGGCGAAAATGCCACACCTGCTGGTGGCCGGTACCACCGGTTCCGGTAAGTCGGTGGGCGTGAACGCGATGATCCTGTCGATCCTGTTCAAGTCCGGCCCGGATGACGCCAAGCTGATCATGATCGACCCGAAAATGCTCGAATTGTCGATCTACGAAGGCATCCCGCACCTGCTGTGCCCGGTGGTGACCGACATGAAGGACGCCGCCAACGCCCTGCGCTGGAGCGTCGCCGAGATGGAGCGCCGCTACAAGCTGATGGCGAAGATGGGCGTGCGTAACCTGTCGGGCTTCAATGCCAAGGTCAAGGAAGCCCAGGACGCCGGCACACCGCTGACCGACCCGCTGTACAAGCGCGAAAGCATCCACGACGAAGCGCCGCTGCTGACCAAGCTGCCGACCATCGTGGTGGTGGTCGACGAGTTTGCCGACATGATGATGATCGTCGGCAAGAAGGTCGAAGAACTGATCGCGCGTATCGCCCAAAAGGCGCGTGCGGCCGGTATTCACTTGATTCTCGCGACCCAGCGGCCTTCGGTGGATGTGATCACCGGCTTGATCAAGGCCAACATTCCAACGCGGATGGCGTTCCAGGTTTCCAGCAAGATCGACTCGCGCACCATCATCGACCAGGGTGGCGCCGAGCAACTGCTGGGCCACGGTGACATGCTCTACATGCCGCCCGGCACCAGCCTGCCGATTCGGGTACACGGTGCGTTTGTGTCCGATGACGAAGTACACCGCGTGGTCGAAGCCTGGAAACTGCGTGGCGCGCCCGAATACAACGACGACATCCTCGCGGGCGTGGAAGAGGCCGGCAGCGGCTTTGACGGCGGCAGCGGGGGTGGCGACGATGATGCTGAAACCGACGCGCTCTATGACGAAGCCGTGGCCTTTGTGCTCGAAAGCCGCCGCGCCTCGATTTCTGCGGTGCAGCGCAAGCTGAAAATCGGCTACAACCGCGCCGCGCGCATGATCGAGTCGATGGAAAATGCGGGCGTCGTCACCCCAATGAACACCAACGGTTCGCGCGAAGTCATCGCCCCTGGGCAGATGCGCGACTGACCACGTGCCGCGTGGCAGCACGCGGCTCGCCCTGACTACTCAATGAGGATTCCCATGCGCTTTATCCGCATGCTGTTGTTGCCGGCACTGGCCCTGACTGCTGTTTCGGCCCACGCTGATCCGGCCTCCGTGGCCAGCCTGACCAACCTGTTGGACAAATCCAAGACCCTGACCGCGCGCTTCTCGCAGTTGACCCTGGATGCCGGCGGCACCCAGTTGCAGCAGACCGAAGGCGAAATGGCCGTGCAGCGCCCTGGGCTGTTCTACTGGCACACCGAAGGCAAGGCCGAGCAGACCATCGTTTCTGATGGCCAGAAGGTCACCCTGTGGGACCCGGACCTGGAACAGGCGACCATCAAGAAGCTCGACCCGCGCTTGAACCAGACGCCGGCGCTGCTGCTGTCGGGCGATGTCTCGAAGATCAACGACAGCTTCGACATCACCTCCAAGCAAACCAGCAACGTGATCGAGTTCACCCTCAAGCCCAAATCCAAGGACACGCTGTTTGACAGCCTGAACCTGTCGTTCGGCAACGGTGTGATCAACAACATGCGCCTGATCGACAGCGTCGGCCAGCGCACCGATATCCTGTTCTCCGGCGTCAAGGCTAACCAGCCGGTGGACCCATCCAAGTTCAAGTTCGTCATCCCCAAGGGTGCCGACGTGATCCAGGAATAAACTAGAGGTTTCAAACGCTGCCCATGGATTTGTTTCGAAGTGACCCGATTGCTCAGCCCCTGGCGGCGCGCTTGCGCTCGACCAACCTGGATGAGTACGTCGGGCAGGAACACCTGCTCGCTCGCGGCAAGCCTCTGCGCGAAGCCCTGGAGCAGGGTGCGCTGCACTCGATGATTTTCTGGGGCCCACCGGGCGTGGGTAAAACCACCCTGGCGCGGCTGCTGGCGAAAGTCTCGGATGCACACTTCGAAACAGTCTCGGCGGTGCTGGCCGGAGTCAAAGAGATTCGCCAGGCGGTAGAAGTCGCCAAGCAGCAGGCCGGGCAATACGGCAAGCGCACCATCCTGTTCGTCGACGAAGTGCATCGCTTCAACAAGTCGCAGCAGGATGCGTTTTTGCCGTACGTTGAAGATGGCACGCTGATTTTCATTGGCGCGACCACCGAAAACCCTTCGTTCGAACTCAACAACGCCTTGCTCTCGCGAGCGCGTGTCTATGTGCTCAAGAGCCTGGACGAAGCGGCGATGCAAAAGCTGCTGCATCGGGCTCTGAGCGAAGACAAGGGCTTGGGCAAGCGCCAGCTGAGTGTCAGCGATGAAGGTTTCAAGATTCTGCTGGCCGCCGCCGATGGCGATGGCCGGCGCTTTCTGAACCTGCTGGAGAACGCCTCGGACCTGGCCGAAGACGGCCACGAGATTGGCGTCGACCTGTTGCAAAGCCTGCTCGGCGACACGCGCCGTCGTTTCGACAAGGGCGGCGAAGCCTTCTACGACCAGATCTCGGCACTGCACAAATCCGTGCGCGGCTCCAACCCCGACGGCGCGTTGTACTGGTTTGCGCGCATGATCGACGGCGGCTGCGACCCGCTGTACCTGGCGCGCCGCGTGGTGCGCATGGCCAGCGAAGACATCGGCAACGCCGACCCGCGCGCCCTGAGCCTGTGCCTGGCGGCCTGGGATGTGCAGGAGCGCCTCGGCAGCCCGGAAGGCGAGTTGGCCGTGGCCCAGGCCATCACTTACTTGGCCTGCGCGCCAAAAAGCAACGCGGTGTACATGGGCTTCAAATCCGCCCTGCGTGCCGCTGCCGAATACGGCTCCCTCGAAGTGCCGATGCACCTGCGCAACGCGCCCACCAAGCTGATGAAACAGTTGGGTTATGGCGACGAATACCGCTATGCCCACGATGAGCCGGACGCCTACGCGGCCGGCGAAGATTACTTCCCCGATGAGCTTGAGCCCTTGCCGCTTTATCAGCCAGTGCCCCGTGGCCTGGAGCTGAAAATCGGTGAAAAGCTCAATCATCTGGCCCAACTCGACCGCCTCAGCCCAAAACAGCGGAGAAAGTAGTGCTCAAGACCATTCTTGCCGTGTCCGCCGCGGGCATCGCTGGTACATTATTGCGTTTCGCCACCGGCACTTGGGTCAGCGCTAACTGGCCGAAGCATTTTTATGCGGCGACCCTGGCGGTCAATCTGGTGGGTTGCCTGATAATCGGCCTGTTGTACGGCTGGTTCCTGTTGCGCCCCGAAGTGCCGATTGAGGTTCGCGCCGGCTTGATTGTCGGCTTTGTAGGCGGTCTTACGACCTTTTCATCCTTTTCACTGGATACGGTGCGCCTGCTGGAAAGCGGGCAAGCTTTGGTAGCCTTCGGTTACCTGGGCATCAGCGTGTTCGGCGGGCTGCTCGCCACCTGGGCTGGCCTGTCCTTGACCAAACTTTGATAAACGAGAGACCGACATGCTCGATTCCAAACTGTTACGTAGCAACCTTCAGGACGTAGCGGACCGCCTGGCATCCCGTGGCTTTGCCTTGGATGTTGCGCGCATCGAAGCGCTGGAAGAACAGCGCAAGACCGTCCAGACCCGCACCGAAGCACTGCAGGCTGAGCGTAATGCGCGTTCCAAATCCATCGGTCAGGCCAAGCAGCGTGGCGAAGACATCGCGCCGTTGATGGCGGATGTCGAGCGCATGGGCACCGAGCTGTCCGACGGCAAAGTCGAGCTGGAAGGCATTCAGACCGAGCTGGATTCGATCCTGCTGGGCATCCCGAATATTCCGCACGAATCCGTGCCGATGGGTGAAGACGAAGACGGCAACGTCGAAGTGCGCCGTTGGGGCACGCCAAAAGCCTTTGATTTCGAGATCAAGGATCACGTTGCGTTGGGCGAACTGACCGGCGGCCTGGATTTCGAAACCGCCGCCAAAATGTCCGGCGCACGCTTTGCTCTGCTGCGCGGCCCGATCGCGCGCATGCACCGTGCCCTGGCGCAGTTCATGATCAACCTGCACACCGCTGAACACGGCTACGAAGAAGCCTACACGCCGTATCTGGTGCAGGCGCCGGCGCTGATGGGCACCAGCCAGCTGCCGAAGTTCGAAGAAGACCTGTTCAAGATCAGCCGCGACGGCGAAGCCGACCTGTACCTGATCCCGACTGCCGAAGTGTCGCTGACCAACATCGTCGCTGGCGAAATTCTCGATGCCAAGCAGCTGCCGATCAAGTTCGTGGCCCACAGCCCGTGCTTCCGTAGCGAAGCCGGTGCCTCGGGGCGTGACACGCGCGGCATGATCCGTCAGCACCAGTTCGACAAGGTGGAGATGGTGCAGGTTGTAGAGCCGTCGACGTCCATGGAAGCCCTGGAAGGCCTGACCGCCAACGCCGAGCGCGTCCTGCAACTGCTGGAACTGCCGTACCGCGTACTGGCGCTGTGCACCGGCGACATGGGGTTCAGTGCCGTGAAGACCTACGACCTCGAAGTGTGGGTGCCAAGCCAGGACAAGTACCGCGAAATTTCGTCGTGCTCCAACTGCGGTGATTTCCAGGCCCGTCGCATGCAGGCGCGTTTCCGTAACCCGGAAACCGGCAAGCCGGAACTGGTACACACCCTCAACGGTTCGGGCCTGGCCGTAGGCCGTACTCTGGTGGCCGTGTTGGAAAACTACCAGCAGGCCGACGGTTCTATCCGCGTGCCGGAAGTGCTCAAGCCGTACATGGGCGGCGTTGAGGTCATCGGCTAAATGGAATTTCTGCCGCTGTTTCATAACCTGCGCGGCAGTCGTGTGTTGGTCGTCGGTGGCGGGGAGATTGCCTTGCGCAAATCCCGGCTGCTGGCCGACGCCGGTGCGTTGCTGCGGGTGGTTGCTCCCCAGATCGAAGACCAGTTGCGAGAGCTGGTGCTGGGCAGTGGCGGGGACCTGATTCTGCGCGGTTATCAGGAGGCTGACCTTGACGGTTGCGTGCTGATTATCGCGGCCACGGACGACGAACCGCTGAACGCGCAAGTGTCCAGCGATGCCAAGCGCCGGTGCGTGCCGGTCAACGTGGTGGACGCGCCCGCCTTGTGCAGCGTGATCTTTCCGGCGATCGTCGACCGTTCACCCTTGGTGATTGCGGTGTCCAGCGGCGGCGATGCGCCGGTGCTGGCGCGTTTGATCCGCGCCAAGCTGGAGACCTGGATTCCGTCGACCTATGGCCAACTGGCCGGCTTGGCGGCGCGGTTTCGCGCCCAGGTCAAAGGTTTGTACCCGGATGTGCAGCAGCGTCGAGCCTTTTGGGAAGAAGTGTTCCAGGGCCCGATCGCCGACCGTCAATTAGCCGGGCAGGGTGATGAAGCCGAGCGTCTGTTGATCGAGAAGGTCAACGGCGCGCCGCCGTACGCGCCAGGCGAAGTCTATCTGGTCGGTGCAGGCCCGGGTGATCCGGACCTGCTGACCTTCCGCGCGTTGCGCCTTATGCAACAGGCCGACGTGGTGCTGTACGACCGCCTGGTGGCCCCGGCGATTCTTGAACTGTGCCGCCGTGATGCCGAGCGTATCTACGTCGGCAAACGTCGCGCCGACCATGCCGTGCCGCAGGATCAGATCAACCAGCAACTGGTGGATCTGGCCAAGCAGGGCAAGCGTGTGCTGCGACTTAAGGGTGGCGATCCGTTCATCTTTGGCCGTGGCGGCGAAGAGATCGAGGAACTGGCGGCCCATGGCATTCCGTTCCAGGTGGTGCCGGGGATCACTGCGGCCAGCGGTTGCGCGGCGTATGCGGGGATTCCGCTGACGCATCGTGATTATGCGCAGTCGGTGCGCTTTATCACCGGGCATTTAAAGAACGGGACTTCGGACCTGCCTTGGCATGACCTGGTAGGGCCGTCGCAAACGTTGGTGTTCTACATGGGTCTGATCGGCTTGCCGATTATCTGTGAGCAATTGATCAAGCACGGGCGCGCGGCGGATACACCGGCGGCGTTGATCCAGCAGGGCACCACGTCCAACCAGCGCGTGTTTACCGGCACCCTGGCGGACTTGCCGCGCATGGTGGCGGAGCATGAAGTGCATGCGCCGACACTGGTGATCGTCGGGGAAGTGGTGGTGTTGCGCGAGAAACTCAAATGGTTTGAAGGCGCGCAATCCCAGGTTTAACACTGTTCTTATGGCGAGGGAGCTTGCTCTCTCGCCACAAGATGTTCTCAGTTCCAGACACCTTTGCCGCTCAACCGCGCCCGATCATGCTCGGCATCAAACTTCTGCAACGGCCCCTTCGGCACAATCCCGGTCGGGTTGATCGTCCGATGGCTCGCATAGTAATGCCCCTTGATATGCGCAAAATCCACCGTCTCGGCCACGCCTGGCCACTGATACAGCTCCCTTAGCCAGTTCGACAAATTCGGATAGTCGGCAATCCGCCGCAGGTTGCATTTGAAGTGGCTGTAATACACCGCATCAAAGCGAATCAGCGTAGTGAACAGCCGCACATCGGCTTCGGTCAGGTATTCACCGGCCAGGTAGCGCTGCTCAGCCAGGTGCTGTTCCAGGTGGTCCAGTTCGGCAAACACATCATCAAACGCACTCTCATACGCCTGCTGCGAGGTGGCAAAACCTGCGCGGTACACGCCATTGTTGACGGCGGGATAGATGCGCTCGTTCAACGTATCGATCGCCGGGCGCAGGGCTTCGGGGTAGAAATCCAGGGTATTGCCGGTCAGCCCGTTAAACGCGCTGTTGAACATTCGGATGATCTCTGCCGATTCATTGCTGACGATGCGCTGCAGCTTTTTGTCCCACAGTACCGGCACGGTGACACGCCCGGTGTAATCGGCGGTGTCTGCGGTATAGCGCTGGTGCATGAAGTCGAAACCGTCGAGCTTGTCACCGGTCGAGCCGTGGGCCTTGTCGAAGGTCCAGCCGTTTTCCAGCATGAGCCAACTGACCACGGACACGTCGATCAAGCTTTCCAAACCCTTGAGTTTACGCAGGATCAGTGTGCGATGGGCCCACGGACAAGCCAGGGACACATACAGGTGGTAACGACCGGCTTCGGCCTTGAAACCGCCATCGCCGCTGGGGCCAGGCTCGCCATCGGCGGTCACCCAGTTGCGGCGTTGCGCCTGCTCGCGCTGGAATGCGCCGTCTGCGCTACTTTCGTACCACTGGTCTTTCCAGTGTCCTTCGATCAGCAAACCCATGACTGGCTCCTTGGCTACTAAGCGTTAGAGCCCAGTCTAAAGGGATGAGTTCGAACTAAAAGCGCAAAGACCGGGCGGGAATCATCGATTAAATCGATTTATCCCGCGCGTCCCAGTATTGCTGGGCCAATTCGAATGCGTGTTCCCGAGCATGGCCGAGGCCGCGCAAGGCCAGGGCCATGGTCGCGATCAGCGCGAGTTGCGGGTAACTGTCCTCGACATCACCGCGCCACAAGGCTTTTAAATGCTCGGGTTCCAGGCTGGCCGGTTTGACGTGGCGCTGGGCGGAGAGGGCGGGCCACTCTTCGTCCCAGCTCTGGCCGCCGGTGGTGCCGTACAGATGGCTGAGGGTGTCGGGGTTGATCTCGACTTCGCCGCCATCACCCTTCACCACAATCACATTATCGCCCAGCAGGCCGCTGGCATCGCGGTGCACGCCCTGGTAGCCGGGGTGGAAAATGCTTTGCAGGCCGCAACGCGCATTCAGCGGGTTGAGCAGGCGCGCCAGGGAGTGAATCGGTGAGCGCAGGCCCAAGGTGTTGCGCAAGTCGATCATGCGTTGCAGTTGTGGCGCCCAGTCACCCAGCGGGATAAACGCCAGGTTGCCGTGCTCGAACGCCGTCTCGACCTGTTGCCAGCTGCGACACAGCGGGATTTGCAGGCCTTGCAACAATTGCTCGGTGTACAAGCGGCCCGCCGTATGGGCACCACCGCCGTGCATCAGGATGCGCACACCGTTTTGCGCCAGGCACTTGGCCGCCAGCAGGTACCACGGCAGGTGGCGTTTTTTACCGGCGTAGGTCGGCCAGTCGATGTCCACATTCAGCGCGGGCGCATTCAAGCGCTCGCGCACCGCCTCGGTGAAACCGGCGAGTTCTTCCGGGCTTTCTTCCTTGTGACGCAACAGCATCAGGAAGGCGCCGAGCTGGGTGTCTTCGACTTTTTCGTCGAGCAGCATGCCCATGGCTTCGCGGGCTTCCTCACGGGTGAGGTTGCGCGCGCCGCGCTTGCCTCTGCCCAGGATGCGCACGAACTGCGCAAACGGGTGCTCGGCGGGGGTTTCAAGGGTGAGCGGGGCAAAGTCGGTCATAAGCAATTCGTCGGCCTGGGCAGGCCCGCCAGCTTGGCGGCAAGTTTGGCGGGGGTGCCATTGAAGAGTTTGTTGAGGTGCAGGCTGTTGCCCTTGTCCGGGCCGAGCTTTAAAGCCGTGTACTTGATCAGCGGGCGCGTGGCCGGGGACAGCTGAAATTCTGCGTAGAACCCGCGCAGCAGTTCGAGGATTTCCCAATGGTCGGCGGTCAATGCCAAGGGTTCGGCGGCGGCCAGGGCACTGGCCACGTCGACGGACCAGTCATTCAGGTCGACGAGGTAGCCATCCTTGTCCAGCTCAAGCGTGCGTTCGCCTACGGTCAGGGTGTTCATAGCCAGGTGTTGACCTTGTCGTAGTCGATCGACAGCTGCACAAACCCAGGGTAGTCGACGCTGTCGGCCCAGTCCGGCAGGGGCAGGTTGCGTGCCTGCATGTCCTCGGCCAGTACAAAGACCTTTACGCCCCGGGTTTGCAGGGCTGCATTGTGCAGGCCGTAGGCGCCATCGCCACACAGCAGGATGGCGTCCTCGGCGCCGCACACGCGCAGGCAACTGGCCAGGCGGCTATCGGTAAACGGGGAGTGAGATACCACGTGCAAAGTCGACATCAGAGGGTCATCACCTGGTCATAACGGTCAATCAGTTGGGCGATCGCGGCGCTGTCCAGTGCCTGCGCGCTGGCAGGTGTTGCGAGGCTGCGCTCGGCAAGGCTATGGCTGCATGCAAATACCTCATCAATGCCGAACAGGCCCAACGCCTGCAGGTTGGCGCTGAGGTCTTTTTGCTGCACGGCCCTGGCGTCCTGATGCGTTGCCAACTGGAACACGCCATCGTCCATAAACAGCAGGCCAATCGGCAGGTCAAAGGCGCCACCGGCCAATACGATATCCAGCGCTTCGCGCGCACTCGGCCCGGACCACGGTGCCTGGCGGCTGATCACCAATAAAGACTTGGCCATATCACGGCCCTCCAAAACAGATCAGGCGGTCGGCAGCCTGGATGGCGTCATGCAATTGCCCCAGGCCCGACAACGCCCACGGTGCGTCGAGGTTCACCGCGCTGCGTTGATAACGCGTGGCTTCCTCAGTATTGAGTACGCCACGGCGCAAGGCGGCGGCGATGCACACCACGCCGTCGAGCTGATGCTGGCTGACAAACTCACGCCACTGGCGGGCAATGTCTTGCTCATCCTGGGGCGCAACGATGTTATTGGACGCGCTGTACACGCCATCCTGATAAAAAAACAGCCGCACAATCTGATGCCCACCGGCAAGCGCTGCCTGGGCGAACAGCAATGCGCGGCGCGAGGAGGGCGCATGGGTGGCGGAAAATACTGCAATCGCAAACTTCATGGAACACTCTGCAAGCAAACCTGAGCCAATGATAAAGCCGCTGCCGCGAAAAAGCCCGCCGTGATCAAAACGGTCACTCTCGGTGATTGTTCTGACGATTGCCGGTCGGGCCGGACCCGGCCTACGCTGTGGCCATTCGAAGAAGAAAAAGGAGTCCCCATGTCAGGTCCCTTGGCGTCCCTCAAAGTGCTGGATTTTTCCACCTTGCTGCCTGGCCCGTTCGCGTCTTTGTTGCTGGCGGACATGGGCGCCGAGGTGCTGCGTATCGAATCGCCCACGCGCATGGACCTGTTGCGCGTGCTGCCGCCCCATGATCAGGGGACCTCGGCGAGCCACGCGTACCTCAATCGCAACAAGCGCAGCCTGGCACTGGACCTCAAGCAGGCCGAGGCGCTGCAGATCGTGCGTGAGCTGCTCAAGGACTACGACATTGTCCTCGAGCAATTCCGGCCCGGCGTAATGGAGCGCCTCGGCCTGGGTTATGAGGCGCTGAAGGCGCTCAACCCCAGGCTGATTTATGTGTCGATCACCGGCTACGGCCAGACCGGGCCTTATAAAGACCGCGCCGGGCACGATATCAATTACCTCGCGTTGGCCGGCGTGGCCAGTTACACCGGCCGCCAGGACAGCGGGCCATTGCCCTTGGGCGTGCAATTGGCGGATGTCGGTGGTGGTTCGTTGCACGCGGTGGTGGGCTTGCTCGCCGCCGTGATTGCCCGCCAGCACAGTGGCGTTGGCCAATACCTGGATGTGAGCATGACCGACTGCTCGTTCAGCTTGAATGCCATGGCCGGTGCGGGCTACCTGGCCTGTGGGGTCGAGCCTGATTGGGAGAGCCATGTGCTCAACGGCGGCAGTTTCTACGATTACTACCGCACGCGTGATGGGCGCTGGATGTCGGTGGGCAGTCTGGAACCGGCGTTTATGCGGCAATTGTGCGAAACCTTGGGAAGGCCGGAGCTGGCCATGCAAAGCCTGAAACCCGAGCAGCAAAAAGCCCTTAAACTGGCGCTGCAGGTCGAGTTTGAGAAGCGCAGCTTTGATGAACTGTGTGAGTTGTTCGCCGGGGTGGACGCCTGTGTTGAGCCGGTGCTGAGCCTGAGCGAAGCGCTGGAGCATCCCCAGTTGCAGGCGCGCGAGCTGGTGAGCCAGGTGCCACGGGGTGATGGTACGAGCCAGGCGCAACTGGCCTGTCCGTTGAAGTTTTCCGAGGGGTTGCCAGCACCTCGGCATATTGGCGCTGCTGTGGGGGCGCACAGTGATGAGGTGCTGGCGGGGTTGGGGTTTAGTGCTCAGCGGATAGCTGAGTTGCGGCGGGCCAAGGTTGTTGGGTGACTGATCTGGCGTCATCGCAGGCAAGCCAGCTCCCACATTTGGAATGCATTCCCCTGTGGGAGCTGGCTTGCCTGCGATAGCGCCCTCACTCCACCCGAGTTTCCCCTGTGTACACCAAAGTGTGCCGACACCGCCTGCACAAATACCGCCGCCCCTGATTCACCAGCCCATGCCTCTGGGCCGAAAACGGGAAATCACTGTCGGCACACGGGCAACGGTAGATATACCGGGTCACCTGGCGGCGTTTGATCTCATACGTGTGGCAACGATCCGGCGGCAGTTCGTAAACCCCGCGCATGATCAACTGCCATTCCTCGCCATGGGGCTGGATGCGCTCGCCAAACAATTGGTGGGCGATCAGGTGCGCCACCTCATGGGCCACCGTCTGCTTGAGGAAGTGTTGGCTGTTTTCGCGGTACAACTGTGGGTTGAAGCGCAGCAGGTTCTCGTGCAAATGCGCGACACCGGCCTTCTGGCCCCGCAGCTTGAGGCTGACCTGGGGGCGTTTGAAGCTTCGTTTAAAAAAGGATTCGGCTTGTAGGAAACAATCTTCGACGCGGGTATTGAGTTGCTCGGGCATGCTGACCATATCTCCAGAGACGTCCAGTATGCCGCAAAAGCAGGTGTTTCCGAATCTGTCAGGCGCCGAATGGTCATGCATAACGCACAAAGCCACCTTGCGGTGGCTTTACGTGCGGTTTATCCGCTTAGCTGGTGTAGATCGGGCCTACGCCCAGCCCCCAGACGATCACGGTAAACGCCATGATTGCCACCAGTACCACCAGGCCCACGGCCAGTACCGAGCTGGAAAACAGGAAGCCCTCGTCCGGGTCGATGTTCATAAACGTTGGCAGCCCCACATACAGCAAGTACACCGTGTAACAGATAGCCGCCGTGCCCACGACCATGCCCAGCCACATATGCGGATAGAGCGCCGCCAGCCCGCCGATAAACAGTGGGGTCGCGGTGTAGGTGGCAAACGCGACGCAGCGCGCCATGCTGGGGCTGGCGTCGTAGGTGCGGGCCATCCAATGGATGAATGCACCCATCACCGCCACGCCGCCGAGCATCGCTGCGTAGGACATGATGGTCATCCACAACGCACTTTCCTGGGTCAACATGACCGGGGCGCGGCTGCCGATGACCCAGCCGACCTGGGTGGTACCGATAAATGCCGAGACGGCGGGGATCGCCGCAAGAATCAAAGTGTGAGTAAGGTACATGTGGCCGATACTTTCTTCCTTATCGCCACGAATTTCCCGCCATTCCTGGTCGGGATGGGTAAACAGCCCCACGACGTGATGGATCATGCCAGTCACTCCTGTCGTTATTACCATCGCCCCCCATCGGAGCGCCCACGGGCCAAATGGCCACATAAGGTCCTGGATAGTTGTGCGACCTTACGTCGCAGTATAGGAAGTGATGACCGGAAAAACTGTAGGGCTTTAGAGCAAATTGCGCTGTAAACACTGGCGCTAATCGCGGTGAGGTCTGTCAGCGATAACGGGTTCTACTGTGGGAGCTGGCTTGCCTGCGATAGCGGTGTGTCAGCAGCTAATACATCACTGACCCACCGCTATCGCAGGCAAGCCAGCTCCCACATTGGATCGGCGTCGCCCATTGAAGTATTTTTGCGTAAAATGCTGCGCTTTTCGTCACACACCTCTAGCGGATCCAAGCGCCATGGGCACTCTTACGGTCAACCAGAACAAACTGCAAAAACGCCTGCGTCGCCTGGCCGGGGAAGCGGTCGCCGATTTCAACATGATCGAGGACGGCGACAAGGTCATGGTCTGCCTCTCCGGCGGCAAAGACAGCTACACCATGCTCGACGTGCTGCTGCACCTGCAAAAGGTCGCGCCGATCAAGTTCCAGATCGTCGCCGTCAACATGGACCAGAAACAACCGGGCTTCCCTGAACACGTGCTGCCGGCCTATCTCAAAGAGCTGGGCGTGGAGTACCACATCGTCGAGAAAGATACCTACTCGGTGGTCAAGGAGCTGATCCCTGAGGGCAAAACCACCTGCTCGCTGTGCTCACGCCTGCGCCGCGGCACGCTTTACACCTTTGCCGATGAGATCGGTGCAACCAAGATGGCCCTGGGGCACCACCGCGATGACATCGTTGAGACCTTCTTTCTCAATATGTTCTTCAACGGCTCGCTCAAGGCCATGCCGCCCAAGCTGCGTGCCGACGACGGGCGCAACGTGGTGATCCGCCCGCTGGCGTATTGCAACGAGAAAGACATCCAGGCCTACTCCGACTTCAAGCAATTCCCGATCATCCCGTGCAACCTGTGCGGCTCCCAGGAAAACCTGCAGCGCCAGGTGGTCAAGGACATGCTGCTGGATTGGGAGCGCAAAACCCCGGGCCGCACCGAAAGCATCTTCCGCAGCTTGCAGAATGTGCAGCCTTCGCAGCTGGCCGACCGCAACCTGTTCGATTTCAGCAGCCTTAAAATTGACGAAACCGCCGCATCGCGCTTCGTCAATGTGGTGAACCTCTAAGACGTTTCAACGCTCTGAAAGACGGCGCTCACGGGCGCCGTTTTCCATTCAACTGCCAGGAGAGGGCATGCGCGATTACAAGTGGCTGCACGAATATTGTCTGAACCGCTTTGGTTCAGCGGCCGAACTGGAAGCCCACCTGCCTGTACCCAAGACCCCGGCGCAATTGCGCAAGATCAGTGATGATCGCTACCTGTCGACCCTGGCGCTGCGCGTATTTCGCGCGGGCTTGAAGCACAGCGTGGTGGATGCCAAGTGGCCGGCGTTCGAGCAGGTATTCTTCGGCTTCGACCCGGAAAAAGTCGTGCTGATGGGCGCCGAGCACCTGGAGCGCCTGATGCAGGACACGCGCATCATCCGCCACCTGGGCAAGCTCAAAAGCGTGCCGCGCAACGCGCAGATGATGCTGGACATTGAGCAGGAAAAAGGCAGCTTCGGTGCGTTTATCGCCGACTGGCCGGTGACCGATATCGTCAGCTTGTGGAAGTACCTGAGCAAGCACGGCCACCAGTTGGGCGGGCTGTCGGCGCCGCGCTTTTTGCGCATGGTGGGCAAGGATACTTTTGTGCCGAGCGATGACGTGGTGGCGGCGTTGAACGCGCAGAAGATCGTCGACAAGGCGCCGACCAGCCTGCGGGACTTGGCGACGGTGCAGGGCGCGTTTAACCAATGGCACGCCGAGAGTGGGCGGCCGATGTGCCAGTTGTCGATGATGCTGGCTTATACAGTGAATCATTGAGACCGAGGTGAGGCTATCGCAGGCAAGCCAGCTCCCACATTCGACCGCATTCCAAAGGATGTACGCGGATAAATGCGGGAGCGGGCTTGCTCGCGAAGACTGACTGTCCGGCGCCAAATTCCTATCAGACTTGCGCCAGCTGCCGATTCAACTGATGCCGCCACCGCACATACAACAGCGCGGTACAAAACACCGCCAGACTCGCCAGCATCTCCAGCACCCCGAACCACTGCCGGTTCGGGTCATACGCCGCCAGTGCGCCCTTTATGAAATACAGGTTCACCACAAAGCACATCCACGAATGCCCGCGCGCGCTGCCCAGCAGCATCCCCGGCGCCAGCACCAGCAGTGGCACCAGTTCGATCAGCAGGATCACCCACGGGCGCGCACCGTGCAGGTCGGCGATGAACAGGTAATACACGCACAGCAAACCCACCAGCCCTAGAAAAGCCAACAAGCTCAGCACGCGTGCCACCTTGACCCGTGGTTCCAGCCACGCCTGGGGCGGCAGGACCTTAGGCTTTCTGGCCACGGCCGTTCTCCAGCAGCATGGCGGTGGTGGCCAGGCGCAGGCCGAGGGCCCGGCACAGGGTGATTTCGTGTTGATCGAGCATGCGTTTGCCATCCGGCCCGGAATGATGGCTGGCGCCGTACGGCGTGCCACCGCCCTGGGTGTCGAGCAAGGCTTGTTCGCTGTAGGGCAGGCCAGTGATCAGCATGCCGTGGTGCAGCAGCGGCAGCAGCATCGACATCAGCGTGGTTTCCTGGCCGCCGTGCAGGCTGGCGGTGGAGGTGAACACGCCGGCTGGCTTGCCGACGAGTGCGCCAGTGAGCCACAGGTTGCTGGTGCCATCGAGGAAGTACTTGAGCGGCGCGGCCATGTTGCCAAAGCGCGTCGGGCTGCCCAGGGCCAGGGCCGAGCAGTTTTTCAGGTCATCCAGGCTGGCATACAACGCGCCTTCGTCCGGGATGCTCGGCGCCACGGCTTCGCACTCGGTGGAAATTGCCGGTACGGTGCGCAGGCGGGCCTCGAGGCCGCCTTGCTCGATGCCCCGGGCAATCTGCCGAGCCATTTCGCTTACCGAGCCATTGCGGCTGTAATACAGCACCAGCACATAAGGCGCGGTCACGGCAGCAACTCCAGCACGTTTTCCGGTGGGCGGCCGATGACGGCTTTGTCGGCGGTTGCCAGGATCGGGCGTTCCATCAGCTTCGGGTGCTCGGCAATCGCGGCAATCAACTGCGCTTCGCTGAGGTTGGCGTCGGCCAGGTTGAGGGTTTTGTATTCGTCTTCGCCGGTGCGCAGCAGTTGGCGTGCGCTGATTCCCAGTTTGCTGAGCAAAGCCTTGAGTTGCGCGGCGTCCAGCGGGGTTTCGAGGTAGCGCACCACGGTCGGGTTCAGGCCGCGGGCTTCCAGCAGTTCAAGCGCACCGCGCGATTTCGAGCAGCGCGGGTTGTGATAAAGCGTCAGATCGGTCATGTGCGGGTCGCATCTTGCGTAAGGTGGCGGGTATTCTACCTGCGCGGCGACCGGTCCTTAAACCGTAAGAGGCGATAGGTCGCAGCCAACGTTCATTTTTTTGCGAAGGATTACCCCATGACTAGGCGACTGATCGGTGCATTGGCGATCATCACAACCCTGCTGCTCAGCGGCTGCGGTAACGATTACGGCGTTGACCAATATGGCAAGAAAGTGGCGGCCGAACGCCTGGACAAACAATGGGTGGTGGTCAATTACTGGGCCGAATGGTGTGGCCCGTGCCGCACGGAAATCCCGGAACTGAATGCCTTGGCCGAGCAATTGAAAGGCCAGAATGTGGGCGTGTTCGGGGTCAATTTCGACAACGTGCAGGGTGAAGAACTCAAGGCCGCCAGCGAGAAACTGGGGATCAAGTTCACCGTGCTGGCGCAGAACCCGGAAGAGATTTTCGATATTCCACGCAGTGAGGCGCTGCCGGTGACCTACATCATTGATGACAAAGGCAAGGTGCGTGAACAGTTGATGGGTGAACAGACGGCAGAAGGTGTGCTGGCCAAGCTCAAGGCGTTACGCGGTTAAACCTGTGGGAGCTGGCTTGCCTGCGATGCGGCTGGCGCGGTGTATCAGGTACACCGCGGTGATGCTATCGCAGGCAAGCCGGCTCCCACAGAAAAGCCGATCCAGTCTGACTTTGGATCAGCCTTCTTCCAGCCACAGGCGAATCGGCTTGCCTTCAGCCGGCCAGAATCGTGTTTGCTCGATCGGTGATATATCCCAGCGCTGCACACCTTGCAGGGCCTGGAAGAAGCGGTGTTCCTGCTCCATCAGGGCTTCGGCGCAGAGTTTGCGGGTGCTGCCGATCTTGCCGAAACTGAGCGTCCGGCCTTCGACGGTGTACGGTGCAAACCAGTGGTTGCAGCCGCCATTGCCGTAGGCGCGGCCATCGGCGCCGAGGGTGACGGTCAGGTGCGCGTAATCCATCAACGGCCGTTCGCCAATCCACTCCACCACGTAGCTGTGGTCTTGCTGCAGCTTTACCGCGTCACCGGCACAGCCGTCAGGGCCACACCGAGCGCGGCGAGCAGCAGGCCTTTCATTGCGCAGCCTGCTGGCATTTCGGGCAGCGGTGTTTGTCGCCTTCGCTGGCCCAACCCAGTTCCTTGATGCGCGCGTTGGCGGCCGGTTGCAGCGGTTCTTTGGCAAGCTTGGTTTCCACTGCGAATTCAAACTCCAGCACGCTGTCGCAGCTGTCGCAGTTGACCTTCCAAGTGTGAATTTCCAACTCGCCGAATTTCGGCCCAAGGGCCATGGCGACCCACTGGCCCGCCGGGCGGATGGAATAGCGCGCGTCACCTTCAACGGTCAGGCGCATCGACAGGGTTTTACTGCCGCGCAGGGTGACGATCAAGACGTCGCCCTGTTTGATCGAACCACCGTTGCCGGTGACCTGGTAACGGCCCGGCACCAGGGCGCGGCATTCGATCAGGGTGTGTTGCGGGCTCAGCAAGCTGAAGCGGAAATCGTGTTCGGCCATGGATCCTCCAAATAGGCGCGGCATCCTATCACGGGTGCCGGCCTATCATGAGCCTGGTATATGACCGCTGATCAACCTTGCACCAGGTTCTGCGGCTGGCCGTCAGCCCACGCGGCAATGTTGGCCAGCGTGGTGCCGGCAATCGCCGCCAGTGCTTCACGGGTCAGGAACGCCTGGTGGGCGGTGATGATCACGTTAGGGAAGGTCAGCAGGCGTGCGAGTACGTCGTCTTGCAACGGCAGGTCGGAGCGATCCTCGAAAAACAACTGGGCCTCTTCCTCATACACATCCAGGCCCAGGTAGCCGAGTTGGCCGTTCTTGAGGGCGTCGATCAGCGCAGGCGTGTCCACCAGGCCACCGCGTCCGGTGTTGATCAGCATGGCGCCAGGCTGCACCTGTGCCAGGGAGCGTGCGTTGATCAGGTGTTTGCTGTCGGCGGTCAGTGGGCAGTGCAGGCTGATGATCTGCGCCTGGGCCAGCAGCTCGGGCAGGCTCACATAGCGGGCGCCAAGGGCCTGGACCTGCGGATTGGGGAAGGGGTCGTAGGCGAGTAACTGGCAGCCGAACCCGGCCATAATCTTGGCAAAGGTGGCGCCGATCTGCCCCGTGCCGACCACGCCGACGGTCTTGCCAACCAAATCGAAACCGGTGAGCCCGTGCAGGCTGAAATCTCCATCGCGGGTGCGGTTATAGGCGCGGTGCAGGCGACGGTTGAGGGCCAGGATCAGCGCGACGGCGTGCTCTGCCACCGCGTGGGGCGAGTAGGCCGGTACGCGCACGATACTCAGGCCCAGGCGCTGGGCGGCGGCCAGGTCGACATGGTTGTAACCGGCCGAGCGCAAGGCAATCAGGCGCGTGCCGCCGGCGGCCAAGTGTTCCAGCACTGGTGCGCTGAGGTCATCGTTGATAAAGGCGCAGACCACTTCGTGGTGTTCGGCCAGGGCCACGGTGTCGAGGTTCAGGCGGGCCGGTTGGAATTGCAGCTCGACACCTGCGGGCAGCGGCTCGCCGAGAAAGCTGTCGCGGTCGTAGGTCTGGCTGCTGAAAAGAATGACGCGCATTAAAAATGCTCCCTGCAGTCACTGAGTTTTAAGTAGGCCGATGTGGGCGCCGGGCTTTTTGTGGGAGCTGGCTTGCCTGCGATAGCATCAACGCGGTGAGCAGGCAGACCGAGTTGCCCGCATCGCAGGCAAGCCAGCTCCCACACAAGCCAGGTCAACACCAGCCTGGAGGAGCCTCAGGCACTGACCCGCGCCTCACTGGCCAGCCGCGCAATCGCCATGTCCAGTTCATCCAGCGCGGCGATGGCCTTGGCGTCGTCTTGCTTGAGCAAGGTTTCCGCGCGCTGGCAGGCGGCGCGCAATTGCGGCACGCCGCAGTAGCGGGTGGCGCCATGCAGGCGATGCACGCGTTCGATCAGCGCATTGTTGTCTTTGGCTTCACGGGCGGCGGTAATCGCCAGGCGATCGGCTTCCAGCGAAGCCAGCAGCATCGCAAGCATGTCGGCGGCCAGGTCGGCTTTGTTGGCCGCCAGGCGCAGGCCTTCCTCATGATCCAGTACCAGCAGTTGCACGCCGGGTGCCAAGCCGTCAGTCGCGCGCTCCGGGCCTTGATTGCGCAGGGCCAGGCCGGTCCATTTCAACACCACTTGGGCCAACTGCCGCTCGCTGATGGGTTTGGTCAGGTAGTCGTCCATACCGCTTTGCAGCAGCGCGCGTTTCTCGTTGGCCATGGCGTGGGCGGTGAGGGCGACCACCGGCAGCGGCGTACCGTGGCGCTCGCTTTCCCACTGGCGGATCGCCTCGGTGCTTTGGCGCCCGTCCATGCCGGGCATTTGTACGTCCATCAGCACCAGGTCGAAGGTTTCCTGCTTCACCGCGTCGATGGCCGCATAACCACTTTCGACCGCGTGCACCTTGGCGCCCATGTCCTCGAGCAAAGTCTGCACCAGCAACAGGTTGGCCGGGTTGTCGTCCACGCAGAGTACGCGCGGCGCTCGGCTGGACAGCGGTTCGCCGGGTTCGCTGCGCAATGGACGCGGGCTGATCAAGTCGGCCAATGCGCGGCGCAGTTTGCGCGTACACGCAGGTTTGGCCTGCAATTGGCTGTTGGGGTTGGGCACCGATTGGTTGAACAGCATCTGTTCGGTGGTCGGGCACAGCACCAGCACCTTGCAGCCCAGGTGTTCCAAGTCCCATAGATGCTGGTTGAGGCGTTCGGGCGGAATGTCATTGGCGGTGACGCCGAGCACCGCCAGGTCGATGGCCTGTTCAGTCTGGTGCGCGCTGGTGATGCCATTGGTCAGGCTTTCCAGGGTGTTGAACGGTGTCACTTCCAGGCCGCAATCTTCCAGTTGGTGTTGCAGGGCCTGACGCGCCAGCTCGTGGTTTTCCAGCACGGCCACGCGACGGCCAAGCAGCGGCGGCGAGGGCAGGTCTTCGGCGTCGTCGCGGGTTTTGGGCAGGCTCAGGCTGATCCAGAACTCCGAGCCTTCGCCCGGTGTGCTGTCCACGCCGATCTCACCGCCCATCTGTTCGATCAGCCGCTTGGAAATCACCAGGCCCAGGCCGGTGCCGCCGGGTTGGCGCGACAACGAGTTGTCGGCCTGGCTGAAGGCCTGGAACAACGCACGCACGTCCTGGTTCGACAGGCCGATGCCGGTGTCCTGCACACTGATGCGCAGTTGTACGCTGTCTTCCTGTTCGTCTTCGACCATCGCGCGGGCCACAATAGTGCCTTCGCGGGTGAACTTGATCGCGTTGCTGATCAGGTTGGTAAGGATCTGCTTGAGGCGCAACGGGTCGCCTACCAGCGCCAGCGGCGTGTCGCGGTACACCAGGCTGACCAGCTCGAGCTGTTTGGCATGGGCGGCTGGGGCGAGGATCGTGAGGGTGTCTTGGAGCAAGTCGCGCAGGTTGAAGGGCACGCTGTCGAGGACCAGCTTGCCGGCTTCGATTTTCGAGAAGTCGAGGATCTCGTTGATGATGCCCAGCAGGTTGTCGGCGGATTTTTCGATGGTGCCCAGGTAATCCAACTGACGCGGCGACAGCTCGCTTTTTTGCAGCAGATGAGTGAAACCCAGGATGCCGTTGAGCGGCGTGCGGATTTCATGGCTCATATTGGCCAGGAACTCCGACTTGATCCGGCTGGCCTCCAGGGCCTCCTTGCGCGCCAGGTCCAGCTCGATGTTCTGGATTTCGATGGTTTCCAGGTTCTGGCGCACGTCTTCGGTGGCCTGGTCGATGCTGTGTTGCAGTTCTTCCTGGGCATTTTGCAGGGTTTCGGCCATGCGGTTGATGCCGGAGGCCAGTTGGTCCAGTTCCTGGCTGCCCAAGGGTGGCAGGCGGGTTTCGAGGTTGCCGTCCTTGAGTTGGGCCACGGCTTGCTTGATCTGGCCGATGGGCGAGTTGATCGTGCGGCTGATGCGCAACGCCAGGGCGGCCGTGCAGATCAGGCCGATGGCGATCAGCAGCAGGCTGGCAAACAGGCTGCGATAGCCGCGCAGCAACATGCCATTGTGCGACAGTTCCACTTCGACCCAGCCCAGCAGGCGGTCGGCTTCGTCGGGGATCAATTCGCCGGCGAGGTTGCGATGCCGACCGAACACCGGCAGCAGGTAGCGCGTGGCGTCATTGCCGCTGCGCTGCAACAGGTGCGAACTGTTGCCGACCGGCGCGAGGTTAAGCATGGTCGGGCCGGCGTGGGCCAGGGACGAGCGGTCCGGTGCCAGGAACGACACTGCGCGCACGTCCGGTTGCTCCAGCGACTGGGTGGCGATGCGTTCAAGCAGGTCGGTGTTCTTGCTGCTCAACGCCGGGGCCACCAGCGGCGCCAATTGCTCCGCGATCATTTCGCCGCGTTGCAGTAATTGGGTCTGCAACTCCGACAGCTGCATCCAAGTGAAATAGCCCCCCAACAACAGGGCCATCAGGCTGGTCGGTAATAAGGTCAGCAACAGTACGCGGCCTTTTATCCCCATTCTTCTAAGCACGCCACTCTCCTGCTACCACACTGTTTTCGATGATCTGCGCGGGCATCCGGTCCGCGCCACCTGCGCAGTGTAGCCATTTGCGCGGTGTGGAACCTCGCAAATTAATGATCGACGTCAATCTCCGAGAGCAATCCCCGAGCCATCGGCAGCCGGGTGGCGATTGCCTGTCACTGTTTAATCTTGAATAATCAGCGATTGAGAATGACTTGCAGACGCTAATGAATCCCGCAGCTGGCCTACCCACTATCCTGACCATTGAAGACGACCCGGTATTGGGTGCCTATGTGCATGAGCACCTGGGCCGCTGTGGCTTTCAGGTCACCTGGTGCCAGAACGGCCAACAGGGCCTGCAGATGGCACGTGACCAGGCGTTCGACGTGGTGTTGATGGATATCCTGCTGCCGGGCATGGACGGTTTGTCGATTCTTACCCATTTGCGCCAGGACCATGCGATGCCGGTCATCCTCATGTCGGCGCTGGGCGCCGAAGCCGACCGCATCAGCGGTTTTCGCCTGGGCGCGGACGACTACCTGCCCAAGCCGTTCAGCATGATCGAACTGCGCGTGCGCATTGAAGCCATTCTGCGCCGCGTGGCCCTGGACCGACGGCCGTTGCCGCTGCGTTTACCGACAGGCGACGATGCGCGCAGCCTGCGTTTTGACGATGAACTGTACGACGTGTTCTTTCAAGAACACTCGGCCGGGCTGACGCGCAGCGAGTATCGCCTGCTCGAGACCTTGCACCGTAGCGCCGACGAAGTGCTCAGCAAAGCCTTCCTTTACCAGCATGTGTTGCAGCGCGGCTACGCGCCCCACGACCGCAGCCTGGACATGCATATCAGCCAGATCCGCCGCAAGCTCAAGGCCATCGGCTACAGCGAGCGCGAAGTGCGCACGGTGTGGGGCAAAGGTTATGTGCTGAGTGGCCATGATGAAGGGGTTTAAACGGCTGCCCGGCCGGCATTCGTTATTCTGGAAGCTCGCTTGCCTGCTGATCGCCTTCTGTTTGCTGATGATCTGGCTCAGTTGGTCCTGGGGCCGCTACATGGAAGAGCAGAACGCCTACGTGGCCGAGGAATCGCGCGACATTCTGCGCGGCTATGCCGCAGGCGCGGAACTGGCCTGGAGTACCCAGGGCAGTGCGGGCGTGGACGCCTGGTTGCAACTGATGGGCACGCGCGAATCCACCTGGATCGGGGTGATCGGCAACGACCTGCAGTCGCTGAGCAACATGCCGCTGAGCGACAAGGAAAGCCAGCGCCTGACCTTTCTGCGCGGGCTGGAGTGGCCGGTCAGTCGGCATGTCAAAGGCCTGCCCTGGGTGAAAATCCCGTTCCCGGTCGATCCTGGCGCCGGCTCGCTGGTGATCGAATTGCCCAAGCGCTTTATGCCGGGGCGCTATCAGGTGTTCTGGCGCGTGGTGACCAACGGCGTGATCCCCGGCCTGTTTACCTTGTTGCTGTGCGTGGGGCTTTACCGGCTGTTGATCATGCCTTTGAACCAGTTGCGCGAGCAGGCCAACGCCTGGCGCGCCGATCAATTGAACACGCGTATGTCCCGCGAGGCCACCAGCCGCCAGGATGAATTGGGTGAGCTGGGCCGCGCCTTCGACCACATGTCCGAGCGTTTGCAGGGCACCGTGGAGTTGCAGCAACAGTTATTGCGGGACATGTCCCATGAACTGCGCACGCCGTTGAGCCGTTTGCGCGTGGCCTGTGACAGTGAGCAGGACCTGACGCAGTTGCGCGAGCGCCTGGGCCGCGAGATTGACGCCATGCAGCGCCTGGTGGAAGACAGCCTGCAACTGGCCTGGCTGGACAGCGAGCGAACGCCGTTACCCGAGGAAGCCATCCAGCTTCAGGCCTTGTGGGACATGCTGCGGGAAAACGCCTGTTATGAGAGTGATTGGCCAGCAGCGCGTTTGCCGTGCCTGTTGCCCGCCGACTGCTGGGTGCGCGGCAACCTGAATGCGCTGGCCCAGGCCCTGGAAAATATCCTGCGCAATGCCATCCGGCATTCCCCCGCCCAGGGGCGGGTGACGCTGGACGGCTGTCGCGAGGGCGATGCCTGGCATATCTGGCTGCAAGACGAGGGCGGCGGTATTGATGAGCAGGACTTGGAACGCATCTTTGCGCCGTTCACCCGCCTGGAAGGTTCGCGGCCCGGTGATGGCGGTTTTGGCCTGGGCTTGAGCATCGCGCGCAATGCCGTACAGCGCCAGGGCGGGAGGTTGTGGGCGCAAAACACCGCGCAAGGTTTGTGCGTGCACCTGCGGCTGCCGGCGCGCTAGCCTTCAGCCGCGCCGTTGCTTGCGCTTCTTCCATTGGTGCGCGACCCACCAGCGCCAATAACCCATCGTCAGGCAGTAAGCCAGTGCGGCCAACACCAGCCCGCACACCACCGAACCCAACAGGAACGGCTGCCACAACGTGCCCAGCTGGCTGCTGATCCACTCCCAGGTCAGGTTGTCGGGCAGGCTGCGCGGCGGCGTGTTCATCAGCCAGGCGCCGGTCAGGTAGGTGCAGAAGAACACCACCGGCATGGTGATCGGGTTGGTCAGCCACACCAGGCTCACTGCAATCGGCATATTGCCGCGCACGGCGATCGCCAGGACCGCCGCCAATAACATCTGCAACGGAATCGGGATAAACGCCGCGAACAGGCCCACTGCCATTGCGCGAGCGACGGAATGGCGATTCAGGTGCCAGAGGTTTGGGTCATGCAGCAACTTGCCGAGAAATCGTAAGGACTTGTGTTCCCGGATACTCGTGGGGTCGGGCATGTACCGTTTGAATAAGCGCCGGGGCATAAGGGGTCCAGGTCAGTTCGAGGGGCAAGTATGCCCGCATTCTATAAACAGAAAATTCAGACTTTGTGACAAAACATCAGAGGCCGCGCGAGGTATCCGACTAAGACTAGTGGATCACTGGAAAAGGATGATTCATGAGAACAGGGATGTTCGCGTTCGGAATGGGCTTATTGTCGCTGCGATTTTTACCCGCATTGCCGCCCACCCCATGGCTGTTGGCCATGTTGGTCGTGGCCTTGATGCTGCTGCCGTTTCGAACCTATCCGCTGGCGTTTTTGCTGATGGGCGTGAGCTGGGCGTGCATGAGCGCGCAATGGGCGTTGGACGACCGGCTAAGGCCCAATCTGGACGGTCAGACTCGCTGGATTGAGGGGCGCGTCATCGGGTTGCCGCAAAACACCAGCACCGGCGTGCGCTTCGAATTGACCGACAGCCGGTCACGCAAGGCCCGGCTGCCCAAGCGTATCCGGCTGTCCTGGCATGGCGGGCCGCCGGTTAACAGTGGCGAGCGCTGGCGGCTGGCGGTCACGCTCAAGCGGCCGGCGGGCCTGCTCAATTTTCAGGGTTTTGACTACGAGGCCTGGCTGCTGGCCCAGCGCATCGGTGCCACCGGCTCAGTGAAAGATGGTCAGCGCCTGGTTCCGGCGCGCCATGCCTGGCGTGACAGCGTGCGCCAGCGCCTGCTGGCGGTGGATGCCCAGGGCCGCGAGGCGAGGCTGGCAGCCTTGGTACTGGGCGACGGCTCGGGGCTCGCGCCTGAGGATTGGCGAGTGTTGCAGGACACAGGCACGGTGCACCTGCTGGTGATTTCCGGCCAGCACATTGGCTTGCTGGCCGGTTTGATCTACGCCCTGGTCGCCGGGCTGGCCCGCTACGGCTGCTGGCCCCGGGCCCTGCCTTGGCTGCCGTGGGCCTGCGGCCTGGCATTTGCCGCCGCGCTGGGCTATGGCTTGCTGGCGGGCTTCGGTGTGCCGGTGCAACGGGCCTGCGTGATGGTCGGGTTGGTGCTGCTGTGGCGTTTGCGGTTTCGCCACTTGGGTGTGTGGTGGCCGTTATTACTGGCATTCAATGCTGTGCTGGTGCTGGAACCGCTGGCCAGTTTGCAGCCAGGGTTCTGGTTGTCGTTTGCCGCCGTGGCCGTGCTGGTATTGGCGTTCAGCGGGCGTCTGGGCGCGTGGAGTATCTGGCAGGCCTGGACCCGCCCCCAATGGTTGATCGCCATTGGTCTGTTTCCGGTGTTGCTGGTGCTGGGGTTGCCTGTCAGCCTCAGTGCGCCGGTGGCCAATCTGTTCGCCGTGCCGTGGCTCAGCCTGGTGGTGCTGCCGTTGGCGCTGCTGGGCACGACACTGTTGGTGGTGCCGTGGGTGGGAGAGGGCTTGTTGTGGTTGGCCGGTGGCGCGTTGGACGGCCTGTTCACAGGCCTGGCGCTGCTGGCCGGGTTTCGCGCCGCGTGGCTGCCCGCCGACGTGCCGTTGGGTTACTGGTTGATCAGTCTCGCGGGCGCGGTGCTATTGCTCTTACCCAAAGGCGTGCCACTGCGGCTGCTGGGCTGGCCGATGCTGTTGTTGTCGGTTTTCCCACCTAAAGCCTTGGTGCCGCACGGGCAGGTGGAGGTGGTGCAATTGGATGTCGGCCAGGGGCAGGCGGTGATCCTGCGCACGCGCCATCACGCCATGCTCTACGACGCAGGCCCGCGCTCAGGGGCGGTTGACCTGGGCGCACGCGTGGTGCTGCCATCGCTGCAAAAACTTGGGGTGGCGGCGTTGGATGCGATGGTAATCAGTCATGCCCACGCCGACCATGCCGGCGGTGCAGCAGCGGTTGCCGGTGCGCTGCCCGTCGGGCGGGTTATCAGCGGGGAGATCGAAGGGCTGCCGGCTTTTATCGCGGCCCAGCCCTGTAGCAATGGCGAGCGCTGGGAGTGGGATGGCGTTTCGTTTGAGTTGTGGCAATGGCCTGGCGCCACTAGTAGCAATCCGAAATCCTGCGTCTTGCAGGTACAGGCCCGTGGCGAGCGCTTGCTACTGACGGGCGATATTGATGAGGCGGCCGAAAAAGCCTTTCTCGCGTCGCCCTTGGCGGTGCCGACCGATTGGTTGCAAGCGCCACACCATGGCAGTCGCAGTTCCTCATCCTGGGCGTTTTTGCAGCGGCTTGCGCCCAAGGCGGTGCTGATTTCCCGTGGCCGTGGCAATGCGTTCGGGCATCCCCATCCACAGGTGACCGCGCGTTATCAGGCGCTGGGCAGCCGGGTCTACGACAGCGCCGAGCAAGGTGCCGTGCGTGTGCAACTGGGCAGTTTTAAACCACCGGTTGTTGCGCGCAGTCAACGGCGATTCTGGCGCGAAGCGTTACCGTGATAAAGGCTTACCCAGCACCTGGGCCTGTGACAGGCGGGCTGGCGCCTACGAACCACGCCGGTGAACCTATATGGTAAAGTGGCGCACTTTTTCGAGGGGACATTCACTGTGTGGGAATTGGTCAAATCCGGCGGCTGGATGATGCTGCCGATTATCTTGAGCTCCATCGCCGCACTCGGCATCGTTGCCGAACGTTTGTGGACCCTGCGCGCCAGTCGCATAACCCCCGAGCATCTGCTGGGGCAGGTCTGGGGCTGGATCAAGAACAAACAGCTGGATAAAGAAAAACTCAAGGAACTGCGCGCCAACTCGCCGCTGGGTGAAATCCTTGCGGCGGGCCTCGCCAATTCCAAACATGGTCGCGAGATCATGAAAGAGTGCATCGAAGAGGCTGCCGCCCGGGTCATCCACGAAATGGAGCGCTATATCAATGCACTCGGCACCATCGCGGCCATGGCGCCGTTGCTGGGTCTGTTGGGCACGGTGCTGGGCATGATCGACATTTTCAGCTCGTTCATGGGCTCGGGCATGACCACCAACGCCGCCGTCCTGGCGGGTGGTATTTCCAAGGCCTTGATCACCACGGCAGCGGGCCTGATGGTCGGTATTCCTTCAGTGTTTTTCCACCGCTTCCTGCAGCGTCGCATCGATGAACTGGTGGTCGGCATGGAACAGGAAGCCATCAAGCTGGTGGAAGTGGTGCAGGGCGATCGTGATGTCGATTTCGTTGAGGGCCGAGCGTGAAATTTCGCCGCAAGCAACGGGAGAATGTTGATATCAACCTGGCGTCGCTGATCGACGTGGTCTTTATCCTGCTGCTGTTTTTTGTCGTGACGACCACCTTCACCCGCGAAACCCAACTGCGTGTTGATTTACCCGAAGCCGTGAGTGGCTCACCGGCCGAAGACCAGCAAACCAAGCAGTTGGACATTGCCATCAGCGCCGACGGGGTGTTTTCGGTGAATAACCAATTGCTCGAAAAAAATGACCTTGCCAGCCTGATGGTCGCCCTGGAGAAAGAGTCCGGCGGCGATACCAACATGCCGCTTTCCATCAGTGCTGACGGCAAAACCCAGCATCAAGCCGTGATCACCGCCATGGATGCCGCCGGCAAGCTGGGCTTCAGCCATCTGCGCATGACCACCGTCGAGGCGGCGAGCCCGCCCTGATGGCCATGTCCGATCGTTTGCTCAAGGCGTGGTACGAGGGCCATCCGGCACTCGCGCTGCTGCGGCCGCTGGAATCTTTGTACCGTCGCGTTGTGCAGCGCAAGCGCGCGCGTTTCCTGGCGGGCGAGGGTGAGATCTATCAATCCCCGGTGCCTGTGGTGGTGGTGGGCAATATCACCGTCGGCGGCACCGGCAAGACGCCGTTGATCCTGTGGCTGATTGAGCACTGCCGGCGCAGCGGCCTGCGGGTCGGTGTGGTCAGCCGTGGTTACGGTGCCAAGCCACCGCAGTTGCCGTGGCGGGTCGAGGCCAGCCATAGCGCCGAAGTGGCGGGCGACGAGCCGTTGCTGATCGTTCAGCGCTGTGGCGTGCCCCTGATGATCGACCCAGACCGCAGCCGCGCCGTCAAAGCCTTACTGGCCAGTGAACCCCTTGACCTGATCCTCTCCGACGATGGCTTGCAGCATTACCGCCTGGCCCGCGACCTGGAACTGGTGCTGATCGATGCCGCCCGTGGCTTGGGCAACCGCCGCTGCCTGCCTGCCGGGCCTTTACGCGAGCCGGTGGAGCGCCTGCACAGCGTGGATGCGCTGTTGTACAACGGTGCCGGGGCCGATCGCGAGGATGGGTTTGCCTTTCGCCTGCAACCCACGGCGCTGATCAACTTGAAAACCGGTGAGCGCCAATCGGTCGAGCATTTTGCCGCCGGCCAGCGGGTCCATGCCGTCGCGGGTATCGGTAACCCGCAACGTTTCTTCAATACCCTCGAAACGCTACACTGGCAGCCGATTCCCCATGCGTTTGCCGACCATGCGCCCTATAGCGCAGAGGTGTTGAATTTCACACCGTCATTGCCGTTGGTGATGACCGAAAAAGACGCGGTGAAGTGCCGCGCCTTTGCCCAGCCCGACTGGTGGTACCTTGCAGTAGATGCATTGCCGTCACCGGCGTTTGTGGCCTGGTTCGACACGCAATTGATGCGCCTGCTGCCTGCCCGACTCTTGCCTTAAACCGCTTTTTCCAGGAAATACTCATGGACACCAAACTGCTCGACATCCTCGCTTGCCCGATCTGCAAAGGCCCGCTCAAGCTCAGCGCCGACAAAACCGAGTTGATCAGCAAGGGCGCCGGCCTGGCTTATCCGATCCGTGATGGCATCCCGGTGATGCTGGAAAGCGAAGCCCGCACCCTGACCACCGATGAGCGCCTGGATAAATGACCACCGCCTTTACCGTTGTCATTCCTTCGCGCTACGCCTCCACGCGCCTGCCGGGCAAGCCGCTGCAATTGATCGGCAACAAGCCGATGATCCAGCTGGTGTGGGAACAGGCCTGCAAAAGCAGCGCCGAACGCGTGGTGGTTGCCACCGACGACCCGCGCATTATCGAGGCCTGCAAAGGTTTCGGCGCTGAAGCGGTGCTGACCCGTGAAGACCACAATTCCGGCACCGACCGCCTGGCCGAAGTCGCCACGCAGCTGGGGCTGGCGCCGGATGCGATTGTGGTCAATGTGCAAGGTGACGAGCCGCTGATCCCGCCCTGCGTGATCGATCAGGTCGCCGCCAACCTGGCCGCCCATGGCGAGGCGCGCATGGCGACCCTGGCCGAGCCCATCGAAGACATCGAGACCCTGTTCAACCCGAACGTGGTCAAAGTGGTCAGCGATATCAATGGCCTTGCGCTGACCTTCAGCCGCTCGACCCTGCCTTGGGCACGGGATGCGTTCGCCAAACAGCCCGACGTTTTGCCCCAGGGCGTGCCGTACCGTCGCCATATCGGCATCTATGCCTACCGCGCCGGTTTCCTGCATGACTTCGTCAGCTGGGGGCCGTGCTGGCTGGAAAATACCGAGTCCCTGGAACAGTTGCGTGCCCTGTGGCACGGCGTGCGTATCCACGTGGGCGACGCGCTGGAAGCACCGCCGGCCGGTGTCGACACCCAGGAAGACCTTGAGCGCGTCCGCCGCCTGCTGGGGGCCTGATGGAGGTTCTGTTCGTCTGCCTGGGCAATATCTGCCGCTCGCCCACCGCCGAAGGTGTGCTGCGCCATAAATTGCGCGAAGCGGGGCTGGCCGGCCAGGTTGAAGTGGCATCTGCCGGCACGGGTGAATGGCATGTTGGCAACCCGCCGGACCAGCGCAGCCAGCGTGCGGCGCGGGTACGCGGTTACGATTTGTCGGCCCAGCGTGCCCAGCAGGTTTCGCGTGCAGACTTTGCTCGATATGACTTGATCTTGGCCATGGACCACAGCAACCTGCGCAACCTCAAGGCGTTGCACCCAGGCCGAGGCAAAGCCGAGCTGGACTTGTTCCTGCGCCGCTATGACGCCGAAGTGGACGAAGTGCCAGACCCCTACTACGAAGGCGAGCAAGGCTTCGAGCGGGTCCTGGACCTGATCGAACGGGCCTGTGATTTATTGGTGATCGAATTGAAGGGGCGGTTATGACCTTGCAAGTGCTTGCGCAGGTATCGCTCAAGCCATTCAACAGCTTCGGCATCGACGTGCGCGCCCAGTGGTTTGCCGAGGCCCACAGCGACGCCGATGTGCGTGAAGCCTTGGCCTATGCGGCGGCGCAGTCGTTACCGCTGTTGGTGATCGGCGGTGGCAGCAACCTGCTGTTGACCCAGGATATCCAGGCGGTGGTGTTACGCATGGCCACCCAGGGCATTCGGGTGCTGCAGGACGACGGTGTACACGTGGTGGTCGAGGCCGAAGCGGGCGAAGCCTGGCACCCGTTTGTACTGTGGACCTTGGACCACGGCTTCTGCGGCCTGGAGAACCTCAGCCTCATTCCCGGCACCGTCGGTGCTGCGCCGATGCAGAACATCGGCGCCTACGGCGTAGAGATCAAGGACGTGTTTGCCGGCCTCACCGCGCTGGATCGCCACACCGGCGAACTGCGCGACTTCAGCCTGCAAGAATGCAACTTCGCCTACCGCGACAGCCTGTTCAAGCACGAAACCGGGCGCTGGCTGATCCTGCGTGTGCGTTTTGCCTTGAGCCGCGCCAGCCACCTCAAGCTCGATTACGGCCCGGTGCAGCAGCGCCTGGCCGGGCAGGGCATCACTGAGGCGACGCCGAGCGATGTCAGCCGCGCTATTTGCAGCATTCGCCGCGAAAAACTGCCCGACCCGGCAGAACTGGGGAATGCCGGCAGCTTCTTCAAAAACCCACTGGTGTCCCAGGTGTTAGCGGCTGAGCTGAAGGCGCAGTACCCGGACCTGGTGGCCTACCCGCAGGCCGATGGGCAGATGAAGCTCGCCGCTGGCTGGCTGATCGATAAAGCCGGCTGGAAAGGCTTTCGCGACGGCGATGCCGGCGTGCATAAACTGCAGGCGCTGGTGCTGGTCAACTATGGTGCGGCCACCGGGCACGACATTGCCAACCTGGCGCTGCGCATCCAGCGTGACATTGCCGAGCGTTTCAAGGTTGATCTGGAAATGGAACCGAACCAGTACTGAGCCAGGAAGTAATCCCGTGAAAACAAAAATGCCCCGTATCTTTCGATACGGGGCATTTTTTATTGCGTCAGAAATCAGTCATCGCGGCTCATGATGCCGAAGATCTGCAACAGGCTGATGAACAGGTTGTAGATCGATACATACAGGCTGATGGTTGCCATGATGTAGTTACGCTCACCGCCGTGGATGATGGCGCTGGTCTGGAACAGGATGCACACGGAGGAGAACAGCACAAAACCCGCGCTGATCGCCAACTGCAAGCCGCTGATCTGGAAGAACATGCCGGCAACCACTGCCGCCAGCAACACGAAGAAGCCTGCGGTAATGAAGCCACCCAGGAAACTCATGTCCTTACGGCTGATCAGCACATAGGCCGACAGACCACCAAACACCAGGGCGGTCATGGCAAATGCCGAACTGACCACTTCCGCGCCGCCGGCCATGCCGAGGTAACGGTTGAGGATCGGGCCAAGGATAAAGCCCATGAAACCGGTCAAGGCAAACGCCGACACCAGGCCCCAGGCCGAGTCACGCAGCTTGTTGGTCAGGAAGAACAGACCGTAGAAACCAATCAGCACGACAAAGATATTCGGGTAGCCGACGCGCATCTGCTGCGCCACATACGCCATTACGCCGCTGAACGCGAGGGTAAGGGCGAGCAAGCCGTAGGTGTTGCGCAACACGCGGCTGACTTCAAGCTGCTCAGCCTGCGCGTTACCATTCAGTGCGTAATTCTGTTCGCGCATGGCGACACTCCTTCAGTTTTGAAACATTCAGTCGCAAGGATCATAACAGACGCTCTGTAACAAGCCATGGCAAGAGTTTGACAGTGTGTTTCATTCGGGTATTATGGCGCCCGCTGACACGGGATGGGCTACTATAATCCTGTGATGCAAAAGGGAAATTGGCAGAGTGGTTGAATGCACCGGTCTTGAAAACCGGCGGACGTTAATAGCGTCTCCAGGGTTCGAATCCCTGGTTTCCCGCCAAGATTTACACGAAAGCCCCGCGATTGCGGGGCTTTTGCGTTTCTGGGGTTTGGGCTGGGCATCGGCTGAAAAGCCAGGCGTTCCGAAACTCTGTCTATTTGGACGTCTTTCCCCTCGCACCATTCCTCCGGTAAACAGCGGCCGGCCGCCGCGTCTCGCCATCCATGAGCAGGACAGGGCCAATCCAGAAGAACCAGCAGCCGCTGACTGATACGTACGTTAATTCGGGCATGGGGATATCTCGCCCGCTGCTCACCGGCAGGCATGTAGGGACTTTGGGTTACATTTGGATAACAGTCCCGCAAGTGACAGCGCTGAAGTGTTTCGCAGAAAATTTGATATTCGGTCGCGCCGAGGCAGCCTAAGCATCAGTTATTTATTGCTCGGCTATCTGGTCAGGCTGCTCAACGAGGAGATGTTTGCAGTGTTCAAGGAATACACCGTTGCAATGTTGGCCGTCGCCATATCAACGTTCGTGGTAGCTGAGGAACTGCCGCAAGGGCCGTTGCTTCAGCGCTTTGGTGATGCCATTAATGAGTTGCCCAAACCAGCATCGCCCCCAGCGGCAAAAACTACGCCACGTGAGTTGCACCTCGAAGGTGAAGAAGCGCTCAATCACCCTGGCAGACCCGCGATGCGCGAGATGGAAAAAACTGGCAACCCAAGCATCGACAACATGCATGCGCGTGATAGAGGTGCGTGTAGAAGGGTTCAAACGGCAGCTTTAGGGCAGGGTAAAGGTTTGAGTCTAGTGTGTGAATAAGAGCGGGCTACTGGGATCATGATATCACCCGCTCGAAATCGACCACCCAGACCCACAGGTTGTTGTTCCCGCTACCGCCGATAGATCGCCACAGATCAATGAACTGATGCCATGCGGATTCGCCGTCATCTGAGTAACCACCATCGTCTGTCATGCGCCACGCTCTGAGTCCTTCGGCTGTTGGTCTTCTTCGGCGGTGGCCTACCTCTTCGATTTCACATTCTGGCCAATCAAGTCATGCCTGGCGCCTGGTTGACCCGGTGGTACGATCGCTTGAGAGAGGTGTTAATCTTTTCGGATTGATTGTCAGGGAGATCGGAATGGCCAACAAAAAGCTTGAAGCGTTTCGCGAGTGGTTCACGCCGAGTAGGAAGCTATGGACAGCAGTAGGCCTGTTTGCAATTGCTATCGTGGTGCCACTTGTCTTTCCGGGAACGAACGTTACTTGGATCGTCGGGCCTGCTAGCGTTTTTTTAGTTGGTTGGCTTATTCCCGATACGAAACGTGGGCGATAGAGCGATGGCGGCGCGCGTGATTCGTTGATAGGGGCTATTTGTAGTTGCATTTATGAGCGCCATTGTCACGGGGGCTCAATGTCGCTTTTTAATGGAGTGGTGCATGGGATAGCCAAAGACTTTACGGAGGATGGCGCGGTCGGTGCCAACGGATTGGCCGAACACGGTCGGCAATCTTGTCCTGAAGCACGGTCTTGAAGTCCTGCGCGATGTGCTCGTGTTCCATGCGCACCTGGTCATACAGTCAATTCAGCACATTCGGCCCGCGCAATGGCGGGCTTCAAGCCAATACTGTGAGCGACGCCTATCCCGCCACATGCAAATCTCCACGATGAGCGATATGCACCTTGTTGCCATCCGGATCACGCAGATACGCACCGTAGTAACCGTCACCATAGTGAGGGCGTTGGCCAGGTTCACCTTCATCGGATCCACCCGCAAGAAGCCCAGCTGCATAGGCGGTATCTACCGCATCTGGAGAGGGTGCAGTGAAAGCCACCATGCCGCCATTTCCTGCTCCGGCCTTATTGCGGTCATAAGGGTTGTATACATAAAAGCGCGGGAGCGCGCTGTCTGGCTTAACCCAGCACGCCGAAGGTGGCCCGCCATCTGGGGTTACAGGCCTACGACAGAGCCCCAAGGGGATCAGCACCGCGTCGTAGAAGGTAGACGCCTTATCAAGATCGTTTGTCCCAACGGTTACGTGACTGAACATCCTGTATTCCTGCTTACGAAGGCGAGGCGTTATCGTGTCATTTTGAAGGTGGGCGTGTATAGCGGTCGTCGGGTAAGGCGGCGAGGGCGAGTCTCGGTCCTCCAAATCGCAGGCAAAGAAAAGCCCGCGATGGGGGTAGCGGGCTTAAAGGGATGTTCTCTAGGAGCTGGGGTAACCATAAGCGCCCGAGTGTGAAAGGGATGTGAAAGGTTGCGCTCAGTAGGACGTCGCGATTGCCTTGACGTTGTCGCCTGATACAGCCTGTGTGCAGACAAATGCCAGTAAGGCGCCTGCCAGAAACTAGAAGCCCGGCGCTGGGCCGGGCTTCGATGTAACAGCGTCAGAAACTAACGATGCTTGTTCTTGTGTTTATGTTTGTTGTTGCCTTTGTGCTTTCTACCATCGGATCGATGATTACTTTCATCATCCGCCAGGTTGTTTCCTAGTGCGCCACCCGCAGCGCCGCCGAGACCTGCACCGATAGTCGAGCCGGTTGTACCGCCGAGGCGGTTACCAATCAATGAGCCACCCGCTGAGCCGATCCCTCCACCTAATGCAGCTTCCGCTTTATTGCCTTTTTGCGCACCGACAGCACTGCCGGCAGCACCACCTACGCCAGCGCCTACCGCCGCGCCCGTTGAGCCGCCGAGCTGTTGACCTACGATGTTGCCAAGTGCACCACCAACGCCGCCTCCAAGGGCGGCTGTGCCATCTCCGGCAGCCATCGCTCCTTGCGAAATGAGGACGCCCACAAATAGGGCGGGCAGTGTCATTTTCATTTTGTGAACCTCTATGGGTTGTCAGCAGGCGCTCACGGTTAAAGCACGCCTGTCATTGGGACTCGTCCAAAAGTTTGAAGTTCTTTGCGGGCGGGTCCTGCGGGCGAATGGTTGTAACAAGATATAAGCGTACCGCCTTCACCTCATCCTCGCACACCGTAGAAGTGGTTAAGCGCTATCAGCTCAACCACAGCCACTAAAACGCACAGCGCAGCGAAGCCAGGGCTGAAGACTCGCTTGCGATTGGATGAGCCCCCAGCCAGCCTTCGTCGCTAGCGCCTGGGATGCCCATGAGGAACGGGAGCGTGGCTGATCGGCAGTTCGACCGCCTGGTCTTGGACGATGGTCGGGGAAAAGGTCAAGTTTTCTGATGCAGAGATCACACTTACATACCCAGAGTAGGCATGATTACCCGGCCGCACTCTATGAGTTGGCCGGCTGTTACTTGAAGTTCGCGGGTGGGTTTCGCTGCGTACCCGGCAAGGAAGCCTGCGGCGACAAGCGCAATGCACAGTAAGGTGTTTCTCAGGATCATGCGGGGCGCTCGCTGAATGATTGATGTAAAAGCAAGCAGCAATGATTCCAGATTATTCAAAAGGTTCCTGAGGGTCGCCCTGAGTGAGCTATGGTAATCACCAACGCTGTCGATCAGGGACTGATCGTCAGCGGGTGTGCCAGGTATGTGCCATTGCACACTGAGAACACTGAACGACTCTGACTGGAGGCGTTCGTATTGCGTTCATCTGACTTTTGATAGGGCACCATGGATAAGCGGCTCGCAGGTCTATCATTTTTGCTTACCCTGGGATGGGTTGCCACAGTGATATCTGTAATGTGGTACTTCTACGACAATTAGTCTAAAGGCCAGAATCACTTCTAGCCCCACAATTACGTAGGTTCCTGCCAACACGAACAATACCTGGGAAGCACCGGCGGTCAATTGAGAGAGGCGCAGCAGCTTCTGCTCCGTCATGGAGCGCGGCGGCGAAGCGCCGCGCTTTAGATCACGCCACGATGTCGCTGATGGCTGCCCGGCCCACGGTGGTGACGAGGAAATCCGCCACGCCATGCCCGGAGAAGTCCACCGCCAAGGTGCCCAGGTTGGTACCCGAGGCATAGCTCAGAACCGCATCGCCGGTGTGCCCGGTAAATGCATTGACGAAGCTCAAGCCCGCCCCTTTGGTAATGCCCGACAGGTCAATCTTGTCGGATCCCGAGATGAAGTCAAAAATCGTGTCCGCCGCCCCCGGCTTGGAGTCGGAACTGGCACCGAACACAAAGGTGTCGTTGCCGGCGCCGCCCCACAGTTGGTCCGCACCGCCGCCGCCGTAGATGATGTCGTTGCCGGCACCGCCTTTAATGATGTTGGCGGCGTTGTTGCCAATGATCAGGTCGTTGCCTGCGCCACCAAAAGCGTTTTCGAGGGTAACGCCCTTGGCGATGGACACGTTGCCCACCAGACCGCCGATGTCGGAGAACGAGGCTTCATTGAGGTTGATCTTCTGGTTCTGGGTAAAACCGGAGAAGTCCAGGGTGTCGTTGCCGCCACCGTCCCATACCGAGAACACCAGCTTGTCGGCATTGGAGGTGGCGCTGTAGAAATCCCGCCCGGTATTGGAGTTGAACCCGTAGATGGTGTCGCCGGCGCGGGTGGCGTAGTTGGCGCCGTAGAGCTTCTGGATCGCGGCAATGTCGTCGATCAGCGGGCCGGCTGCATAGGCTTCGCTCCCGCCTTTACTGAAGTTTTGATCGGTGTTGCTCTCGCTCCAGTAACTCATCACGGAGTAAGCGTGTGTATCTTCGGCATATTTCGCATCCGAATAGGACGGCTTACCCACACTGGCATCGTATGCGCCTGGGTGCTGCAGTCCCAGCGTGTGGCCAATTTCATGGGTTAGCGTTTGACGGCCGTAATTGCCGTTCGCGGGCGTTAAGTTTTCTTGGTAGTTTTTATTGGTATAAAACAGTGCGTCACTGTTTCCACTGTTGTTTGGGTAGAACGCGAAAGCCGACCGCGCACCGCCATGCTGCAGGTCATTACTATAGTTGCCCAGGGATATATGTGCATCGCCTCCGCTTTTAGATTCACGGAATGAGATATTGGCGACGTCCGACCAGGATTGGAACGAGAGGGCCGCCTGGGACTTCTGTTGTGCGTTAAAAGCGACGAAGCCAGAAACTTTCTCAGCGGCGTAGGATTTACTTTCTGAGGTCAGAAAGCTGTAGGTGAAATTGTATTTGCCGTTATGGTCATTATCACCCCAATAGTAACCGCCTCGGGTTATTTCATCAGCGGCCTGCGCAACAGTGTAAGACGGCTTTCCATTTATATAAAATCCTCCTCGATCATAAGCGTGTGAAAAATGCTGGAGGCTTTGGTAGTCTTCACTTGTTTGGAAGCCAGCCGAAGAGGTGGTTGGATTGACAAGGTTTTTCGTTGAGACAGTCATAAGTTTACATTCCTTCGAGTACATTGAGTGTGGAGTGCTCTAGGCTTATCACGTGTTCGTTGTTTTCTTGTTGTGTTCATTCTTATAAAGGAGTAAGGCGTTTAGTGTTATTTAAAAATTAAATATTATATATAACATATTGAAATATCCTTAAATATTTTCAGGGGGGCAAGCGGATGAGTGGTTTGATAAATGTGAGCGGGTGGCAATTCGTATTGGCAATTTGATCCTGATGGGTGTATCAGTGCACACACTTATTTGAAGGATCAAAACCATGCGTTTTTTGATTGGCTCATTAGCGCTACTCACCTCAGCTGTCGCACTCGGTGATGAAGCCCAGATGAAGCAGTGGGAAAAGATGGACCGTTGCTCGAACGCGGCCTTTATCGCGGTACAGATCCTGGAGGAAAGCGCTGACACCGGCAAACAGGCGATAGCACTACATGGAGCGGTACAAGGACTCAAAACCAACACAAAACTGGCAGAAGCAACGCCTACCGAAAACGAAGTCAGGAGTGCCTATAACTTTGCGCTTCGGATCTCTTACACGATGCCTCGGCCTTTCGCAAAGCGCGAGCATGATTGGCTTATCGCCCAAGCTGCGACATCATGCACTCTATGGGTTCCTAGCGCCCACGCCCAGTAATCACAGAGCGTGGTTGGCGGTCGCTCGTTATCGTTCGAGCCAATGATTTATCGTCATGTCGCTACTTTATATATTCATGTCCGTGCCTCGACAGAATCCAATATCAGCAGACTAGGCCGACTCTCTGCCCGCCAGCCGCGTTTATGCGGCTACACAAAAAGCGACGCCGAGCTGGTCGTTACGCGTAACAACGCCTTGTATCCCGTGGGCCTTAACGTTAAATTCTGCATAGACGGCACCTTGGCAGCAGAATTTGGCCAGGCCGAAGTGAGGTGGTTTGGCCTGAAGCAGGGCGCGCATATTCTTGCGATCAATGACGATGGTGCCTCGTTTGAATAACTAAAGGATTGACACCTATGAGTGATGGAAATTTATCGATCGTAGAAATTAATTTCGCTGAGGCGGATGTTTCGGTACAACGTTGCGCCGTAGGCGCTATCGATCGATCAAACATAACTCCAGAGAAGCTATTTCTATTGTTCATTGGGGATAGGCTGGTAGGGGTTTTTTTGACAATCAAAGAAGCCTACGAACGATGGGAAGAAATTAAAAAACTAGAGCGCGAGCCCGAGAATGAAACAGCTCAAGCTATCCTCAGAAACTATAAGAAAAGTGTGCTTCCGACGGATGCAAAATTGAATGTCGGTAATGACAGGCGCATAGGTCTTGTAAAGACAAGTGTGAAATAATGCTCGCTTGAAGAGGGACGTCGGGTATTGGATTAACCTTACGATGGCGAGCATAGAGAGTATCGGTTTCACCTGCGTAAAAAGCCCGCAACCGCGGGCTCATCTCACATCACTTTGCAACTCACTTAAACAAACCACCAATAGCATTAATCGCATCCGCAGCCTTGTTCACGTTTTGCTGGTGTTGTGGGTTGGTATCCACCTGCGCCTGTGTGTTGTAACGCGCGTTACTGCAACTTTTATTGGTTTGCGTCAGGGCCGCCTGAAAGGCTGTCGCGCGCAAGGTGTCGCCTTTGGCGTTGGCTGCATTGATGTTGGTCTGCAGGTCGCGGATCTGCTGCTGGCAAGAGGCGTTGTTGGTAGTGGTGTTGACGGTGTTGTTGCTGCTGCCACCCAGGGCGGAGGACAGAGCGCCCGTCAGGGCCGTCAGGTCGGCGGCGTGGGAGGGCAGGGTAAACAGGCTGAACAGGGCGGCGGCGGGTGCGAGTCTGGTAAGACGCATGGCAAACCTCAATGTTTGATTGCCTGCACAGGTGTCAGCGCCCGAGCTGGCGCAGAGCAATATCCGTATAAGAGTGAGCGCCCGGGTGGAGGGAAATACTATTGGGGCAATTTTTGTGCTTCAACACTGGCGTTGCAGAAGTGTGAATGCCTTCACGTTGTTGGCGGGTCGTGTTCCGCCCGCCAATCAGACAAAGAAAAGCCCACGATGGGGGCGCGGGCTTAAAAGGTGTTCACTTAGGAGCTGAGTTCAGGCTAGGCGCGCCACTGTGAAAACCGCGTGAAAACCGCGTGTGTATTATGTTTTTTGCACCCAGGCATCAGGCTCAAGTACTGTGCTCGTTCCTTATCCAACCTAAGCAACGGTGTGTTCATGTCCAATGAAGTGCAGCTTGTCGTGATGATCAATACCCAGCCCGGCAAGGGCTCGCAGCAGTTGGCAGCGTTTCAGGCGCTGGCGCCTAAGGTGCGGGCCGAGCACGGATGCCTGCGCTACGACCTGCATCCCGTGGTGGGCAACCCCGACAGCTTTGTCCTCATTGAAAAGTGGGCCTCAAAAGATGCATTGGATGCCCACCATGTCGCCCCTCATATGGTCGCAGCGGCCCAGCACAATCCGTCATTTCGTGCCGGGCCTGCGACCGTTTTGCTGTTGGAGGACGCGGTATAAGGCGGCTTTCGGAGCCAGCGCTTTCAAGGTCTTTGAGTAACCGGCGGTACCCTTTAAACAAGGATGAACACTGTCACTGTGGCGAGCAGGCTTGCCCTGCGTTGGGTGGCGAAGCCGCCCCAAATCAGGCGACTCGGTGAGCCAGTTATAGCGGGCTTGGGCTGCTGCGCAGCCCAACGCAGGGCAAGCCTGCTCGCCACGGTTTGCTTTTCTTCAGCTCGATACCTGATTCGACTTGCTTGACTGCGTAGGGCATGGTTTCAAAGCGGCACCCGCCTTATCTTGCCGCTCAATGGCACCACAGTGTTGTAGGGCGTGGGGATTGGCCGACCGGCCAGGCCCATGCCTTCGCTGATCAGCACAGCGCCCGGCACCACGCATAAGTTGGACGGCGTATCCAGGCCGCGCACCAGCTCTTCGACTTCCCGGGTGTGCAGGTTGCAACGCAACAAGCGTCCACTGAACCGGGTAAAACCGCCGTGCAGCGGCTCGCCGTTCCAGTCCGGCAGCAGCGGTTGTTGCAGGTGGCTGCACAGCTCCAGCACCAGCAACCTGCCGCGCGGGCACAACGCCAGGCCCGTGGGCAATTGCAGGCCGCGTATCACCACCTCTATTTGCCCGCTGGCCGGGTGTACGCGGATCACTTGACCGGCAAAATCGGCAAAATCGAGGCCCTTGCGCACCGGGTCGCCGTGCAGCTCGCCAGAGAACAGGCTGATCAGCACCGCGTCCGTGTGCGGTTCGTACACCAGGGTCACGGGCACGGCTTCCTGGCCTTGATCGAGTTCCGGCAGTTGCGCCAGCACTCGTTCGTCCCGGCCATCAGTGAATTCCACCAGTTGATTGGTATCCGGCTTTACCGCCAGCCAGCTGTGGCGGGTGGGGTGGTAGCACAGCGCATTCAAATTGCCCCGGCTGTGGAACACCGGCTCAGGTGGGTTGTATTGCAGGTCGAGCAGTTGCGAGCCGCCGACATAATCGGTGAGACTGGCCAGGCAACGCCCATCACCGCAGGCGATGTCCGATATGCCCATGATTTCATCGCGCAGCATGCGCGCCTGCATGTTCATGCTGCGAAAGCCTTGGGCAATGACTTCGCCGGGCAAGTGGTCGCCAGGCCGCGCAGGGTCGGGTTGCAAGCGGCTGATGCGGCCGCTGAAGGATTGATCCGCCAGGCCGGAGCCGGCTTCGGCCAACAGCAGGCTGCCATCGTCTTGCAGGCACAGGCCGCGTGGGTTGAGCAGGCCATCGGCAATCAGTGTGCTGGAGTGCAGCGCTTCAATGGGCCGCGCCGGAATATGCAAGGTCATAGGGTGTGCTCCTATTGAGGCGGCTGCCATGGGCTGCCGGTGAGGTAGGCGCGCAGCAACGCACGCTGGGCTGGCGACATCGAGCGCACGACCGGCATGAACAGCGTGGTGCCTTTGTAGGCATCCGAGGTGCGCGCCAGAATCGCGTTTTTCGCGGCCATGATCGCGTCGGGCTGGTTGAGCGGCACGTAGCGCGACATGGCGGGGAAGGCCAGGTAGTGAAAGCGCAGCACGTTCGGGTAAACCTGCGCCCAGGTGATGGTGCTGCCCTTGGGGATGCCAAAATCAGTCTGGGCGTATTTGCGCAGGTTGGTGAAGAAGGCGCCGTCGTCCACGCCATTGGCCGTGCAGGTCAGCGCGACAAAACCTGCCTGGCCGGCACTGCCGCTTTTGAGCGTGACCGGGAAACTCACCGTCTGTTGCCCGGCATTCACGGTCAGTGAAGCAGGGAAGTTGAGAAAGTCGATGTACTGCTTTTGATCGTAAACACCCGGCGCGCTGGCCCCCAGGCTCACCTTGGTGGCGCTGGGCACCGGCCCACCCAGGTAGCTGACGCGCAGGGTGATGGTCAGGCCATTGGGGTAATCCTCCAGGTACACATTACGCTGGTCGGCAGACACCCGGTACGTCGCCTCGGTGGCATTGAGTTTTTTACCGTTCACCGCATTGGGCGCGGTGATGTTCAACGCCGTGGTCCTCACGGCTTGCTGTTGGCTGGCATTCAGGGGCAGGTCGACGATACCGCCGTACACGTAGTAATTGACCAGCGGGCTGGCGGTCGGGTTGAGCGTCGTCAGCGGTGCTGTACCGGCGGCAATGGTCACCGGCCCGTAATTGGCATTCGGCCCGATGGGGCTGGTGATGTCATCGCGCACGGCGCGGAAGGTTTGCTTGGGGATGACATTGACCATATCCAGGCTCAGCAAGCCGTTGTTGCCCAGCGCCGCATAGGCGGCGTTGCCCGTGGCCTGGTTGACGATCTGGCGGCCCGGCTGGCAACCCGGCAGCTCGCCGGCAAACGCCGGGGCCAGGGTGCCGATCACCCGCCCGATGCTCGGGTTAGGCGTGTACTTGCCGGCGGCGTAATCGGCGTCCAACTGCGCTGTGGTCATCTGCGGGCACATCTCGAACATCACAAACCGCAAAACAATGCCTGTCGCGCCCGGCGCCTGAATAATCGCCCTGAGGCCGGCACTGTTCTGGTTCCAGCTGACGATGCTGCTCAGCGGGAAGGTCAGCTGAAACGTGCCGCTGGCATGGAACGAGCCCGGTGCGTCCATTTTTGCCGGGTCGAGCACGCGGCCGGTCACGTCGTAACTGCTGCATACCGCATTGTTGCGGATCAGCAACTGGATATTATCGTTGCCGCCAATTTGCAGGCCGCCGACAAATATCTGCGTGGTGGTCGAGGCGCTGGGGTCCAGGTCCACCATCATCGGGCCGGAGACCGGGCCTTGGCCGGTCACCGGGTCTACCGAACCGAGCAGGTACACCGGCTGGCCAATCATGTCGCCGGTGGTGCTGATGTTGCCCGGCACACCTTGGGAGCTGATCAAAGCGTTCTGCATGTCCACCACATGCTGGCCATAGTGGTTCCAGCCGCCGGCGGTGTAGTAGTTGCCCGCCGGCGCGTTGATCATGCTGTTCAACTGGTCATCGGTGTAGGGCTGCGTACCCGGCGCCAGGGTCGAGGTGGTGAGGTCGAACAGCGGCCAGTTCGGGTTGCCGTTGAACGGGATGGTCGGCGAGTTATTCGGCAAGCTCACGTCCGTGCGGATGCCACCCCAGAAATTCAGTCGTGGTCCATTGAGGATGCTCATGGTCTATTCCTTGTCCGTGGCGTGTGGGGTGACGGGCGGGTTGGCGAATTTGAACAGGTAAGAGAAATCAGACTTGAACGGGCTCTTCACCGGCGTCGCCATGGAATGGCAGTTCATGCAACTGCTGTTGGGCTGGATGTAGCTCTCCATGGTCACGTTCGCCGACAGCGCCGGCGTCGGCTGGCCCAACGGGTTGCTCGGGTTGTTGGGCATCAGCGGGCGCTGGGTGGTGATGAGCTGGTAGTACTTCAACACGCTGCGTTGCAGGCCGGGGTTGGCCTGGTAATTGGCGTTCACCCAGCGTGTGGCGTCGGCAATCGGCGTGACGCGGTTAAGCGGGTTCGGCGTCTGGAACGTGGTGCCGGGCTTGGGCACACAGACCAGTTGCGTGCCCTGGGTCTGCCAGTTGCACGGCGACTGGTTGAGCGTGGCGGCCGGGGCCAACGGGTTGTAGTAGGAATACGCCGTACCGGAGACCGGTTGATCGACCCACTGGCCATTGACCTTGGCCTTGGGCGGCACGTTTTCGATCTGCTCGAAGGTCGACCAGATCCACTGCGGGTAGCCATTGACCTTGGTGATGATATGCAGACCCACCAGCCCCAGATACGCTTCGGTCACCCCGGTGCGTTGGCCCTGATTATTGAACGTGGCCACGCGCGCAATCTGGGTCAGGTAATGGCTGGCATTGTCCTTGGGCGTGAGGATGCGCCAGCTCGATTTGATCTCGATCACCCCATTGGGGAAGCTGATGTTATTGGCTTTGGACACCACATTCGCGTTGTAGAAGCGGTTGCCGACAATGTAGTTATAGGACGCCTGGTTGGCCGAGATATCGTAGTAGGTCGGGTTGCCCGCCTGGTCGATCAGCCAGCCGCCGACCGCCTGGTCGATGGAGTTGACCAGCGAACTGTTCTTCAGCGCAGCAATATTGATAATGCCCAGGCTGCGCGCCGTCAGCGGGCTGTTCCACGGCCCAGGGTTGGCGGCGCCCGGCAGGAAGATCTCACTGACAGTCTTGTAGGTTTGCCACACGGTGTAGCCCGCATCGCCTGGCTGCTTGTTGCAGTTGGGCGTGCCGCGCTGCCCGTCCTGGGCCGGCCAGTTCAGGGCGACAAACATCTGCCAGCTGTATTGATCGAACTGGTCCTGCGGCGCATTGGCGGCCGGGGCGCTGGTGGGCGGCTGGCAGTTGAGCTGTGTGGCCAGCATCGACGGCTGCGGTTCTTCGCGTGCCAAGGCCGGCAGGCTGACCAGCCCCAGCAGCATCACACTCAGTAGGGTTTTCATGATGATCTTCCTCAAGGCTTGCGCTGCATCAGTTGGTTCCATTGCGCCTTATGGCCGTTGCTCTGGGATGCCGGCGGCTCGAACAACTGGCACGGCGGCGGGTTCGACGGGCACATCGCGGCCACTTGGTCCCAGGTCTGCCTGGGGTCGGGTTTGGCGATACGAAAATTGGTGTAGTTCTGGCTCACGATCGGCGCATTGGCGACGCTGGTGTCGCCGGAAAAGAAGAACGACTGCGGCCAGCGGTAGGGTGGTGCGCCGGTCTGGCGCTTGTTGAAGGCATAGCCAAACAGGATCGGCCCCGCCGGTGATTGCAGGTCCAGGGCATAGGCCTGCACGCTGGCGTTGAGGTTTTTGCTGCGCTCGGCGCTGTAGGGCAGGTGCTCGATAAAGTCCTGGCGCGGTGGGTGGTTCATCGGCGAAAACATGCAGCACGCGGGCATGTCTTTCGGGCGGTCCTGCGGGTAAGTCAAAAAGTACGCCTTGTTGCCCAGGGACACGAACGAGCAGGTGTAGTTGTTGTTCTTGATCGGGAAGATCGGCAGGCAGTACTTCTCGTAGTGCTCCATCATCGCGCCGAAGCCGTCGCCATCTGGCGGGATATAGGTGGTGTCGTAATAGCTTGTCCCGCGCGAGACCGTGTAGTCGGCAGGTGTGAGGGTTGAAGGCGGGTTGCTGTAGGGCGGCGGGTTTTTCGCGTAGTTATTGATCACCCGGTACATCGTCCAGTCGCTGATCCATTGCGCCGGGAAAAACGGATCGGATGGCTCGCCCGGTAAACGCTTGGCGATGCAATTGCCGTTCTGTGGGTTGCACCCCTCGTTGTTGTGCACGCCATTGGTGAAGTACACGGCGCCGCTGTCGTCGGCGGCAAATGCGGCGGGGCTGAGCAGCACAAGCAGCAGCAACAGTCGGCTCAAAAGGCTGGTGTTCATGGGACACTCCTGTGTGGTGCCGGGCAGCCGCGGGGCCACCCGGCGCTCCTGTGTGTGGCTCAGTGGTAGTCGCTCATGCTCAGTTGCACGGGTGGGTAGTTGCGTTTCACCAGGGCGTTCGCCCACAGCTCCAGCACGGCTCGACGGCTTTGCGGCATGTCCCGCGTGATGGGCATCGCCAGGGTGCTTTCTTCCTGATAGGGCTTGCTGATCAACACAATCAGTTGGTCCACCGCGCCCTCAATGCGCGACAAGGAATTGAGCGGCATGAACTTGCTCATGATCGGGTACAGGTAATAGAACGGCTGCAGGATGAAGGGGTAGATGAAGGTCTCCCAGATCAGTTGGCCGGCGTTTTCGCGCTGATAAATCAGGTTCCAGGCGTCGACGAAGTTCTGCTGCAACTGCGGCTCCAGCGGCAGCACCCGCAGCGGCGCGAGAAAGTCGGTGAAGGCCGTGGGCAGCGGGAAGCTGAACGGGATCGTCGGGGTTTGCTGACCTTCCTGCACAAAGAAGCGCAAGGTCGGAAAGCCCGGCGCCTGGGCCGTGACGGTCAGGTTGGCGATGCCGTTGGCGTCGGTCTGGATCTTCGCAAGGCTGTACTGCACCGTACTGTTGAGCGGGTCTTGCAAGGTGCCTTGCATGGCGATCGGGTTGGCGAACGTGAGCGTCGGGCTCAAAGCCACGGCGGCAGGTGTGGGCAAAAATTCCTGGTAGGTCATCGGCGTCATTTGATCGGCCGAAACCGCCAGCCGTGTCGCCATCAACTGGCGGCCGGTGCCCTCGGTCACGTGGCTGCGCAGGGTAGTCGCGCCTTGGAATTGCGGCCAGTTGGCGCTGTTATTCGCCGGGTTGGCCGGGTCGTTGTTAAACAGCGTGAAGTTAGCCGCGTTGCTGAAGGCCAGGTAATAGTCGGTGGTACACAGCATGTAGGCATTGCCGTATTCGGCCACCCACAAGGTGGTGCCGGCGGGTGCGGGCAGGCCGTCGTATTGCACCATCACTTGCAGGGTTCTGGTGTCGCCCACGTCGATAAAGCTGGCGCTCTCGACGACTTCGGCGGTCCACATCTGCTGGGTCGCGGCGATCACGGGCGTGGTGCCGGGCTGTTGCAATTCCAGGGTGCCGGTTTGCAGGAGTGCCTGGGCGTCCACGCCCAACGGCAGGTCGAGAATGCCCGAGCGTTTGTCGAAGGCTGCTTGTTGATAATCGTCATAACCAAAACTGGCCAGCGGGCTGAATTGCGTGCCCTGGCGGATGCCGATCTGGTAATTGCCGGCCTGGAATTTGGCCGCGACCGGGATGTCCGCCGCCTTGTCGATCGGGTAGAACGGGAAGGCATTGCCCAGGTCCAGCGACAAGGTGTTGTTATGGGCCTGCGCCGAGATCACCCCGAGCTGCGCCTGGGTAGCCGTGCCCGGCGAGGTCTTGTAGATGGGCACTGCACCTGCCGGCACCAGGCGCCGTCCTGCGGGGGCGGTAGGGAACTCATCTTCCAGCCACAGGCCAAGGGTGCCGACCGTGCGGCTATAGGCCGGGTTGAAGAAGATATCGCCGACGTTATCCAGCCCCTGTTGGTACATGGCCTGCACCTGGGCTTGGGCCGCCGTGCTGGAGGAGTGGGTGTCGATCGGCGGGTAGTTGTTGAGGATGCCGTTCTTGTCGTAGCACGTCAGATAGGTCGAAAAACGGAACATCAAGCCCTTGGCATTTTGTTGCGCCATTTGGGTTTGCAGGTTTTGCAGCAAGACCGAATTGCCGATCACCCATTCCAGGTTCTCTTTGGGGAAACAGGTTTGCCAGGTGGTGGTCACGTAGGCCAGGCCGCCGAGGTTGGCCCAGTTGAAGTTGAGAAAACGGTCGAGCATGCGGAACTGGCGATTAAGCGTCAGGCCGCACTCGGCATTGCCCAGCACCAGTTTGTCGAAGTACAGCGCGGTAAAAGTGTTCTGCCAGGGGCTCACGTCGACAAAGCGCGCCGGCGAGCTGGGCGCACCGCCGAAGGGGTTGCCGAGCAGCTGGAAGCTCTGGTTGATCAGCGGGTCCTGGCCCACATAGCCGCCGCCCGGCAACTCGCCGCCGGTGATCACCGACTGGGTCTGGTTGTAGCTCACGGTGCCGCAGGCATTGTCGCCGAACAGGTTCCACTCGCCGGGGATCATCGACGTGGTCAACTGCCCGGCATTGCCCGGCACCTGCATCACGTAGTCGGGCACGCTGGCGGGCGGCAGCGGGGCGATGGTCCAGGGCAACAAGGTGCTGACGGCGTTCAGCGGGGTGATGTCGAAGGCCTTCAAGAAAGGCCAGTTCATCTGCATTTTTACCGCATCGTACAGCGGGTACATGTCGTTGTTGTTGGCAGTCGGCGGGTTCCAGAACATATGGCCGCCCAGGTAGATACGCGGGAAATTCAAGACGCTCATGTGAGGCTCCTTAACGTTGCCACTGGGCGCGTTTGAGCGACCAGACAAAGTCCAGTTTGTGGTAACCGACAAAGTCGGAGGCGGGCAGCGGCGCGGTGGGGTAGACGATGCCGCCGTCTTTGTTCAAGGCGAAATTGAAGTAGCCCTGCTTGGGCGAATAGGCCGCGGTGCCATGGCAGGCAAAGCAGGAGGATTCACTTTGGAACGCTGATTCCAGCTGGGAGTTAGCGAGCAAAGTGGGCGTGGTGTTGGATTGCACGCCGATCAGTTCGTACTGCGCCAACGCCGGGTATTGGGCCTGGAAGGTGGCGTTCACCGGCTGCGCCGCCGCTGTTGGCCCGGTGCTGTTGGTCATCGGCGCGGCAGGTGCCGCGTTGGTCACCGTGTACTGGCTGTTGTTACGGTTTTCGAAGGTGGTCCACACCCAGTCCGGGTTCAGCTTGTTGATCACATGCAAGCCGCTCAGCGCCGCATAGCCGACCTGATACTGCTTGCCCTGCTGGTAGTAGGCCTGGGCAATGTAGTAACCCTGGCTGGCCAATTGTTGCTGGTAGGCCGTGTCGTTACCGATCCACAGCCACGCGGCTTTCAGCTCCCAGGCAGTGGAGGGGAAGTTCAGGTCGCTGGTGAGTGCGGCCTGGCCATTCACGTTGTAAACCTTCTGCTGCACGATGTAGTTGAAGGTGTCCTGGCCCATCAGCAGTTGGAAGCGCACCGCCTGGCCTTTTTCGGCCGCCGGCACCTGGCCGCCCATTTGCAGGATCAGCCCGTCCACCTGTTGCGTGGCGTTGAGGTTATGCAAGATGCGGTTGGGGTTCATGCCCATCGCCTGGGCCTGGGTCAGCACGGCGGCGGGTGGTGGCACGCTTTGGCCGTAGGGCAGCGGTTGGGCGCCGTTAGGCAGGTAGACTTGGTCCGACGGTTTCAGGGTTTCCCAGACTCGGTCAGGGCTTTGCGCGCCGGCAGGCTGGTTCAGGCAGGCAAACCAGTTCCAGGCGAGGGTGTCGGGGCCTTGGGTGAAGGCGGCCCGGGTGGCGTCGAGATTGCCTCCAAACTGCAAAAAGTTGCTGCAGTCGAAGGGGTTGGTGTCCTGTGCCTGGGCCAATCCGGCCAGTGCGCTCAGGACCGTTATAGATAAGGCTCGCCGCATGAAAGCTCCTTGGCATTCGCCAGTTCGAGGTGAGGGCGCCCCAGGAAGTGCTCCAGGAGCAGTTGCTTGACTGCCGTCGCCGCCAGTTGCTGCGGCAACGCCAGGTCGCAATTGGAGATCAGCAGTGGGCCGGTCTGCGTGCTGCCGGGCAGGCGGCCGTGGCTGCCACGGACTAACCCCGTGTCCAGTGGGATCAGGTCCATGTAGTAGCGAAAGCCGAGCTTTTTTTGCAGCAGGCGGCGCGCCACTTTGAGCTTGGGCAAGCGAATCGCCGGGTCGATAAACAGCTCGACCGGGTCGTAGCCGGGCTTGCGGTGAATGTCCACGGTGCGCGCAAAGTCCGGCGCTTTGCGCTCATCCAGCCAGTAGTAGTAATCGAACCAGAACCCGGCCGCAGCCACGGCCACCAGCTCGCCGCTGCGTGGATGGTCGAGCTGCCAGGCGCGTTGTTCGGCCTTGTCCAGCACCTGCTCGATGCCGGGCTGGCGCTGCAACAAGGCTTTAACGCGCGGAATGTCCTGCGCGTGCTTTACGTAGACATGCGCGACCTGATGGTCCGCCACCGCAAACGCCTCGCTGGCGCCGGGGTCGAGCAATTCCCAGCTCAAGGATTGGCGCACCTGCAACAAGCCTTCGGCGCGCAACACGCGATTGATCGACACCGACTGCGTGACGGCTTCGATGCCGTACTCAGACAGCAGCATCACCGCCGCGCCCTGGGCCTCGGCGAAGGCCAGCAAGCGCCCGACTTCGTGGTCGATGGCACGCACTTCAGCAGCAATCGACGGGTGCTCAGGCCCCACGCGCTGCAGGCTGTAATCCAGATGGGGGAGGTAGATCAACTGCAGGTGCGGGTGACTGATCTGGAACTCGGCCATGGCGCAATCGACGATCCAGCGGCTCGACGCGATGCCCGCCGCCGGCCCCCAAAAACCGTGGAAGGGGAACTCGCCAATCTGCGCCTCGATCTGCTCATGCAACCCTGGCGGCGACGAGTACAGGCCAAATTGTTTGCGCCCATCGGCCGGGTAATGCGGGCGCGGCGTGATGGAGGCGCTCACATCGGCGTACATGTTGTACCACCAGAACAACTGGCTGCAGCGAAAGCCCGGCATTTCACGCTTGAGGGTGTGCCAGACCTTTTCGCCCTGGATCAGCGCGTTGGGTTGCAGCCAGAAACGCACCTCGGCCTGGTCGCGAAAGTACCAGCCATTGCCGACAATCCCATGCTGTGACGGCGGCGCACCGGTGAGGATCGAGGCCTGCACCGTGGACGTCACGGCGGGGAACACCGGTTGCAGGCTGGCCATCTGGGCGGTCTTGAGCAGCGCGTTGATCTGCGGCGTCGCCTCACCCAACAGCGACGGCGTCAGCCCGACCACATTGATCAGCAGCAGCGGTTGCTCAGAGCGCATCGGCATACGCCTCCTGCATCAAAGTTTGCAGCAGGTTGCGCTGGCGCAATTGGCCTTCTACCCAACGCAGCTCGGCGGCGATGCCTTCCAGCTGCGCCTGTTGCGTGGTGGGTCGCAGTTGCGCGGGCAGCACGCCCCAGCTGTAGGTTTCCACCTCCAGCACCGGGCGGAACTCGGTGTGGGCGGCCAGGTAGTCGAAGGTCTGCGCCAGCGCCACCTGGCTGCCGCGCAGTTCGGGCAACAACAGGTGTTCGCTGAACAGCGGGATATGGAAGTGAATGCGCAGCTCGTTGAACCCGGCGCACCCTTGCAAGGCTGCCGGCAGGTCGGGCCAGGCCACGCGGCCGCCCTGTGCATCGAGTGCCTTGACCTGGTGCAGGTAGGTGGCTTCGGCAAAGCTTGCGAGGGTGTCGAGCACGGCTTTGCGCCGAACGGCATCGTCGGGCGGCAAGTGGCAGATCATCGCATTGGACAGCTGGACCTTGCCCACCGGCACACCGGCCGCACGCAGCCGATCCAGGGATTGATAACAATCCTCGAACATCACCGCTTGGTGGCACACATCAAAACACAGCGCCAGGTAGGCATGGTTCGGGTCCATGGCCTGTCGGCGCTGAAAGAACGCGAGGGTCTGCTCGGTGTTTTCCAGCACACAGTCGGGTTCCATCTCCAGGCAGAACACAATTTTCTTGCCGGTTCTGCGGTGCAGCGTGGCCAGTGCCTCCGTGAGTTGGGTCAAGTGTTCATCGGCGCGCAGTTGCCGCGCTTTGCTCCAGGTTGCGGCATAGCCCAGCGGCACCGTGGAAATCACCCCTTGGCGGCAATCGTCGGGCAGGGCATGGGCAAGGATGCGCGCCAGGTCCAGGCTGTACGCCAGCCGTTGCGGGTCGGCCCAGCTGGGCAAATACACCTCGGCCTTCACCGCGCCCTGGTGGAAATCGCCGTAGGGGAAACCGTTCAGTGAGGTCAAGCGCACGCCGCTTTGCTTAAGCAACTGCACAAACTGCGTGCGCGCCGAGGCGTGCTGTAATTGCGCCGCCGCCTGGGCGCAGATCCACAGGCCGCTGTCTTGTTGGGCCAGCCCGCGCAAGCTGCGCACGCCCTGGAAATGCTCGGTGATGGAAGCGCGCAGCGCGGCCAGGTCGCGGGCCGGGTGCACGTTGCTGCAATAGCCGATCTGGCTGGCCGTCCAGCCGTTGACGGCGCTCATTTGATCACCGGGTCCTGGCCACGCAGGGCCGAGTTTTCTTGCCATTGCTTGCGCTGGTCGATGGGCAGCGGCGTGCTTACCAGGGCTTTGTCGAGCTGGCCGCTCTGGGCAAAGAAGTCCACTGGGTTATGGAACAGCACTTGTTCGACCTGGGCGTGCGTGAACCCGGCCGCGAGCATCGCCTGGCCGGTCTTGGGCACCTTGAGCGGGTCGCTGATGCCCCAGTCTGCTGCGCTGTTGACCACCATTTTTTCGGTGCCGTATTCCTGCAACAGCGCGACCATGCGCTGCTCCGACATCTTGGTGTTGGGGTAGATCGAATGGCCGCGCCAGCAGTCGCTGTCGAGCACCAGCGGCAAGGTCAGTTCGTTGAGGTGGTCGATAATCACCAGGTGTTCGGCAATTCCCACTTCGCGGATCACGGCGAGGGTGCGTTTGGTGCCGCCAATCTTGTCGCGATGCGGCGTGTGCACCAGCACCGGCAGGTTGAATTGCTTGGCCAGCTCCAGTTGTGCGGCGAGGAAGCGGTCCTCTTCGGGAGTGATGTCGTCATAGCCGATTTCCCCCACCGCCACCACGCCATCCTTGACCAGATAACGCGGCAGAATCTCCAGCACTTCGTTGGCAATCGACAGGTCATTGGCCTCCTTGGGGTTCAGGCCGATGGTGCAGAAGTGGTGGATGCCGAACATGCTCGCGCGAAAGCGTTCCCAGCCCAGCAGCGTGTCGAAATAGTCGACGAAACTGCCCAGGCTGGTGCGCGCCTGGCCTTGCCAGAACGCCGGCTCGATCACCCCGGTGATGCCGGCGGCGGCCATGTTCTGGTAGTCGTCGGTGGTGCGGCTGACCATATGGATATGCGGATCGAAGTACTTGAGCATGGTGAATCCTCGTCAAGGGAAGGCGATGTGCATCAGTTCAGGTAGGCGTGCCATTCGGGTGGCAGGTTCAGGCCGCGCAGGCGCTGTAACTGCGCCGGGCTGAGCAGGTCAAAGGCGATCGCTTTGGGTAAGCCTGGGGACACGGTGCGCGAGGCCGCGAGTTGTTCGTCGAGAAGGTCGAGGGCGAGCTGGTTGAGCGTCACGCTGTGATGGTGAGCAAGATTGACCAGGCGCCCGATGTCGAGCCCCATGCCGAGTGCCTTGAGCACCAGCTGGTGAAAGGCGCGTTCCGGGTAATGACGTGACGGGTAGGCGGTGTCGAGGGCGAGGGCGGCAAACACCTGGGGGTTGCTGGTGCGCCCGGCCTGCAACGCCAGCTCCAGGCACAACCCGTCGCGGTCGAGCCAGTCGAGGGCGCTGAGCAGGGCGATTTTTTCCTGGTCATCGCCCCACAGGAACAGTTGGCGCAGCAGCGGCAGGTGATCGTCTGCCGGCGTGTGTTCCAGCGCCTTGGCCACCACCAGTGCCCGGGCTGGCGCGACAACGGCGGCAGGCAACTGGCGTTTGCACTGGCCGCTCAGCAGCGCCGCCGTGGAAGCATGCGGTTGTTCTTCAAGCTGTGCATGTGCCTGCAACCACCAATGCAGTTGCGTGGCATCCAGCTGTTGGGTGAGGCTCAAGCGAAGGTCGGCGAGAGAATCCGGGCGCATGTTCATGTCGGTTTGATCCAGCGCTGAAAGTGGGGAAGCAGGAAAAACACCAGCACACACAACAGGCTGCCCAACGGCTGGTTGGCCACTGCCAGCACCAGTGCATCGAACAACGGCAGTGCGGCTAAACCTGCGCCGATAAACGCGCGCACCTGGCGCTGTTGCGGGTGAGCCAGGTGTTTCCAGTAATGCCAGCCCAACCAGCCCAGCCACAGCAGCAATACCGGCCAGAACCACAGGTTGTTGGAGTAGAGCGCCAGCGCCAGCGGGCTGAGCATCAACAGCAATGGCAGGCGGCTGATCAGTTGGTTGCGATGCTCCTGGCGGGCCAGGTAGGTCAGGCCGCTGATGTACACGCCAAGCAGAATTGCGCACAGCCAGATCGGCTCCGACGGCACCGCCAGGCTGGCGGCGGCCGTGAGGTACAGCGCCGAGCGGCAGGCGCCCATCAACCACACGCTGTGGGCGTATTTTTTATGCAGCAGGTTGTAGCCGAAGATGCAACCCACCAGCAGCACCACGCCGCCGAGCAGCCAATGCGGCGTGTCGATCAAACGGCTCAGGCCCAGTACCGCCGCTGCCGCAAGTACCAGCAGCAAGGTTGTGGCCAAACCGACTTGCTGGCGGCTGGCAAGTCCCAGGGTGATCGGGCGCGGGTTGTGGTGTTGCTCGTCCCAGTCGGCGTCGAGCAGGTCATTCAAGAACATCCCGGCCAGGTACAGCAGCGACAAGGTGATCAGCAGCAGCCCCCACACCAACGACGAGGGCGGCGCCAGGGCCCCGGCACTGCTGGCGAGCAGGGCGGCGGCGAGGGTGTTGGTCCACACCGTGGGCAGGTTGGACACGCGGCCGAGGGTCATCCAGGTTTTCATCGGGCTCATCGCGCGTAGCCCTCGGTGGCAGGCAGTGCCGGGCTGTTGTGGGCCGCCAGCCGTTGCAGCGCTGCGTGCATCTTCACGCTGTCGATTTCATGCAGGTCCACCGACTGGCCGATGCCGGTGAGCATGGGGATCGACAGTTGCCCGCCCAAGTGCTGACGAAACTCCTCCAGGCCGAGCAACAGCGGCGAGCGGCCCTGGGCATCGGTCGCACTCAGTTCCGGCGGGCACAGGTTGAAGCCCAGGGTGTCCAGCAGGTTCATCACGCGCTCGGTCTCGGTATCGCTCAACAGGCCGAGTGCGTTTGCGTAAAGCCCATCCAGGGCCATGCCCACGGCTACTGCTTCGCCATGGCGCAGCCGGTGGTGGCTGAGGTTTTCCAGCTTGTGCGCAGCCCAGTGCCCGTAATCCAGCGGGCGACCGTTGCCGCGCTCAAACGGGTCACCGGCACCGGTGATATGCCCCAGGTGCAGCTCGGCGCAACGGCGAATTGCGTAGCGGCTGGCGGTGTGGTCAAAGTGGGCGAGGGCGCTGGCGTTGGCTTCCATCCATTCGAAGAACGCGGCGTCCTTGATCAGCGCCACCTTCACCGCCTCGGCGAGCCCGGCGATCTGGTCGCGGCGGGTGAGGCTGGTGAGCAGCTGGAAGTCGTTGATCACCGCGTTGGCGGGGTAGAACGCGCCGAGCAGGTTCTTCTGGCCGAAGGCATTGATGCCGTTTTTGACGCCGATACCGGCATCGTTCTGGGCCAGCACGGTGCTGGGAATACGAATCAGCCGGATGCCCCGGTGGAAGGTCGCGCAGGCGTAACCCACCGCATCCAGCACCGCGCCGCCGCCCAGGGCCAGCACGTAGCAATGCCGGTCCAGGCCGTGTTGCAGCATGTCGCCGTAGAGTTGCTGCAACACCTCTGAGGTCTTGCTCAGTTCACCCGCCGGCACCGCGATGGGCGTGGCGAGCAACTGCAGATCGGCATGGGCCGCGAAGTAGGCGTCGATCTGGTCGCGCAACGCAGGGGCGCTGTGCAGCAGTTGCTCATCGGCGAACACCATCACTGTGACCGGCGCACTGTGCTGGGTGATGAGCTGGTGGTGCAGGCACGGGTTGAGTGGGTCGAACAGGTGGTCGGTGAAGATCACCGGGTAGTCGTAAGTCACCTCGAACCGCCCGCGCAAAGGCTGGTCGACTTTGGGCTTGCGCTTGAGCAAGCTGTAGATCGCCACAAATACCAGTGGCAACACCATGCTGGCCAGCACCGTGACCAGCAATGAATTCTGTTCGATCAGGAACGTGCCAATGGCCGTGTAAGCCAGCGCCAGGCCGGCATTGGCCAAGGTAGTGATCAGCAAAAACGCCCGCAGCGGATAGCGCTGCATCCCGGCGGCCACCACCGAGGTTTCCGCCAGCACCGGCACACCGCGCAGGCAAATCAACGACAGCGTGCCCAGCCGGTGCCCCAACTGCCCGGGCGAGCGCTGATGCAAGCCAAGGCGGCCCGACAGCAAACGAAAATAACCGGCGCCCAGGGCATACCCCAGGCCTGCGCCCAGGCACAGCCCGATAAAGATCGCCAGGTAACCGCCAATGCTGCCGAGCATGGCCACCGCCAGCAACGCCACCATGCTCGACGGCACCGGCAGCACCACGTCCAGCGCGAGCAGGGCGACCAGCAACAGTGCCAGGTTAAACGCCTGGGCAGGTGTAGACGGTTGGTAGAGGTTAAGGTGAATCAGGAAGTCTTGGATCTGTTGTTCAAACAACAGGAAGCTGGCAATCACCAGCGCAGAAAAGCACACCAATGACAGCCAAAAATGTTCGGCTGGCGCCTTTTTCGAGCATGCACGATACCACTGGCTGCGCTTCATCAAAGCATCCCTTTTGAGTGTTGAGACTTAAGTTCCGTGTCTGTGCTTGCGCTTTTTTTAGAGCAATAAAACCCCTCACCTGGCTGGCAGGTTTTGTGCGTAATGGCTGATGGCTTTCACGGTATTCATGAACGTAGCCGGTTGTGGTTGTTTTGCAAGTTTGTGCGGGCGGGAGTTTAAAAAGGGCGTTTGAGTGGAGCAGGAGCGGCGATGATTGTTCAATATTTACAATTAGTTGTATGGCTTTTTTGTCGGCGTCAAGAAGCTGTTGGTGAGGGGCTTTGCAAGTAACAAGTTGATTACATAACGGTGGGGTTTGTTTGGTTAATTATTGCGGCTGGCTATAACAAGTTTAGGCGCTCGTAGTGGTCGAGAACTATTCCGTTTAATGCAGCGCATCCAAATAACTCAAATACTCAGCAGGTCCATTGTGGGAACGGGCTTGCTCGCGAAAGCGCAGTGTCAGTCAGCACAGGTGTGGCTGACCCACCGCATTCGCGAGCAAGCCCGCTCCCACATTTTTTTACCGCGTTTAGGCCATTGCCTTGGTGGGTTTCAGGCACTCGATAGAGCGATCCACCGTGGTGCGGGCCAGCTCGAGCAAATGCCACACCGCCAGAATCTTCGCCCGTTCGGGGCTGGCGAGCATTTCGCTGCAATTGAGCGTGGTGGCCGAAGCGCTGTCGAGCAGGCTGGCGGTGTAGAGCAAGGCGTCTTCAAAGCTCAGGTCTTCGATCACGCTGTGAACGCCGGGGGTGGGCAGGTAATGGTCTATGGCGCGGTTGAAGGCGGCGCGGTCTTTGGCGCAATTGCGGGGTGGGTCGGGGACAATTTTCTTCATCGTTTAGTACCTGTCTGGTCAAGGAGCCGACACGCTTCGCGACTAAACGAGGGTGGCAGCTGTACGCAGGTTAGTCGACCGGTCAGAACAGGAACCCGGCGCGCCCGAAGGCGCCCTGCGCACAGCCACCATAAACTTCGGAGGACGATGCGCCTGTTCTGAAACCGGGCGACTAAACCCGATCACTGATGAGCAGTGACGGATCGCAGACTAGCCATCGATTCCAACAGGCACAAGGCGGCAGGGATTGTCTAGGAAACGTCCTGCAATTAAAAGGGACGCGCCTTGCTGGCCCTTTACAAACCATGTCGAAAGGCCACTGACTGATCAGCCACACGGAGCAGCGCCACAGATCCAATGTGGGAGCGGGCTTGCTCGCGAAAGCGTAGTGTCAGTCAGCACATGTGTGGCTGACCCACCGCATTCGCGAGCAAGCCCGCTCCCACATTTTTTGACCGCGTTTAAGCCATAGCCTCTAGAAAGGACATGCCTCGCGGGCTCTGCCTCATCCCACAAACCGAAACCCACCCGACAGTTTGTCCTTCAAATACCCCACCAACGCACTCACCGACTTCGGCACATGGGGTGAATACGGGCGGATCAAGTAGATCTCATCGGCAAATGCGCCCTTGAGCGTCCAGCCCTTGAGTACTTGCACCAACTGGCCGCTGGCCAGCGCCGCCTGGGCGCTGAAATCCGGGAGCAGGGCGATGCCCAGGTGGTTGAGCGCCGAGTCGCGCAAGGCTTCGCTGTTGTTGGTGGAAAAGCTGCCGGCGATGGGCACGGTGAGACGTTCGACTTTTTTGCCGCCGCGCTCGAATGTCCAGGCCGGCTGATCGGCGCCGCGTGGGTAGTAGAGGCAGTTGTGGGCGCTGAGGTCGGCAGGCTCGCGGGGTTCGCCGTGGCGTTGCAGGTAGTCCTGGGTGGCGACCAGCACCGAGCCGGTGTCGCACAACTTCCAGGCCACATGGGTCTCGGGCACTTGGAAGCCATGGCGCACCGCCAGGTCGTAACCTTCGGCTGCCAGTGAACTCAGGGCATCCGACACGTCCAGCTGTATGCGCACTTGCGGGTACAGCTGTAAAAACGCCGACAGATGCGGCACCAATTGCTGCCGCGCAAATGCGACCGGCGCGGTGAGGCGCACCAGCCCGCGAATCTCCCCGGCCGAGTCGCGCACCGACGAGAAGCTGCGGGCGATATGCTCGTAAGCACTGCGCACTTCGCGGGTCAACGACAGCCCCGCATCGGTGAGCCGCACACTGCGCGTGGTGCGGGTGACCAGCCGGGTGCCGGTGGCTTTTTCCAGGTCCGAGATGCGCTGGCTGACGGCCGACTTGCTCACCCCCAGGCGCGCGGCGGCGGCGGTGTAGGTGCCTTGCTCTTCGAGCACCGACAACCAGTGAATATGGGTCCACAGCCCTTCGATCTCGGATTTTTCCATGATGCTATTGTTCGCTCACAAGGACAATAAGTTCTGGATTCTGCTCTGGTTTGGAACAAACTGAAAGCCTATCGTGTGCCTCAACGCTACCCACCTGGGATCAACTGCCATGACCAGCACGATCGAGCACTACATCAACGACCAACGCGTGAGCCGCGATGATCGCTATCAAGACGTCTACAACCCAGCCACCGGCACAATCACCGGCCGCGTCGCCCTGGCCAGCCGCCAGACCGTCGGCGAAGCCGTCGCCGCTGCCCAGGCCGCGTTCGCCGGTTGGGCCGACACACCGCCAATCCGCCGCGCTCGCGTGTTGTTCGAGTACCTGCACTTGCTGCGTGAACGCAAGGACGACCTGGCGCGCATCATCGTCGCCGAGCACGGCAAAGTCTTCACCGATGCCCAGGGCGAAGTCGACCGTGGCATCGATATTCTGGAATTCGCCTGCGGCATTCCCAACCTGCTCAAGGGCGAGCACTCCGACCAGGTTTCCCGTGGCATGGACAACTGGACGATGCGCCAACCCTTGGGTGTTGTAGCGGGCGTCACGCCGTTCAACTTCCCGGTGATGGTGCCGATGTGGATGTACCCGATCGCCATTGCGGCGGGCAACACCTTTATCCTCAAGCCAAGCCCGACCGACCCGAGCGCCTCGCTGTTCATGGCCGAACTGCTGCGTGAAGCCGGCCTGCCCAAAGGCGTGTTCAACGTGGTGCAGGGCGACAAGGAATCGGTGGATGCTCTGCTCGAACACCCGGACGTCAAGGCCATGAGCTTCGTCGGCTCCACGCCGATTGCGCAATACATCTACGAGACCGGCGCGCGCAACGGCAAGCGCGTGCAAGGCCTGGGCGGCGCGAAAAACCACATGGTGGTGATGCCCGACGCGGATATCGAAAAAACCGTGGATGCGCTGATGGGCGCCGCCTACGGCAGTGCCGGCGAGCGTTGCATGGCGATTTCCGTCGCCGTGTTGGTCGGTGATGTGGGTGACAAAGTCATCGCTTCCTTGACCGAGCGCGCCAAGCACCTGCGTATCACCGACGGCCGCGATTTGAAGGCTGAAATGGGCCCGATCGTGTCCCGCGCCGCATTGGAACGCATCAGCGGCTACATCGAACAAGGCGTGCAAGCCGGCGCAAAACTGCTGCTTGATGGGCGTGACTACGTGCCGACCGAGGCAGGTTTGGAAAATGGTTTCTGGCTCGGCGCGACCTTGTTCGACCACGTGACGAAAGACATGAGCATCTACCGCGAAGAAATCTTCGGCCCGGTGCTGGCCTGCGTGCGTGTCAATGACTTTGCCGAGGCGATCAAGTTGGTCAACGACCATGAATTCGGCAACGGCGTCAGCTGCTTTACCCGCGACGGCAACATTGCCCGCGAGTTTGCCCGGCGCATCGAAGTGGGCATGGTCGGCATCAACGTGCCGATTCCGGTGCCGATGGCCTGGCATGGTTTTGGTGGCTGGAAGAAGAGTTTGTTTGGCGACATGCATGCCTACGGCACGGAAGGCGTGCGCTTCTACACCAAGCAGAAGTCGATCATGCAGCGCTGGTCGGAGAGCATCGAGCAGGGCGCGGAGTTTGCGATGCCGGTGTCCAAGTAACTTAAATACACCGCAGGTCAATTGTGGGAGCTGGCTTGCCTTCGATGGCGGTATATCAGTACCAGATGTTCTGGCTGATACACCGCCATCGCAGGCAAGCCAGCTCCCATATTTTTTTACCGCGTTTAAGCCATAGCCCTGGCGGGCTTCAGGCATTCGATGGAGCGATCCACCGTGGTCCTTGCCAGCTCGAGCAAATGTCACACCGCCAGCATCTTCGCCCGTTCGGGGCTGGCGAGCATTTCACTGCAATTGAGCGTGGTGGCCGAAGCGCTGTCGAGCAAGCTGGCGGTGTAGAGCAGGGCATCTTCGAAGCTCAGGTCTTCGATAACACTGTGAACGCCGGGGGTGGGTAGGTAATGGTCGATGGCGCGGTTGAAGGCGGCGCGGTCTTTGGCGGAATTGTTAGGTGGGTCGGGGACAATTTTTTCATCGTTTAGTACCTGTCTGATCAAGGAACCGACACGTCTTGCTGGCCCTTTACAAAGCATGACGACAGGCCACCCACCGAGCGTTCAACAATCAAGTGCACCGATAGCCTGTCCTGTTCAACTTCCACGCTGTGCGGTGCAAAAACAGCAGGTAACAAACGTGACTTCTATCGAAGGAACTCGTTCATTCTTCGGTACGACTCATCTTATTACTGGTGTGGAAATAATGCCAAAGGGGCAAAAGTACACCCGGGACTGGCTCCCAACTTCATATGATTTGAACAGAGAGTGATAGTTGTTTAACTCATGTTCGTGCTCAAGGTTTTGGGAGGGTAAATATTCTGAAAGGGTATCCTGATATGAGTTTAAATCTGTTTCCATTTATACAATCTGCGATAACGGTTGCTCTTGAACCAGCGGCCGGTACGCAGGACTCTAATAATGTTCAAACAGTTGGTTTCACAGTAGGCGGCATTAGTACCTCTGTCAGTTTTAATTCAGAAATGAGCGCTGCTCCCCTGTCACAAGATATTTTTTACAAGTCGCTCATTTATGGTGCCGCCCACGTTACTGCGCCCACTGCGGCCTATAAGCTACCTGAGCGTATGCGGCGAATCGATGCCTATGCTGATCGTGTCGTTGCGGCGATCAACAATATAGAAAATGGCAGCGATGGCGAACGCAACGTCAAATTCCAGCAGGCTCGCCAATTTCTCGAACCTGCGGGCTACTTCAGTGGTGGGTTACTGGCCGCAGGCTATGACCCTCATGAAAAAATCAACGTAAGGTTCACCTCGTCAGTAAGGGAGCTTAACGGGGCCTCCCATGTAACCAATGAAAATACGCGTACCTACTTTGCGTGGGAAATTGCCGCCGGCACGTTTGCGCACGATCAAGTCGAGCAAGGCGGCACGGTCAACGTCCAATCTATGCATATTGAGCCCCAGGACAGAAGCAAGGTCGCGGATCTGCAGTCGATGGGCAACAAACTTCAGCGTCATTGGGAGCTTGAGATATCCCAGCCCATGCGCGACACGACGGGAGCATTGGCTCAGCGTTCAGGCAAAGCGGATGCCTATGCCGTACGGGGCACCTTGCAAAGCCTGGCCAATGACAAGGTAGGTTTCGAGCAGTTAAGCGAAGCCGCGCAAATGGCCGTCAAGCGCACGTTACGCAGGAACGGGCAGGTCATTGTGCCGAATATTTATGGCTACCCATTGGCAGGGTATGCCTTTGTTCCGTTCTTAGAGTTCAAAGGCGATGTAGAAAGCAGACCCCATAAGGGCGTGATGATCGATTTGAAGAATGGCGGGGTCACCGAAATATGGAACGATCGGGACTTTGCCGGTTGGGCTAAAAAAAACCGTAATCATTTGCTGCGCAGTTTCAATGCCGGCGACAGGCAAGGTACCCAAGATGCGCATTGGCCCAAGGCGGGCGATGTGCTGGATAATTTAATTGCAGGTAACCATGCCACCTACCCTGGCTATCGAAGCCTCGTTAAAGATCAGGCTGTGCCCGTGTGGGAGACATTTAATTACACCGAGTCGCGCGACAGCGGTTATCGGTTGAAATACGGCAACCTGGATACCGGTATTGCCGCTCACTACCAGGAGGTGAATGCTAAAAACGCGGTGTGGTCCGACCAAACTCAAGTGTTTGGTTCCTCGCAGCAAAACTGGAAGGCCGCAAAAAGCCTTTGGGGCAATACCTTCGGTTATCTGCCTGGTGTCGGTAACGCGGGCAATATCGTCTTTGGTATCCATGACTCCATCTATGGCAAGACGTCATCCGATCGCCTTGGCGGCACTGCCGCAGCGGTGATTTCAAGCTTGCAACTGGCGCACGAGGTTGCGCTGAGTGAGGGACTGCGTGGGGTAGCCAACGCCTCTGAGGTCTCAGCGCCGGGCAAAAATTACACATGGAGTCCGGACTCTTCGAACAGCGACTTGGAACTGATGCGAACCCCCAGCGCTTCGCAAAATACCGCTGAAGTAGTTGTTGAATCACCGCCAACAGTAAACCCAACTACTGACGCACCTGCAACCTTTGCGCAGATGCGCGAAATTGAGTTTAGAGGGCAAAAGTACTTTGTCGCTGACACGCCTGATGGTGGGGATGGCGTGCATTATTTGTTGCGTAATCCAGACCCGGTTGATCCATCGAAGTGGGTAAACAGTGGCATTATCGCGAAGCCCGATGAGGCGGGCGTTTGGCAACTCAGGGGCGTTGTGGGTGGTGGTGTCGAGTCAGCGTTCATTCCATTGGAATATGCCCAGGCAAGTGAAGCGCTAGACGCTGTTATTACTGAGCAAAGCAACGCAGCAGCCCCCGTTACCCAAGCACAACGCCAAACCTTTGCAGACACACTGACGAAGCTCATTAACGAAAGTAACGCAGAAGATTTTGACGAGGTGGGGGAATATATAGATAAGGATAGCAATGCTATCAATGAATCGTTGCGAACAGGTGAACGCACCGTTGAGCTGGATATGTTCCTTGAAGAATTCGATGAGTTAAACAGTTTCGAAGGCAAAGCCTATCGTTCTGCTTTCGTCACGCCAGAGGGCGCTGAAAAGATCAAGAATGGCGTAGGTCAGGTGTTTAAAGACTCAGGTGTACAGTCTGCTTCGGCGACCGTCCGTAATGCCACTGAATGGGAAAGTTGGGCTACGGAGGAAGCAGGGGAACGCGGTAACGCCACTCAACAGGTTGTGTATGTGTTTGATCAGTCGATACCCAAAAAGAACTTATCAACCAGCTTTTTGCCTGACCATGTCGCCGTAGCACCGGGTGAGCCTATGCAAGTCCTGGCCGTCCAAGAGGCAGACAATAAGTTATTTGTCTACCTGTCCAAACCCTCCAAGGTTCCCGAGCTTACGTATAACATTTTCGACGGGAGCAGCATTTCTTGAACGCTGACAGCGCAGTAGCCACGCACACTACGGCGGCGTCGGTGCTTGTGTTCAAGTCACTCACGTAAGCCGTCGATCACCTTGCCTGCGATCGCGGAGTGTCAGCCAACTGGCTGGCACTGATACACCGCTATCGCAGGCAAGCCAGCTCCCACATTGGCGCGACCCTGTCAGCGCCTGCCCGCCCGCGTACTCACATCCACCCACACCGCCAGCACCAGAATGCTGCCCTTCACAATCATCTGCCAATAGCTGTCCACATCCAGCATCGACATGCCGTTATCCAGGCTGGTAATCACCAGCGCCCCGAGCAACGCGCCATACACCGTGCCTGAGCCGCCGCGCATGGAGGTGCCGCCGATAAAACAAGCGGCAATCGCATCCAGTTCGCCCATATTGCCCGCCGACGGTGAGCCGGCAGCCAGGCGTGCGGTGTTGACCAGGCCGGCGAGGGCGCACATCACGCCCATGATGCCGAAGATCCACAGTTTTACCGCCTGCACATTGATGCCTGACAGGCGGGTGGCTTCCATATTGCTGCCCACTGCGTACACGCGGCGGCCGAACACGGTCTGGCTGGTGACGTAGCTGAACACGCCGAGCAGCACCAGCAACAGCAGCACCGGCACGGGGATGCCGTCGTAACTGTTGAGGGTGGTGACGAAGCCGGCCAGCACGGCGCCGATCACAGCCACGCGCAACAGGTCACGCACCAACGAATGCGCCGCCAGGCCATGCAGCGCGCGGTTGCGCCGTTGCTTCCAGGTCAGGAACAGGGTCAAGGCAAACAGCAACACGCCCAGCCCCACGCCCACCGAATGCGGCAAATACCCCTGGCCCACATACACCAGCGACGGCGACACCGGCGCAATGGTGGTGCCGCCGGTAATCCCCAGCAAAATCCCGCGAAACGCCAACATGCCGCCCAGGCCGACAATGAACGAGGGGATGCGCAGGTAGGCGGTCATGTAGCCGTTGGCCAGGCCGATCATCAAGCCGCACAGCGCCACCAGGCTCAGGTTGGCCAGTAGCGGAATGTGGTAGACCACGTCCAGAATCGCCGCCAGCCCGCCCAACAGCCCCAGCAGCGAACCCACCGACAAATCGATCTCGCCGCTGATGATCACCAGCACCATGCCGCACGCCAGGATCCCGGTGATCGACATTTGCCGCAGCAGGTTCGACAGGTTGCGCGGTGTGAGAAAACCGCCCTCGGTCTGCCAGCTGAAAAACACCCAGATGATTGCCACGGCGATCACCAGGGCGAGCATTTTGTAGCGGGTAAAAAGGTGTTTGACCTGATTCATCTACGCGGTTTTCCCATTCTTATTGTGTTGGCTGAGCGCGGCGGCGAGCACCTGTTCCTGGGTGAGCCCTTCATTGATGAAATCGCCGCGCAACTGGCCGTCGCCAATCACCAGCACGCGGTTGGAAACCCCCAGCACTTCGGCCAGTTCCGAAGAAACCATGATGATCGCCACACCCTCGGCGGCCAGCGCGCCCATCAGTTTGTAGATCTCATACTTGGCGCCCACATCCACGCCGCGTGTGGGCTCGTCGAGGATCAGCACCCGGGGCTTGGCCATCAGCATTTTTGCCAGCACGGCCTTTTGCTGGTTGCCGCCGGACAGGCTGGTGATCGGCAAAAACGGGCTGGCGGTCTTGAGGTGCAGGCGCGCAATTTGCTGGTCGATGCTGCCCAGTTCGGCTTCGGCGTCGATGCGGGTCATATGCGCATAGCGGTCGAGCACCGCCAGGGTGATGTTCTGGCCCACCCCGAAGTCGGGAATGATGCCTTGGCGCTTGCGGTCTTCGGGCACCATGCACAGCCCGGCACGGATCGATTTGAGCGGCGTGCGCGTGTCGATCAGTTGCCCGTCCAGCCACACCTCGGCGCTGTAGCGGCCAGGGTAGGCGCCGAACAGGGCCGACACCAGTTCCGTGCGCCCGGCACCCACCAGCCCGGCAATGCCGAGGATTTCCCCGCGCTTGAGCACGAAGGACACATCGTCCACGCGTTTGCGTTTGGGGTTGTCGACGTCATAGCAGGTGACGTTGCGCGCTTCGAAAATCACCTCGCCGACGGCATGGGGCTCGGTGGGGTAGAGGTTGCTCATCTCGCGGCCAACCATCTGCGTGATGATCTGTGCAATATCCATGTCGGCCATGGCCGTGGTTGCGATGTGCTTGCCGTCGCGAATCACCGCGATGGTGTCGCACACGGCGGCCACTTCATCGAGCTTGTGGGAGATGTACACGCAGGCCACGCCCTTGGCCTTGAGGCCTCGGATAATGTCGAGCAGCACCTCGATTTCCGAACGGGTCAGGGCCGAGGAGGGCTCGTCGAGAATCAACAGGCGCGCCTGTTTGTTCAGGGCTTTGGCGATTTCCACCAACTGTTGATAGCCGCCGCCGTACTGCGACACCGGCAGCGCCACATTCATGTCCGGCACCTTGAGTTCGCGCATCAGCGCTTCGGCGCGCTGCAGCATGGCCGGGTAGTTCATGCGCCCGCCGGGCAAGGTCAGTTCGTGGCCCATGAAGATGTTCTCGGCCACCGACAAGTCCGGCACCAGGGTCAGCTCCTGATGAATGATAACGATGCCGGCGGCCTCGGTTTCACTGATCGAGTGGGCCTTGAGTGGCTGCCCGTCCCAGAGGATTTCACCGTCCCAGGTGCCATAGGGGTAGACCGCCGACAGCACCTTCATCAAGGTGGATTTGCCGGCACCGTTTTCGCCGCACAGGCCGACGCATTCCCCCGGCCGCACCTTGATATCGATGCCGTTCAGCGCGTTGACGCCGCCAAAGCTTTTGACGATGCCGTTCATTTGCAGCAAGTAGTCGGCCATGGCGGTCACTGCCCGGCAATCTGCTCTTTGGTATAGAAACCGTCCTTCTCCAGCAGGTCGATATTGGCCTTGGTCAGCGGGGTTGGCGTGAGCAGGATGGTGTCGACCTTTTTGCTGCCATTGTCGTATTGCGAGCTGTAGGTGGGTTTTTCATTACGCGCCAGCTGCACCGAGAGCTTGGCGGCTTCGGTGGCGATCAGCTTGAGTGGCTTGTACACGGTCATGGTCTGGGTGCCGTCGATCACGCGCTTGATGGCCGCAAGGTCAGCGTCCTGGCCGGAGATCGGCACCTTGCCCGCGAGCTTCTGCGCGGCCAGGGCCTGGATCGCGCCGCCGGCGGTGGCATCGTTGGAGGCCACAATCGCGTCGATCTTGTTGTTATTTCGGGTCAGGGCGTTTTCAACGATGCTCAGGGCTTCGGTGGGGTTCCATTCCTTGACCCACTGCTGGCCGACAATCTTGATATCGCCCTTGTCGATGGCCGGTTGCAGCACCTTCATCTGGCCTTCGCGCAGCACCTTGGCGTTGTTGTCGGTGGGCGCGCCGCCGAGCAAGAAGTAATTGCCCTTGGGCGCCGCTTGCAGCACGCCGTTGGCCTGCATCTCACCGACTTTTTCGTTATCGAAGGAGATATAGGCGTCAATGTCGGCGTTGAGGATCAGGCGGTCATAGGACACCACCTTGATCCCGGCTTTTTTGGCCTCGGCGACGGCGTTGGTCAGCACGGTGGCGTTGAACGGCACGATGACGATCACGTCGACTCCACGGGAGATGAGGTTTTCGATCTGCGAGATTTGCTTCTGCTCGTTGGCATCGGCCGACTGCACGAACACCTTGGCATCGAGTTTTTCAGCGGCAGCGACGAAGTAATCACGGTCGCGGGACCAGCGCTCCAGGCGCAGGTCGTCGATGGAGAAGCCGATTTTCGGGTGGGCGGAATCGGCCATCACCGGCAGGGCGAGCAGGGCCAGGGCAGTGGCGAGCAGGGTGCGTTTGAATGCTTTCATGGTGGTGCGTCCTTTTATTGTTGTTGG
>NZ_JAAAFV010000031.1:0-87745 GCF_019352915.1 Pseudomonas sp. Xaverov 259 | reverse complement strand
CCCGCTCGCCACACAAGCCCGCTTACCACACAAGCCCGCTTGCCACGGAAGCAGCTGGCGGTCAGGTGTAGATAAACCGGTTGACCACGCCTTCGAGCATCTCCTGGCGACCACTCACGGCCTGCGGGTTGAGTGCTTGGGCAAAGGCATGTTCAGCCAGGGACTCCAGGCTGAACTCACCGGCCAGCACCGCTTGGCCCAGGGGTTGCTGCCAGCCGGCATAACGCTGGTCCTTGAACTGCTGCAAGCGGTCGTTCTGCACCATGGCCGCGGCACGCTCCAGCGACAGGGCGAGCACATCCATGGCGGCGACGTGGCCATGGAACAGGTCAATCTCATCCAGGCTCTGGCGGCGCACTTTGGAGTCAAAGTTGTAGCCGCCGTTCTTGAAGCCCCCAGCCTTGAGGATTTCATAGGTGGCCAGTGTCATCTCCTCGACACTGTTGGGGAACTGGTCGGTGTCCCAGCCGTTCTGCGGGTCGCCACGGTTGGCGTCGATGCTGCCAAAAATTCCGAGGGACACGGCGGTGGCAATTTCATGGTGAAAACTGTGCCCGGCCAGGGTGGCGTGGTTGGCCTCGATGTTCACTTTGATCTCGTGCTCCAGGCCGAACTCATGCAGGAAACCGAACACCGTGGCGCTGTCGTAATCGTATTGGTGTTTGGTTGGCTCCTGGGGCTTGGGTTCGATCAGCAAATCACCCTTAAAGCCGATCTTGTACTTGTGCTCCACCACCATGCGCATAAAGCGCCCGAGCTGTTCGCGCTCGCGCTTGAGGTCGGTGTTGAGCAGGGTTTCGTAGCCTTCGCGACCGCCCCACAGTACATAGTTGGCGCCCTTGAGGCGTTGCGTGGCGTTCATCGCGCTGAACACCTGGGCGGCGGCGTAGGCAAACACCTCCGGGTCCGGGTTGCTGGCGGCGCCAGCGGCAAAACGCGGGTGGCTGAAGCAGTTGGCGGTGCCCCACAGCAACTGGATGCCGGTCTGTTCCTGATGGCGCTCAAGGTGGTCGACCATCTGTGCGAAGTGGTTGCGGTATTCCTTGAGCGAGCTGCCTTCGGGCGCCACATCGGTGTCATGAAAGCTGTAGTAATCAATGCCCAGCTTGGAGAAAAACTCGAACGCTGCTTCAGCCTTGCCGATAGCCACTTCCATCGGCTCACCGCTGCGCTGCCACGGGCGCTTGAAGGTACCCATGCCGAACATGTCCGCTCCTGGCCACACGAACGTGTGCCAGTAGCAGGCGGCCATGCGCAGGTGTTCACGCATGGGCTTGCCGAGGATCAGCTTGTTGGCATCGTAATGACGAAAGGCGAGGGGGGAGTCGCTGTCGGGGCCTTCGAAGCGAACCTTCTCGACACCTGGGAAGTACGGCATGGCGTTTTCCTTATTGTTCTTGGCGGTGCCCCGATACTAGCAACGGCCTGTGGCTCGAAGATTATGAAAGTCACCAAGCCATGGTGCGATTTTGAGTAGAGAGGGCTAGGCTGTCACGACCGGCTCAAGGACAAAAACAATGAAAACCCTACCGCCCGTGCACCGCATCGCCCTGTTGTTCAACGGCAGCAAAATCTACGACCGCGGCATCATCACCGGCATCGGCAATTACTTGAGCAGTACCCGTGCGTCCTGGGATTTGTTCCTGGAAGAAGATTTTCTGTGCCGGCTAAGAGGCATCGAACGCTGGCAGGGCGACGGCATCATTGCCGACTTCGACGACCCGCTGATCGGCGAGGCGCTGGCCGATATTCATTTGCCGGTGGTGGCGGTGGGTGGCTCTTATGAGGATGCGCGTGCCTATCCCAAAGGCATTCCGTATGTGGCCACGGATAACTACGCGTTGATCAAACTGGCTTATGAACACTTGATTGAGGCGGGGCTGACCCGCTTTGCCTGCTTCAGCCTGCCCGAAGCCCAGGCCAACCGCTGGGCGCAAGAGCGCGAGAAAGCCTTTCGCCGCCTGATGCAACGCGATGGTTTGCAGGTTGAGGTGTACCGTGGGCTGGGCACCAGTGCGCCGCTGTGGGACAGCGCGGTGGAGCAGCAGATTGCCTGGCTGCAAGCCTTGCCCAAGCCCATCGGCATCATCGCCGTCACCGATGCCCGTGCCCGGCAATTGCTGCAAGCCTGCCTGACTGCCGGCATCGCCGTGCCGGAACAGGTCGCGTTGATCGGCATCGACAACGACCCGCTGACCCGCACGCTTACGCGCGTGCCGCTCAGCTCGGTGATCCAGGGCACCGAGACCATGGGCCGCACGGCCGCTGCGCTGCTGCACCAGATGCTGCACGGCAAACCCTGCGCGGGCACGCAGATCCTGGTGCCGCCGGATGCAATCAATGTGCAGGCGTCCAGCCTGCATCAACCGTTGGGCAATCCCTATGTGATGCAGGCGTTGCTGTTTATCCGCCAATACGCTTGCCAGGGCATCAAGACCGCTCAGGTGGCGGCGTATGTGGGTGTGTCGCGCTCATCCCTGGAGTCGCACTTTCGCAAGGTGCGTGGGTGCAGCGTGCATGACGAGATTCTGCGCTTCAAACTTGCGGCAGCAGCCAAGGGCCTGGAAGACCACGCGTTGGCGATCGCCGACGTTGCCCACAATTGCGGCTTTAAATCGGCGCAGTACCTGCACACGGTGTTTCGGCGTGAGTTTGGCTGTACGCCGCGTGAGTACCAGCATGGAGCAAGTACCTCGTAGAACAACTGTGGGAGCTGGCTAAGATCGTTCCCACGTTCCACGTGGGAATGCATCCCGTGACGCTCCGCGTCACACAGGCGCAGGGGGCGGGACGCGGAGCGTCCCATGAGGCATTCCCACGCAGAGCGTGGGAACGATCCTCAAGCCCTTGAAAGAGCTGACCTTTAGAATACGGCCTTGACCTGCAAACCCAGCACCAGCGCGTTATCGATGCTCTCACCGGAAAACGCCCCCGGCTCGATGATGTATTGCACATCCGGGCGCAAGGTCAGCCACGGCGTGGCCTGGTAGCCATAACTGAGTTCGATCAATTGCTCGGCATTGTTCAGATTGGGGTAGTCTGCCCCGGCATTGAACGCCGCCAACGCCTGCACGTCACGGCTGCGTGGGTTCGGCACCGCGCGGCCATAACCCAGGGCGACGGTGTCGCGTGGGCGGCCTTCAAATGGCTTGTACAGCACCACGCCTGCGCCGTACCACTTGCTGAACGGTGAAGCCGCTTCGCTGGCCGCCGAATATTGGCCGAACGCGTGCAGCACACGGCCTGCGGATGTGCTGGAAGCCCAGACGGCCTGGTCGATCAGCAGGTAATGGCCGCCGCGCCCGTTGACGTCTTGGTGGCTGCCGATGCGCTTCACATCGGAGCTGTCGTAGTAATAACCCAGCTTGTACTCACCCGGCAGCGTGCCCGCGTGTTTGTACACCAGTTCGGTCGGCACCACGGTGCCGGTGGTGTGTTTGGGGGCCAGGCGCCAGGCACGGCTGGAGTTGCCGTTGCTGTCAGGGTCGACATTGAAGGCCGCCACGCGCAGCTGCCAGTTCGGCGAAAAGTCGTATTTCACCCGCGCACCCAGGCGTGCATTCGGGTAGTTGGTCCAGCCGCTGCCACCGGACATGTTCAGCGGGTGCCCGCAGAAACCGGCGTTCATGAAGTTGCACAGGATGCCGCTGTCGAGGCCGCCGAGGTCATTGCCCATCGCCATGTAACCGAGCTTGATGTTCAGCGCGGGGGTGAACAGCGTGCGCTCGTAGCTCAGCTCGGTGAGCCGGGTGTAGAGGCCGCCGTAGTTTTCCTGGATCGGCAGGCGGTTGCCCACCAGGTCTTCGGAGGCGCTGTTGCCGCGCCGGTCATTGATGGTCAGTTGAATGCGGTCGCCATTGGTCAAGCCGTAGAGTTTGCCGAGGTCGAACTGCACACCCAGCTTGATGTTCTGCGAGTAGCGCGCTGAGCGGTGTTGGCCGCCGTCGGCGTTGTAGGCGGTCTCGCCGCTGTAGTCGCCGGTGAAGCGGACACCTTGCTCGTCGAGTTCACGGCGCAGGCCGCCCCAGTCGCCGGTCAGGGTAGTGTCGTCGGCTTGCACGGGCAGGGCGGCAGCAAAGGCCAGGCCCAGCACCAGGCGGCCGAAGGGCATATGAGAAGTGAGGGTCATGCGGGGTCTTCCAGGCTGCATGTACACAAAGGAGTGCGCGGTGCGGGAGCACCGCGCGAACAGAGGGTTACGGCAGGGCGTAGGCGATCACGTAGTCACCGCGATCAGTGGACTGGCGTGCACCGCCGGCGGTGATGACGATGTACTGTTTGCCGGTTTTAGGCGACACATAGGTCATCGGGCCGCCTTGGCTGCCCACTGGCAGGCGGGCTTTCCAGACTTCATCACCGTTGCCGCTGTTGAAGGCGCGCAGGTAGAAGTCCTGGGTGCCGGCGATAAAGATCAGCCCGCCCTGGGTCGACAAGGTGCCGCCCAGGGTTGGCAGGCCAACCTTGATCGGCAGGTGCATGCGGATGCCCAGCGGGCCGGTGTCCTCAACAGTGCCGACCGGCACTTGCCAGGCGATCTGCTGAGTCTTCATGTCGATGGCGGTCAGGGTGCCGAACGGCGGCGCCTGGCACGGAATGCCGGCCACCGACAGGAAGCGGTTTTTGTTCACCGCATACGGCGTGCCTTTAAGCGGTACGGCGCCCATGCCAGTGTTCAGCGCTTCGCCACCGGAGGCGGCCTGGGCCTTGTTCTGCGACGGCACCATCTGGATCCACAGGCCCAGGCGCATGTCATTGACGAAGATAAAACCGTGCACCGGGTCGGTGGAAATACTGCCCCAGTTCATGCCGCCCAAAGAGCCCGGGAAGCTCAGCGACTTGTCAGTCCCTGGCGCGGTGTACAGGCCTTCGTAGCGCATGCCCTTGAAGTCGATACGGCACAGCAATTGGTCGAACGGCGTGGCGCCCCACATGTCCGATTCGGTCAGCGTCTGCGCGCCGATCTGTGGCATGCCCACCGATTTAGGCTGGGTCAGCGAGTAAGGCTCGTTGGGGATGTTGGCGGCCTTGACAGGTACTTCCTTCACGTCGGTCAGCGGCTTGCCGGTGGCGCGGTCGAGCACATAGATCTGTCCGGCCTTAGTGCCGATCACCAGCGCCGGCACGGCCTTGTCGCTGCCCGGCGGGGTGAAGTCGATCAGGCTCGGCTGCATCGGCAAGTCGAAGTCCCACAGGTCATTGTGGACGGTCTGGTACACCCACTTTTCTGCGCCGGTGGAGGCGTCCAGCGCCAGCACCGAAGCACCGTATTTGTGGTTCAGTTGGGTGCGTTCAACGCCGTAGATGTCGGTGGACGAACTGCCCATCGGCAGGAAAACCGTGTTCATCAGCGGGTCATAAGACATCGGCGCCCAGCTGTTCGGCGTGCTGCGCACATAAGTGCTGCCGGCTGCCGGGGCTTGCTTGTCTTCGGGGTTGCCCGGGTCGAACGCCCAGCGCATCTGGCCGCTGATCACGTCGAAGCCGCGGATCACACCGCCGGGCATATCGGTTTGCACGTTATCCGCCACGCGGCCGCCAACCACCACGGTGGTGCCGGCGATCAAGGGGGCCGAGGACAGCTGGTAGTAACTGTCGGGTACATTGCCCAGGCCGGCCTTGAGGTCCACCTGGCCGTGGGTACCGAAGTCTTCGCAGAATTTGCCGGTGTCGGCATCCACTGCGATCAGGCGCGCATCAATGGTGTTGGTCAGCAGGCGGCGTTGGCATTGCGCCCCGGCCGGTACGCTGGCGGCAATGATCGGCGAGCTGTTGGGTTGGGTTGGCTGGGCAAGCGGCGCGGTGGCGTCGAAATACGCCATGCCACGGCAACGCTGCCAGACTGCCGACTTGGCGTTGACTTCGTTCTTCCACAGTTCTTTGCCGGTGTCGGCATCCAGGGCGATCAGGTTGTTGTGCGGGGTGCAGATAAACACCTTGTTGCCGATCTGCAGGGGCGTCAGTTGGTCCTCGGCGCCGTTGCCATCGCTGATCGCCACGTCGCCGGTGTGGTAGGTCCACGCCACTTTGAGCTTATTGACGGTGTCGCGGTTGATCTGGTCCAGCGCCGCAAAACGGCTGCCACCTTCGGTGTTGCCGTAATGCGCCCAGTCTTTCTGTGCGTCGGCAGCGGCCACCGGCGTGATGCCTGGGCCTTTGCCGGTGGGCGCAACGCTTGGGTGCGCCACGAACATATTGCCCGCCGCCACCGCCACGCCGACTGCCAGCAGGGCGGCAACGCCATAGGCACCGCGCGCAGGCCGGCCGACCAGCAACGGATACACCAGCGCCACCACCAGGCCGATCACCGCAAACATGAACAGCCGCGAAAACAGCGGCCAGTACACCAGGCCCACATCCGCAATCGCCCACACGGCGGTGCAGACCAGGAACGCGGCGAACAGCCATGCACCCGCCGGCTTGCGCCGCGCAATCAACAGGCCGGAAATGGCCATGGCCACGCCACCGACCAGGAAGTACCAGGAACCGCCCAGGCTGACCAGTTTGGCGCCGCCCACAGCCAGCGCTACGCCGAGCAGGGCGATAACCACGCCCAGGCCCAGCAGGAGAAATCTAGAGGCGCCAGCGGCGCGCGATGCTCTTTTCATGTCGACAGGACTCGAAGGTGAGAGGGCAAAGACGCGATTTTAGCAATATAAGTAACCAGTTAGTACATTGTGCTGCGTAATAGTCTTTTACAAATGCGGGCACAACAGCAAAGCCCTGCTTCGCAGGGCACCGAGGCGAATGCAGATTTCCCCTGCGACAAAGGTCAACTGTGGGAGCTGGCTTGCCTGCGATAGCAACAGTGAATTCACCACCGCCATCGCAGGCAAGCCAGCTCCCACATAAACCCCGTTCCACATGGGCTTGTCGGTTATTACTCCACGTGCGCCAGAAACGCTCCCACACACGCCATGCACGCCTCACGCTCTTCAACATGCGGCATATGGCTCGACGCCTCAAAAATCTGCCAGCGCACGTCGCGGATACCATCGGCAAACGGCTGTACCGTGGCAGGCGTGGCTTCATCAAAGCGTCCGGAGATCAACAGCGTCGGCACCTCGATGCGTGGCAGGCGCTCGATGATGCTCCAGTTGCGCAGGCTGCCGATCACATGGAACTCAGTGGGGCCGTTCATGGTGTGATACACGGTGGGGTCGTCGTCGATGGCGGCATTGGTGCGCAGCACTTCGGCGGGCTCCGGCTGGAGGCGGCAGACGTGGCGGGCGTAATACACATCCGAGGCCGCGCGGTACTCGGCGCTGTCGGTGGTGCCGGCCGCCTCATGGCGCAGCAGGGTGGCTTGCACCTCGGCGGGCAGCGCCTGGCGCAGTTCATTCGCGGCGGCGCACCACAGGTCCATGGAGGCGGGCGAATTGGCGATGATCAATGCCTTTAACCCGGCGGGTTGGCGTACCGCGTGTTCAGCCCCGAGCATGCCGCCCCAGGACTGGCCCAGCAGCGCGTACTCGCGGATGTGCAGGTGCTCGATCAGGTTGTTCAGTTCCGCCAGGAATAACTCCACATTCCAGAAGTCAGCGGGTGCGTCGCGCAGATGCGTGGAGCGGCCATTGCCGAGTTGGTCGTAGTGCACCACCGCGCGCCCCGTATCGGCCAGGTCCTTGAAGCTGTCGACGTAGTCATGGGTGCAGCCGGGGCCGCCGTGCGCGACGATCAAGGGCAGGCGCCCGGACTTCAAGTCGCCGGTGACCCGGAACCATGTCCGGAAGCCACGGAAATCGGCATAACCTTCGTGAACCTGCATGCTGTGTACCTCCTTGGATAGATGCGCTACAGGCTAGTCAAAACCGCGCTCCAGGGGCACTGGTAAAAATGATAGGTTCTGAGCTTAAAAGCACCCTGTGCTTAAGCCAGCGCATCACGTTGCATTGACTGCAGGTTCTTCTCGATGGTTTCGCAGATGGTTTCCATCTGGATCTGGTGTTCGCTGGAATGAAACGGGCTTTGCAGGTCGGTGCCGATGCGTTCGATCGCCAGCAGCATAAAGCCCACCACGGTCGAGGCCAGCGGCGTGAACCAGCCCAGGGATTCCACCAGGCCCACCGGCACGATCAGGCAGAACAGCGAAATAAACAGCCGCGGGAAATACACGTAAGGGTAGGGCAGCGGCGTATTGGCGATACGCTCCATGCCGCCCTGGGCGTTGGACAGGTCCACCAATGTCGACTCCAGCCGCGCCAGACGAATACTGTCCAGGTGCCCGGCCTTGTATTCGCGGGCCAACAACGTCGCCGAGCCGGTGAGGATGTCATTGGCAAAGTTGTTGGTGGCGCCGTTACGCGCAAACTCTTCGGCGGGGATAAATGCACGCACTTCATCCGGGCACGGCCGGCCCTTGAGGTGCGCCGCCAGGCAGTTCACATAGGCCACATGGCGGCGCAACAGGGTGGCCTTGACCGGGTTCACCTCGCCCTCGGGATCTTCCAGCAGCGTCAGCACCTGGCGGGCAAAACTGCGCGAGTTGTTCACCATCGCGCCCCATAACGTGCGTGCTTCCCACCAGCGGTTATAGGCGCTGCTGTTTCGAAAACTGATCAACACCACCAGCGCCGAACCCAGCAGGGTCAGCGGCATCAGCGGCAAGTTGATCTTGGTGGTCAGGAACAACATGAAATCGACCGTGACGGCCACATCCCATAACAAAAGCCAGAACAAGGCCCAACCCACATAACCCATGGTTTTGATAATCAGACGGTACTTTTTGACGATGGCGGCTTTCAAACGAGGACCTCACGGCGGGCGATGGGCAATAAACACCCTAGCTCGGACGCGCGTAGGCGGTGAAAGGTTCGCGGTCATATTTCTGGCGCCATTTATTGGGTCTGCGTCCCACACAATCTTCGCACTGCTAATTCAAGCAAGTGCACCGCTCGCGCGTTAGCAAATAGCCCAGGAAGTGCAGTTGGAACAACTTTGGTAATGATGCTGTGCCGCGCGGCAATCACTGTACATTGGCCCCAAAGGCAAAGCGCCATCAGGGGCCGTTTTACGACGTGATTTGTTTTGGGACCTGACTACGTGAACTTCGTAGTCTAGATCAGTGGGATGAAGTTGGTTGATCAGGGCTCTTTCATGCGCGTCAGTTCGTTAAAGTTGGATATCAGTAATACTGCACATGCACTTGAACGTCATGAGGACTTTGAATCTTGTATTCGGGCGCATTATCAGGTGCTTCTTGGCCCTTACTCGAAACGGCCGTTTTTCTACAAAAGTGCAATGAAATACAGCCGTTTGATGGTCTCCTTTGCACTCTTGAGCGAGTACTTTTCCAAACCGACAGCCTTGCTGTGCGAGGTGAAAGCCTTTTGCGTGGCCCGGGGGTATTGCTCAAGAAACAGCCTGGAGTCGATCTTCCTGCTGTTTCGGGCGCTGGGCTTCATGGTGATCGACGCGCACCCGGAGGACAGCCGGTTCAGGGTGTACGCGCCCTCGGACGAAGCCTGTCGGGAAGTGCGGCTGATGCTCACCTCCATCACCGACTCACTGGCACTGATGTGCCCGCAGAAGGGGCTTTTTCAAACGATGTGCGCGATGGATGATCGTGAGTTTCTGGCTGTTTATTTCAAAGGTTTCGCACAGCTGCTGAGCAATGAACTGACCGTGGATGTGCTGCTGCCAGAATGCTATTGGCTGGTGAAGAAAGACGCCGGGCATCTGTTGATGCTGGCGATTTATAACGATGCCTTTACGCCTGAAAACGGCGAGATAACCTTCAAGTCGTCATCTTATCTTGCCCTCGCCCAACAACTGTCGGTGTCGAAAACCCACGTTATTCGAATGGTTCGGGAGGGCGTCGAGAAGGGCTATTTTAAAGTGCATGCTAAAAAACAGCTGGAAGTGCTGCCTGCTTTTATCCGCCTGGTAAGACGGTTCATGGCGTTTTCATTTGCGGTCGGCCTGCATGCGGTTGAAAGAGGGGAGAAGGATGCCCGCTAACTTGAAGTTAAGGCCGAGGATGCGCAGGCTACTGTCACCGGCGGTGACGCAGGCCGAGTTGATAGGGATTATTGCCTGGCTAGGCGTATTGTTAATTCATCCGGCCATGCAGCTGGATATTTATTTAGTGGCCATCACCCTGGGCCTGTCGGGTGTGTGCTGCCTGCACCGCATGACCGCCAACTTTTTTCTGTGGCGAGTGTTGGGTGGCATTTACGGGGTGCTGCTGTCGGTGGGTTTTGCCTATGTGATCAGCACGCATGGGGAGCTGCGTATTTTTGCCTTGCCATTGGCAGTCACCCTGGTGATCAGCAGTGCCATCCTGTTCATCAGTGCTCAGGATTATCTGATCTGCGTCACATTGGTCTGGTTGATTCTGTGGCCCTGCATGCAGGTGGATATTTACGCGGGCGCCCAGGTCTACCTGTATATTTTTTGCGCCGCGTCGATCTCCGTGGGTTTTATCCTGAATTTCTCCTACTTGAAGAACTTGCGATCGGTATTGCTGGTAGAGAGTGAGTTTCGCGAAATGGCCGAGACGGACTACCTGACCTCCATTCTCAATCGGCGTGCCTTCATGCAAAGCTTCGATGCGTTGATTGCCAGCGGCCAGCGTGGCTATTTCATGATGTTGGATATCGACAGTTTCAAACAGAAAAATGACCTGTACGGGCATGATGTGGGTGACAGGATTCTCTGCTCGATGGCCACCTGCCTGAAAACCACCCAAGGCAGTCACAGTTTCGGCAGGATCGGCGGCGAAGAGTTCGGCGTGCTGTTGTTGGGCGACGACCCGGCCGTTGCCTGTGATTTCGCCCGGGATTTGTTACAGGCCATCCGAGGCAGCGTGGCGGCGCCGCACAACTACACCTGCAGCGCGGGAATGGCGCGGTTTTCGGCGGGGGACGAGATGTCGGCGGTACTCAAAAACGCTGACCGCAACCTGTATGGCGCCAAGCATAATGGCAAGGACCGGGCCTATCTGGAGGGCAAGCCGATTGAGCTGCAAGAGCGTGCAGCGGTGCAATGAGTACTCAGCGTGGCTGGATCAACGCTGGCCCATTGTTGCGTGTGTTGCCCACCGCACTGTCTACCTTGAACCATTCGAACACGTCTGCCGGCTCGCCCTGCAACAGCACCATCTGCTCGGCGCGACTGCGAGAGGTGGCCGGGTCCAGCCACTCACGGGCCAGCTCAGGGGTGAACACCACCGGCCTGCGGTCGTGGATGTCGACCATGCCACCGGCGCTGTCGGCGGTGATGATCACGAAGCCATCGTGTGCGCCCGCGCCTTCATCTGCGTCGGGCAACTGGCCGATGGCGGCACAGAATACCGGCGCAGCGTCGCGGCGGCGAATCAGGTAGGGCTGCTTTTTTGCGCCGCCTTCATCCACCCATTCAAACCAGTTGTCGACAGGGGCAATCGCGCGATGCGGCCAGATCGCACGAAAGAACGCGCCGTGCGCGACCTTCTCAACGCGGGCGTTGATCGGCAGCAGGCGCTCTTTGCTCCAGTGCGGGCGCCAGCCCCACCGCACCGGGTCAGCGTGCAAAAGGTCATTGTCCAGGTGCAGCAACGCCACAGGTGTGGTCGGCGCCACGTTGTAGCGCTCAAGCGGCTGGTCGCCGACGCTATTGGCCAGGGCATTGGGCATGCTCAGCGCCGCCACAAAGTCATGAATACCGCGGTACTGCGAAAGTCGTCCGCACATGGCCGGTCCCTCGAACTGACCTCCTGAGCGTAGACGATGAATCTACAGTGGCGTGAGCACGTTCATCACCGTGTCCAGCGCCACCCGCGTGTCATCCAGTTGCACCAACGAAGCGTGCCGGGCGCCGAGGGCGTCACGGTTCTGGATGGCGGTGAGGATCGCTTTGTGGCGGGGCAGGCTCAGGCCCTGGATGTCGGGGCGGCGGTTGGTGATGTTGATCGATTCGCGCAGCGGCAACGACAGCATGTTGCACATGTAGGCGAGCAGATCGTTGCGGGTCGCATCGGCGATGGCGCGGTGGAAGTCGAGGTCGGCCTGCAGCAGCTCGTCGTGGGTCTTGGCGGTTTCCATGCCCAGGTAGGCGGTTTCGATGGTGGCGATGTCTTCGGCGGTGGCCGTGGTCGCCGCCATGGCGGCGATTTCCGGTTCGAGGATGCGCCGCACACCGGCCAGGGTGTTGAAGAACTCGCTGTGGGGTGTGGACTGCATCAGCCAGGACAGCACGTCCGGGTCAAGCAAATGCCATTTCACCCGTGGCCGCACCACCGCGCCCACCCGTGGTTTGGAGTACACCAGGCCCTTGGCGCTGAGCACGCGGGTCGCCTCACGCAACACCGAGCGGCTGACCTGGTATTCCTCGCACAGCGTGGCTTCCATGGGCAGGCGTTCTTCGGGCTTGAAGCGCCCGGAAACGATGTGCATGCCCAAGTCCTGAACGATCTGGGCATGCTGGCTCTTGCGCGGCTTGGGCGGCTGGTGATCCATAACGACGGGGAGGCTCTGGCTTAGGTTCGCGGCATCATAGCATCCCAATTAGTGGGAATGCCGGGGGACTTCGGCGCCACGGCAGCCCACCAGGAAGTCGAAGTCGCAGCCTTGATCGGCCTGCAGCACGTGGTCGATATACAGTTGGCGGTAGCCGCCGACGATCAGGTTTTGCGGCGGCGCCAGGTCAGCCATGCGCGCCGCCAGTTCGGCGTCGGGGATATCCAGGTGCAGGCGGCCGTTGGCGCAGTCGAGCTCGATCCAGTCACCTTCCTGCACCGTGGCCAGCGGCCCGCCGGCGGCGGCTTCCGGCGCCACATGCAACACCACTGTGCCGTAGGCGGTGCCACTCATGCGTGCATCGGAAATCCGCACCATGTCGGTCACGCCCTGGGCCAGCAACTTGGCGGGCAGGCCCATGTTGCCGACTTCGGCCATGCCCGGGTAACCCTTGGGCCCACAGTTTTTCATGACCAGAATCGAGTTGGCATCCACGTCCAGCGCCGGGTCATTGATGCGTGCCTTGTACATGTCGAAGTTCTCGAACACCACCGCGCGGCCACGGTGCTGCATCAACTCGGGGCTGGCGGCGGAGGGCTTGAGCACGGCGCCCAGCGGCGCCAGGTTGCCGCGCAATACGCAAATACCGCCGTCGGCACGGATCGGGTTATCGAGGGTGCGAATCACCTCGTCCTGGCCGTAGATCGGCGAGTCCTGGGTGTTCTCGCCCAACGACTTGCCATTCACCGTCAGGGCATTCGGATGCGGGATCAGGTTGGCTTCGCCCAGGCGCCGCAGCACGGCCGGCAGGCCGCCGGCGTAGTAGAACTCTTCCATCAGGAAACGCCCCGACGGCTGCAGGTCGACGATGGTCGGCACGCCACGGCCCATGCGGGTCCAATCGTCCAGGTCGAGTTCGACACCGATACGCCCGGCGATGGCTTTAAGGTGGATCACCGCATTGGTCGAACCGCCGATGGCCGCGTTCACCCGGATCGCGTTTTCGAATGCCTCCTTGGTAAGGATCTTCGACAGCTTCAAATCTTCACGCACCATCTCGACCGCGCGCATGCCGGACATATGCGCCAGCACATAGCGCCGCGCATCCACCGCCGGAATCGCCGCGTTGTGGGGCAGGGACGTGCCCAGAGCTTCGGCCATGCAGGCCATGGTCGACGCCGTGCCCATGGTGTTGCAGGTGCCCGCCGAGCGCGACATGCCGCCTTCGGCCGCAAGGAAATCGTCAAGGGTGATGGTGCCGGCCTTGACCTGTTCGCTCAGTTGCCACACCACCGTGCCCGAGCCGATGTCCTGGCCCTTGTGCTTGCCGTTGAGCATCGGCCCGCCGGTGACCACGATGGCCGGCACGTCACAACTGGCCGCGCCCATCAGCAGCGCCGGGGTAGTTTTGTCGCAGCCGGTGAGCAGCACCACACCGTCGATAGGGTTGCCGCGAATGGCTTCTTCCACATCCATGCTTGCCAGGTTGCGGGTGAGCATCGCGGTGGGGCGCAGATTGGACTCGCCATTGGAGAACACCGGGAATTCCACCGGGAAACCACCGGCCTCGATCACACCGCGTTTGACGTGCTCGGCGATCTGGCGGAAATGCGCGTTGCACGGGGTCAGCTCCGACCAGGTGTTGCAGATGCCGATGATCGGTTTGCCATGGAACTGATGGTCGGCAATGCCCTGGTTCTTCATCCAGCTGCGGTACATGAAACCGTTCTTGTCGGCGGTACCAAACCACTGGGCGGAGCGGAGGGCGGGCTGTTTATCAGGCATGATCGACTCTCTTATTGTATGACTATATGTTCTATGTTCGCTTAAACATAAGCGCAAAATCGTGAGTTTGGAAGTGTTGTTTTGCAAATAGTCATACTATATAGTCCAGCTCAAGTGAGGTATGACCCTGGCGGATTTCCGCGAGAGGCAGCCCCCGAGCTTCTATAAAAACAACAATCGGAGATCGACCCCATGAGCCAGGAATTGCGGCTTGTTCGGCGTATCACGCTGAAACTGATTCCCTTCCTGATCCTGCTGTACCTGATCGCCTACGTAGACCGTTCGGCGGTGGGGTTTGCCAAGCTGCACATGGGCGCCGACGTCGGCATCGGCGATGCCGCCTATGGCCTGGGGGCGGGGTTGTTCTTTATTGGCTACTTCCTGTTTGAGATTCCCAGCAACCTGATGCTCGACCGTTTCGGCGCGCGGCGCTGGTTTGCACGGATCATGCTGACCTGGGGCGCCATCACCATCGGCATGGCCTTTGTGCAGGGGCCGCACAGTTTCTATGTGATGCGCTTTCTGCTCGGCGCGGCCGAAGCCGGGTTCTTTCCGGGCGTGCTGTACTACATCACCCAGTGGTTCCCGGTGCGCCATCGCGGCAAGATCCTGGGGCTGTTCATCCTTTCCCAGCCGATTGCCATGATGATCACCGGGCCGGTGTCCGGCGGCCTGCTGGGCATGGACGGCATCCTCGGGCTGCACGGCTGGCAATGGTTGTTTATCGTGATTGGCACGCCGGCGTTGCTGCTGACCTGGCCGGTGCTGCGCTTTCTGCCGGACGGCCCCAAGCAGGTCACATGGATGAGCGAAGACGAGAAAACCTGGCTTACGGGTGAGTTGGCCAAGGACCTGCAAGCCTACGGCCAGACCCGCCACGGCAACCCGCTGCATGCCCTCAAAGACAAACGCGTGTTGCTGCTGGCGCTGTTCTACCTGCCGGTGACCTTGAGCATCTATGGCTTGGGCCTGTGGTTGCCGACCCTGATCAAACAGTTCGGCGGCACTGACTTGATGACCGGCTTCATCTCGGCCGTGCCCTATATCTTCGGCATTATCGGGCTGCTGATCATCCCGCGCAGTTCCGACCGCTTGAACGATCGTTATGGCCACCTCGCCGTGCTTTATGTACTCGGCGCCATCGGCTTGTTCTGCAGTGCCTGGCTGAGCGTGCCGGTGCTGCAAATGGCGGCGCTGTGCCTGGCGGCATTTGCCTTGTTTTCCTGCACCGCAGTGTTCTGGACCTTGCCCGGGCGGTTCTTTGCCGGTGCCAGCGCGGCGGCGGGCATTGCGCTGATTAACTCGGTGGGCAACCTCGGTGGTTACATCGGCCCGTTCGTGATCGGCGCGCTCAAGGAATACACCGGCAACCTGGCTTCGGGCCTGTATTTCCTGGCCGGGGTAATGGTGTTCGGGCTGGTCTTGACCGCTGTGGTGTACCGCGTGCTGGAGCGCAAGCACGTGCTGCCTGCCGAGCAATTTGCCGCCAGCGCCAGAGGCGCCACACGTACTTAATCCTGGAGAAGTTTGATGCGTTTAGTTCAGTTCGAATTGCGTAACGGTGAGCGTCGTGTCGGCGTGGTGCAAGGCAACACAGTGCGCGAAGTGCAAACCGCGCGCAGCGTGCGTGAATTGGCGCTGGCCGCCATCGACGCCGGTGTGGGCCTGGCGCAACAGGTCGACAGCCTCGGGCTGGGCGACAGTTACGACTACGCCGCGCTGTTGGCGGACCTCAAAGTCCTGCCGCCGCTGGACCATCCTGACCCGGCGCACATGTTGATCAGCGGCACTGGCCTCACGCACCTGGGCAGCGCCTCGGCTCGCGACAAAATGCACCAGGCCGGTGACGACAGCGCCTTGACCGACACCATGCGCATCTTCAAATGGGGCGTGGAGGGCGGCAAACCGCCGACCGGCCAGGCCGGCGTGCAACCGGAATGGTTCTATAAGGGCGATGGCAGTATTGTCGTGCGCCCAGGTCAGGCGTTCCCGGTGCCGCCGTTTGCCGAAGACGCCGGTGAAGAGCCGGAAATCGGCGGGTTGTACGTGATCGGCCGTGACAGCAAGCCGTATCGCCTGGGTTATGCGGTGGGCAACGAGTTTTCCGATCACGTCATGGAACGCAAGAATTACCTGTACCTGGCCCATTCCAAGTTGCGCAGTTGCAGCTATGGCCCGGAGTTGCGCGTGGGTGAGTTGCCAGAGCATCTGGCGGGCACCAGCCGCATCCTTCGAGACGGCCAAGTGCTATGGGAAAGCGAATTTCTCAGTGGCGAGGCGAACATGTGCCACAGCCTGGAAAACCTCGAGTACCACCATTTCAAATACAGCCAGTTCCTGACCCCGGGTGACGTGCACATTCATTTCTTCGGCACCGCCACCTTGTCATTCGCCGACGGTATACGTACCCAGCCGGGGGATGTGTTCGAGATCAGCCAGGCCGAGTTCGGCGCGCCGCTGGTCAACCGGGTCGGCAAAGCCGAGGCGGCGTTCGAACCTGGCACTGTTATCAGCCTTTAAGGAGATCAGCATGAATCCGTTTCTCGGCCACAACTACATCGGCGGCCAGCGCAGCGCCCAGGGCAGCATCACCCTGAAAAGCGTCGATGCCAGCACCGGCGAGGCCTTGCCTCAGGAGTTCTATCAGGCCACGCCCGCCGAGGTGGATGCCGCCGCCCAGGCCGCCGCTGCCGCCTATCCCGCGTACCGGGCATTGAGTGCCTCGCGCCGGGCGCAGTTCCTGGAGGCGGTGGCCGATGAGCTGGACGCGCTGGGGGAGGATTTTATCCAGCTGGTTTGCCGCGAAACGGCATTACCTGCAGCGCGCATCAACGGCGAGCGCGGGCGCACCAGTGGCCAGATGCGCCTGTTCGCCACGGTGTTGCGTCGTGGGGACTTTTACGGCGCGCGCATCGACAGAGCCTTGCCCGAGCGCCAACCCCTGCCGCGCCCGGACCTGCGCCAATACCGCATCGGCCTCGGCCCGGTGGCGGTGTTTGGTGCGAGCAACTTCCCCTTGGCGTTTTCCACCGCAGGCGGCGACACCGCCGCCGCGCTGGCGGCCGGCTGCCCGGTGGTGTTCAAGGCCCACAGCGGGCATATGGCCACGGCTGAGCGGGTGGCCGATGCAATCATCCGCGCGGCCGAGGCCACCGAGATGCCGGCGGGTGTGTTCAACATGATCTTCGGTGGCGGCGTCGGTGAGGCGCTGGTCAAGCACCCGGCGATCCAGGCCGTGGGTTTTACCGGCTCGCTCAAGGGCGGCCGTGCCCTGTGTGATATGGCGGCGGCACGCCCGCAGCCGATCCCGGTGTTTGCCGAAATGTCGAGCATCAACCCGGTGATTGTACTGCCCCAGGCCGTGCACGCCCGGGCCGAGACCATTGCCCGCGACCTCACTGCCTCGGTGGTGCAAGGCTGTGGCCAGTTCTGCACCAACCCTGGCCTGGTGATCGGTATTGCCTCGCCACAGCTCAGCGCGTTTATCCAACAGGTAGCGCAACTGATCGGTGAACAGCCGGCGCAAACCATGCTCAATACCGGCACCCTCGGCAGTTATGGCAAAGGCTTGGAAAAACTCTTGGCGCACTCTGACATCCAACACCTGGCGGGCAGCGCTCAAGTGGGCGGTCAGGCGCAGCCGCAGCTGTTCAAGGCGGATGTGCGCTTGCTGATCGACGGCGATGAGGTGTTGCAGGAAGAGGTGTTCGGCCCTGCCACGGTGTTTGTCGAGGTCGCCGATCAGGCCCAGCTCAGCGCGGCCTTGCACGGCCTGCATGGCCAGCTTACCGCCACGCTCATTGCTGAACCGGCCGACCTGCAACAGTTCACTGAATTGACGCCGCTGCTGGAACAGAAAGTCGGGCGCATCCTGCTCAACGGCTACCCGACCGGCGTGGAAGTGTGTGATTCGATGGTTCACGGCGGCCCGTACCCGGCCACGTCCGATGCCCGTGGCACCTCGGTCGGCACCCTGGCCATCGACCGGTTCCTGCGCCCGGTGTGCTTGCAGAATTACCCTGATAGCCTGCTGCCCGACGCGTTGAAAAACGCCAACCCGTTGCGCATCCAGCGGCTGGTGGATGGCACGCCATCGCGCGACCCGCTGTAACACCAGGAGGTTTTTTATGTCGTGTACCGCAGTCACTGCACACCGTGCCCAGTTGGGCGAAGGCCCGTTCTGGGACGTGCCGACCCAGGCGCTGTATTGGGTGAATATCGCCGGCAAACAGGCGCTGCGCCTGATGGGCGGGCAACTGCAGATCTGGCAGTTGCCCGAGCACGTCTCGGCGTTTATCCCCTGTGAAAGTGGCGATGCGCTGGTGACGCTGAGCAGCGGCGTGTACCGGCTGAACCTGGAAACCGAAGCCCTCACGCTGCTGTGCGTGGTCGACCCGCAACCGGGCAACCGTGGCAATGAAGCGCGCTGCGATGCCCAGGGCCGCCTGTGGTTGGGCACCATGCAGAACAATATCGGTGAGCAGGGTGAAGACCTGCCGATTACGCGGCGTAGCGGCGGCCTGTTTCGCGTCGATGCCAACGCACACGTCACACCGTTACTGAGCGGACTGGGCATTCCCAACACCTTGCTATGGAGCGATGACGGCGCCCACGTGCATTTCGGCGACAGTATGGACGGCACGTTGTACCGGCATTCGATCCAGCCAAACGGCCAACTCGACCCTGCACACGTGTGGTTCGGCCCGCATGAGCGCGGCGGCCCGGACGGCTCGGCGATGGACGCGGATGGCTATATCTGGAACGCCCGTTGGGATGGCAGTTGCCTGCTGCGCCTGACGCCGGCCGGCGAGGTCGACCGCATTGTCGAGTTGCCCGTGAGCCGGCCCACCAGTTGCGTGTTCGGTGGCCCCGATCTCACCACTCTCTATATCACCAGCGCCGCCAGCCCCTTGAATCACCCACTCGATGGCGCGCTGCTGGCCATCGAGGTCAATGTGCCAGGCAAGCCCTGTCACCGTTTTGCCGGTTAAACCCCAAGACCCAAAAACAAAAGACCCAAAAACAACAACAAGGAGTCATCCGTATGAATCATCGTCGAGGTATCCGTGCCCTGTGCTGCGCCGCTGTGGCGGTGTCGGCCCTGAGCTTGAGCGGCCTGCTGCAGGCCGCTGAAGCCGTGAAGATCGGTTTTCTGGTCAAGCAGGCTGAAGAACCGTGGTTCCAGACCGAATGGGCGTTTGCCGAAAAAGCCGGCAAGGAGCATGGCTTTACCGTGATCAAGATCGCGGTGCCGGATGGCGAGAAAACCCTGTCGGCCATCGACAGCCTGGCGGCCAACGGCGCCAAGGGCTTTGTGATCTGCCCGCCGGACGTATCACTCGGCCCGGCTATCGTCGCCAAGGCCAAGGCCAACGGCCTGAAAGTGATTGCGGTGGATGATCGCTTCGTTGATGCCAAGGGCAACTTCATGGAGGACGTGCCGTACCTGGGCATGGCCGCGTTTGAAGTGGGCCAGAAGCAGGGCGCGGCGATGGCGGCTGAGGCGAAAAAACGCGGTTGGGACTGGAAGGACACCTATGCGGTGATCAACACCTTTAACGAACTCGACACGGGTAAAAAACGCACTGATGGTTCGGTCAAATCCCTGGAAGACGCTGGCTTTCCCAAAGACCACATTCTGTTCACCGCTGCCAAGACTCTCGATGTACCAGGCAGTATGGACGCCACCAACTCGGCGCTGGTCAAGCTGCCCAGCGGTGCCAAGAACCTGATTATCGGCGGCATGAACGACAACACGGTGCTCGGCGGCGTGCGCGCTACGGAAACGGCCGGTTTTGCTGCAGCCAATGTGATCGGTATCGGCATCAATGGCACAGACGCGATCGGTGAGCTGAAAAAAGCCGACAGCGGTTTTTTCGGTTCGATGCTGCCTAGTCCGCATATCGAGGGCTACAACACTGCGTTGATGATGTATGAGTGGGTTACCAAGGGAACGGAGCCGCCCAAGTACACGGCCATGGACGAGGTGACGCTGATTACGCGCGAGAACTTCAAGCAAGAGCTGACGAAGATTGGGTTGTGGCAATGAAGGGGGATTGGATCAGAGGGAGTACATATCCGTTGCTGCGGTAATGGCCACTTAGTGTTCCGCCCTTACGGCGGGTCACTACCTGATGCAACGCGGTCTAAATGTGGGAGCGGGCTTGCTCGCGAATGCGGTGGGTCAGTGACAGATGAATTGACTGGCACACCGCATTCGCGAGCAAGCCCGCTCCCACACAGTTGACCGAGTATGGCTCTGCTGTTGCTCTGGCCCTTTATATCCTTTTCGCTGACCAAGCTGCCCTGGCTTGCGCCCTGCTACAAGGAAAAACCGAGGTGCCTGTAGCGAGGGCCGGCTCCAACACCTCGGTGCACCAACTGTCAGTCGGCAGAGAACTTGAGCACAGTGTTTTGGCTATAGGTCTGCCCCGGATTCAACCGAGTCGAAGCAAACTTGGGCTGGTTGGGCGCGTCGGGAAAGTGCTGGGTCTCGAGGGTAAAAGCACTCCAGTGCTGGTACGTCTTGCCCGCTTTGCCCTTAACCGTGCCATCGAGGAAGTTACTGGTGTAGAACTGCACTCCAGGCTCGCTGGTGTAGAGCTGCAAACGCCGGCCGGAAGCAGGGTCGTGAACTTCGGCGGCGAGTTGCTTGATATCGCCCTGGGTGTCGAGCGCCCAGTTGAAGTCAAACCCACCTTGTTTCGGCTCGGCAAATTTGAGCTGCGGATGCTCGTCCTTGATGTGCTGGCCGATCGGCGTGGGTTTGAGAAAGTCCATTGGCGTGCCTTTGACCGGTGCCAGCTCGCCGGTCGGAATCAGGGTGGCATTCACCGGTGTGTAATGGCTGGCATGCAAGGTCGCGACCTGCTTGAGAATGTCGCCATTGCCCGCGCCGGCCAGGTTGAAATAGCTGTGGTTGGTGAGGTTGAGCACCGTGGGTTTGTCGGTACTGGCTTTGTAGTCGATGTGCAGTTCGTTGTGATCGTTGAGGCTGTAGGTGACCTCGGTCTTGAGGTTGCCGGGAAAGCCCATTTCACCGTCCTTGGACAGGTAGCTGAGCTTGACGCCGACCGAGTTCTTGCCTTTGACGGGTTCGGCTTTCCACACCTGCTTGTCAAACCCCTGGGCGCCGCCGTGCAGTGAGTTGGGCCCGTCGTTGAGCGGCACCTGATAGCGCTTGCCATCGAGCTCAAATGCACCGCCTGCCAGGCGGTTGCCGAAGCGCCCGATGGTCGCGCCAAAAAACGCCGTGCCGCTCTGATAGCCCTGCACGTCATCAAAACCCAGTACTACGTCATCGACCTTGCCGTTTTTATCCGGCACTTTGAGTGACTGCAACACGCCGCCGTAGGTGATCACCGTGGCTTGCATGCCGTGGCTGTTGCGCAAGATGTACTGCTCGACGGCGGTGCCGTCATTGGTTTTGCCGAAGGGTTTGTGCTCGCTGGTGAGGCCCGCAGCCTGGGTGCCGCCGCTGGCAATCAGCAGGGACAAGGCGAGGCCGGAAAGCAGGTGACGAGGGTGCTTCATGGTCGAACTTCCTTTTGTTGTTTTCAGTGGAATAGTTCTACTAATGTGCGATATTTTGTCGCTGCAGCAGCAGATTTATAGCCTTTTACTGCCTGTTTGCAAAATAAAATAAGACTAATTAAGTGAGGCGACCTTTATATGACCACTCAACAGGCTGTTTACCCCGACCTTGAGGGTAAGACCGTTCTGGTTTCCGGTGGTGCCTCAGGCATCGGCGAATTCCTGGTGCGCGCGTTCGCCGCACAGGGTGCCAAGGTGGGTTTTGTGGACCGGGCGCAAAGCCAGGGCGAGCGTCTGGCCGCGCTCTTGTATTCCCAGGGCTACAAGGTTGAATTCGTGTGTTGCGACATCACCGATGAAATCGCCTACAAGGCGGCGATCGAGCGCTTTGAACACTCGCTGGGGCCAATCACTGTACTGGTCAATAACGCGGCCAACGACGTGCGTCATACCCTGGAAGAAGTCGATTCGGCGATGTTCGACAGTCTGATCGCCGTCAACCTCAAGCACGCGTTCTTTGCCGCCAAGGCCGTGGTGCCGATGATGAAACGCGCCGGCGGTGGGGCGATCATCAACCTGGGCTCGGTGGGGTGGATGATGGCGTCTGCCGGCTACCCGGTGTACGCCGCCAGCAAGGCCGCTGCCCATGGCATGACCCGTGCCCTGGCACGTGAGCTGGGGCCCAGCCATATCCGTGTGAACACCCTGGTGCCCGGCTGGGTCATGACCAACAAACAACTGGCGATGTGGGTCGATGACGCGGCCAAAGAATTGATCAGCCGCAGCCAGTGCCTGCCCGGCAGCGTGCTGCCCGAACACATCGCCAATATGGCGTTGTTTCTCGCCTCCGATGCTTCGGCGATGTGTTCGGCGCAGAACTTTATTGTGGATGGCGGCTGGGTCTAAGTCCGTTACTCGATGGGGTAGCGCTTGAAGGCCGGGTGCTGTTCCAGCCGCTGCGCGTGACGTTGCAGGTAGGGGAATGCCTTGGGGTCGAGCACCGACGGCAGTTTTGACTGGGTGAACGACCACGCGACTGCCGTGGTCAGTGCGGCCTGGGTCAGCGGTCCGTCGGTAGGGAGGGCCAAGTGTTTTTCCAGCAACGAATAGGCGGCCAGCAGTTGCCCGGTCACGCGGTCGACCCACGGCTCATGGAGTTTTTCTGCCGGACGCAGATTATGCTCATACACGATCTGCACGGTTTTCTCGCAGGCCGCCAGGGCCAGCCCGAGCACGTGCAGCTCTTGAGCGCGGGCGCCGGCCGCTTGCGCCAGCAGCTTCTTGTCGGCGCGGGCCTGGGCTTCGAAATAGTCCAGGATCAGGCTGGAATCCATCAGCAGTGTGCCGTCATCCAGCACCAGGGTCGGCGCTTTGACCACCGGGTTGATCGCCTGGAACTGCTCGAAGCTGCTGAATACCGACACCGATTGATGCTCAAACGCTACGCCGTACAGCTCCAGGGAAATTGCCACGCGACGCACGTAAGGCGAGTCCAGCATGCCTATCAGTTTCATGAAGCCTCCGTTGCTCTCAGGTGAATGCTCTCAGGAGATTAGGGGCACTTGATCGCTCTGTGCAATGGCTTCGCGCAGTTGCTGATAGGCCTGCACCAACTGCTCCAGGTTGAACGCCAAATTGCGCCCGCTGGGGTTGGGCAGCACCCATACCGCTGCGCCGCCCAATAACTGCGGCTGCAGCCCCCAGGCAACCTCGCGTTGGCCGGACACGGCGCTATAACCGACCTTGCCCAAAAAGGCCACGAAGCGTGGCTGCCAGCGGCGGATTTTTTGCTCAAGCGCAGCCGCGGCGTCATTGAACTCATGCCGCGCCAATTCCCCCGCACTCGCCGTAGGGCGCTCCACCAGTGTGGTCAGGCCGCAGTGGTAGTCGAGCACGTTGCGTCCATCTTGTGGGCGGATCTCATGAGGCGTGAAACCAGCCAGGTGCAACGTACGCCAGAAACGGTTGCTGCGGTTGGCGAAGTGCAGGCCCAAGGCGGCGGAGCCTTTGCCGGGGTTGATGCCGCAGAACACTACGTTCAGGTGTTCGGTGAGGATGTCTTCGAGTCTGTCACTCATGTTGGGTCTACCTGCAAACGCATCAGCAACCATTGGGTAAAGCTGCGGGCCAGTGGGTCGTTTTCACTGTCACGGTGGGTCAACAGCGCCCAGCTGGGGCCGCGAATGGTGGCTTCGACCAGCGGCGTGAGCAAGCCATCGGCCTGGGCCTGGTGGCTCAGCAGTTGGCTGACCAGGCCGATGCCCAGCCCGCTGCACACAGCATCGAGCAGTAAACCCGGATCGGAAAAATTCAGCCCCTGGTCCTGTTGGCCCACATCAATGCCGGCCTCCACGGCCCAATGGCTCCAGTCCATCTCTCGCTCGCCGTGCAAGGTGGTGCGCTGCGCGGCAGGCACTGGCAGCAGCTTGGGATGGCACGCCGGAAACAACCGGTCGGCATGCAGCACCTTGAAGCTGCATTCGGCCTGGGAACTGATGTCGTCACGTACGGCCAGGTCGATGGTCTGGCTGGCCATGTCGGGCACTTCATCGGTACTGAAGATCCACAGGTCCACCTCCGGGTGCCGCTGACGAAAGTCTGCCAGGCGTGGCAGCAGCCAGTGGCGGGCAAAGGTCGGCGTGGTGTTGAGCACCAGTTGATTGGGTTTGCGGTACTGCCCCAGGCGCCGTACGCCCACCGCCAGTTGTTGCAGCAGCGCCTGGGTGGTGCTGAGGAAGTCATAACCTGCGTCGGTGAGGCTCACGCTGCGCCCGCTGCGTAAAAACAGCGGCTGCTCCAGGTAAGCCTCCAGGCTGCGGATCTGCTGGCTGATCGCTGATTGGGTCAGGTGCAGTTCTTCGGCAGCCTTGTGGAAACTGCCCAGGCGGGCGGCAGCTTCAAAGCCGCGCAGGGTGCCGAGGGGCGGCCAATGGTTGAGCATATCGATAAGCTCCGCTAATCAGTTTTCTACAAAATCCATCGTTTGTTTGGTCTTTTCAGCCTACGTAGCATGTACGCCAAGACTCCGTGGGCAGTTTTCACTGAACACAATGACTTAACTCAAAGGTGCTTGTCATGCAGCGTAGTGAAATTTTAACCGGTGGTTGGAGTATGCCCGCGGAGTGGTCCCACCATGCGGCGACCTGGATGGTCTGGCCGCATAACCAGGCGCTGTGGGAAAGCACCTGGGGTGTGACCTTGTCATTGGTGCAGCAGGATTTTGCGCGAGTCGCCACTGCCATCGCACGTTTTGAACCGGTGAAAATGATTGTCGACCCTTCGGCAATCGCCAGTGCCAAAGCCCTGTGCGGCCATGGCATCGAGTTGATCGTACAGGCCGTCAACGACAGCTGGTGCCGCGACTCCGGCCCCACCTTCATCTGTCACCCGCAACAGGGTACGGCGGGTGTGAGCTGGCGATTCAACGCCTGGGGCGGCAAGTCGGCCCATGACCTGGACGAAAGCCTGGGGCGCCGAGTGCTCAATCACCTGGGGCTGGAATGCTTCGGCACGCCGCTCTGCAATGAGGGCGGCGCGATCCATGTGGACGGCGAGGGCACCTTGATCACCACCGAATCGGTGCTGCTCAACCCCAACCGTAACCCCGGCATGAGCAAAGCCGAAATCGAAGATATCTTCGCGCGCCTGCTGGGGATCAAAAAGACCATCTGGCTCCCCGGCGACCCGAATTACGTCACCGGTGACATGACCGACGGCCACGTCGACGGCGTGTGCGCCTTCGCCCGCCCTGGTGTGCTGCTGGTGGATGCCACTCACGATCAACACTCGACCTATGCCCAAGTAGTGCGCGAAAACCGCCGCGCCCTGGAATTGGCCTCCGACGCCCAGGGCCGGCGTTTCGAGCTGATCGAGCTGTATGAGGCCACCGATGCGGTGGACACCGATGCCGAGGTGTTTTGCGCCTCCTACACCAACTTCTACATCGCCAACGGCGCGATCATCATGCCGGCCTACGGCATTGGCGCCGATCAGGTCGCGGCCGAGGTGCTGGCCCAGGCGTTCCCAGGCCGTGAAATCGTGCCGGTGCGGATCAACCACCTGGCCCACGGCGGCGGCGGGGTGCATTGCATCACCCAACAGCAACCGGCCTGGCCGTTAAAGGGGTAATGCCATGACTGTATTGACGATTGCTACTACCCAGATGCCGTGTACCTGGGACTTGCCGGGTAACCTCGACCGCGCCGAGCGTCTGGTGCGTGATGCCGCCGCGCAGGGCGCCCAGGTCATCCTGTTGCAGGAGCTGTTCGCCACCCCGTATTTCTGTATTGAGCAGCATCACAAGCATCTGGCGCTGGCCGAATCATATGCGCACAGCCGCGTGCTCAAGCGTTTCGCCGCGTTGGCCAAGGAGCTGGGCGTGGTGCTGCCGCTGAGCTGGTTCGAACAAGCCGGCAACGCCTACTTCAATTCCTTGAGCGTCGCCGATGCCGATGGGCAGCTGTTGGGCGTGTACCGCAAGACCCATATCCCCAACGCCATCGGCTACCAGGAGAAGGAATATTTCAGTCCCGGTGACACTGGCTTTCGCGTCTGGGACACGGCGTTCGGGCGCCTGGGCATCGGCATCTGCTGGGACCAGTGGTTCCCCGAAACCGCGCGCTGCCTGGCGTTGCAGGGTGCTGAGGTATTGTTGTTCCCCGCCGCCATCGGTTCGGAGCCCGGCTGCGCGGCGCTCGATTCCCGGGACCACTGGCAAATGACCATGCGCGGTCATGCCGCCGCCAACCTGGTGCCAGTGGTGGCGGCCAACCGCGTAGGTCGTGAAGTGGCGACGACGGACGCGAGCCTGCAAATGGACTTCTATGGCTCCTCGTTTATCTGCGACCACAAAGGCAAGCTGCTGGTCGAAGCTGATCGCGAATCCACGGGTGTGCTCGTGCACTCCCTGGACCTGTCTGCGATGCGCGAAGATCGCCTGACCTGGGGCATCTTCCGCGACCGCCGTCCGGAACTGTACGGCGCCATGCTGACCCTGGACGGGCGCCCATCATGAGATTGCTCTTGAGCTGTGCCCTGATCCTCACCAGCGCCTGCGTCACGGCCGATGACAAGACGCTGAAACTCTACAACTGGGCGGACTATTTTGCGCCGGACACCTTGTCGGCCTTCACTGCCGAGACCGGCATCAAGGTGATCTACGACGTGATGGACGGCAGCGAAACCCTGGAAGCCAAGTTGATGGCCGGCGGCAGCGGCTACGACCTGATCTTCCCCGGCGACACCGTGGCCGAGCGCCTGATGCGCGCCGGCAGCCTGCAACCGCTGGACCCTGCCAGGCTCACCGCGCTGGATGATATCGAGCCAGGTTTGCAGAAGCTGCGCCGCCACTACGTCAACTCCAACAAGGCCACGGTGCCTTACACCTGGGGCACCATTGGCTTGACCTACAACACTGCGCAGATCCAGCAGCGCCTGCCGAACGCGCCGGTCAACAGCCTCGACCTGCTGTTCAAACCCGAGTTTGCCGCCCAGTTCGCCGACTGTGGTATTTCGCTGATCGACTCACCCGACGAAGTGCTGGCCGTGGTCCTCAACTACCTGGGCCGCGACCCGCGCAGTGCCAAGCGTGAGGACCTGGCCGCCGCCAGTGACGTGCTGCTCAAACTGCGTCCGTACATTCGCAAGTTCCAGTCGCAACCGGTGACCGACCTGGTCAATGGCGACCTGTGCCTGTCCCTCGGCTACAGCGGCGATATGACCCAGGCCCAGCGCGCCGCCGATGCGGCCGGCAAACCCGTGACCTTCGGCTATCACATCCCCCGCGAAGGCACCACGGTGTGGATGGACACCATGGCCATACCCGTTGACGCCCGGCACCCGGAATACGCCTATGCCTTTATCAACTTCGTGATGCGCCCGCAGAACATGGCCGCCATCACTCACTTCACCGGCTACCCCACGGCCAACGCCAAGGCCCGCCCGGCAGTGGAGGCAAGCCTGCGTGACAACCCGGATATTTACCCGGATGCGGCCACCTTCGAGCGATTGATTGCCGGCAAGGACATCCCCCAGGCCGATATGCGCGCACGTATGCGTGTGTGGACTAAATTCAAGACTGCGACCGTTAAGTAGAGAACCCCATGCCAACCCGTCGAACCTTCCTCAAACAAACCAGCGTGGTCTGTGCCATGACCTTACTCACCACTCACGTGCGCGCCGCCGTCAAAGGCCGGTTCTATATGCCCGATGAGGGCGAGAAACACCGCCAGGCCTTCATCGCCTTTGGCGCCCAGGACGCTATCTGGGAAGACTTCACCGCCGATGTGCAAGCGGCCCTGGGCCGTATCTCCCAGGCGATTGCCACCTATGAGCCGGTCACCGTGTTCTGTCGCGAAGACGAGCGCGAACTGGCGGAAAAACACTGCGGTACACGCAATATCACCTTTGTCGAAACCGAGCTGGACGATATCTGGATGCGCGACACCGGCGCCAATTTCGTCATCGACGGCACGGGCGGCGAAGGCGCGGTGGATTTCAACTTCAATGGCTGGGGTAACAAACAACAACATGCCGATGACGCGCAGTTGGCGGCGCTGGTGGCCGAAGAAACCGGCGCGCGCCACATTCGCAGTGAGCTGGTGGGCGAGGGCGGTGCTATCGAAGTGGATGGCCTGGGCACCGGCATCATGACCGAAAGCAGTTGGATCAACCGCAACCGCAACCCCGACTGGAGCAAGGCCGATGTCGAGGCTGAACTCAAGGAGCGCCTGGGCCTGCGCAAGATCATCTGGCTGCCGGGCATCAAGGGCAAGGACATCACCGATGCGCACGTGGATTTCTATGCGCGGTTCGTCGCGCCCGGTGTGGTGCTGGCCAACCTCGATACCGACCCGCAGTCCTACGACCACAAGGTCACCTTGGCGCACCTGGAGATCCTCAAGCACGCCACTGATGCCGATGGCCGCCCGTTGCAGGTGCATACCGTGTCGCCGCCGCTGAACCCGCGCAAAAGCAGGTTCAGCCAAGGTAACGAGGACTTCGCCGCCGGCTATATCAATTATTTTGTGATTAACGGCGCGGTAATCGCGCCCGAATTCGGCGACCCGGTGGCGGATCGCAAGGCATTGGAGTTGCTGTCACGGCTCTACCCGAACCGTAAAGTGCTGCAGCTCAATATCGATGCGATTGCCGCTGGCGGAGGCGGCATCCACTGCGTCACCAACCACCAGCCGATGGCTTAGGCGTCCTTGGCCAACAGCGTGCGGGCAAATTCGTCGGAGGCGATAAAGTCCAGGGTCTGGCGCAATTGCGCCGCTGCTTCACGGCCGAAGGCCTGATCGAAGCGTTCGGCCATTTGCGTCGAAATACGCTTGGCCGCGACGTGGGTGCGTTTGCCGTGTTCGGTCAGCAGCACGCGGCGGGTACGCCGGTCGAGTTCGTCCACGCGCAGCTCCACCAGGCCGTCACGCACCAGCGGTTTGAGCGTGTGGCCGAGCGCGGACAAATCCATCACCAGGGTTTGTGCCAGCTCGCCCATTTTTGGCGTGCCGGCCTTGGCGATACGGTTGAGCAGCGCGTATTGCGTGGCTTTAAGCCCGCAGGGCGCGAACGCTTCGTCATAGATCTGGCCCAGGCGGCGCGAGGTGCGGCGCACGGCACCGTTGACGCAGGCGCTGGGGCTCTCGGAGCAAGGCGGGGCAGGTTTCAAGGGCAGATACTCTCTGATACAAAACACGACGCGACTGATTATGCCTGCGCGACCTGTCAGGACAAGGCCTTTCGGACCGAACTGACGTTCCAGATGAATACTGAGACAGCTTGAAACAAATTAGTTGCGTATGCCACTAAAATCGATATCGTGGCATATGCCTCTTTGTGACCTGGATGTCGTTGCAAAATCCCCAGGCAGTGCATGGGGCGAGGCGGGAAAACGGCATGGCGAAGCCTGCTTGACCGACCAATCTCCTGTCTGGATCACTTCCTATGCTCAACCTCGTGCGCATCGCCTTGCTGCGCCCCTATACCTTTGTGGTATTGGCCATTTTCATCCTGATTGTCGGGCCGCTGGCGGCCTGGCGCACGCCGACCGACATCTTCCCGGAAATCCGCATTCCAGTAATTGCGGTGATCTGGCAGTACACCGGTTTGCCGCCTGATCAGATGGCGGGGCGCATCACCTCGCCATTCGAGCGGGTGCTGACCACCACCGTGAACGACATTCGCCATATCGAAGCGCAGTCGATGAACGGCTACGGCATTGTGAAGATCTTCTTCCAGCCCGGCGTCAACATCAGTACCGCCAACGCCCAGGTGACGTCGGTGTCCCAGGCGATCCTGCGGCAATTGCCGCCCAGCACCGTGCCGCCGCTGGTACTCAACTACAGCGCCTCCACCGTGCCGATCGTGCAGCTTGCACTCTCTGGGCCGGGCCTGAGCGAGCAACGCCTGGGTGATATCGGCCTGAACCAGGTGCGCCTGATGCTCACCAGCGTGCCCGGCGCGGCCCTGCCATACCCGTTTGGCGGCAAGAGCCGGCAGGTGCAGATCGACCTCGATTCGGCGCGTATGCAAGCCCGTGGCTTGTCGGCGCAGGACGTCGCCACCGCCCTGGCCACGCAGAACCTGATCACCCCGGTAGGCACCCAGAAGATCGGCAGCTACGAATTCAACCTGCAACTGAACAACTCGCCGTCGGACTTCCATGACCTGGAAAACCTGCCGATCAAGACCGCCGACGGCACCACCGTGCTGATCCGTGACGTGGCCACCGTGCGTGACGGCAACCCGCCGCAAACCAACATCGTGCATGTGAACGGCAACCGCTCGGTGCTGCTGCCGGTACTCAAGACCGGTTCGGCGTCGACCTTGGGCGTGATCGCCGGCATCAAAGAAAAGCTTGCCGACAACAAGGCTGCGTTGCCGCCGAACCTGAATATCGACCTGATCGGCGACCAGTCGCTGTTCGTGCGCTCGGCCATCAGCGGCGTGGCCCGTGAAGGCTTGATCGCGGCGGCGCTGACCAGTCTGATGATTTTGCTGTTCCTCGGCAGTTGGCGTTCGACGTTGATCATCGCCACCTCGATTCCACTGGCGATTCTGGCTTCGATTGCCACGCTTTCGGCGCTGGGCGAAACCCTGAATATCATGACCCTCGGCGGCCTGGCGCTGGCCGTCGGCATTCTGGTGGACGATGCCACGGTAACCATCGAGAACATCAACTGGCACCTGGAGCAGGGCAAGCCGGTGCAGACGGCAATCCTCGACGGTGCGGCGCAGATCGTGACGCCGGCGTTTGTCTCGCTGCTGTGTATCTGCATCGTGTTTGTGCCGATGTTTTTCCTTGAAGGTGTGGCGCGCTTCCTGTTCGTGCCGATGGCCGAAGCGGTGATCTTTGCCATGATCGCTTCCTTCCTGCTGTCGCGGACCCTGGTGCCGACGCTGGCCAACTACCTGCTCAAACCGCATCTACACGGCGACGATGGGCATGCACCGTCGCGCAACCCGCTGGTGACTTTTCAGCGCGGTTTCGAGAAGCGTTTTGAAGCCTTTCGCGAGCGTTACCACCGCGTGTTGCACAGCGCCTTGCACCATCGTCGCGCGGTGGTGATCGGCCTGCTGGCGTTTGTCGCCGTGTCGTTTGCATTGGTGCCGTTCCTGGGCCGCAACTTCTTCCCTGAGGTCGATTCCGGGCTGATTCTGTTGCACGTCCGCGCTCCGGTGGGCACACGGGTGGAGAGTAATGCGCACCTGATCGCCGACATCGAAGACGCCATCCGGCGCAAAGTCCCGGCCCAGGAGCTTAAAGCCCTGGTCGACAACATCGGCCTGTCCATCAGCGGTATCAACGTGGTGTACAACAACACCGGCACCGTGGGTTCCCAGGATGCCGATATCCAGATCAGCCTCAACGAAGGCCACCGCCCGACCGCTGAGTACATGCGCCAATTGCGCGAAAGCCTGCCACGGGAATTCCCGAGCGCGGTGTTCTCGTTCCCGGCTTCGGACATTGTCGGGCAGATTCTCAACTTCGGTTCGTCAGCACCGATCGACCTGCAAATCACCGGCAATAACCTGGCGGGCAACTTCACCTATGCCAGCGCGCTACTGCGTGATATTCGCCGGGTGCCGGGGGTGGTGGATGCGCGTATCCAGCAGTCGCGGCAATTGCCGACGTTCAATATCGACGTGGACCGCACCCGCGCGCAGTTGGTCGGCCTCACCGAACGGGATGTGACCAACAGCCTGGTGGTCAACTTGGCGGGTTCCAGCCAGGTGGCGCCGACATTCTGGTTGAACCCGGCCAACGGCATTTCCTACCCGATCGTGATGCAAACCCCGCAATACAACCTGGAAAGCCTGGCCGCGCTGCACAACCTGCCGCTGAGCGGCAGCAATGGCGCGGCCACCGACCAGACCTTGGGCGGTCTGGCGAATATCCAGCGCAGCCACAGCAGTTCGGTGTTCAGCCAGTCGGATATCCAGCCGGTGGTTGAGGTGCTGACCGCGATTCAGGACCGGGACCTGGGCGGCGTCGCCGCCGATATCCAGAAGATCATCGCCGCCCACGCCGGTGAAGTGCCGACCGGCTCCAAAGTGATTTTGCAGGGCCAGGTGCAGACCATGAACGCGGCCTTCAGTGGCTTGCTGTTCGGCCTGTTGGGCGCGGTGGTGCTGATCTACCTGCTGATCGTGGTCAACTTCCAGTCCTGGGCCGACCCGTTTGTGATTATCACCGCGTTGCCGGCGGCATTGGCGGGCATTGTGTGGATGCTGTTTGTCACGCATACGCCGCTGTCGGTGCCCGCCTTGACGGGGGCGATCATGTGCATGGGCGTGGCCACCGCCAACGCCATCCTGGTGGTGAGCTTCTGCCGTGAGCGCCTGGCCGTGCATGGCGATGCCGTGCAGGCCGCGCTGGAGGCCGGTTTCACGCGGCTGCGGCCGGTGTTGATGACCGCCATCTCGATGATCATTGGCATGGCGCCCATGGCCCTGGGGCTGGGCGAGGGCGGCGAGCAGAACGCGCCGCTCGGGCGTGCGGTGATCGGAGGCCTGGCGTTTGCCACCATCGCCACGTTGATTCTGGTGCCATTGATTTTCAGTCTTGTCCACGGGCGTCGCCAACACGCCACGCTGGCGACTACCGTTTCCCAAGGGGTTTGACATGTCCGTTTCCATTGCTCAAAAAAAGTCGTCCCGTGGCCTGCTGTGGCTGATCGTGGGCGCGGTGACAGTCGTGGTCATCGTCGGTGTCGGCCTGAGCGTGCGTGCCAGTGAGTCGCGTGATCTCAAGACCTGGACCGACGCGCAGGCACTGCCCAGCGTCAACCTGGTCAAGCCCGTGGTGCAAGCGCAAGGCCCGGTACTCAATTTGCCGGGGCGCATGGAGGCCTATTCGCGGGCGTCCATTTTTGCCCGGGTCAATGGCTACCTGAAATCCTGGAATGTCGACATCGGCACGCGCGTCAAAGCCGGCCAGGTATTGGCCGAAATCGACACCCCGGAGCTCGACCAGCAACTGCTGCAAGCCCGCGCCACCCTGGCCTCGGCCCAGGCCGATGAACACCTGGCCGAAACCACCGCCAAGCGCTGGCAGGCGATGCTGGCGACCGACTCGGTGTCACGTCAGGACGTTGACGAACGTACCGGCGACCTGACCGCCAAACAGGCCAAAGTGACGGCGGCCAAAGCCAATGTCGAGCAGTTGGTGGCGACCAAGGGCTTTCAGCATTTGGTCGCGCCGTTTGCCGGTGTGGTTACCGCGCGCAGTACCGACGTGGGCGCGTTGATCAGCGCCGGCGGCACCGCCGGCAAAGAGCTGTTTGCGGTGGCTGATGTCAGCCGCCTGCGCGTGTATGTACAGGTGCCGCAGACCTTCTCGCCGCAGATTCGCGAAGGCACCACCGCGCGCTTGAGTGTGCCGGAGTATCGCGGCGAAACCTTCACCGGCAAGGTGATCGCCACCGCCGATGCGGTCAACGCCGCGTCCGGCAGCACCTTGGTGCAACTGCTGGTGGACAACCCCGGCGGCCGCCTGCTGCCCGGTGGCTACACCAGCGTGCAGTTTGATTTGCCGGTGCAGGCCGACGTGCTGCGCGTACCGTCCAGTGCCCTGGTGTTCGATGACAAGGGCATGCGCGTCGCCACCCTCGACAGCCAGGACCATGTGCACTTCAAGACCGTCACCATCGCCCGTGACTTTGGCGACAGTGTGGAGATCGCCAGCGGCCTGCAAGCGGCCGACCGCGTGATCGATACGCCGCCGGATGGCCTGGCCGATGATGACTCGGTGCAGTTGGCTGCCGCTTCCGCCGAGGCCAAACCCCATGGCTAAGCGCAACCTGCTGGGCCTGCTCGCCACCCTGAGCCTGGGTGCCTGCTCGTTGGCGCCGCCGCTTGAAGTGCCGCCAACACCCATCGCCGCGCAGTTTCACACCCAAGGCCCGTGGAGCGTCGGTGTGCCCAACGACCAAGCCAGCCGTGATGGCTGGTGGCGCATCTACAACGACCCGCAGCTGGACGCGATGCAGCAGCAGTTGCTCAACAACAACCCGGACCTGAGCGCGGCACTCGCGCATTACCAGCAGTCCCAGGGGTTCCTGGCCCAGGACCGTTCGGGGTTGTTCCCCAAGCTCTCGGCCATCGGCAGCGGCCAGCGTATTCGCCAGTCGGACACCAAGCCGCTGCGCTCGGCCACCTCGCCGGACGTCTACAACTCCGCCACGCTGGGCCTGGAGGTGGACTATGAAGTCGACCTGTGGGGCCGCGTGCGCGACACGGTTGCGGCCGGCACCAGCGACTCGGAGGCGGCCAAGGCTGACCTGGCGTCGGTGCGCCTGAGCCTGCAAGCGCAACTGGCCGACAGCTACATTCGCCTGCGCGGTATCGACTGGCAGAACCAACTGCTGGAGCAGACCCGCGACGCCTACACCAAAGCCCTGAACCTGACCGAAGGCTTGCACGGCGGCGGGATCGTGTCCGGGCTGGACGTGGCGCGGGCGCGCACGCAGCTGTCGACGGTCAAGTCGCAGCTCAACCAGAGCCTGGTACAACGGGCAGTGTTGGAGCATTCGATTGCGGCCATGCTCGGTGAGTCGGCATCAACCTACACCGTCGCCGTCAATGTGGCGCCGATTGCCTTGCCCAACGTACCCACCGGCGTGCCGTCGAGCCTGCTGCAACGCCGTCCGGATATCGCCGCTGCCGAGCGTCGCATCGCGTCGGCCAATGCGCGTATCGGCGTGGCCAAGGCTGCGTGGTTCCCGCAGATCACCTTGAGTGCCCAGGGCGGTTATCAGAGTGACGAGTTTGCCCGTTTGCTCAGCGCGCCGAATCTATTCTGGGCCATCGGCCCGTCTTTGGTAGGTACGATATTTGATGGCGGCGCGCGCCAGGCCCAGGTGGATATCGCCAAGGCCGCCACCGACGAGGCCGCGGCCAAATACCGTGGCGTGGTGCTCGGCGCTTTCGAGCAAGTGGAAGACAACCTGTCGCAGATCGCAGGCCTGGGCAGTGCCCTGGATGACCAGCGTGACGCGGCCGCCGCCGCGCAATACGCCGAAGACCTGTCGACCTCGCGTTATCGCCAGGGCGCCGTGGCCTATCTGGATGTGGTGACCGCCCAAGTGGCGGCGCTGGAAGCCAAGCGCAGTGTCCTGCAACTGCAAACCCAGCAATTAAGCGCTAATGTGGGCCTGATCAAGGCGCTGGGTGGCGGATGGAACGTGGCCCAACTGGCTGCATCGAACAGTATTGAAACCAAGGAGAAGTGAGTATGAGCGACTACGTACCCCCGAAGGTCTGGACCTGGGACACCGAAAGTGGCGGCACTTTCGCCAGCATCAACCGGCCCATTGCCGGTGCGACCCATGAGAAAGAGTTGCCGGTCGGCAAACACCCGTTGCAGCTGTATTCCCTGGCTACGCCGAATGGCCAGAAGGTCACCATCCTGCTCGAAGAACTGCTGGCCTTGGGACACACCGGCGCGGAATATGACGCGTGGCTGATCAAGATCGGCGACGGCGACCAATTCGGCAGCGGCTTTGTGGCAGTCAACCCGAACTCCAAGATTCCGGCCTTGATGGACCACAGTGGTGACACGCCGATTCGGGTATTCGAGTCGGGTGCGATCCTGCAGTACCTGGCCGAAAAGTTCGGCGCGTTCTTCCCCACCGAGCCTGCTGCGCGGGCCGAGTGTTTGTCGTGGCTGTTCTGGCAGATGGGCAGCGCACCGTACCTGGGTGGCGGCTTCGGGCATTTTTACGCCTATGCGCCGAGCAAGATGGAATACCCGATCAATCGTTTTGCGATGGAAACCAAGCGTCAACTGGACGTGCTCGACCAGCGCCTGGCAGTGAGTGAGTACATTGCAGGCGATGAGTACACCATTGCCGATATCGCGATCTGGCCGTGGTATGGCGGCTTGGTCAAAGGCCGTTTGTATGGGGCGTCAGCGGAGTTTTTGTCGGTGCACGAGTACAAGCATGTACTGCGCTGGGCCGAGGCGATTGAAGCACGGCCGGCGGTGCAGCGTGGGCGGCGGGTGAACCGGGTGTCCGGCGAGCCTGCGGAACAACTGGCTGAGCGTCACGACGCCACCGACCTGGACTGAAACCCGGTCGAAAATGTGGGAGTTGGCTTGCCTGCGATTGCGCAGTGTCAGTTATGAAATGGGTGACTGACACTGCGCTTTCGCGAGCAAGCCCGCTCCCACATTTGGATCTCCATATTCTTCCAAACTATTTGTAGCGCTGCTCGAACTGCACCCACACGTTGCGCTTGCCGAGGCGGTTGAAACACGCCGATTTTGGACTGAAACTCGATCAAACTGTGGGAGCGGGCTTGCTCGCGAATGCGGTGGGTCAGTTATAAAAAGGGTGACTGACACTGCGCTTTCGCGAGCAAGCCCGCTCCCACAGTTGGAGCTCCATATTCTTCCAAACTATTTGTAGCGCTGCTCGAACTGCACCCACACGTTGCGTTGGCCGAGGCGGTTGAAATACACCGATTTTGGACTGAAACTCGATCAAACTGTGGGAGCTGGCTTGCCTGCGAATGCGGTGGGTCAGTTATAAAAAGGGTGACTGACACTGCGCTTTCGCGAGCAAGCCCGCTTCCACATTTGGATCTCAACAGGTTCCGATCTATTTGTAGCGCTGCTCAAACACCGCCACCTGTTCCGGCTTGATCAACTCAAACGGCACCCACACTTCCGATTCAATCGGCTCGCCCTTGATCATCCGAATTGCCGACTCCACGGCTTGTGTGGCCTGCGCCTTGGGGTCTTGAAACACCGAGGCAGTGAGCATGCCGCGCTTGATCGCCGCCAGGCCATCAGGCAAACCGTCGATACCGATAATCACGATTTCACCCTTGGCCTTGCCCGCCTGCTGCAACGCCATGGCCGCGCCAATCGCCATTTCATCGTTGTTGGCCACGATGGCGTCGAACTGGGCGCCCGCCAGCAGCCAATTGCTGGTCAAATCCATGCCCTTGCTGCGTTGCCATTCGGCGCTTTGTTGCTCGACCACCTTGATACCCGGAAAGTCTTTGAGCACTTGCCTGGCGCCTTCGGTGCGGTCATGGGTGGCGTTCTGCGCGAGGTCGCCCATGATGATCGCCACATTGCCTTTACCGCCGAGTTTTTCCGCCAGGTAGCGCATCTGCAATTGCCCGGCTTCGATGTCGTTGGAGGCCACCGTGACCACGCCTTTGGGCAGCGTGCGTTCGTCCGGGTGGCGGTTGACGTACACCAGCGGTGTCTTCGCGGCCACGGCGGCGCGGGTCATGTTGGCGGTGGCGGCGGTGTCCACCGGCAGCACGATCACCGCGTCGACTTTCTGGTTCAGAAAGCCTTCGACCTGATTGAGCTGGCGCACCACATCGCCCTGGGCGTCTTCGAACTGGATCTGTACATCCTGTTGTTTGGCGGCGGCTTCGAGGCCGGTGCGCACGTAGGTCATGAAGTTATCGTCAACCCGGGCGATGCTCACGCCGATGCGGTAGGCGGCGAAGGTCCATTGGCTGAACAGCAGTAAAAAAGCAGCAACGATCAATGCGTAACGAGGCATGCGGGTGTTCCTTTTATTGTTATAGGGTAAAGGCCTGGCGAAAGCGTTGCAGCGCCAGCTCACTGTCGCCGCTGGCCCAGCCTTCGAGGCCGACCACGCCGCTGTAGCCGATGGCGTGCAGCGCCCTGGCAATGGCCGGGTAGTGGATCTCGCCGGTGCCGGGCTCCTTGCGGCCCGGCACATCGGCCACCTGGATTTCGCCGATGGCGCTGCCTGCGCGCTGGATCAGCTCGATCAGGTTGCCCTCGCCGATTTGCGCGTGGTACAGGTCCAGGTTCATCTTCAGGTGCGGGCTGCCGACGGCTTCGATCAGGGCCAGGGTGTCGTCGGCGCGGGCGAACGGCACGCCTGGGTGGTCGACGTCGGTGTTGAGGTTTTCCAGCAGAAACACGCGGCCGGCGTCTTCGCCCAGCCGGGCGATTTTTTCCAGGGTCTTGCATGCGCTCAGCCACATGCGCCCGGTGGTCTGGCCCACCGGCTGCACCGGCAGGCCGCCGTCACCCAGGCCGGTGCCGTGCAGGTTCAGGCTGGGGCAGTTCAGGCGTGCGGCGACACCCAGGGACTCGCGGGCGCTGTCGAGCAACTGGCGGATGCCATCGGGGTCGGTGAGGGTGCCGCTGATGTAGCCGGTCATGGACGTGAAGTCGGCACCGGTGGCGGCCAATGCGCCGATGTCCTTGTGGGTCCAGTTCCAGATTTCGGCGCTGAAACCCAGCGCATCAATGCGCTTTACGCGTTCGATAAAGGGCAGGTCAAGAAACACCATCTCGGCGCTGACCGCCAGTTTAAACGGGATCATCGGCGGGCTCCTGGCACGGCCACGGCCTGGCCGGTTTCGGATGACTCGATGCAGGCGCGGGCAATCGCCAGGGCCGCACGTGCGTCTTCGCCGCTGGCCAGAGGCTTGGCGCCCGTGCGCAGGCACTCGACGAAGTGGTTGAGCTCGGCAATGTAGGCGTCGCGCAGCAGGTCGGTGTCCATGCGCTGGGTGTCGGCCTGGATCCCTTGGGCCAGGTAGCGCACCAGGTCAGACTCGTTGAGGCTGCCCATGCTCAGCATACCGGCGCTGCCGAATACTTCGCCGCGCACGTCGTAGCCGTACACCGCTTGGAAGTTGGCTTCGGCGGTGGCGATGGCGCCATTGTCGAAGCGGATCGTGACCACGGCGGTGTCGAGGAAGCCTTTGCTCTTGTATTGCGGCGCAATCAGCGCATCGGCCATCACGTAGACCTGCACCGCCTCGGCGCCCGGGTTGAGGTAGCGCAGGGTGTCGAAGTCGTGGATCAGGGTTTCGAGGAAGATCACCCATTGCGGTGAGTTGGCGGGGTTGTTGAGCGCCGGGTCGCGGGTCAGCGAACGTAATAGCTGCGGCGTACCAATGCGTCCGGCTGCCACATCAAGGTGGGCGGTGCGAAAGCTCTTGGCAAAACGCCGATTGAAGCCGACCTGCAGCGGCACGCGAGCATCGGCAGCCGCGGCGATGGCGCGGTCGGCTTCATCGAGGGTGATGGCCATGGGTTTTTCGCAAAAGATGCCCTTGCCGGCGCGGGCAGCGCTGATCACCAGCTCGGCGTGGCTGCGGGCGGGGGCGGCGATAAGGACGCCATCGATATTCGGGTCGTCGAGTAACTGTTGTGGGTCGGTGTAGACCGTGTTCACGCCCAGCTCCGCCGCCAGGCGTGCGGCTTGGCCGGGCGTGGGGTCAGCGATGGCGGCGAGGCAGGCGCCGGGGATGTGCCGGGCGGCCGTCAGCCCGTGGAAACTGCCCATGCGACCGGCACCGATCAAACCCAGGCGGATGTTCTGCGTACTCATACAATGACCCCTTTTTATTGTTGGCCGCAGGACAGTTGTCAGCGGCTATGGGGAAAGAGCAAGCACTGTGCCAATATTTAACTAGTTGATATTTAAGGGTTTATAAAACTCTGAAGACAAAATGTGTTCAGTCGGATGACATGTCTATACTGACATGTCAAAAACATGAACATGGACTGCCGAAATGACCCCCGTTCCCATGGCTTTCAGCGTGCAAGACCTTGACTACCTCACGGCCCTGGGACCGGCATCCCTGAACGAAGGCCCGATACCTGCGCTCGAACACGCATGGCAGGCGTGTCTGGCTGGTAGGGTCGAGCGCCCGACTGAAGTTCGGCAGGTGATCTGGGATTCATGGCGGCGCAGTGTCGAGGCGGGTATCAGCGCGGATGACAGCCAATACCGTTTTGTCGCCCCCGACGTGTTGGCGGCAACCCTGGCAACCCACCGCGTACTGATCGCTGCAGCGGCGCAGGTCATGCGCGGCTTGCTCGCCTATAACCCGCGCGGGCATATCAACCTCACCGACGCTGAAGGCACCACCCTGTATTTTTGCGGGCTGGATATCACGCCCATTGGCAGTCGCCTGCTGGAATCGGTACAGGGCACCAATTGCACGGGCCTGGCCCTGGCCGAAGACCGTCTGGTGTACGTGCTGGCCGAGGAGAACTTTGGCAGTGGCCTGCGTGAGCGCCGCATGCATTGCGCCGCCGCGCCGATCAAGAATGCCCAGGGCCAGACCCTGGCCATGCTGACGCTCACCGCCGAACCTGGCTGGTTTCACTTTCACACCCTGGGCACCGTGCAAGCGGCCGCCGAGGCGGTGGCGCGGCAGATGGCGTTGCAAGCGCTGTTGCAAGAGCAACAGACTGTGCTTGAGGTGCTCAACGAGGGCTTGGTGGTGCTCGATGAGCGCGGCTGCATCAAGGCGCTCAATCGCTACGCCCGGCAATTGTTCCGCGTCGGCCTGGAGTTGCTTGGCAGCCCGTTCCAGCGCCTGGGCCGCAGTGAGCTGAGCGATGCCATTTTGCTGCGGGCCGGCGAGGGCGTGCGTGACCTTGATTGCACCTTCCACCTGCACGACCGTAGCCAACTGGCGTGCCTGGTGTCGGTATGCCCGCTGGAGCAGGGCGGGGTGATTGTGTCGCTGCGCGAAAGCCGGCGTATCCGCGAAATCACCCGGCGCATTATCGGCACCCAGGCCAGCTACACCTTTGAAACCATCCAGGGCAATTCGCGGGCGATCCAGGACGCGTTGCACTTGGGGCGTATCGCCAGCCGCAGTGATTCCACCACCTTGATCCTCGGCGAAAGCGGCACCGGCAAGGAGCTGTTTGCCCAGGCGATTCACAACGGTAGCGAGCGCCATAAAGGCCCGTTTGTGGCGGTCAATTGCGGCGCGATCCCACGGGACCTGGTACAAAGCGAACTGTTTGGGCATGTCGAGGGCGCATTCACCGGCTCCGCCCGTGGTGGCTCGGCGGGCAAGTTTGAACTGGCTGATGGCGGCACGATTTTTCTCGATGAAATCGGCGACATGGCATTCGACGCCCAGGTCAGTTTGCTGCGGGTATTGCAGGAAGGTGAAGTCACCCGCGTCGGCGCGAAAAACTCCCGCGCAGTGAATGTGCGCATTATCGCCGCCACCCATCGAAACCTCAGCCAGGCGGTGGCGGAGGGCGCGTTTCGTGAAGACCTTTACTACCGCCTTAATGTCTTGAACCTGACCGTGCCGCCGTTGCGCATGCGCCGTGACGATATCCCGCTGCTGGCGCGGCATTTTCTCAATCGGTGCGCCCGTTCGATGCGCAAAGCGGTTCAGGGTTTTTCGCCGGATGCATTGGAGTTGCTCTCGGCCTACGGCTGGCCCGGTAACGTGCGTGAGCTGGAAAACAGCATTGAGCGGGCAACCAACCTGGCGATGGGTGAGTTGATCCAGGTGGCCGATTTGCCACTCGAAACCCAGCAGCGTGCAGCCTTGCGCCCTTACGAACCTCAGCCCGCGCAGGACCTGAGCAGCCATGAGCGGCACGCTATCGTCGCCGCGCTTACCGCAGCCGGCGGCAACATCCGTTTGGCTGCGCGGCAGTTGAACGTGTCGCGAGGCGGGCTGTACAACAAGATGAGCCGGTTCGGGTTGAGCGCCGGGGATTTTCGCGTGCCGTAAGTTTCAAGCAAAACCCAGTCAAAAGTGGGAGCTGGCTTGCCTGCGATTAGCGGAGTATCAGTCGATAAATGCGTAACTGACCTACCGCAATCGCAGGCAAGCCAGCTCCCACAGTTTTTGATCTTTGTGTATTAGTTGGACAGGTTCTCCGAGGTCACGATCTGCGGTGGGATATGCACTCTGTGCCGCAGCGGGTCAAACACCTCGGCGGTCTGCAATTGCACCAGCAATTCGATCAACGCCGTCGCCGTCTGCCGTGGCTGCGAGTCCATCACCACATCAATCAAACCCCGGCTCAGTGCCCCACGCGACAACGCGGTGGACTCCTGCAAAATGCAGCACAGCGACGGCCGTTTGGGCAGCTGCGCCAGGGCATTGATCACGCCGTCACCACCGCCACCCACCACGCACAGGCCGCGCAAGTCGGTGTGACGGGTGAGCAGGTCGAGGGTGGCTTCTTCAGTGATGTCGCTGTTGTCCAGGTTGATCAACGGTTCCAGCGGCTTGAGGCCCGGCGCATGCTCGGCCAGGTAGCTGTGCAAGCCCTCCACCCGCGCCTGGTGGCCGAGAAAACGATGGCCGCCCAACAGGATGCCAACGCTGCCTTTGCGTGCGCCGCAGGTGCGCGCCAGCAGCCAGCCCATGGTGCGCCCGACCACGTGGTTATCCTGGCCCACATACGGCTCCAAGGCGTGTTCGTGGATATCCGACAGCAGCGCGACCACCGGCACGCCGGCTTCGCGAACCTGCGCCAGCGTGGCGTTGATCACCGGGTGGGCGAAGCTGACGACGGCCAGCGCGTCGCATTGCACCGCCAGTTGCTCGATTTGTGCAGCGATGGCGCTGGGTGTGCGGTCGAGAATGTACTCAAACTGGCAACTGAGGTTGGCCGTGGCGTGATGCTGCGCGGCTTGGCTGATCGACGCTGCCAGGTTGGCGTAAAACGCTTGGGCGGTGCCCAGCAGCAGGATGCCGAAACGGTAGGTGGGGCGCCGCTCACGAATGCGTTGGCCGATCAGCCGTGCGGCAAAATAACCCACGGCTTCAGCGGCCTGGAACACCTGCTCGGCAGTCTGCGGATTGACCGGCGCACGCGCGTTGAGCACACGGTCGACGGTGGCCACACTCAAGCCTGCCTGGGCGGCGACAGTGGCGATGGTCGGGCGTTTATTATTGTTCATGACAGGCCTCTCAAGCATCTTGATAGAAAACTATCAAGCCTCGCTGGGCCTGGATGATAGCTTGATAGGGAATGGATTCAAGGCCTTGAGGCGGATTTATCCGCGCTCTATGGTTTGTTCGCAAAGCACCTGTTACCCAACGCTTGCGGAGAACAATAACAATGCCTGAACACACCGCTCACCGCGCACGGCGCGACTACAGCCTCACCGGCCCTGAAGCTGCCCGCGCCGCCGAAAAGGGCCTGGTCTCGGCCAGTTGGTATCAATCGCCGATCTCGCGCAAACGTATGAAAGAACTGATGCAGCGCCGCGACGGCCCGGCGTTGCTGGATACGGCCCTGTGGGTGTCGGCGCTGCTGGTTACGGGGTTTGGCGGCTACTGGTTCTGGGGCTCGTGGGCTTGCGTGCCGTTCTTTATGGCTTACGGCGTGCTCTACGGCACCGCATCCAACCCGCGCTGGCATGAGACCGGCCACGGCACCGCCTTCAAGACGCGCTGGATGAATGATGGGCTGTACCAGGTGGCGAGTTTCATGTGCATCTTCGAGCCGCACGTATGGCGCTGGAGCCATGCGCGGCACCACACCGACACCATCGTGGTCGGGCGTGACCCGGAGATCGTCGAGCCGCGCCCGCCAAGCCTGTTGATGATGGGGCTGAGCCTGTTCAACCTGCCCCTGGCCTGGAAAACCTTCAGCGGCGTGGCGCGCCATGCGATCGGCAAGATGAGCGCCCAGGAGCAGGACTTCATCCCTGAATCCGAATGGCCCAAGGTGTTCCGTGCTGCGCGGATCTGGGTCGGCATTTATGCGCTGGTGATCGGCACCGCGTTGTACCTGCACAGCTGGCTGCCACTGATGCTGGTCGGCCTGCCGAGCCTTTACGGCGCCTGGCTCGGCTACCTGTTCGGTCTCACCCAGCATGTGGGCCTGGCCGAGGACGTACTGGACCATCGCAGCAACTGCCGCACCATCTACATGAATCGCGTGCTGCGCTTTATCTACATGGACATGAACTACCACCTCGAACACCACATGTACCCGATGGTGCCGTACCACGCGTTGGCGCAACTGCACGATGAGATCCGCGACGATTGCCCACCGCCGTACGCGAATATTTTTGCGGCGTACAGGGAGATCCTGCCGACGATCTGGAAGCAGCGCAGCGACCCGACCTATTTTGTGCAGCGCCCCGTGCGCCAACGCACAGAACCCACCGCCCATGCCCCAATGAATGCCGAAGCCACTGCTGGCTGAGTTTCACCCCATCCAATAAGAGAAAACGCCATGAACGATCAATGGATCGACGTCTGCGCCGTGGGCGAAATAGACGAAGAAGACGTGCTGCGCTTCGACCATGGGCCGCACACTTACGCGGTGTACCGCTCGGCCGAGAATGAGTTTTTTGCCACTGCCGGCCTGTGTACCCACGAGAAAATCCACCTGGCCGACGGCCTGGTGATGGACCACGTGATCGAGTGCCCCAAGCACAACGGGCGCTTTGATTACCGCTCCGGCAAGGCGCTCGGCGCGCCGGTGTGCGTCAACCTCAAAACCTACCCGGTACGGGTCGAAGCGGGGCGGGTTTTACTCGCCGTGACGGCGTGAGCATGAACGCGCCCCTGATCATCGTCGGCGCCGGCCATGCCGGTGGCCGTGCGGCGCTGACCTTGCGCGAAGAAGGCTACACCGGGCGCCTGATCCTGATCGGCGATGAACCGCACTTGCCCTACGAGCGGCCGCCGTTGTCCAAGGGCTTGCTGCAAGGCAGCGCGGACCTGGCAGGTTGCAGCCTGTGCGACAGCCAGCGTATGACCGCGCTGGGCATCGAACATATCCCCGGCAACCCGGTCACGCGCCTGGAGCCGCAACAGCAGCGGCTGCAACTGGCCGACGGCCAATGGCTGGACTTTGCCGGTGTGCTGCTGGCCACCGGCGGCCGCGCGCGACGCTGGCCTGTGGAGCAGGCGAACGTGCTTTACCTGCGCACCCACGATGAGGCACTGACCCTGCGCGACGCCTTGCGCCCCGGCACGCGGCTGGTAGTGGTCGGCGGTGGTTTTATCGGCCTGGAAGTGGCGGCGACCGCGCGCAGCCTGGGCTGCCAGGTGACGGTGCTTGAAGCAGGCCCGCGCTTGGCGGGCCGGGTGCTGCCAGCGGTGATCAGCGACGCGCTGCTGGATTTGCATCGTCAGCAGGGCGTGGAGGTGCGCTTGAATGTGGCGCTGGAGTCCATTGAGGCAGACGCGGTGCAACTGGTCGATGGGCAGCGCTTGCCGTGTGATCGGGTGGTGGTCGGCATTGGCATGCAACCCAATCTCGAACTGGCCGCAGCGGCGGGTCTGGAAGTAGGGCAGGGCATTCGCGTCGATGCGCAGCTGCGCACCAGTGCGCCGAACATTTATGCGGCGGGCGATGTGTGCGAATTTCGCCTGGGCGGCCTGTATCAACGCCAGGAAACCTGGCGCAATGCCGAAGCCCAAGGCCGCCACGCCGCGCTGAATATGCTGGGGCGTGAGTTGCCGTTCGAGGTGCTGCCGGGTTTCTGGTCCGACCAATACGATTGGGGCTTGCAGACCGTCGGCGTCATCACCCCAATGACGGTCAGCCGTGCACTGCCGGGCGGTGGCTTGCTGTTGTTCCACCTGGATGCCGACGGGCACTTGCAAGGCGCTTGCGGCTGGGCGCTCGGCAATGCCGTGGCCAAGGACATCAAGCTGTGCGAACGCTTGATCAGCGCGCGCATTCCACTTAATGCGGCCGACCTGGCCGCCCCGGATGTTTCCCTTAAACATTTGCTGCGAGGCTGATATGCGCCAATTGCTGGTGTTCCAATCCCTTTGGGCCATGCAAACCGAGCCGGGGCCGCTGGAAGCCCAGCTCGATCGCATCGCCGTCGCCGGCTTCGACGGCATCACCGACCATTACTGGAAACCCACCGAGGTCGCGCGCCTGCACGCTGCCGCCAGCGCCAGGGGCTTGCAGATCGAAGGCCAACTGTTCCCGCAATCGGTGGATGACCTGGCCGCCGCGCTGGATGTGATCAGCCGCTACGGCTGCCACCATCTCACACTGCAGGCCGATGTGCGCCCGCGTACGCTGGCCGAGGCGGCCCGGCTGGTCGAAGGCTGGCAGCGCCTGGCCGAACAGGTGGACTTTCCGATCCTGCTGGAAACCCACCGCTACCGCCTTACCAACGACCTGCTGTTCACCCTCGACCTGCTCGCACAGATGCCCGACTTAAAGCTGTTGGCCGACCTGTCCCATTACGTCGTCGGCCGGGAATTGCCGGAGCCTGGCGCGGCTGAGGACGACGAACACATACGCACGATATTGCGCCATAGCTGGGGCTTTCACGGCCGTGTGGCCAGCAGTGAACAGGTGCAGGTCTCTGTGGATTTCCCCCAACACCAAGCCTGGGTCGAGCGCTTTACCGGCTGGTGGCGCTACGGGATCGAAGACTGGCTGGCCCGGCCGGACACGCCCGATAGCCTGTCATTCACCTGTGAACTGGGCCCGCCGCCTTATGCGATTACGGATGCAAACGGCGGTGAAATCAGCGACCGCTGGGCTGAGGCGCTGAAGCTCAAAAGCCTGATTCACCAGGTGTGGGAGAGCTGTCATTGATGATCTGCTAATCTGCGCGGGTTAAAACCGCCCTTAGCCTGTGGACTTTCATCATGAAGACTTGCCCTGTTCAGCCACCTCTTGAGCCGCAGTCCGTTTGCCACCCTATCACCAGCAGCGCGATCTTCATGGTTGCAACCATCGCTCCCGGCAGTGAAGACCAAGTGCGCGCCTGGTGCGGCGATATCGCCGGGCTGGTGCGTTCGGTGGGCAAGCGCGTGCCGGCGGGCAACCTGACCTGCGTCTGCGGGTTTGGCTCGGATGCTTGGAATAGGTTGTTCGGCGGGCCACGCCCGGCGGCCTTGCACCCGTTTCGCGAGTTCGGCGTGCCAGGGCGCATGGCGCCGTCGACGCCTGGCGATATCCTGCTGCATATCCGCGCCGAGCAGATGGACCTGTGCTTTGAGTTGGCCACGCAGCTGATGGTGGCCTTGGGCGACAGCGTCAAGGTGGTGGATGAGGTCCAGGGTTTTCGCTACTTCGATATGCGCAGCATCATCGGGTTTGTCGACGGCACCGAGAACCCGGTAGGGCGCAAGGCCGTCGGCTTTACCATCGTTGGTGATGAAGACCCGGAGTTTGAAGGCGGCAGCTACGTGCTGGTGCAAAAGTACCTGCACAACATGAGCGCCTGGAACGAGCTGACGGTGGAAGCGCAAGAGAAGGTCATCGGCCGCACCAAACTGGCCGACATCGAACTGGATGAAGAGACCAAGCCGAGCAACTCCCACAGCGCCTTGACCGTGATCACCGACGAACACGGCGAAGAAGTGAAAATCCTGCGTGACAACATGCCGTTTGGCCGCCCAGGCGCCGGCGAGTTCGGCACCTACTTTATCGGCTACGCGCGTTCACCGCAGCCGCTGGAGCTGATGCTGGAAAACATGTTCGTCGGCCGCCCGGTCGGCAATTACGACCGCCTGCTGGACTTCAGTACCGCCGTGACCGGCGGCCTGTTTTTTGTGCCTTCGGCCGATTTGCTCGAAGAGCTGGCCGACCGTCAACCGGGTCTTAACTGAGCAACCCGGTACTGACCGCCACAATCAGGAAGATCCCCAGCAGCGCGCGATAAATCACAAACGGCCAGGTGGAGAACCGCTCCAGGAACTTCATCAGGCCCCAGATCGCGAAGAACGCCGAGATACTTGCCACCACCAGCCCGAAGAGCAAATGCGGCCAGGCGTGGGTGGGCAAGTCGGCGTGCAGCAGCACCCACAGCTCTTTCAAACCAGCCAGCGCGATGGCCGGCAGGCCCAGCAGGAACGAAAAACGCGCGGCTTCTTCACGCTTGAAGTTGAGGAACAGCGCGGCGGTCAACGTCGAGCCCGAGCGTGAGACGCCCGGAATCAACGCGCCAATCTGCGCAACCCCGACAATCAGTGCATCGCGCAGGCGCATTTGGCCCATGTCCCGGGTATGGCGTGCGCGCACTTCGGCCACCGCCAGCAGCACTGCCATCACCACACAGGAAATGCCGATCACCATCAGGCCGCGCAACGGCGAGTTGCAGGTGTTGAGGGTCGAGGACAAGGCCAGGCCGGCAATGCAGATAGGGATGGTCGCCAGCACAATCGCCACTGCCAGCTTGAACCACGGGTCGTTGTAGTCGCCCCGGCGTACCGCGCCGATGCTGCCCGTGGTGACCTGGCGTACATCGCGCCAGAAGTAACTGACTACCGCCGCCAGCGCTGCCAACTGCATCGCCGCCGAAAACGCCGAGCCCGGGTCTTGCCAGCCCAGCAGGGCGGGCACCACACGCATGTGGGCGGTGGACGACACCGGCAGCAACTCGGTAATGCCCTGGATCACGCCCAGGATGAAAATCTGCAGGTAATCCAGGGAGGCAAAGCCCACATCCAGGCCGGCGGAACACACGTTGGTCAAAATAGAGGTCCTTGAGAAAAAGGTTGAAGCTGACGAAGTTTATTCTAAATGTTTCAGGAATTTCGATTGGACGGGGCAAATCCGCAATCGGTTCAGCAAACAGAAAGGTTATGCAATGTATTGGCCTGCGCGCGGGTTTTGTGAACAATGGCGCCCTGCGATTTGTCACCGAGAGCCCCATGCCTGAAACCACTGTTGAATTGATCCAGACTGGCCCCGAAGCGTCCGAGCTGATCCGCAACCTTTACCAGTATTACGCCTATGAGTCCTCGGACTGGGAGCAGGAAGATGTCGAGGCGGATGGCCGCTTCTACATCCACGATGAGCACCTGACCCGCTACTGGCAAGACCCGCAATGGAGCGCCAACCTGCTGCTGGTGGACGGGTATATCGCCGGCTTCCTGCTGATCGAAGGCAGCGAACTGCCGGGCATCGACGCCCTGGAACTGGCCGACCTGTTCATCCTCAAGCGTTACCGCCGCAAGGGCATCGGCCGCGCCATCGCCACCCAGGTGTTGAGCAGCGGCCAGGCCGATTGGCTGGTGCGTTTCTATGATCAGGATGAAGTGTCCCAGGCGTTCTGGCGCGCCGTGCTGGATGATTTGCCGCGCCCGGTGCAGACCCTCGAACTGGAGGATGACCCGCAGTTGGTGAGTTACCTGATTACGCGGGCGGTCCTGCATTAAGCGAGCGCCTGCGGGCGCACGCTGGTTTACACCCACAGAGGCTTCGGCCTCTTTTTTATTGCGCTGAAAAACCATCATCGGTTGAAGAATAGAAGGCTTTAATGTTTTTAAGTGCTTAAAAAAACATTTACAAGCCGACTCCATGCTGTGAGTATGTCCGGGCGAATTTAAAAAAACAAAAACATCCGCGGCACTGATCCCGTTCAGGCCATAACAACAACGACCTCAAACAGGCTTGAAGCCGGCTCCTGCCCCAGGCCGCTTCTGTGCGAAGGAGAACATCTCCCTTGAATCGCTTACTTAATGGCACGCTGTGCGTCACCCTCGTACTCGGTGCCGGCCTTGCGCAGGCCCAGACCACCTTGCGCGTCGGCTTGAACGCCGACATCCGCAGCACCGAGCCGGGCGTCAACCGTGACGAAAATACCGACACCGTGATGCTGCACATCGTTGAGGGCCTGGTAGCCCACCGCGAAGACGCCTCGGTTGGCCCGTTGCTGGCCCGCGAGGTGCAACGCGCCGACGACGGCTTGACCTACACCTTCAAATTACGCGAAGGCGTGCACTTCCAGAACGGTGCGACATTAACTGCCGGTGATGTGAAGTGGACTTGGGAGCGCTACCTCAACCCCAAGACCCAGTGGCGTTGCCTGGCCGAATTCGACGGGCGTGGCGGGGCGAAAATCACCGCCATCGACACGCCGGACCCGCTCACCGTCGTGTTCCATCTCGACCAGCCCAGCGGCCTGTTCCTGGCTTCGATGGCGCGCCCCGATTGCGCCGGCAGCGGCATCCTGCACCCCGATTCGCTGGCCGCCGACGGCAGTTGGAAAGCCCCTGTCGGCACCGGCCCGTTCAGCCTCACCGAATGGAAACCCGGGCAATACGTGGTGCTGTCGCGCTTTAACAACTACAGCCTGCGTGACGACGCTGCACCGGACGGCTTTACCGGCAAGAAGCAGGCCCTGGTGGATGAAGTGCGCTTTATGGTGATCCCCGACCCGTCGTCGGCCAAGGCGGCATTGATGTCCAACAACATTGACCTGCTGCCCAATGTCAGCGCCAGCGATGCGCAGGAGTTGAAAACCACACCGGGTGTGCAGATTTCATTCAGCCCGATCATGGCCATCTGTGGCTTGTTGTTCCAGACCAACGATCCGCTGCTCAAAGATGTGCGCATCCGCCAGGCCATCGCCCATTCTCTGGATTACGGGCAAATGGTCAATGCGCTGTCCAACGGCACCTCCGAGCCGAACAACTCGGCCATCGCACAAACCAGCCCCTTCTACAGTGCCACCGCCAAGCAGGGCTACCGCTACGACCCGCAGCTGGCCCAGCGCCTGTTGAAAGAGGCCGGTTACCACGGCCAGCCGATCAAGATGATCGTCAATAAACGCTATTCGCAGATGTTCGACATGGGCCTGCTCAGCCAGGCAATGGCGGTGGCCAGTGGCTTGAACATCCAGATGGAAACCCTGGAGTGGGGCACCCAACTGGAGCGCTACCAGCGTGGCAATTACCAGATGATGGCGTTCTCTTACTCCTCGCGCCTGGACCCCGCCACCAGCTTCGATTCGCTGATGGGCGACAAGAGCAAGGAACCGCGCAAAGTCTGGGACAACCCCCAGGCCCAGGCGGTACTGCGTGAGGCGGTGCGCGAGAGCGACACGGCCAAGCGCCAGGCGCTGTTCGACCAGTTGCACTCGATGATGATCCACGACACGCCCATGGTGATCATCTACAACGGCACAGTAGCCGCGGCGCTGCGCGACAGCGTCCAGGGCTTCCATTCCTGGCCGGTGTCATCGCCACGGCTGTGGGGCGTCAGCCTCGCGGCACACTAACGAGGCCTGAGCATGTTGCGTTTTATTTTGCAAAAACTCGCGATGGCGATTCCGACACTGCTGCTGATCTCGGTGATGGTGTTCGCACTGATTCGCCTGATCCCGGGCGACCCGGCGCTGTTGATGCTCGGTGATATGGCCGACCCGCAAAGCCTGGCCGATATGCGCCACACCCTGGGCCTGGATCAATCGCTGGTCATGCAGTTCCTGATCTGGTTCAAGGCCGTAATGAGCTTCGACCTGGGTGTATCCATCAGCACCAAGCAGGCGGTATTACCGCTGATCCTGGACCGCTTCAGCGTCAGCGCCACCATCGTGCTGGTGGCGGTGTTGTTTGCCACGTTGATCGCCGTGCCGATTGGCCTGATCGCGGCCTGGAAACAAAACAGCGCGCTCGACCTTGGGTTGGTGTCCGTCGCCACCTTGTTGCTGTCGATTCCCAGTTTCTGGCTTGGCCTGCTGCTGCTGCATGCCTTTGGTATTCAACTGGGCTGGTTGCCGGTGGTGGGCTACGTGAGTTTTGCCCAGGCGCCGTGGCAAGCGATCAGCTACATGGTGCTGCCGGTGGTGACGCTGACCCTGGTTGAAGTAGGCGCGATTACCCGCATGGCGCGTGCCAGCACCATCGAAGTGCTGCGCCTGGAGTACATCGCCCACGCCCGCGCCAAAGGCCTGTCGGAACGTGCGGTGCTGTGGAAACACGCGTTGCCCAATGCGTTTGCGCCGACCTGGACGCTGGTCGGGCTGATCCTCGGCAACCTGCTGGGTGGAATCGCTGTGCTGGAAACGGTGTTCACCCTGCCTGGCATCGGCCGCTTGATGGTCGACGCGATTTTTGCCCGCGACTACCCGGTGCTGCAAGGCTGCCTGCTGTTGATCACCTTTATCTATGTGCTGGTCAACCTGTGTGTGGATCTGCTCTATCCGCTGTTCGACCCAAGGGTGAAGTTATGAGTTCGACTATTGCCGTGCCCGTAGCGGCCAAGCGCCGACGCGGGTGGGCGCCGGCCAATGCCGTGATCGGCGGCGGGCTGCTGGTGGTGTTGATCGCGCTGGCGTTGATGGGGTTGGTGTGGTCGCCGTTCGATCCGCTGAAGATCGACTTGATCGCGCGTTTCCAAGCACCATCGGCGGCCCATTGGTTGGGCACCGATGAGTTTGGTCGCGACGTGTTCAGCCGCTTGCTGATCGGTGCACGCACCAGCCTGTGGGTGAGTTTGCTCACGGTGACGGTGGCGGTACTGGCCGGCACCGTGATCGGCATGCTCGCCGGGTACTTGCGCGGTTGGACCGACCGCGTGTTGATGATGTTCAACGATGCGCTGCTGGCATTTCCCGGCATCCTCATGGCGCTGGGCATCATGGCGATTATCGGTGCCAGCAAATACGGCATCGTGTTGGCCCTGGGCATTGCCTACACGCCCTCGGTGGTGCGGGTCGTGCGCGGCACGGTCTTATCCCTGCGTGAGCTTGAGTACATCGAAGCCTCGCGGGTCATCGGCAACTCCGAGTTGTACACCATGCTGCGCCACATCGCCCCCAACTGCCTCGCGCCACTGTGTGTGCTGGCCACCAGCATGTTCGGTTGGGCGCTGCTTTCGGAAAGCGCCCTGAGCTTCCTCGGCCTTGGCGTACCGCCACCGGCCGCCACCTGGGGCAACATGCTTGCCAGCAGTCGGCCGTATATCGCCTCGGCACCTTGGCTGGGTGTGTTTCCGGGGCTGTTTATCTGCCTGACGCTGTTGGCGATCAACTTGTTTGGCGACGCACTGCGTGACCGTCTCGACCCCCGGATGAGGAAATGAACATGCCCGCCAATTGTGTTTTGTTGAGTGTGCAAAACCTGAAGATCCGCGTCGGGGAACATGGCCCGCTGGCCGTCGATGACCTGAGTTTCTGCATCGCGCCGGGCGAGATTGTGGCGTTGGTGGGCGAGTCGGGCAGCGGCAAGACCATGGCCGCTCGCGCTGCCATCGGCTTGCTGCCGTTGCCCATGCAAGTGTGTGGCGGGCGCCTGGATTTCCAGGGCCGCGACCTGGCCACGGCCGGCTCTGAAGAATTGCGCGCGATACGTGGTGCGAGCATCGGCATGGTGTTCCAGGAACCGATGGTGTCGCTCAACCCTGCGTTGAAAATAGGCCAGCAGATGAGTGAGGCGCTCAGGTTGCACACCGACCTCGACCCGCCGCAGATCCGCGAGCGCTGCCTGGCCATGCTGCGTCGCATCGGCATCAAGGCGGCCGAACGCTGCCTGGAGTCCTACCCGCATCAGTTTTCCGGCGGCATGCGCCAGCGCATCATGCTCGCCTCGGTGATGCTGTTGCGCCCGGCGCTGTTGATCGCCGACGAACCCACCACTGCCCTCGACTGCCTGGCGCAGTTGGACGTGATCGAGTTGATGCTGGAGCTGACTCGCGAACAGGGCACGGCCATTTTGTTTATCAGCCATGACCTGTCACTCGTGGCCCGCTATGCGCACAAAGTGGTGGTGATGCGTCACGGCCAGGCGGTGGAGCAGGGCAGTACCCAAGACATCCTGCTGGCGCCCAAGGCCGAGTACACCCGCCAACTGCTTGAAGCCTTGCCACGGCGTGGCGAGCTGGCAGCATTGCCGGCGAGCAGCACGCCGTTGGTGGAGATTGATCAAGTGTGCATCGAACACCCAGGGCCGACTTCGTTTTGGGGCAAGCGCCAGTACCAGCGCGTGGTGCATTCGGCCAGCCTGGCGATTGCACCTGGTGAAACCCTGGCACTGGTGGGCGGCAGTGGCTCGGGCAAAACCACCCTGGGTCGCTCGCTGGTCGGGTTGATCAAACCTTGTGCCGGGTCGATCCGCTTCAAGGGCGTGGATATCCTCAAGGCCGCCAACCGTACCCACCGGCTGCAGTGCCAGATGATTTTCCAGGACCCATATTCGTCGCTGAACCCACGGATGAAAATCGGCCAGATCCTTGCTGAACCCCTGCGCCACGAGCCCGGTTTGAATGCCGCCGAGCGGCGTGAGCGCGTCACGCAAACCCTCAAGGATGTCGGCCTGGGTGAGGAGTATGTCGAACGCTTTCCCCACCAACTGTCCGGTGGCCAACGCCAGCGTGTCGCTATTGGCCGCGCGCTGGTGCGCCGCCCGCAATTGGTGGTCGCCGATGAGCCGATTTCGGCCCTGGACATGACCATTCAGAAACAGATCCTCGAACTGTTCGAGCGCTTGCAGGCGCAGTACGGTTTTGCCTGCCTGTTCATTTCCCATGACCTGGCGGCCGTAGAGCGCATCGCCCATCGCGTGGCGGTGATGCACCAGGGCGAGGTCGTGGAAGTGGGGGCACGCGAGCAGATCTTCGATGCTGCGCAGCACCCCTACACCCGCCAGTTACTGGCGGCCGCCAGCCCACTGGAGAAACTGCCGGGCGGCGGCTACCGAATACGACCGGCAACTTAACCCCCTGATTTCATCCGGCGCGCGGGCCTACATGCCTGCGCGAGGGTGAACGTCGTGCCCAAAAAAACAATAAGACCTACTCACCGAAATGACTGCCAGGAGCCAACAACATGCCTAACAACACGCTCAACCTGATCTTCAAGGGCGCCGGTCTTATGAGCGGGGGCCTGCTGTGCGCCCCGGTCCAGGCGGACTTTATCAAGGACAGCAAGGCAGATCTGGACTTGAAAAACTATTACTTCAATCGTGACTACCGCGAAGACGCCGGGCAATCCAAACGCGAGGAGTGGGCGCAGGGTTTTATCCTCAACCTCAAGTCGGGCTTTACCGAAGGCACCGTGGGGTTGGGTGTTGACGTGGTGGGCATGCTCGGCTTGAAACTCGATTCCAGCCCGGACCGCTCGGGCTCCGGATTGCTGTCGCGCGATAACGATGCTGCGCCGGGTAAACCGAGTTACTCCAGGCGTGCGCATGACGAGTACTCCAAATACGGCGTGACCGGCAAGGTACGTGTTGCACAGAGCGAGTTGCGCAGCGGCTACCTGCTGCCGGACTTGCCCACGTTGCAACCCAACACTAGCCGATTGTTCCCGCAGACGTTCCGGGGCACGCAGGTGACCTCCACCGACATCGCCGGGCTGGCGCTGATTGGCGGGCAGATTGACCAGACCAAACAGCGTGAGTCCACCGAGTACGAGGATATGGGGCTGACCAGTCAGAGCGGGGCTTACAAAAGCACCGCCAGAAGTGATCGTTTTCGATTTGCCGGCGGCGATTACAGGCTCACGCCGGGCATGACCCTGAGTTATCACTTTGCGCAGCTGGAAGATATTTATCAGCAGCACTTTATTGGGCTGAAAAACAGCGTTGCGCTGGGCGGCGGCCTGCTCAAGACGGATATCCGATATTTCGATGCAGACACCTCAGGTGCCGGTTCGGCGGGCAACGTGGATAACCGCGCGCTGAGTACGCGGGCGATGTTCAGCTACAAGGGGCATAGCGTGGGTGGCGGGTATCAGGAGCAGTACGGCACAACGCCGTTTACCTATGTGGACGGCACCAATACCTATCTGTTTTCCGAGTATCAGTTGAGTAACTTCTCGCAAACCAATGAACGGGTCTGGCATGCGCGGTATGACTTTGATTTTGCGGCGCTGGGGGTTGCGGGGCTGACATTCTCTACGCGCTGGGCCAAGGGTGACCGGGCGCAGGTGAAGGGGTTGGCGGGGGAAGGGCGGGAGTGGGAGCGGGATATTGATGTGGGGTATGTATTCCAGTCGGGGGCGCTGAAAGGCGTTTCATTGCGCTGGCGCAATGGGTTGAGCAAGGCCAATTACCTGCGTGACATGAATGAAAACCGTGTGATCGTCGGTTACACCGTGGCGCTTTGGTGATGCACGTGTTTGCGCTGAAGACGCTGTCTTTGTGTGGTAGCTGGCTGGCCTGCGATGGCGGGCTTGCTGGCCAGAGCCATGTGTCAGGCGCTGGAGGACTTGGGTCGGGGTACATTGCCCCAGGTGGGCGTAACCGCTGCAGCGGATATGCCCCCAATCCACACGCCTCAGCTTTTGTTTCGCGCCACCCGCAACTTGCTCGCCACATCCAGATGCCGATGCAGCAACGTCGACGCCCACTCATTATCGCCTTGCTCCAACGCATCCAGAATCGCCAGATGCTCCTGGCACGACACCCGGACCCGCTCCACATTGTTCACCGTGTGAAACTCGGTCAACCGTCGCAACCGGTTCTGCTGCTGGATCGCCTGCAAGATATAGCCATTACCGGAAGCCGCCGCCAGCAGCTCATGAAACTCCGCGTTGCACTCGATAAAACGCTGCCCATCAACCGTGCCCTCCAACAATTCCATCTGCCGCTCCCGGCAGCGGCGAAACTGCTCTGGGTTGATAGTGAACGTCGGCTCCAACAGCCCCGCCGGCTCCAGCAACATGCGGAAGCGGTAGCTCTCAAAGCGCGTCTTCGGGCTGTTCAGCGTTGGCAAAAACTGCCAGCCATGCCCGTGCTTGCGCTGCATCACACCCTCATCAGACAAGCGCAGCAAACACCGGCGCAGCACGCTTTTGCCGACACCGTAGCGGCGCAGCAAATCACTTTCGGAAATCTGGTCGGGCAGCACTTGGTTCAAACGGTCATCGATCAAGCGCGTGTACAGCTGATCTTCTTCGTTATGCAACGCACTGACCTGTTGCGCCAAGCCATCGCCGGCCTCCAGCGGCACACGAAAACCCTGCTGCGCCAGCGGCTCGATGGCTTTCTGTGTGGCCAGGTACGACAGCGCGCTGCGGATCGGCGAGCGCGACACGCCCAGGCGCTGGGCCAGTTCCACTTCTTTGAGGTGCATCCCGGGTTGCAGGTCGCCGCTGGCGATGGCGGCCAGGATCTGTCCGGCGACTTTGGTCTGCAGCGAGGTGAGTTGGGGCATGGCGTGAAGTCGATCCTGTGACAAGGGAGGCAAGAATACCCGGAAAACTGAATTATAGGCGGCTCAAATACATGAAGACCGCCGTGAGTAAAACCTTATCTGCATTATTTGAAATATAAAAACATCAAAGAGGACCGATCATGACCTACATTCCGTTGCCCAGGGCCTTGCCCCATGAACGCGGTGTCGACCCCGCCGGCATTGCCGATTTTATCCAGGCCGTGACCCTGGCGGGTCTTGAACTGCACAGTTTCATGCTCTATCGCCAAGGTGCGGTGGTGGTCGAGGCGTTTTGGCAACCCTACTCGGCGCACCGCATGCATGTGCAGCATTCGGCAACTAAAAGTTGGACCGCCACCGCGATCGGCCTGTTGGTGGACGACGGTCGCCTGCGGCTTGACGCTAAGGTCGTCAGTTTCTTCCCCGAGCTGTGCCCGCAGCCCATCAGCGCCAACCTTGCGGCCATGACCGTGGAGGATTTACTGACCATGCGCACCGGCCATGCACGCGGGATTTCCGGCGGAGACTGGCGCAACCTGCAAAGCAGTTGGGTCGAGGCCTTTCTCAACGAGCCGGTGGACGAGCCGCCGGGCCAGGCGTTTATCTACAGCAGTGCTTCCAGCTTCATGCTTTCGGCGATTGTCACCCAAGTGACCGGGCAGACGATGCATGCCCTGCTGCAGGCGCGTGTCCTTGATTACCTGGGGCTCGACAAGCTTGCGTGGGACCTGGCGCCGGGGGGCTTCAACGCCGGCGGCAATGGCTTGAGTTGCACCAGCGAAGACGCGTTGAAGTTCGGCGTGTTGCACCTCAACCACGGCCAGTGGCAGGGCCGCCAGCTGTTGTCGCCACAGTGGGTGGCACAGGCCACGCGCAACCAGGTGCAGGACGTGTGGATGGGCGAGTTCGACGGCAAGCAGTACCTGCCACGGGACAAAAACAAGGGCAACGAAGCCCAGCGCGAAGGCTATGGCTACCAGTGGTGGATGACCGAGCACGGCGGCTATTACGCCTCGGGGGTGTTCGGCCAGCAGTGCATGGTGCTGCCGGAGCAGGACACGGTGATGGTCTTCACCTGCGGCCTGCGCCTGGGCGAGAAACGCTTGCACCAGGCGCTGTGGCAGCATCTGTTCCCGGCGCTGGGGCGCACTGCTGCGGATGCTCAAACCAGCCAAATGCACTTGGACGTGCTGATCGAGGGCCTGCGCCTGCCCGGGCTGCCAGGCCTGCATGCCTCGCCCGCCAGCGCCGCCATGCAAGGTCGGTTCGCCATCGAACCCAATGAGGACAGTGTGCGCGAGTTGGCCTTTGATTTCCAGGGCGAGTACTGCGATTTCACCCTGGTTGACCACCGCGGCACCCACCACATACGCGCCGGCTTGTGGCAACCGATCGAAACCACCACCAGCATGACCGGCAACTACCTGCATCACCAGTATCAACCCGAGCAAACGCCGGTGATTGCCCAGGCGCGGTGGACGCCCGAGGGCGAGTTGCATATGGATTGGCGCTTTGTTGAAACCGCATTCGGTGACCACGTGCGCTGCCGCCTGCTTGAGGGTCGCCTGTATTGCGACCGAGGTGTGAACACCAACGCCGGTGCCTTGCAACGGCCAACCCTTTTCGGCGTACGCACACAGTCTTAAGGAGTGCACGCAATGACCTCTTCCCTATGGGCGCCCTTTACCGCGATGCGCGCCTTCAACCGTCAGCCGATGTTGTTTGATCGCGCTGCCGGCATGCATTACACCACCACCGAGGGGCGCGAGGTGCTCGACGCCATGGCCGGGCTCTGGTGCGTCAACGCCGGTCACGGCCAGCCGCGTATCGTCGAGGCGATTCGGGAAGCGGCGGGGCGCCTGGACTTTGTGTCCTCATTCAAGATGAGCCACCCTGCGGCGCTGACCCTGGCTGATCGTCTTGTGGCAACGGCCCCGACGGGCCTGGATAAAGTGTTTTTTACCAACTCCGGTTCCGAAGCGGTGGACACCGCGTTAAAGATCGCTCGCGCCTACCATCAGGCGCGCGGCGACTGCCGCCGCACCAAGCTGATAGGCCGCGCCAAGGGCTATCACGGCATGGGGTTTGGCGGTTTGTCGGTGTCGGGGATTGGCCGCCAGAAGCGCGACTTCGGCCCGTTGCTGGGTGATGTGGCGCATTTGCCGCTGCCCTATGATGCGGGCTCGCGTTTCAGCCCGGGTCAGCCGCAGCAGGGCGCGCACTATGCCGATGCCTTGTTGCAGTTGCTGGAGATCCACGACCCGGCAACCGTGGCGGCCGTGATTGTCGAGCCGGTCACCGGTTCCGGCGGCGTGTACGCACCGCCCCTGGGCTACCTGCACAGATTGCGCGAGATCTGTGATCGTCATGGCGTGCTGCTGATTTTTGATGAAGTGATCACCGGTTTCGGCCGCCTCGGTCATGGGTTCGCCGCCCAGGCTTTCGGTGTTACGCCAGACCTGATGACCCTGGCCAAAGGCCTCACCAACGGCGCGGTGCCCATGGGCGGCGTGCTGGTCAGCGGCGCGGTGTACGAGGCCTTTATGCAAGGCCCGGAGCAGGCCATCGAGTTGATGCATGGGTACACCTATTCAGCGCATCCACTGGCGTGCGCAGCGGGTTTGGCGACCCTGCAGGTGCACGAGGAACTGGCTATCAACACCCATGTTCAGCAGCTGGCCCCGCTCTGGCAAGCCCGCGCGCTGGCGCTGCGTGAACAACCGTGGGTGCTGGATGTGCGTGCAATTGGTTTGCTCTGTGCGGTCGAACTCAAGCCGCGCGAGGGTGCGCCGGGTGCGCGGGCCGGGGAGGTCGCCCAGCGCTGTTACAAGGCGGGCGTGCTGGTGCGCGCGTCCGGGGACAATATCCTGCTGTCGCCGCCGTTGATCATCAGCGAGGAGCAGGTCGCGCTGGTTTTCCATACCTTGGGCGCTGCGCTGGAGGCGACGCGATGAACCACCGGGACTTTTACATCGACGGCCAATGGGTCAAGCCATTGGGGGCCGAAACCCTGGCGGTGGTCAACCCAGCCACCGAGTGCGTCATCACCCGCATCAGCCTGGGCACTGTCGCCGATCTGGACCTGGCGGTGGCTGCCGCTCGGCGCGCTTTTGACAGCTACAGCCAATGGTCACGCGAGCAACGCCTGGAGCTGTTGGCGGCGATCATCGACGGCTATCGCCAACACAGCGAAGCCCTCGCGCAGTGCGTGCACCAGGAGATGGGCGCGCCATTGTCGCTGGCGCGCAGCGCACACGTGCCGGCAGGCCTGGGCCATCTGCAACGGGCCTATGAACTGCTGAAAGACTACGCATTCGAGCGCCTCCACGGCAGCACTCTGATCAGCCGTGAGCCGATTGGCGTGTGCGGGCTCATCACGCCGTGGAACTGGCCACTGAACCAGCTGACCTGCAAGCTCGCCCCAGCCCTGGTGGCGGGCTGCACCCTGGTGCTCAAACCCAGCGAAAAGGCGCCGCTGTCGGCCCTGTTGCTGGCCGACATCCTGCATCGCGCCGGGGTGCCCAAGGGCGTGTTCAACCTGGTCAATGGTGATGGGCCGACCCTCGGCGAGGGGATTGCCCGCCATGCCGATATCGACATGGTTTCCTTTACCGGCTCGACCGGCGCAGGGGTTGCGGTGGCCAAGGCGGCCGCGCTAACGGTCAAGCGGGTCTGCCAGGAACTGGGCGGCAAGTCGGCCAACCTGATCCTCGCGGATGCGGACTTCGATGCAGCGGTGCGCCACGGCGTCAGCAGTTGCTTTCGCAACAGCGGGCAGTCATGCAACGCACCGACGCGCCTGCTGGTTCCACGGGCCATGCAGGCCCGTGCGGTACAGATTGCCCGAGAGGTGGCGGCGCAAGTGTGTTTTGACGACAGCAACCCGGCCACGGCCATCGGGCCGCAGGCCAATCAGGCGCAGTTCGAACGCGTACAGAGGGTGTTGGGGGCAGTCGCCCAGGCGCCGGTATGCGGTGGCGTGGGGCGGCCCGAAGGGCTGACGACGGGTTTTTATACGCGGCCCACGGTGTTCGCCGACGTCGACCCGCAGTCGCCGATTGCCCGTGAAGAAGTGTTCGGGCCTGTATTGGTGATCATCCCGTACGACAGCGAAGCGCAGGCGATCGCAATTGCCAACGACAGCCCCTACGGTCTCTCCGGTTACGTCAGCGCCGGCACCCTGGAGCGCGCGCGTTTCGTGGCTCGGCAACTGCGCACGGGCATGGTCCACCTCAACGGTAGCAAGGCTGACAATGGCGCGCCATTTGGCGGGTACAAGCAGTCGGGCAATGGTCGCGAGTGGGGCGTGTTTGGCTTGGAGGATTACCTGGAGGTGAAGTCGATGTTCGGTTATGCGCCTAACCCGGATTGAACAACACCTGTTGCATGGCCTGGGGCGGTTGCCCGAAGGCACGCAAAAACGCCTGACGCATGCGCTCGCGATCACCAAAGCCGGTTTCGCGGGCCACCACTTCGACCGGGTGGCGGCTGGTTTCCATCATCGCCCGGGCCGCTTCCACGCGCAGTGATTCGATGGCTTTGGCCGGCGTTTGCCCGGTTTCTTCGCGAAACACCCGGCTGAACTGGCGCGGGCTCAGGCGGGCAACCTCGGCCAGGGCTTCCACCGACAGGTCGTGGGTCAGGTTTTCACGGGCATAGGCCAGGGCCAGTTGCACGCGGTCGGACTTGGGGTCCAGTTCCAGCAGGGCCGACAATTGCGACTGCTCACTGCCGCGACGTTGCGCAATCACCAGTTTGCGTGCGATGCGCCGGGCCAGGTCGCCGCCCAGGTCGGCCTCGACCATGGCCAGTGCCAGGTCGACACCGGCGCTCATGCCGGCGCCGGTCCAGATCTGGCCGTCGACCACGAACAACTTGTCCTCTTCGAGTTGGATGTGCGGGTAGCGCTTGCGAAAGGCGGGCGCGTGGATCCAGTGGGTGGTGGTGCGCTTGCCGTCGAGCAAGCCGGCTTCGGCCAGCACGAAAATGCCCATGCACAACGAAGCTACGCGCCGTGATTGGGCGGAGGCGGCCTTGACCAGTTCGAGCAGGTTGGCTTCCGGCAAGCGAAATTCCAGATAGCCGCTGACGATCAGCGTGTCATAACCCTGCGCGCGGATCGGCGTGGTGTTCACCGAAAAGCCTTGGGAGGTCATCACAGCGCCACCGCTTTCCGACACCAGGTGAAACTCATAGGCCGGCTCGCCGCGCAGCAGGTTCGCGCATTCAAATACCGAGCCCAGGCTGAGGCTCAGGGATTGGAAGTTCGGGTAAACCATCAGCGCAACGCTGTGCATCATTGTTCTCCAAAAAAACGCGGGCCAAGGGCGCGAGAGTGGTGATTGTCGGCGCGTGCCGGGTAAACGGCAACCGGCTTTGTGGCATGTCCGGAATCCTTGCGCATATGACATTGTTGAAGGTTTGCATGGCGCCTAACATCCCCTCAACGAACTAGACGACTGGTCTAATCGGACGGGAAGCGTGATGAACAACCAAGCTAAAAGTACTCGGCAGGTCATTCTGGACACGGCGCAAGTGATTGTCGGCCGCAAAGGATTTTCTGCGGTGGGCTTGAACGAAATACTGCAAGCCGCCGAGGTGCCCAAAGGCTCGTTTTATCACTATTTCAACTCCAAGGATGCCTTCGGCGTGGTCTTGCTCGACAGCTACTTCGACCACTACGTCAACGGCATGCAGCAGCTGTTCGATCAACCCGGACTGTCCGGCTTCGCCAAACTGATGCGCTATTGGCACTCCTGGGTCGACAACCAGACCGGCTGCACCGACACGGGCAAATGCCTTGCCGTCAAACTCGGTGCCGAGGTGTCAGACCTTTCAGAGCCGATGCGTCTGGCCCTGCAGCGCGGTACCGCACGCACCATTGCGTTGCTGGCCGAAGCCTTGCAGCACGGCGTTGAAGACGGCTCGCTGGCGGCACAGTCACACCCCGAAAGCCTGGCCCGGCGCCTGTATGCGTTGTGGCTGGGGACCAGCGTCATGAGCAAGATCACCCGAACATCCGCGCCGTTTGATGAGGCGCTGTTACTGACTCAACACCTACTGCAACCCATCGATCGAGGCACTGGAAAATGAAAGTATTAATGGTACTGACCTCTCACGACCAGCTAGGCAATACCGGTCGTAAAACCGGCTTCTGGCTCGAAGAATTTGCCGCGCCCTATTACACCTTCAAGGACGCCGGTGCCGAGCTGGTGCTGGCATCCCCGGCCGGTGGCCGGCCACCGCTGGACCCTGTAAGCGACCAGCCGGATGCGCAAACCGATGATACCCGCCGCTTTGCCGCTGACCCAGCCGCCCAGCAGGCGCTGGCCAACACGGTCAAGCTGGACTCGGTGAACGCTGCCGACTTCGACACGGTGTTTTACCCAGGCGGTCACGGGCCATTGTGGGACCTGGCCGAATCGAAAACCTCGGTCGCGTTGATCGAAGCGTTTGAGCGCGCCGGCAAGCCTATCGGTTTTGTCTGCCATGCGCCGGGTGCGCTGCGTCACGTCAAGGCGGTCAACGGCGAGCCATTGGTGAAGGGCCGTCGTGTGACGGGCTTCTCCAACTCCGAAGAAGCTGCGGTTGGCCTGACCGATGTGGTGCCGTTTTTGATCGAAGATGATTTCAAGGCCCTCGGTGGCCTGTATGAGAAGGGCGCCGACTGGCAATCCTTCGTGCTTGAAGATGGCTTGCTGGTGACGGGTCAGAACCCTGCCAGTTCCAGTGATGTGGCCAAGGTCCTGCTGAAACTCACCGCGTAAATTAACTAACCGTTACAGGCATTGGCGGCTCTCAGGAGCCGCCAACGCTTTTGTTCACCCTGAATTTGGACAGTGACTCATGACGATGCATGTTTTAAATACCCCGATAAAGCTGGGGCATCACACTCTGAACAACCGGGTTGTGCTGCCGCCCTTGACCCGTCAGCGCAGTGCGCAACCGGGTGATATCGCCACCGACCTGATGGCCGAGTATTACCGCCAACGTGCCACTGCCGGTTTCATGGTCAGTGAAGGCACGCAGATCGAACCGCGTGGCCAGGGTTATGCGTGGACGCCGGGTATCTACACACCAGCGCAGATCGACGGCTGGCGCAAAGTTACCGAGGCGGTGCATGCCGATGGCGGGGTTATTTTCGCGCAGCTCTGGCATGTTGGCCGTGTGTCCCATAACGCGCTGCAGCCGGATGGCGCAGCACCCGTGGCGCCGTCTGCGCTTGCGGCGCTGCAAGCGAAGGCGTTCATTGAAACCGGCCCTGGCGTGGGTGAATTGAAACAGCCGCCGGTGCCGCGCGCATTGAGCGTGCTGGAGATTGAGGAGTTGGTGGGGCACTACGCCCAGGCGGCACGCAATGCCTTGGACGCCGGGTTCGATGGGGTGGAAATCCATGCTGCCAATGGTTACCTGGTCAACCAGTTCATCTCTGCGCATGCCAACCAGCGCGACGACGAATACGGCGGCTCATTGCACAATCGCCTGCGCTTTCTGCGCGAGATCGTTGAAGCCGTGACGGCCGTGGTCGGGCCTGAGCGCCTTGGCGTGCGTTTTTCGCCGTTGTTCAGCGGCACGGAGCAGGACCGCGTGTATATCGGCCTGGTGGAACAAGACCCGCATCACACCTATATCGAGGCGATCAAGGTGCTGGAGGCGTCGGGCATTGCCTACGTGTCCATCGCTGAAGCCGACTGGGACAACGCACCGGACCTGCCTGAAACCTTCCGCCAGGCAGTGCGCAGCACCTTCAGCGGGCGCATCATCTACGCCGGGCGCTACACCGCGGAGCGCGGTGCAAAGCTGGTGAAGGCGGGGCTGGCGGACTTGATCGCATTCGGGCGCCCGTTCATTGCCAACCCGGACCTGCCACGGCGGCTTTTCAATGGCTGGCCATTGAACCCGCTGCGGGCGGAGGGCATGTACGGCGGCTCGGCACAGGGCTATACCGATTACCCGGTGTACGCCGGGTAAGTGCGCCAAGCCGCTGCGATGGCGGTGGTTCAGGTGGTTTATATTTCGCCCGTGCCGCCGCTTTCGCAGCCTCGCTGGGGCTCGACAGCTCCCACATTTGAGCTTTGTCGCTAGTGAAATCTGCGTTCAATGCGATGGCCCTGAAAACCGAACCTCCAGCAACACAGCCGATTCCCTGTGGGAGCTGTCGAGCTTTAGCGAGGCTGCGAAAGCGGTGGTTCAGGCAACAAATGTATCGCCTATGCCGCCGCTTTCGCAGCCTCGCCGGGGCTCGACAGCTCCCACATTTGAGCTTTGTCGCTGGGTGAATCTGCGTTCGATGCGATGGCCCTGAAAACCGAACCCCAGCAACACAGCCGATCCCCTGTGGGAGCTGTCGAGCTTTAGCGAGGCTGCGAAAGCGGTGGTTCAGGCAACAAATGTATCGCCTATGCCGCCGCTTTCGCAGCCTCGCTGGGGCTCGACAGCTCCCACATTTGAGCTTTGTCGCTAGTGAAATCTGCGTTCAATGCGATGGCCCTGCAAACCGAACCCCCAACAACACAGCTGATTCCCTGTGGGAGCTGTCGAGCTTTAGCGAGGCTGCGAAAGCGGTGGGTCAGGCAACTAATATGTTGCCTATGCCGCCGCTTTCGCAGCCTCGCCGGGGCTCGATTACTTAACTTGCAGCACAATCTTGCCGATATGGTCGCCACCTTCCATTCGCGCATGGGCCTGGGCGGCGTCGGTGTATTCGTACACTTTGTCGATGATCGGCAGGCAGCGCCCGGCGGACAGCACCGGCCATATGTATTCGCGCAGCTGCTCAGCGATTGCGGCTTTCTCGTCCTTGGTGCGAGCGCGCAGCAACGAGCCGGTGATGACAGCGCGTTTGCCGAGGATAGTCAGCAGGTCGACGTCATTGGCTTTGCCGCCGCCGAGGAAGCCCAGCATCACCAAGTGCCCGTCCATGCCCAAGGCCTTGAGGTTGTTGTTCAGGTAGGAGGCTCCCATGATGTCGAGGATCACGTTAACGCCCTGGTCGCCGGTCTTCTTGGCGATGACCTCGGCGAAGTCCTGCTCGCGATAATTGATCGGCTCGGCGCCCAGTTTGGCAATCGCCGCGCATTTGTCGGCACTGCCGGCGGTGGCGAACGCCTGGATGCCGAACTCCTGGCAGAGCATCAGCGCGGTGGTGCCGATGCCGCTGGTGCCGCCGTGGATCAACGCGCGTTGGCCCTTGTGCGCGCCACCCAGGCCGAACAAGTTGGCCCATACGGTGAAAAAGGTTTCTGGCACGGCAGCGGCTTGAATCCAGTCCATGCCTTCCGGAATCGGCAGGGCCTGGCTGGCGGGTACGGCGCAGAACTGTGCATAGCCGCCACCATTGGTCAGGGCACAGACCTTGTCGCCCAGGCTGTATTCATTGACGCCGGCGCCCAGCGCAACCACTTCGCCGGCCACTTCCAGGCCCGGTATCGGGCTCATCCCGGGCTTCATCGGGTACTTGCCGGCGCGTTGCAGGGCATCGGGACGATTGACCCCGGCGGCATGCACGCGGATCAGAATTTCGCCGGGGCCGGCTACCGGTACGTCTGCGCGACGCGGTTGCAGGACCTCAGGGCCACCGGGCGTGGTGATTTCTATCAGGGTCATTTCTTTGGGCAGTGTCATGTGAGCCTTCCTGTAACGATGAGCGTGTGGGTTGGGACCGTGGCGGCCGGTCAGCGGTTCAGCGCAAAAAATGGCGAAACCGGACGAAGGGCGGTGGTGTACGAACTCGGTTGAACGGTTCAGCGTCTATGCTGGTCCACTGACCTCTACCGTCAGATCAACAGGTGAACCAAATGGCCAAGACTTATAGCTACGCCGCGCGGGATTCCAAGGACTCACTCAAGCCTTTCACCTTCGAGCGGCGTGCGCCAGGGGCGGATGATGTACAGATCGATATTCTTTACTGCGGCGTGTGCCACTCCGACCTGCACACCGTGCGCAACGAGTGGCACAACACGCTTTATCCGTCGGTGCCTGGTCATGAGATTGTCGGCCGTGTGACGGCGGTGGGCGCCAATGTCAAAAAATTCAAAGTCGGCGACCTGGCCGGTGTCGGCTGCATGGTCGACAGCTGCCAGGCGTGCGCTTCCTGCGCCGAGGGCGAGGAGCAATACTGCGAGAATGGCTTTACCGGCACTTATAACGGCCCGATGTTTGGGGGTGAAAACACCTTCGGCGGTTACTCGGACAACATCGTGGTCAAGGAGAAGTTCGTGCTGCGCATCTCCCACGGCGATGCCAACCTGGCGGCCGTGGCGCCGTTGCTCTGTGCCGGGATCACCACCTATTCGCCGCTGCACCATTGGAAGGTTGGGCCGGGCAAGAAAGTGGGGGTGGTCGGCCTCGGTGGTCTGGGCCATATGGCGGTGAAAATCGCCCACGCCATGGGCGCTCACGTAACGCTGTTTACCACCTCACCGAACAAGCGCGAAGATGGTTTGCGGCTGGGCGCCGATCAAGTGGTGGTGTCGAAGAACCCGGACGAAATGGCCAAGGTCGCCAACAGCCTGGACTTTATCCTTAATACCGTGGCTGCGCCGCACAACCTTGACGCATTTATCAGCCTGCTCAAGCGCGACGGCACCATGACCCTGGTCGGCGCACCCGACAGCCCGCACCCGTCACCGGCGGTGTTCAACCTGATCTTCAAGCGCCGCAGCCTGGCCGGTTCGCTGATCGGCGGTATCCAGGAAACCCAGGAGATGCTGGACTTTTGTGCCAAGCACAAGATTGTCTCGGACATTGAGATGATTGATATCCAGGGCATCAATGAAGCCTACGAGCGGATGCTCAAGGGCGATGTGAAATACCGGTTTGTGATTGATATGCAGAGCTTGAAGAAGGAAAGTCACGCGGCGTAAAGCGTGCCTTCATTCAGCACTGAGCAGTGCTTTTGTGTGGGCGCGGGCTTGCTTTCTGTGGAGGGTTGTTGGTGTGCATATCCGTTGCTGCGGTGATGGCGGCTTATGGTTCCGCCCTGACGGCGGGTCACTTTTGGCAAACGCCCGGAATGCCGGCCCAGCCAAAAGTAACCAAAGGTCTGTGCCCCACCACTTGGCACCTCGCTAATGCTCGGTGTGCCCTCACTCCGGCTTGAATCCGTGGGCCGCGGCGATGGGCCATCCTTGGCCCAGCGCGGCTAACCCGGCGTCCTGCCGGGTTACCCACGGATTCAAGCCTGCGTTCGGCCATCGTGGTTGACGGGGCGTCTGAGATCAAAAGCAGATCAAGATCTACAGCACGGCGGCCTGAAAGCCGACCTGAGTGGTTGAAGCAAGAGCCAGATCAAGTGCAAAGCAAAAGTCTATCTACCTGATGCAACGCGGTTTAAGTGTGGGAGCGAGCAAGCCCGCTTCCACAGTTGACCGCATGCAGTTTTGAATATGAGGTCGACTGCGGATTTGCATGCACTGAAGAGCTGCTTTTCTGTGGGAGCTGTTCAATATTTGAGGTTGTAGCTTTTCAGGCCGACAAGTGCTCGTAGAGTATCGTCGCACCCACCAGCATCAGCACCACGCCGCCGACCATCTCGGCGCGCTTGCCTACTACCGTCCCCAACGCCCGCCCAAGCATCATGCCGATGGTCACCATGGTCATGGTCGCCAGGCCAATTGCCGCCGCAGCCACCAGAATATTCACGTCGACAAACGCCAGGCCTACGCCCACCGCCAGTGCATCGATGCTGGTGGCAAAGGCTGTTACTGCGAGAATCATGAACGAATGCTGGCTGGGTTTCTCCACTTCATCGTCATCGGCCTTGAGCCCGTTCCAGATCATGTGCAAACCCAGCGCCACCAGCAGGGTAAAGGCGATCCAGTGGTCCCAGTCCTCCACCCAGCGCGTGGCGGCGTGGCCGATGGCCCAGCCGATCATGGGCGTGATGGCTTCGATCACACCAAAGATCAGGCCGGCGCGCAGCGCTTCGACCAAGCGTGGTTTGTGCAGGCTGGAGCCTTTGCCGATGGCCGCCGCAAAGGCGTCCGTGGACATGGCCAGGGCGAGAAGAATAAGAGAAATGGGGTTCACGGTAAGGCTTCCAGTCGGGCTGTATGAGTCAACGACACAACCACACGCCCGACTTTAGGCATGGATGTGTCGCTGGTCTCACCAACCACAACGGTGTTCGTACCACGGCAGGTTGCCGAATATGTTGATACGAACGCTTCTGAACGGGTCAGAAGCCGGTTACTCCCCAACGAAGGGCCGCAGCATAGCCGGCCAGATATGAAAAAACTGTCAATGCCCTGCAAATTCCGCTGGGCGACGTCCGGCAAAGTTCTACGACTGTCACGCCACCATAATAATCTTCGACACCAACTCCACCACCGTCTTGGCCTGCAACTTTCTCATCAAGCGCGCCCGGTGCACCTCCACCGTGCGGTGGGATATCGCCAGGCGCAAGGCGATTTCCTTGGACTTGAGGCCATTGACGATGTGCATGGCGATTTCCCGCTCCCGTGGCGTGAGGTCGCCGGTGCCCTGGTGGGTGCGGTCCAGGCGCTCGAAGTGCCAGATCATCAGCTTGAACGGGTCTTTGGGCGTGAGGGTGTAGCCGTGGGACTTGGCCCAGAACACTTCGCCGTTCTGGTGCTGCATAAAGCGCTCGTCGGAGTAGAAACCGTTTTCGCTTTCCAGCAGCCAATCATGGCTACGCTTGCCAATGGCATGGTAGTCAGCCTGGGAAGGGTAGATCAGCAGCGTCAGTTGGTTGACCAATGCGTCGCGCGAATAGCCGAACAACTGCAGGAAAGCCTCATTACAGTCGACCATCACGCGGTTGCGGGTGACCAGTTGCGGCGCGGGGGAGAGCTGGAACGCCAGGCGTTCTATGTCGTGGAACTGCTGTGCAAACGCGTTCATTGGGCATCCTGCCTCGTCGCTTTTCTCAACTGGGGCTACTTAGCCATGTAAGTAGTTGCACGAATTGGCGCGCGCCCAACGGTGGGCCATTGTAGGTAAATGTCCGCACCAAAAATAGAAGAAATTGATTATGCCAGCTGATTGCGTCTCCATTGTTGCCGCCGGTCATTCACGTTTTGGTCGCCTTGAAGGCACCAGCCTGGAGGATCTGATCGTACAGGTCACCCGCGAAGCCCTGAAAGACGCGGCCATTGACGCGAGCGAGATCGACGCGTTGTTCCTTGGCCACTTCAACTCCGGGTTGGTGCCCGACGGGTTCCCGGCCTCGCTGCTGCTGCAGGCCGACCCTGGGCTGCGCTTCAAACCGGCGACCCGCTGTGAAAACGCCTGCGCGTCCGGCTCGGCGGCAATCCTGGCCGGGGTCCAGGCGATCCTGTCCGGCAGCGCCGAGCTGGTATTGGTGGTGGGCGCTGAAAAGATGACCCACACCACCACCGCCGAGGTGACCCAGGCCCTGGCCGGCGCCGGCTATCAGAACGACCCGGCCGAAGCGGGCTTGAGTTTCCCGCAGCTGTTCGGCCGCGCAGCGCGCCAATATGCCGAGCGCTATCACTGCCCGCTGGGTTCGATGGCGGCCATCGCCACCAAGAACCACTCCAACGCCATGGCCAACCCGTTGGCGCAGATGCACCGGGTGATGGATTTTGAGCACTGCAACAACGTGTCCAAGAGCAACCCGTTTGTGGCCGAGTCGTTGCGCCTGACCGATTGCTCGCTGATCAGCGATGGCGCCGCCGCGATCATCCTGGCTTCGCCCAAGCGTGCGCGGGCGTTTCGTCGTGATGTGCAGATTCGCACGCTGACCCAGGTCAACGATTGCCTGCCGATTGCCCAGCGCGACATCCTCGCGTTTGAAGGCCCGCAACGCGCGATCCACACGGCGTTGCGCGGGGCGAATATCACCCTGGCCGACCTGAGTTTCGCCGAGGTGCATGACTGCTTCACCATCGCCGAACTGCTGATCTACGAAGCCATGGGCCTGGCGCCCAAAGGTGAGGGTCACCGTGTGCTCGACAGTGGCGTGGTGCGCGCGGGCGGGCGGTTGCCGGTGAACCTGTCCGGCGGGCTCAAGGCCAAGGGGCATCCGGTGGGCGCCACCGGTGTGTCGATGCATGCCCTGGCGTTTCGCCAATTGACCGGCGAGCCGATCGGCCTGGCGGTGCCCAACCCCGAATTCGGCCTGGTGTTCAACATGGGTGGGATGGCGGTGGCCAACTATGCCTCGGTTCTGCACGCGCGCCGGAGCTGAGCCATGAACATTGCCAACTGGCTGCACGACACCCAGCGCCGCGACCCGCAACGCCCGGCGTTGTTTGAGGGCTCGCGGCACGTCGCCGACTACGCGACCTTCACCGCCCATGTCCGCCAACGCGCTGCGCAACTGGTCGACCAATATGGCCTGGTGCCGGGCGATGCGGTGGCGCTGCTGATGAAGAACAGCTGCGACTACCTGGAGGTGCTCTACGCCATCTGGTGGCTGGGTGGCGTGGTGGTGCCGATCAACGCCAAATTGCATCCGGCAGAAGCCGCGTGGATCGCCACGAATGCCGAGGCTCGCCTGATCTTTACCGACGGCGGCCGGGTATTTGCCTCATCCCGGGATTTGCCTGCGCGCTGCAAGGAACTGGACGCTCACACGCTACCGCCAACCCGTGGCTGGCCGACCCTGGAGCAGCCGGCGCCGCGCCAGGATCAGGACCTGGCCTGGCTGTTCTACACCTCGGGCACCACCGGGCGTTCCAAGGGCGTGATGTTGTCCCACGGCAACCTGATCGCCATGTCGCTGTGTTACCCCACGGATGTCGACTCGGTGAGTGCCGACGACGCAGCCGTGTATGCGGCGCCGATGTCCCACGGGGCGGGGCTGTACAACTTTATCCATGTGCGCTGCGGCGCTCGGCATGTGGTGCCGGCCTCCGGCGGTTTTGATGCCAGCGAGCTGTTCGGCCTGGCGGTGGAACTGGGCAATGTGTCGCTGTTTGCCGCGCCGACCATGGTCAAACGTATGGTCGAGCAGGCGCGGCGCCAGGGTTATGGCGGCGAAGGTATCAAGACCATCGTCTACGGCGGCGGGCCGATGTACCTGGCGGACCTGCGCGAGGCACTCGACACCTTCGGCCCGCGCTTGGTACAGATCTACGGCCAGGGCGAAAGCCCGATGACCATCAGCGTATTGCCCCGCGCGGTAATTGCCGACCGCCAGCGTGCAGATTGGTCAACCCTGGCGGCGTCTGTCGGCCACGCGCAAGCCTGCGTTGAAATCCGCATTCTTGATGCACGGCACCAACCGCTGGCGCCCGGCGAGCGCGGTGAAATCGCCGTGCGCGGCGCCACGGTGATGCAAGGTTATTGGCGCAACTCAGAGGCCACCGCGCAAACCCTGGTGGATGGCTGGTTGCTCACCGGCGATATCGGCTTTCTCGACCCGGCCGGCTACCTGACCCTCACCGACCGCTCCAAAGACGTGATCATCAGCGGCGGCAGCAATGTGTACCCGCGTGAAGTCGAGGAAGTGCTGGTGCAGCATCCGGACGTGTCCGAGGTGTGTGTGGTGGGCGAGCCGGACGCGCAATGGGGCGAGTCAGTGGTGGCCTTTGTGGTCACGCGCAGCGGGCAGGCGCTGGACGAGGGCGAACTCACGGCCTGGTTTCTGCAGCGCATGGCCTCGTTCAAAAAGCCCAAAAAGTATGTATTCAGAAACGATTTGCCCAAGAACAGTTACGGCAAAATCCTCAAGACCGACTTGCGGCAGTGGTTGAAAGCAGCGAGTATCGCCGCGCTTTCCTAGTTTTCATGGACAGAACAACCGACAAGGAGTCCCTTCGATGGGCAATACAGCGCAAGACACGCAGCGCAAGCGCCGCCGTGCATTTCTCGGTGCCACCTCCGGCCACTTGATCGAGTGGTACGACTACGGCGTCTACGGCTTTCTCGCCGTGTACATCGGCCAGGCGTTTTTCGTCTCCGATGACCCCACCACCAGCCTGCTCGCCAGTTTCGCGGCGTTCGCCCTGAGCTTCTTTATCCGGCCTCTGGGCGGGCTGTTCTTCGGCCCGCTGGCGGACAAGATCGGCCGGCGCAAAACCCTGATCATGGCGCTGGTAATGATGACCGGCTCCACTGTAATGCTGGGCCTGTTGCCCACTTACGCGACCCTTGGCATTGCCGCGCCAATCCTGCTGATCCTGGTGCGCTGCGTACAGGGCTTCTCGGCGGGCGGCGAAATCGGCACCGTCACCAGTTTTATCTCTGAATACGCCGGCCCCGGCCGCCGTGGTTTTGCCACCTGCTGGCTGATGGTCACCGCCGTGCTCGGCCTGCTGCTGGGTGGCGCCGTGGCTAACGGCATGACCTGGATACTGGGCGCCGAGATGATGCAGGAATGGGCCTGGCGCGTGCCGTTCCTGATCGCAGCGCCGTTGGGCTTTATCTCCATGTACATCCGCCTCAAGCTCGAAGACAGCCCAGAGTTTCTGGCCCTGCAACGCGCCGGGCAAACCTCCCGCGCGCCGCTGCGCGAAGTCTGGCAGTGGAAGCGCGCCATCGCCCTGGTGTTCTTCATCATCACCTTGCACAGCTCGATCTTCTATCTGGTGCTGACCTTCGCCTCGACCTACATGGCCAAGATCCTCAAGTTCGACAGCGGCACTACCTTGCTCTATGTGTTTGTCGCCAGTTTCTCGGCGGCATTTGTAATGCCGTTTGGCGGCGCCTTTACCGACAAGTACGGGCGCAAGCCGTTCCTGATGGTGATCGGCACGTTGGCCACGCTGGCGATGTTCTGGCTGTTCAAATCGGCGCCTACCGCCACGCCGGCGTCGTTCTTTGCGCCGTTGATGGCGGTGGCGATCCTGTTCGGGTTGTACGCCTCATCCACCTACGCGCTGATGAGTGAGTTGCTGCCCACGCGCATCCGTTCCACCGGGATTGCCGTGGCCTATAACGTACCGGTCGCGGTGTTTGGTGGCAGCGCGCCGCTGATCTCCACTTGGCTGATCAAGGTCACGGGCGACATCACCTCGCCCTGGTACTTCTACGTGGCCACCGGTGTGGTATCGCTGATTGCCCTGGTGGTGTTGCGCAAAGAGGACTTTGTTGCCAGCGCTAGCCCGGTGGTTGTGGCGCCTGCAGCGGCAGCGCTGGCCTGATTGCTCAGGGGCGTTGGGGTTTGACCGACGTCCCGAACGTATTGCCCATGCGGTTACTGGTCGCCGCCGGTGTGGCTAACCCCACCTGGTTTGGCGGCCGTTTGTGTACCGGGAGGTTCTGCGCCTCGCGGTTCTTTTGCGCGGCCTTGGTCGCGTCCGGGTCATTGCCCATCTGCTGGCTCAGGCAGCCATAGTCGGGCGCCTTGTAGCCATCCACCGTCACTTCCGTGCAGCCTTGGGCAGCGGATTCGGCGTGGGCGAGCAGTGGCAAGGCGGCGCACAGCAACAGGCTGGCGAGGGTGCAAAAGCGCTTCATCAGAGCCTCCTGGCAGGCCCGCAGGGAGGGGCCATTAGTGCTGCAAAGTGTAGTGCAGCGGGCTTGCCGTCACCGTGATGTTTTTTTTGCTATCACCGTAACATCAGGTTCATAAACTGGCCTCAGGATGACGGTTTTCAAGGACACGTCAGCCGTGCAGCGATGCCGCGTGGAGGGTGAACAGGGAGGCTGGAAGCGCGCCATGGGTGCCCTGGTCTTGCTGTTGCTGTTGGTTGGCGTAACGCCCGCAACTGCCGCGCCACCGCTGCTGACGCTGGACCTGCCGGCGCAGGATTTGGAACACGCACTGCATGCCTACAGCCGCGCCACCGGGATGGCGGTGCTGGTCGACCGTGAGTTGACGCGGGGCCGGCGCTCCATCGCTGTACGCGGGCGGTTCACTGCGCAGGAGGCGCTGGCGCTGTTGCTGACCGGGAGTGGCCTGATGGCGCGTTATGCCCGCGATGATGCGGTTACCCTGCAAGTCCCGCCGACCCCGGCGCCTTCGCTGTGGGGAGCGTCAGCGCGCAACACCGCGCACATCAACAACAGTTACGCCGCCGCGCTGCAACAGGCGATCGAAGCCAGCCTGTGCCGTTCGCCACTGACCCGGCCCGGCAGTTTTCGGGCGTTGGTGCAGGTATGGGTCAATGCCCAGGGAATGATTGAACACAGCCGGCTGGTCAACTCCACCGGCGATGAACAACGCGATGAAGCACTGGTGCGCGGCCTTGGGGCAACCCAGGTCGAACGCCCGGCACCCAGCTCGCTGCGCCAGCCGGTGACTTTACTTTTGATGCCCGACACAACAGGAATACGCATGGAATGCACAGCAGGGACGGGAGCCACGGGCGGATGAAAAACACCGGGCACAGTGCGATGGTCAGTTTGTTTCTGGCCTCCTATGAAGACTTCAAGGTGCGCCTGCGCAAACGCCTGGGTTCCGAGGACCTGGCCAATGATGTGCTGCACGAAACCTACCTGCGGGTCGACCGCATGGACGTGCCGCCAAACCTGCAACAACCCAACGCCTACCTGTACCGCATGGCCCTGAACATCGCCGCCGACCGCCGCCAGGCCGATGCACGCTTGCTCACCGGCAGTGAGGTCGAGGAGTTGCTGCAAAGCGCCGATGAGGCCCAGGACCCTTCGCGAGTCGTGGGTGGCCAGAAGGAGATCCAGTCCCTGGTCAAGGCCCTGTATGAACTGCCGGCGCGCCGACGCAAGATCCTGATCGCTGCACGTCTGGAAGAAGCGCCGCACCTGGAAATCTCCCAGCGTTTTGGCATCTCCACGCGCATGGTCGAGAAGGAAATCAAGGCAGCCTTGGGCCACTGTGCCAAGCGTCTGGAAAGAAAAGTGATTCAGCGGTTCGGTCCCGGGGCCGGAAAACCGTCTTAGTGTCGAGTCCCTGATAAAACCGTGAGTATGTGCGCGCTTGAACATTTTCAGCTTCCCCTCCACTCGGCAATCGCCCGCTGACCCTGTGCATGATCAAGCCCGTGATTGGTTGCTGTTGCTGACCTCGGGCCGAGCCACCGTGGCCGATGCCAAAGCGTTGCAGGCCTGGATCGCGCAAAGCCCGGCGCATGCCCAGGCGTTCGAGCAGGCCAAGCTGTTGTGGCGGCAATTGGGCGCGGCCACTGAACAGTCGGCACCGTCCCGTCAGTTTGGGCGTCGTGCATTCCTTGGCGGGGCCATTGCGGCCACGGCAGCGGTGGTGATGGTGCGTGTTGGCGTGCCGGGCGGGTTTGCCGGGTTAACGGCCGACTATCGCACCGAGGTGGGTGAGCAGCGCCAGGTGGTGTTCAGCGAAGGCGTCAGCTTGGAACTCAACACACAGACGCGCATCAGCCGGGTCGGGCAGGGGCTTGAGTTGCTTGAAGGCGAAGTCGAAGTGCTCGCCCAATTGGCGCAACCGCTGAAGGTGCAGGCCGGCAAAGGATGGGTGAGTGCGGCGCAGGCGCGGTTCAATGTGCGTAACACCGACCGCAATGTGTGCGTGACCTGTATCGAGGGTTCGCTGACGGTGGAGGTTTCCGGACGCAGTGTGCGCTTGGAAAGTGGCCGGCAACTGACGTATGGCGCGGGCGGTGTGGGCGAGCCGGTTGGGGTGGATGCGCAGGCGGTAGTCGCTTGGCGTGAGCAGGTGCTGGTGTTCAATAACGCGACGTTGGCGACGGTGGTGGATGAGATCAATCGTTATCGGCCGGGAATGTTGGTGTTGCTTAATAAAGAACTGGGGCAGCGGCGGGTGCAGGCGCGGTTCAGTTTGCAGCAACTGGCGGGCGTGGCGCTGTTGATTCGTGATGCGTATGGGGCCAAGTGTACGGAGTTGCCGGGTGGGGTGGTGTTGCTCAGCTGAGATCGTTCCCGCGCTCTGTGTAGGATTTTTTCCTCGATGCCTGTAGGTGTCTTCTCGTTGTGTTTTTTCGGCCTCTTTGAACATCTGCCCAATCACACGGGCGGTGTTTATAGTCACTGCTGGGAAAAAACACGGCAGGGAGCCGATCATTCATGAATATCCGCAAAAAGCATCTTCAGGGGCAGGCAGTACAGCCAGCTTGTCTTTCACATTCGGGGCACCGCCTGCGGGTGGCGCTCAAAGCCTGCGAAATTCCTCCGACGGCGTTTGCCGAGTGGTTGCGCATCAGTCCGCAACGTTTGAACAATTGGTTTTTGCGGGGTTTGCCGGATGTGCATGTGGAGGAATTGGCGCGGCTGTTAAGTTTGAGCAAGGCGTGGCTTGAGACGGGGGAAGGGGAGCCGTAGGTTGGGCTGGAGGGGGCATATCCATTTGCTTTGTCATGGCCGCCTAGGCTCGGCATGCCCGCACTCCGGCCTGAAAGCCGACCTGAGTGATTGAATCAAGAGCCAGGTCAAGTGCAAAGCAACAGCCTATCTACCTGATGCAACGCGGTCTGAATGTGGGAGCGGGCTTGCTCGCGAATGCGGTGGGTCAGTGACAGTTGAATTGACTGACCCACCGCATTCGCGAGCAAGCCCGCTCCCACCTTTGACCGAGTGTTGGGGCGAGGACTTTTTGCTTACTTTTTGCTGGGTCGGCATTCCGGTCCCTCAAAAAGTGAGCCGCCGTCAGGGCGGAACCCTACTCAGCCGTTACCGCAGCAACGGACATGTACACCGCCCACCAGTAAAGCTAGCGCAACGGCCCCAACACCTGCCGATACCGCTCCACCCCCTGCGGCGTCTGCCTGACCAGGCTGATCTCCATGCCCAAAGGATCCTCCCGCCGATTGCCACTCAACTGCCGCCAGCCTTTGTCCGCCTCCCACACCCGCACCTGCACATCACTGATCCCACTCAACACCACCACCCCGCCTTTGGCCGCCGGCAGTGGAAAGCGATCCCGCGCAGGCGCTGCAGCACGGTACAGGCTGTCGCCCTTGAGCCACCAACGCACGCGTTGCAGCCCATCGCCGGCCACCGGTGCACTGCGAATCACCTCCAGTGTAAAACCCTTGCTGTCGGAGCTGCGCACCGTCACGGCGGCTAACCCGGCAGGTTTGGCGGTGTCGTCCTCGGTGGGGCCGGGCGCACTCAGTTCCACGCTGGCGCGCAGGCTGACATCGCGTTGCAGCTGGTTCAGCGCGCGTAACAGCGCTTCAGTCTGTTCGGTACTGGCCTGCAGGTGCTGGTCGGCGCGGGTCACGCTGTCGAGCCCGCGCCAGGCGATCAGGCTGACCACCGCCATCAGCATGATCGCCACCATCACTTCGATCAGGGTGAAGCCTTGCTGGGATTGCTTCATGGCTGCGCCACCACGCGCATCAGCCCGGCCGCATCGCGTTGCAGGCTGAGGCGGTGTTGGCCGTCGGACAGCACCACGCGCACGGGTGGGCTGATCCATTCGGCGTCGAGTACCAGCACTCGCCCGGGTTCGATCGAAACCTGCATCGGCGTGTTTTCCCAAGGGCGCGGGCGCAGTTGGCTGTCTCCCTTGAAGGTCTCGATACCTGAACCGTCCTCACTGCGGCGGTTGAAACCAAAGCCCTTGGCGTCTGCGCGCCAGGTGATGGGGCGGCCGTCCGCGCGGGCTTCGGCCTGGGCCACTTGCAGCAGTTGGCTGAGGCGTTCGGCGTCCTTGCGCAGCAGGTGCAGCGGGTCGGGCTTGATGGTCAGGCTGATGGCGGCACTGGCAATGCCGATGATCACCAGCACCACCATCAACTCGATCAGGGTAAAGCCTTGCTGTTTCATCGCCCGACTCCTGAACAACTGGTGAGCTTGTGAAATAAAAACGTGCGAATTTGCCTGTAGGCTAAAGGCACGCACAGACAGGAGGTCCCGCTCATGGCATTCGCTCTTCGTGTTTCGCCCGCCCACGGTGTGCAGGCGCTGGCCTTGTTGGCGGCTTTGGCCGGGGTGGCGGTGTGGACGCCGTTGCTGCTGACGTCCGCCGAGTCCCACACGCCCCAGGCTGCGCCCCAGACGCTGGCGGCGCGCAGTGACAACCCGGCGTTGCAGTGGTTTGCCACTGCGCCCTCGGCGTTGCAGGTCAAGGTTTCCGGCGTGCTCGCCGGCGCCCGTGGCGCGGTGGCGATCCTCAGCCTTAACGATGGGCCGCCGCGCAGCTTCCTGCTTGGCGAGCGTTTGAGCCCCGGTGTGCGGCTGACCGCGATAGAAGGCGATGGTGTGGAGATCGAGCGCGGCGGCGAGAAGCTACGCGTCAACCTCGACAAGTTGCCGGACGCGCCTGCGTTGCCGTCACTCACTCGGCCATGACCTGGGTCGCCAGGCGCGCCAACGGCGGCGCTTCGCGGCTGGCATCGAGCACCAGCAGGCTGACCTGAAACAGGCGGCCCTCGGCGTTGATGGTCTGCTCACAGCGTAGTTTGAGTCGACCCTGGTCGCAGTCGAAGGTCTTTTTGCCGCTGCGTAGCGGCCCGCCCAACCGCAGCTCCGCCAACCGGCTTTGCCCGGCCAGCAACGCGATGGATTTGTCACGCAGCAGGCCGTTGCTCTGGGTCATCAACCCGGCCACGCGCACAGCCGCCGCCATGGCCACAGCAATGATCGCCAGCGCCACCAGCACTTCAATCAGGGTAAAGCCTTGCTCCTTGCGGCGGCTGTACATGGCGCTCTCAAAGCCGGGAAACAGGCCCGCAGACTAGCGCCGGCAGTTGACCGATTAGCGACCAAACCTCCCGAGGATTTTCAATACGACTGACATGTGTTCTTGCAACACTGCGCCACGAAATGCACCCAAGCCAAGGAATGTCGAGATGGAAATCGCGCCCCTAACGTCCCCATTGCCAGGCCCGCGCGGCCAACGTGGCTTCACCTTGATCGAGATCATGGTGGTGGTGGTCATCCTCGGGATTCTGGCGGCGATGGTGGTGCCCAAAGTGCTCGATCGCCCGGACCAGGCACGGGCCACGGCGGCCAAGCAGGATATCGGCGGGCTGATGCAGGCGTTGAAACTCTATCGCCTCGACCACGGCAGCTACCCGAGCATGAACCAGGGTTTGAAAGTGCTGGTAGAACGCCCGGCCGACGCCAAGAACAGCAACTGGCGCGCCTACCTGGAGCGCCTGCCCAACGACCCGTGGGGCAACCCTTATCACTACCTCAACCCAGGCGCCAATGGTGAGGTCGATGTGTTCTCCCTGGGCGCCGACGGCAAACCGGATGGCGACGGCGTGAATGCCGATATCGGCTCCTGGCAGTTGTAAGGCCCACCATGAACAGGCATTCGCCCGCAGTGGCGAAGCAGCGCGGCATGGCGATTATCAGCGCCCTGCTGATCGCGGCGGTGGTGGCGGTGATTGCCGGCGCCATGCTCACGCGCCAGACCGTCTTCACCCGTAGCCTTGAGGCCGAGCAGCAGCGCGTGCAGGGCCAATGGCTGTTGCTGGGCGCGCTGGAACACAGCCGCCTGTTGCTGTGGGACGCGCGTAAAAAGGACGTGCTGACCCGCCTCGATCAGCCATGGGCACGCGCCCAGGGCGGTGTGTTCGAAGGGCGGTTGGAGGATGAACAGGGCAAGTTCAACTTGCGCAACCTGGTCAATCGCCAGCAACCCGATGACGAACAATTGCAGCACTTCGAGCGCTTATGCCAGTTGATCGGTGTCGACCCGGCCGTGAGCCGTCGCATCAGCCAGCGGGTGATCGCCTCCTATGACCAGCGCGTTGTGCACAAAGGCGCGCCGGATGAGCGACTGCCGGCCAAATACCCGATGTTACGCAGCCTCGATGACCTCAGCGCTATTGATGGCGTCGACCCGAAAATGCTGCGGCGCCTGCACGCGTTTGTCAGCGTGCTGCCCGGCAATACCTGGGTCAACGGCAATACCGCCAGCGCCGAAGTGCTTAGCGCGGTGGTGCCGCTGCTCAGCCTGTCCCAGGCCCAGGCGCTGGTGGTCGAGCGCGACAGCGGGCGCTGGTTTATCAACCGTGGCGACTTTGTCAACCGCCTGCGCATGCCCCAAGTGGCGATGGATTCGGTGCAGGTGGGCATCACCAGTGAATGGTTCCGCTTGCAGGGCCAGGCCCGTCACGAGCAACGCCGGGTGACGATCGAGGCGTTGTTGCACCGCCCCGAAGACCGCCAGCCGCAGGTGATCTGGTCACGGGTGGGCGTATGAAACGTTTGCGTATCGGCTTGCCGCCACTCGATCAATTGACGCTCGACAGCCCCGTGAACTTTGCCTGGCTGGACCGTGGCCTGGTCATCGCCGAAGGCCGCGACAGCCTGAAGCAGTTGGGCCAACACCGCCAGGCAGTGGATTGCTTCCTGCACCCGCGTGACAGCCTGCTGACCAGCCTGGAGTTGCCGCCACTGCCGGCGGCAAAAACCGCGGCGGCCGTGGCCTGTGCGGCGCAGGCGCTGATCCTTGGGCCAATCGATCAGATGCAAGTAGCCCACGGCCCGCGTGACAGCGACGGCCTTGTGCAGGTGGCCTGGGTGCCCAAGGCCGGGCTGGCACAACTGGGCCAGGTATTGGCGCAGCTGCCGCTCAAGCTGCGCGGCCTGTACCCGGCGCCGTATGCCTTGCCGGTAGCCACGGCGGCGCTGGACGACGGGTACTTGCTCACGCGCGATAGCCTCCACCAGGGCAACGTGCATCCGCTGGGGCAGCACGCTCTGGATCAAAACCTTGATGTGCGGTTGGTCGAGACCGCCCACCGCTGGAGCGGCGCAGTACCCGCCTGGGGCTTGCAGGGGCACCTCAATCAGCGCGCGTCCGGCGGCTGGGGCAGGGCGCTGGCCTGTACGGCGCTGGCCGTCTTCATCTGGACCGTCGGCCTGAACCTGTACGCCGCCCGCCAGGCTGAAGAAGGCCAGCGGCTGAAGGCACGGATGAGCCAACAGGTGCGCCAGGCCTTTCCCGAACTGCCGGTGATCCTCAACCCTCTGCAGCAGGTGCGCCAACAGTTGGCAGCGCGGCAGAGCGGCGCGGTGACGGATCCGGGCCAACGCTTTACCAGCCTGCTGCAACTGGCGGGCAGCCACTTGCCGTTTATGGTCGGCAGTGTCGACAGCCTGAGCTTTGAGCAGGGTCGTTTGCACCTGGGCCTGTTGGCGGACAGCCATAGCCCGACGGCGCAAGGCGACTGGCAGGCGGCACTGGCCGAAGCCGGTTTTGCCGCGACCCGTGATGAGCAAGGTTGGACCTTGGGGCCGGCAGACAACACCGCTACCCCGGAGGAGGACGACGATGAATAAGTGGCAGCAGGTGCGCAGCCAATTCCATGGGTTCTGGGCTGGCCTGGCGGTGCGTGAAAAACGCATGTTGGCCGGTGCCGGGCTGGTGCTGGCGAGCCTGTTGACCTGGCTGGTGCTGGTTCAGCCGGCGCTTAAAAAAATCGACTATTGGCAGGCGGAAACCCCGAAGTTGCGCTCACAGGCCGAAGCCTTGCAGGTGCTGTTGCAGGGCGTCGCGGCGCCGCGTCAGGCGGATGACAGTGCGCTGCGCCAAGCCCTCGATGGCGCCGGCCTGCAAGGCCATTACCAATTGCAGGCGCTGGCCCCCGGCGGCTGGCAGCTGACCTTGGAGAATGCCCCGGCTGACCGTGTGGTGGACTGGCTGCTGGGCAACCCCCGTTCGTTTTCTTTGGAAGTGTCCGAGGCGCGCTTGCAACGCGCCCAGGACGCTGTCGACAACTCGGCCGGCACTGTGTCCGGGACCGTTCGCATGGATCAGGCGCTTGGCGCTAAGGAAGCTTCATGAAGTGGTCAGTCCCCAACTCCGCGCCTTTTCGCAAGGTCGCGCCGCTGCTATTGCTGGCCCTGAGCGCGTGCAGTAACCCGCAGTCACCCAAGCCTTTGCTGGTGGACAGTGAGCTGGGCCAGCCATTGGCCGACACGCGGCGCAGCGGCGAAACCGTGTTGGACCGCCAGCGCGAACCCGCGCCGGCCCCGCGCGTGCAGCACCCGCTGACCAACAGCGCCCGTGGCCATGCCCCGGCGGTGCTCAAGGCGCGCAACCCGCTGGGCGACCAGCCGGTACAGCTGAACTTTGTGGATGCCGATATCCAGGCGGTGGTGCGTGCCTTGTCCCGCGCCACCGGCCAGCAATTTCTGGTGGACCCGCGTGTAAAAGGCAACCTCACCTTGGTCAGCGAAGGCCAGGTGCCGGCGCATCAGGCCTACGAGATGCTGCTGGCGGCGCTGCGCATGCAGGGTTTCAGCGTGGTGGATGTGGGCGGCGTCGCCCAGGTAGTGCCGGAGGCCGATGCCAAGCTGCTCGGCGGGCCGATCTACAGCGCCGGCAGCAGCGGCATGCAGACGCGGACCTTTCGGCTGCAATATGAAAATGCGGTCAACCTGATCCCGGTGCTGCGTCCGATTGTGTCGCCGAACAACCCGATCAACGCCTACCCCGGCAACAACAGCATCGTCATCACTGACTATGCCGAAAACCTGGCGCGGGTGGCGCAGATTATCGACGGCATCGACACGCCCAGCGCCATCGACACCGATGTGGTGAAGATCCAGAACGGCATTGCCGTCGACATCGCGGCCATGGTCGCTGAATTGCTGGACACCCAGGGTGCCGACCAGACGCAAAAGATCAATGTGGTGGGCGACCCGCGTTCCAACTCGATCATCATTCGTTCCGGCAGCCCCGAGCGCACGGAGCTGGCGCGCAATCTGATCTACAAACTCGACAACGCCCAGAGCAACCCGAGCAATATGCACGTGGTGTACCTGCGCAACGCCCAGGCGGGCAAGCTGGCGCAGTCGCTGCGCGGGCTGTTGACCGGCGAGAGCGAGTCCGGGGTCAGCGATGAGGCGCGTGGCAAGCTCAGCTCCATGGGCGGCGGCTCCCAGAACAGCCAGGGCAGCAATTCTCAGAACAGCAGCGGCGCGCCCACTGGCAGTGGTGTGCAACCGTCCGGCTACGGCCCGTCGAACAATTCGGGCAGCGGCGCCAACAGCAGCACGCCGAGCGATCAGAACACCGCATTCAGCGCCGGCGGTGTGACGATCCAGGCGGACGCTACCACCAACACCCTGTTGATCTCTGCGCCCGACCCGCTGTACCGCAACCTGCGCGAAGTCATCGACATGCTCGACCAGCGCCGCGCCCAGGTGGTGATCGAAAGCCTGATCGTTGAAGTCAGCGAAGACGATGCCAGTGAGTTCGGCGTGCAATGGCAGGCCGGCAACCTCGGTGGCAAGGGCGGTTTTGGCGGCGTCAACCTGGGCGGCAGTGGATTGGTGACGACCGGCAAGACCAGCATTGATGTGTTGCCCAAGGGCCTGAATATCGGCTTGGTCAACGGCAGTGTGGATATTCCGGGCATCGGCAAGGTACTCGACCTCAAGGTGCTGGCCCGCGCCCTCAAGAGCAAGGGTGGCACCAATGTGCTGTCCACGCCGAACCTGCTGACCCTGGACAACGAAGCGGCGAGCATTTTTGTCGGGCAGACCATTCCGTTTGTCACCGGCAGTTATGTCACCGGTGGCGGCGGCACCAGCAACAATCCGTTCCAGACCGTGCAGCGTGAAGAGGTGGGGCTCAAGTTGAACGTGCGGCCGCAGATTTCCGAGGGCGGCACGGTGAAGCTGGATATTTACCAGGAGGTCAGCAGCCTCGATACGCGCGCCTCGGTGAGCGCGGGTACGGTGACCCAGAAGCGCGCGATTGATACCAGTATTCTGCTGGATGACGGGCAGATCATGGTGCTCGGTGGGTTGCTGCAAGATGGCTACAGCCAAAGCAATGACGCGGTGCCGTGGCTGGCGGATATCCCCGGGTTGGGGGCGCTGTTTCGCAATGAAAAGCGCAGCGTCACCAAGACCAACCTGATGGTGTTTTTACGGCCCTACATTATTCGCGACAGTGGCGCGGGGCGCAGTATCACTTTGAACCGCTATGAATTCATGCGCCGTGCCCAGGGCGGGTTGCAGCCGGAGCACAGTTGGGCGCTGCCGGACGTACAGGCGCCGCAGTTGCCTTCGGTGGAGAAGGCCATTCCCGGGGCGCAACAGCAGGGGCCACGGGCGGTGATTCGGGCGGTGCCGGTTTCGCAGGTGCGGCCGTGATCTACCTGAAGTATGAGGATCAAACTGTGGGAGCTGGCTTGCCTGCGATAGCGGTGGGTCTGTTGAACATTTTTCAGCTGAAAGTCCGCTATCGCAGGCAAGCCAGCTCCCACATGTACGGTGGTGTATGAGTTTGCTCCCCTACGTCTGGGCCAAATCCCAGCGCATCCTCCTGCGCCCAAGCGATACGGGCATGTTGCTGACGGTCTGCCCCTCAACCCCCGGCTGGTCGATCAGCGAAGTTCAGCGCCAGTTTGGCCAATCACGCCTGGAGCACGTACGCGACGACGAACTCGACGGCCTGCTCACCAGTGCCTATGCCGACACCGGCAGTGCGGCGGCGGTGGTCGGCGCGGCTGAAAACGAAGTAGACCTCGACCGCCTGATGCAGGACATGCCCGAAATCACCGACCTGCTCGACACCCAGGACGGCGCGCCGGTGATCCGCATGATCAATGCCTTGCTCACCCAGGCTGCGCGCGATGAAGCCAGCGACATTCACATCGAACCCTACGAAACCCACTCCGTGGTGCGTTATCGCGTCGATGGCACCTTGCGTGATGTAGTGTCGCCGCGCAAAGCGCTGCATGGCGCGCTGGTGTCGCGGATCAAGATCATGGCCCAACTCGACATCGCCGAAAAACGCTTGCCCCAGGACGGTCGTATTGCCCTGCGCGTGGCGGGTCGGCCGATTGATATTCGTGTGTCCACCGTGCCGACCGGGCATGGCGAAAGGGTGGTGATGCGCCTGCTGGACAAACAGGCCGGGCGCTTGCAACTGGAAACCCTGGGCATGGAGCCGCAGCTGCTGGCGCGCCTGGATACCTTGATCCGCCAACCCCACGGCATCGTGCTGGTCACCGGGCCCACCGGCAGCGGCAAGACCACCAGTCTCTACGCCGCCCTGGCGCGGCTGGATGCGAGCACCAGCAATATCCTGACGGTGGAAGACCCGGTGGAATACGACTTGCCCGGCATCAGCCAGATCCAGGTCAACGCCAAGATCGACATGACCTTCGGCCTGGCACTGCGGGCGATTCTGCGCCAGGACCCGGACATCATCATGATCGGTGAAATCCGCGACCTGGAGACCGCGCAAATCGCTGTGCAAGCTTCGTTGACCGGGCACTTGGTGCTGGCCACCTTGCACACCAACGACGCGGTGTCGGCGGTCAACCGCTTGATCGACATGGGCGTCGAACCGTTCCTGCTGGCCTCGTCACTCTTGGGCGTATTGGCCCAGCGCCTGGTGCGACGCCTGTGCCCGCACTGCAAGCAGCAAGACCCGGCGGCGCCCGGCACCTGGCGGCCGGTGGGATGTGCGCAGTGCAACCAGATCGGTTACAGCGGGCGTACCGGTATCCATGAATTGTTCTGCGTCGATGACGCTGTGCGCGGCCTGATCCACCAAGGCGCGGGCGAGCAGGATTTGCGCCTGGCTGCACGTCGCGCCGGCATGTTCAGCATGCGCGAGGATGGCGAGCGCTGGGTACGCAGCGGCGCCACCGCACCCGAAGAAATCCTGCGCGTGACACGGGACGCCTGATGAATCGTTATCGCTATGAGGCCGCCGACGCCAGCGGCAAAATCGAAGCCGGGCATGTGGAAGCCGACAGCCAGAGCGCGGCGTTTGCCAACTTGCGCAGCCGTGGCTTGACCGCGTTATTGGTGCAGATTGAGGGCAATCAAGCGGTGGCCGGCGGCGCCAGTATCTTCACGCCCAAACTCTCGGATAACGACCTGGCCTGGGCCACGCGGCAACTGGCGAGCTTGCTGGGCGCCAGCCTGCCGTTGGAGGCGGCGCTGAGTGCCACGGTGGAGCAAGCCGAGAAAAAACACATCGCCCAGACCCTCGCGGCCGTGCGTGGCGATGTGCGTGGCGGCATGCGTCTGGCCGATGCCCTGGCGGCGCGGCCACGGGATTTTCCGTCGATCTACCGTGCCTTGATTGCGGCGGGGGAGGAGTCCGGCGACCTGGCCCAGGTGATGGAACGCCTGGCCGATTACATCGAGGAGCGTAACAACCTGCGCGGCAAGATCATGACGGCGTTCATCTACCCCGGCGTGGTCGGGTTGGTGTCCATCGGCATTGTGATTTTCCTCTTGAGCTATGTGGTGCCGCAGGTGGTCAGCGCGTTTTCCCAGGCGCGCCAGGACCTGCCGGGGCTGACCCTGGCGATGCTCAATGCCAGTGACTTTATCCGCGCCTGGGGCTGGTTGTGTTTTGCTGCGATTGTCGGTGGGTTTTGGGGCTGGCGCCTGTACCTGCGCAACCCGCTGGCACGCTTGAACTGGCATAGCCGGGTGCTGCGCTTGCCGCTGATCGGGCGCTTTGTGTTGGGGCTCAATACTGCGCGGTTTGCCTCGACCCTGGCGATTCTCGGTGGCGCTGGCGTGCCGTTGCTGCGGGCATTGGAGGCGGCGCGCCAGACCTTGTCCAATGACCGCCTCAGCCAGTGTGTCAACGATGCCACGGCCAAGGTTCGCGAGGGCGTTAACCTGGCGCCTGCTCTGGCGGTGGAAAAGGTCTTCCCGCCGGTGCTGATTCACCTGATTGCCAGCGGCGAAAAAACCGGCTCGCTGCCGCCGATGCTTGAGCGTGCGGCGCAAACTTTGTCCCGCGATATCGAACGCCGGGCGATGGGCATGACGGCGTTGCTGGAGCCGCTGATGATCGTGGTGATGGGGGCGGTGGTGCTGGTGATTGTGATGGCGGTGTTGTTGCCGATCATAGAGATCAACCAGCTGGTGACCTGATTGCACTTGGTCACCTGTTGCAGCTGGCTTGTTTGCGATGGCGGTTTGTCGGGGTGTATATCCGTTATTTGGGTGATGGCTGAGTAGGGTTCCGCTCTTACAGCGGGTCACTTTTGTAAAGACACAAAAGTAACCAAAAAGTCTCACGGGTATGACTCACCCACATGGGTTACAAATCAGTTCACGCACATAGGTAACAGTTTTTAACTGGCAGGGTCGA
>NZ_JAAAFV010000030.1:106668-127330 GCF_019352915.1 Pseudomonas sp. Xaverov 259 | reverse complement strand
AGTGGTGGGGCGAGGACTTTTTGGTTACCTTTTTGGTCCTTCAAAAAGTGACCCGCCGTCAGGGCGGAACCCAAAGCCGCTGTTACCGCAGCAACGGATATGTACACCGACAAACAGCAAGGCAAACCATAAAGAGCACACCCACGCCAACTCAGAGGCCAGTCCAGGCCTGAACAAACGCCGCCAGATCTTCTTTAGCCGCTGTACGCGGCGGGTTCTGCGGCGTGCCCAGGTAGAGAAAACCTATCACCTCCTCATCCGCCGTCAGCCCCAAGCCTTTAGCCACATGGGCAGAGTACGACAACTCACCCGTGCGCCACACCGCCCCAATCCCCTGCGCATAAGCCGCCAGCAAAATACCGTGGGCCGCACATGCAGCCGCCAGCAACTGCTCGGATTTAGGCACTTTAAAGTGTTCTTGCAGACGGGCAATCACCACCACCACCAACGGCGCACGCAACGGCCCATTTTGAGCCTTGTCGATAGCGGCTTGCGGCGCATCGGCGTCCTGCAGGCGTGCAGCTTCGGCCAGTAGCTTACCCATCTGCTCAAGAGCGGCGCCTTCTACGGTGAGGAACCGCCATGGGCGCAGTTGGCCGTGGTCCGGCGCGCGCATGGCGGCGGCGAACAGCACTTCGCGCTGCTCCTGGGTCGGCGCCGGTTCCAGCAGACGAGGCACGGAAACACGGTTGAGCAAAGCGTCGAGAGCCTGCATTGGCCACCTCCAGAAAAATGTGCGGACATTCTAGCGGGTATTAATCATATACCACCAAACGATAATTGCTCTTATTCAATCCGCCCTGCCCTGTTAGACTTTGCGACCCTATTTTTCGCCTTAGCCGCAGGAAACTCGATGTTCCGTTCGCCTCTTCGTCTGTGCGCAGCATTGATGGCCTTGAGCCTGGCTGCCTGCGATGACGCCCCCAGGTTTACCAAGGCCGAGCCGGGTGAATCACGGGCGGGCGGCGCGACGACGGTGAACAAGCGCGACCAGAACGCGTTTTCCCTGCCCTCGGCCAACCTGGCGCCCACCCGCCGCCTGGATTTCAGCGTCGGCAACAGTTTTTTTCGCAGCCCCTGGGTGATTGCGCCATCCACCACCACCGCGCGTGATGGCCTGGGCCCGCTGTTCAACACCAATGCTTGCCAGAACTGCCATATCAAGGACGGCCGTGGCCATCCGCCGCTGCCCGACGCACCGAATGCGGTGTCGATGCTGGTGCGCCTGTCGATCCCGCCTGCGCCTGTCGATGCCAGGCTCATCGAGCAGGTCGGCGTGGTGCCCGAGCCCGTCTACGGTGGGCAACTGCAGGACATGGCCGTGCCGGGCGTGGCGCCCGAAGGCAAAGTGCGGGTCGACTACACGCCCGTCAACGTGACCTTCAAGGACGGCAGCGTGGTCGAGTTGCGCAAGCCAAACCTGCAAATCACCCAGTTGGGCTACGGCCCGATGCATCCCAAAACACTTTTCTCGGCGCGGATTGCACCACCGATGATCGGCCTGGGCCTGCTCGAAGCCATCAGCGACGCTGACATTCTGCGCAACACCGACGCGAAAACCGCCGACAAAGAAGCCCTCGTCGGGCGTGCCAATTGGGTCTGGGATGACGCGCAGAACCAAACCGTACTCGGGCGTTTTGGCTGGAAAGCCGGGCAACCCAACCTCAATCAACAAAATGTTCACGCGTTTTCTGGTGATATGGGCCTCACCACATCCCTGAGACCCTTTGATGACTGCACCGACGCCCAAGTCGCCTGCAAACAGGCGCCCAATGGCAATGGCCCCGATGGCGAGCCGGAAGTCAGCGACAACATCCTGCGCCTGGTGCTGTTCTACACCCGCAACCTTGCTGTGCCGGTGCGCCGTGGCGTCAACACGCCGCAGGTGTTGGCCGGCAAAAACCTGTTCTACCAGGCCGGCTGCCAGGGCTGCCATAAGCCGACGTTCACCACGGCCGCCGCAGCCGCCGAACCCGAATTGGCCAACCAGGTTATTCGCCCTTACAGCGACCTGTTGTTGCACGACATGGGCGAAGGCCTGGCCGACCACCGCAGCGAGTTCAAGGCCGGCGGTCGCGACTGGCGCACGCCGCCGTTGTGGGGCATTGGCCTGACGCAGGCGGTAAGTGGTCATACCCAGTTTTTGCATGACGGCCGCGCCCGCAACCTGCTCGAAGCCGTGCTCTGGCATGGCGGTGAAGCACAAGCGGCGCAGCAGCATGTGCTGTCCTTTAATGCCGAGCAGCGCGCTGCGTTGCTGGCGTTCCTGAATTCCTTATAAGCATTGCCACACTGACAGAAGGGAGCTCGACATGTTCCGTCCCAAGTTGCTGTTCACCAGCCTTGCCGCACTCGCCCTCGGCGCCTGCTCGCCCCAGGACCCGCAAGCGGTGACCTCGGCGGCCATCGCCAAGCAAGTGATCCTGCCCACCTACAGCCGCTGGGTTGAAGCCGACCGCCAACTGGCCGTCAGCGCCCTCGCCTACTGCCAGGGCAAGGAAAGCCTGGAGACGGCCCGCGCCGACTTCCTGCACGCGCAAAAAGCCTGGGCTGAGCTGCAACCGCTGCTGATCGGCCCGCTGGCCGAAGGCAACCGTTCGTGGCAAGTGCAGTTCTGGCCGGACAAGAAAAACCTGGTGGGCCGCCAAGTCGAACAACTGGTCAGCGCCCAGCCGCAGATCGACGGCGCCGCCCTGGCTAAGTCCAGCGTGGTGGTGCAAGGCCTGTCGGCCTATGAATACATCCTCTACGACGCCAAGCCCGACGTCGCCGACGAAGCCCAGAAAGCCCGTTACTGCCCGCTGCTGGTGGCCATTGGCGAGCGCCAGAAAACCCTGGCCGAAGAGATCCTGGCAAGCTGGAACAGCACTGACGGCATGCTCGCGCAGATGACCAAGTTCCCTAACCAGCGCTACGCCGATTCCCACGAAGCCATCGCTGATCTGCTGCGCGTGCAAGTCACCGCGCTGGATACCTTGAAGAAAAAACTCGGCACGCCGATGGGCCGCCAGACCAAGGGCATTGCGCAGCCGTTCCAGGCCGATGCCTGGCGCAGCCAGTCGTCCCTGCAAAGCCTGCAAGCCAGCCTGGTGGCGGCCCAGACTGTGTGGGTGGGTGTCGACAACAAAGGCCTGCGCGGCCTGTTGCCGTCCGAGCAGAAGCCATTGGCCGACAAGATCGACGCCGCTTACGCCGCCTCGCTCAAGCTGTTCGCCAGCAACCAGCGTACGCTCAACGAACTGTTGGCCGACGACGCCGGGCGCCAGCAACTCAATGATATCTACGACAGCCTCAACGTCGTCCACCGCCTGCACGAAGGTGATTTGGCCAAGGCGCTGGGCATCCAACTGGGCTTTAACGCCAACGACGGTGACTGATGATGCTCAGGCGACAGGCTTTGGCGGTGGGCAGTGTGCTGCTCAGTGCACTCACGTTGGGTGGCTGGACGCTGTTCAAGCAAAAAAAGCAGGGGCCGCTGCTGCTGTCGGCCCGCGATGATGCAGACGGCAAGCACTATGCCGTGGGTTTTCGCCTGGACGGCACGCAAGTGTTTGCCACCCAGGTCGGCCAGCGCTGCCATGACATCATCAACCACCCGACACTGCCGATTGCGCTGTTCGTCGCCCGTCGCCCGGGCACCGAGAGTTACCTGATCGACCTGCGTAATGGCACGCTGCTGCAAACCATCACGTCCAATGCCAATCGCCACTTCTATGGCCACGCGGTCATCCACAAAAGCGGTGACTGGCTGTACGCCACCGAGAACGACACCTCAGACCCCGGCCGAGGCCTGCTCGGTGTGTACAAGTTCGAGGGTGAGCGGCTGGTGCACAGCGGCGAGATTTCCACCCACGGCATCGGCCCGCATCAGGTGTCGTGGATGCCCGACGGCGAAACCCTGGTGGTGGCCAACGGCGGCATTCGCACCGAAGCCGAAAGCCGTGTGGAGATGAACCTCAACGCCATGGAACCGAGCCTGGTGCTGATGCACCGCGACGGCAGCCTGATCAGCAAGGAAACCCTGGGCCAACAGATGAACAGCGTGCGGCATATGGGGATCGCCAGCGATGGCACCATCCTCACCGGGCAGCAGTTCATGGGGCCGTCCCAGGAGCGCTCCGAGTTGCTCGCGATCAAGCGCCCAGGGCAGCCGTTCGTGGCGTTCCCAGTGGCCGATGAGCAACTGCAAGCCATGGGGCATTACACCGCCAGCGTCGCCGTGCACAGCGAACTGCGTCTGGTCGCACTGACGGCGCCTCGGGGTAATCGGTTTTTTATCTGGGACATGGACAGCGGTGCACTGCGCCTGGACGGGCCGTTGCCCGACTGCGCCGGTGTAGGCGCGGTGGCGGATGGCTTCGTCGTCACCTCAGGCCAGGGCCGTTGCCGCTTCTACGATTGCCGCCAGCCGCAGCTGGTCGCCAAGCCGCTGGAGCTCCCTTCGGGGCTTTGGGACAACCACTTGCACCTGATTATTTGAGATAAAAAAAGGGCCTCGCATCGCAAGGCCCTTTGTCGGGGGTTGGAATCTTTTCAACTCTGCGGCCTCATCCCTTGGGACATGCCGAACATGAACAACAGCAACTCATGATCCGGCTTGGCCGCCATACTGGCCTTGGCAACGCGTGGCAGCAGGCATTGCCCGCTGCCCTGCACCGCACTGAGCACTTGTGTGCGAGGTTGTTCCCACGCAGCCAGCGCCAGGGCTGCAATGCCCAACGCGCCGGCCAGGAACACACCTCGTGCTATTTCTAGCTTCATCTACTTAAACCCTTGATAGCGCTGCCAAACGCCGTCTCGTAAAAGTAGCTGAGTTTTTCCCAATCGGCACTGCTCCACGACGAATGGCGACGCAGTTGCAGCATGTCATGGGAGGCGGCCCGATAAGCGGTCAAGCGCTGACGGCACTTCTCGAAATCCAGCAGCGCCACTTCCACGTTGGCCGAGTCGCCTTCGCCGGTCACGCGTACAAAAATGTGCTTGATGTACAGGCAACCATGTTGCCAGCGGCCCTTGTGCATGCGCGCCAGGGTGCCCGCCAATTCCTTGAGCATGCGCTCATGAACCAACTCGCCGTACTGCTCACGACCGCCGGCGGCGTACCAGTTTTCAATCTCGTCGAAACCGTCGAGGGACGCCGTCACCAACAGGGCTTTCCACTGGTGCTCGGGGTCACGGCGCGCGCCGCAGAACACCAGTTCCGGTACGCGTACATCCAGCGAACGCAGGCCTTTGAGGGCGTCACGTTCGCGCAACACGGTCGGGCGTCCAAACGGGTGAAGCCAACTGCGGTAGATATGCCCGGTCTGGCGCTTGCTGTAGAGCAGGCGGCCATTGGTGCTGACCACCCGCTGTACGCCGCTTTCACCGCCGCGTCGACGGTTGGGTTCCTCGACCCATTCGCCCTGCTGGCGCCAGAAAAAATCAAATCGTTCTTCGGGAGCTACGTGACTGCCTGATACGCACTCAACTGCCATCCTGTTACCTCTTACGCAATACATAGACTCGCCACATGGCGTAGAGCGGCATGAAATCCAGGGATTCCTGAACTCGGAAACCGGCTTGCTCAAATTCTGCCTCGACAGTAGCAGCCGGTAACACAAACCGGTTTTGGTAACCTTCCTGCTCACCTTTCTTACGACGTTTGACTTCGGCGCGCTTGCGTTTCCAAGCCTTGAAATTGCCATCCACCCACAACGAAATAATCACGCTGTCGCGGGTAACCCGCTGAAACTCCTTCAGTATTGCCAGCCTGTGCGCCGGATCACCAATGTGGTGCATCAAGCGCATGCAAAAAATACTGTCGACCGAATTATCGGGTAAATCGATATCAAAGGCAGATGTCTGCAAAGCCCGTACCCGCTTCACCACCTCCGCCGGTTGAGCGATGGTGGCGACCTTCAACATAGAGGCCGAATTATCGGCCCCGATAATCACACGGTTGGGCTTCTCCGCCAACAATGGCCAGAACCGCCCGGCACCGCAAGGCAGGTCCAGCACCAGGCCCGGCTCGCCAGCCATGGCCAACGCGCCGCGCGCCAATTGCTCGTCGCGTTTGTGGGACAGCCGGCGAGCCAGATTGTCCTGATGCTTGAGCAAATAATTCTGCGCGTGCTGATCGTCGTACTTTTCGGAAAAATCAAGCTTGATCGGGGTAGACATCAACGGATCTCCAGTAGCTGATGCCTACAACCTTAAGCAGCAAACTGTGATCAACAGGTCAACCCGTTGTGAAAAACTTGTCCTGTCCAATCCCATACATTTCAAGACTTTACAGATACAAGCAATAGCATGGGGCCATCTTCGCCGATTTAGCGGGTTCTCTGGCAGGATAACGGCCAGGTCTACCCTCAGGGTTTGACCTGGCTCAACTCGACATGAAACCGGCAGCCATTGGGCTCCATGGTGCTCAGGCTCACGCTCCAACCCTGGCTCTCGCAGATGCGTTGCACCAGTGACAAGCCCAGGCCGAGGCCTTCTCCGCGCTTCTCGCTGCCGCGCACAAACGGCTCGAACATCGCCTCACGCTTGTCCTCGGGAATGCCGACCCCGGTGTCCTCGACGATAAAGCCGCTGGGTTCGAGCGTGAGACGGATAAAGCCCTGCTCGGTGTAGTGCAGCGCATTGCGCAACAAGTTGCCCATCACCGCATGCAAAAAGGTGGTGTTGTAGCGAGTGTCCAACGGGTTTCCTGGGCTGTAGATCAACTCCAGGCCCTTTTGCTCGATGGGCCCGCGCCAGATGCCGAGCAGATCTTCGGCCACCTGGGTCAGGTTGACCTGGGCAGACATGCCGGAATCATCATGTTGGGCACGCGCCAGCATCAGGAAGGTCTGCACCAGTTCGCGCATTTCTTCACACGCGCGGGCGATTCGCAGCACCTGGTTGCGACCACGCTGGTCAATGGCCGGGTTTTCCAGCAGCAGTTCGCAGGAGCTGGCCAATACCATCAAGGGCGTGCGCAGTTCGTGGCTGACGTCGCTGGTAAACAATTGCTCACGGGACAACGCCGCGCGCAGGCGGCCCAGGGTGGCGTCGAAGGCTACGGCCAGCTCGCCGACTTCATCGGCGGCGTAGTCCGGCGCCAGCGGCGGCGCCAAGCCCAGCAATTGGTCACGATGGCGCACTTGGCGGGCCAGACGCACCACTGGCGCCATCACCTTGCGGGCCAGCACCCAACCGAGGAACACCGCCAGGGCCAGGCTGAGCACAAAGCCCACCAGCACCACGGCAAACAGCACGCGCTCGCGTTCTTCGAAATCGCTTTGGTCTTGCAGCAACACATAGCGCCGGCCATCCACCACTTCAACCATGGCGTGGTACGACAGCGCTTCACGGAACACTTCGTGAAAGCCCGGCTCCAGGTGCCGAAGGTCTTTGGGCAGCTCGAAATCCCCAGGCCCGCCGCTGAAGTAAAACAGCTGGTCGGGCTCGGGCCGGTGGCTCCAGTCCTCAACGCTGTCCATCAGCAACAGGCGCTGCAGATCGCCACCCAGGCCGGCCGAAATCAGTTTTTCTTCCACCAGGTGCACGGTCGCAACGATGCCCATGGCGAAGGCCCCCGCCACCAACGCACTCATCAGCGCAAAGGCGATGATGATCCGCTGGGCAAGGCTTTGCTTAAACTCCATCACGGCCCTCGGCCAGGCGATAACCCACACCGTGCACCGTTTGCAGCAACGGCTTGGCGAAGGGTTTATCGATTACCTGGCGCAATTGGTGAACGTGGCTGCGCAGGCTGTCGCTGTCCGGGCAGTCGTCGCCCCACAGGGCTTCTTCGAGGATTTCCCGGCGCAGTACGTGCGGGCTTTTTTGCATCAGCACCGCGAGCAACTTCAAGCCCACCGGGTTGAGCTTGAGCAGGCGCCCTTCGCGGGTCACTTCCAGGGTATCCAGGTCGTAGCTCAAATCACCGACTTGCAAGGCACGACGCCCGCCGCCCTGGGCACGCCGCAACACGGCTTCGATGCGCGCGGCCAGCTCGGACAAGGCAAAGGGTTTGAGCAGGTAGTCATCGGCGCCGGACTTGAAACCCTGCAGCCGGTCATCCAATTGGTCGCGGGCGGTGAGCATGATCACCGGCGTGTCGCGGCGAGCGTCTTCACGCAGGCGTTTGCACAGCGTGTAGCCATCGATACCAGGCAGCATGATGTCGAGCACGATCAGGTCGTAATGCTCGGTGGCGGCCAGGTGCAGGCCCGACAAGCCGTCCTGCGCGCAGTCCACGGTGTAGCCTTTTAGCCCCAGGTAATCGGCCAGGTTGGCCAGAATATCGCGGTTGTCTTCAACCAATAGAATTCGCATGGGCAGTGTCTCCGAACGCACTAACGGCCTTGGTGGCCCGCGCAGCTTAAGGCCAAGTGTGGCTCAGGGATAGACCTTGAGGCCACGTCGATACAGGTTTTCAACCAATTACATATTCCAACAAGTTTTTCACTATAGCTTCACACACTAACTACAGTGTCAGGTCGAACATCGCGCCCATTGATATAAGGAATATGGACATGGGGTTTCTCAAAACAGCGCCGATGCGCTTTCTGCTGCTCGTCACTACCACATGGCTGGTGATTTTCCTGCTGACCCGCAGCGTGCTGCTGATCACCCATCTGGATGAAGTCGGTGGCAACTTGCTGCCGGTGTTTGGCGTGGGCTTGCTCTATGACCTGAGCTTTCTGGTGTACGCCGCCTTGCCGCTGGGCCTGTACCTGCTGCTGTGCCCGCCCGCGCTGTGGCGCCGTCGCGGCCATCGCTGGTTCCTGCAAGCGGTGCTCACCGTCAGCGTCTTCGCCATGCTGTTCACTGCGGTCGCTGAATGGTTGTTCTGGGATGAATTCGGCGTGCGCTTCAACTTTATTGCCGTCGACTACTTGGTGTACTCCAAGGAAGTGTTGAACAACCTGCTGGAGTCCTACCCGATCGGCAAGCTGCTCAGCTTGTTAGCGATGCTGGCGATAGTCGTGAGCCTGGCCCTGCGCAAGCCGTTCAATGCGGCGATGCACGCCCCGCTCCCGCCGATGCGCGGCCGCTTGCTGAATGCCCTGTGCCTGTTGCTAGCCGTCGGTCTCAGTGTGCAATTGATCAGCCAGAACAGCCCGCGTGCCCAAGGTGGCAATGCCTATATGAACGAATTGGCGAGCAACGGCCCCTACCAATTTTTTGCCGCCTTTCGCAATAACGAACTCGACTACACGCAGTTCTACAAAAGCCTGCCAACCGATGTTGTCGCCAAACAACTGCGCGCAGAACTCAGCGAACCCAATGCGCGCTTTATCGGCACAGACCCGCTGGATATCCGCCGCACGATCGACAACCCAGGCACATTGCGTAAACCCAACATCGTGCTGGTGACCATCGAAAGCTTCAGCGCCAAATACATGGGCAGCAATGGCGATGAGAGCAACTTGACGCCCAACCTCGATGCGCTGCGTAAACAAAGCCTGTACTTCAATAACTTCTATGCCACCGGCACCCGCACTGACCGTGGGCTGGAAGCGATCACATTGGCGATTCCACCCACGCCCGGCCGCTCGATCGTCAAGCGCATTGGCCGTGAAAGCGGTTTCGCAAGCCTTGGCCAACAACTCGGTGCTGTCGGTTACGACAGCGTGTTCGTCTATGGCGGGCGCGGTTACTTCGACAATATGAACGCATTTTTCAGCGGCAACGGTTATCGGGTCGTCGACCAGAGCAGTGTGCCTGAAGCGGAGATTTCCTTTAAGAACGCCTGGGGCATGGCTGATGAAGACCTCTACCGGCAAACCCTGAAACTCGCCGACGCCGACTACGCCAAGCAGCAGCCGTTCCTGCTGCAACTGATGACCACGTCCAACCACCGCCCCTACACCTACCCGGACGGGCGCATTGATATCAAGTCCGGTAAAGGCCGTGACGGCGCCGTCAAATACACCGACCACGCTATCGGCGAGTTCCTCGAAGCGGCACGCCAGAAACCCTGGTTCGATAACACGATTTTCGTCTTCGTCGCCGACCACACCGCCGGCAGCGCGGGCAAGGAAGACCTGCCGATCACCAACTACCAGATCCCGCTGTTCATCTATGCCCCCAAGCTGATCGACGCCCGGGAAACCGCGCAACTGGCCAGCCAGATCGACATTGCGCCGACCTTGCTGGGCCTGATCAACCTGAGCTACGAGTCGACCTTCTTCGGCCGCAACCTGTTGCAGGACAACCCGTTGCCACCGCGCGTGGTGGTCGGCAACTACCAGTATCTGGGGCTGTTTGACGGCAAAGACCTGGCCATTCTAAGCCCACGCCAGGGCCTGCGTCGCCACGATCAGGCCCTGGGCGAGAGCCAGGAGTTACGCGTAGGCAGTGATGATCCGTTGATCCAACGCGCAATCACCTACTACCAGGCCGCCAGTTACGGGTTCACCCAGCAGTTGCTGAGCTGGAAAGCGCCCAAAGACACGGAACACGCGATCAGCCAGCGCTGACCGCTCCTCTGAGCCCTTGCCTAGCCACGGCAAGGGCGTAACACTTGCACCCTCCCCCGGCGACGGCGCCCTGCATGTCCGACTCCCTGTTGCTGATCGAAGATGACCGCCCATTGGCCGCGCTGACGGCCGAGTTCCTGCGCGCCGAAGGTTTTACCGTTGCCGTGGAGCACCGTGGTGATCGCGCCGCACAGCGCATTCTTGATGAAAAACCGGCGCTGTTGATCCTCGACGTGATGCTGCCGGGCATCGACGGTTTTACCCTGTGCCGCCAGATTCGCGACAGCTACCCCGGGTTGATCCTGATGATGACCGCGCTGGATGAAAACGCCGAGCAATTGACCGGATTCCACGTGGGCGCCGACGATTACGTGGTCAAACCCGTCGATCCGTTGCTGTTGCTGGCCAGGGTGCGTTCGTTGCTGCGCCGTCACCGCCAGGCACCCAACGCGTCTTATCAGTGGGGCACGTTTAAATTGGACCTCCATAGCCATTTCGCCTGGCTCGACGGTACGCCCTTGCAGTTCTCGGTGGCCGAGTTCGAACTGCTGGCGATTTTCGCCCGACATAGCGGCGTGTTACTGACCCGCGAGAAACTCCTGCAGAGCTTGCGTGGCCTGGAATACGACGGGCTCAACCGCTCCATTGATATGCGTGTGTCGCGCCTGCGTAAAAAACTGATGACCCTGGCCTGCCCGGTGACCATCCAGACCATCACGGCCCAAGGCTACCTGTTTGTCGAAATCCCCCAGCAGGCCCAGCATGTTTAAGCTGCGCCCCTGGATGGTGGCCGTGGCGGGTGCGGGCTGGACCAGCCTGACCCTTTATCTGCTGTGGCTGTGTACCAACGCCTCGGTGTTTGTCGGCGAGGACAGCTTTTTGCGTTTGATGGCCGGCCCAGGCTACCTGGTGGCCGAGCAGCTCAAAGGCTTGCCCGCCGAGAAACGTGAAGCGCGCATGGACATCCTGCGCGCGCACTTCCAGTACCCGGTAGAGCTTATCCCGTACGACGACGTCGAATTGCCGCCCGAGGCCATGGTCATGCTCGAACACCAACAGCCGGCGCTGAACAGCGACGAAGACATCAGCTACTTCCCGCTGGACGACGAAACCGTGATCCGATTCGGCCCCATGTGGGGCAGTGCCGAGGTCAAGGACCTGCTGAAATTCCCGATTTTCTGGATCACTGCCTGCGTCGCCGGCTTGCCGGTTTTACTGCTGCTCGGCATCGGTTTGCGCGTGCACCGGCGGCGTAATAAAGACCTGGATGCACTCAACACCTGCCTGGGTACGCTGGCACGCACGCCAAACGTGATGCTGCCCGCCCTGGCGAAGGAGTGGACGCCGCTGCTGCTGACCTTGCAACAGCATGCACGGGATATCAGCGCCATGAGCGAACGCCATCGCGAAGTCTCCCAAGCCGTCTCCCACGAACTGCGCACACCGCTGGCGCGCATGCGTTTCGCCCTGACGTTGCTGAGCAAGAGCGAAGACCCGCCGACCCGCGCACGCCTGCAAGAGCGCTTGCAAACCGATGTCGAAGAACTCGAAGCCCTGGTTCGCGCCAGCCTGGCCTTTGCGCGGATGGCCGGCGCACCGACGGATTTGCAGCATGAGCCGATCAACCTGCGTGACTGGCTGCACCAGGAGTTCGCCTTACTGGATGGGCACCACCGTCAATTAAGCCTGGAAACCGAGCCTGCACAGCTTGAACTGATCGGCGACCGCGCCCTGCTGCACCTGATCGTGCGCAACCTCTTGAGCAACGCCATCACCTATGCGCGTGATCGAGTGTGCGTGAGCGCCACTTACCAGGGTGAGCAGCACTTGGTGCTGCATGTCGACGATGATGGCCCCGGTATATTGGCGGAGAACCGTGAAAAGATTTTCGAGCCCTTTGTGCGGCTTGCCATGGGCGGCGACGAACCCAGTGGCTTCGGCCTCGGCCTGGCGCTGGCCAAGCGCGCAACCCAGTGGCATCACGGTGAGTTATCGGTAACCCGCAGCCCGCTGGGCGGCGCACGCATGAGCCTGGTACTGCCGTTGCGCCCTCTTTAGAGCCATGTCTTTCAAGGTCTTTGGGCGGATGCACTCAAGTAAGTCGAGTCAGAAATAGCACTGGAGAAAAGTAGCCCGTGGCGAGCAGGCTTGCCCTGCGTTGGGCTGCGCAGCAGCCCCCGCCCGTTATAACTGACTCACTGAGTCGCCTGATTTGGGGCGGCTTCGCCACCCGACGCAGGGCAAGCCTGCTCGCCACAGTGACAGTGTTCGTCCTTATTGAAGGGTATCGCCGGTTGTAGCGCTGTTACAGCCTGTGACAGCCAAGCTTTCCCATCGCCCGTAACCTCGCCAACTGAATCCCTGGTTGGAGAGCCCGTTCATGCGTCCCCGTAAGAAGCATTTGCCCACTTTAATGCTGTCGCTGTGCATCGTTGCCGGCGCATTCGTGCCCGGTAATGCGTCGGCCTCGCGCCTGGCAGTTACGGACAAGCCATCACCACGGATGGAAGACAAACACGCTGGCGATCACACCGCCAATACGGCACCTCGGCCAACGGCGCAGGATGCGCTCCTCACCCCACCACCCCGGAGGTGGCCCCGAGCCGCCGGCGCTGAGAAACTCACGCACCTGCCTGGCCCTGGCCCATTCAACCAAGCTGCTGCACCGCAACCCGTGGCACTTGTGCCGGCTGCCCAAGTAACCCTGGCGCGGGGCATGACCTTCAGGAAGCTGTTGCGGCGCCGCACCTTGGGTTGAGATCGATATAGCACGGGCCAAATGTGGGAGCGGGCTTGCTCGCGAATGCGGTGTATCAGTCAGTGGATTTATTGACTGACACTGCGCATTCGCGAGCAAGCCCGCTCCCACAATGGTTCTCCTGCATTTTTTAATACTGCACAAAAAAGCCCCGCCTGCATTACTGCAGGCGGGGCTTTTTAATCGCCGGGTAAGGCTGGCTTACATCATGCCGCCCATGCCACCCATGCCGCCCATGTCTGGCATACCGCCGCCACCTGCGCCTTCAGCCTTTGGCTTGTCGGCGATTGCAGCTTCGGTCGTCAGGATCAGGCTACCGATCGAGGCTGCTGCTTGCAGCGCGGAACGAGTCACCTTGGTAGGGTCCAGGATGCCCATTTCGATCATGTCGCCGTATTCGCCAGTCGCAGCGTTGTAACCGTAGTTACCTTTGCCGTTCTTGACTTCGTTGACCACAACGCTTGGCTCGTCGCCGGAGTTGGCAGCGATCTGACGCAGCGGTGCTTCAACGGCGCGACGCAGAACAGCGATACCGACGTTCTGGTCAGCGTTGTCGCCGGTCAGATCAGCCAGGGCTTCCAGAGCGCGGATCAGCGCAACGCCACCGCCAGGTACCACGCCTTCTTCAACGGCTGCGCGGGTTGCGTGCAGGGCGTCTTCAACGCGGGCTTTCTTCTCTTTCATTTCAACTTCGGAACCGGCGCCAACCTTGATCACTGCAACGCCGCCAGACAGCTTGGCCAGACGCTCTTGCAGTTTTTCACGGTCGTAGTCGGACGACGTTTCAGCAACCTGGGCACGGATCTGAGTGATGCGAGCCTGGATGTCCTGCTCAACGCCAGCACCGTCAACGATGATGGTGTTTTCTTTGGAGATGGTCACGCGCTTGGCACTACCCAGGTTTTCCAGGGTGGCGCTTTCCAGGCTCAGGCCGATCTCTTCGGAGATTACGGTACCGCCGGTCAGAACGGCGATGTCCTGCAGCATGGCCTTGCGACGGTCGCCGAAGCCTGGCGCCTTGACGGCGGCGACTTTAACGATGCCACGCATGTTGTTCACAACCAGAGTCGCCAGGGCTTCGCCTTCAACGTCTTCAGAAACGATCAGCAGTGGGCGGCCGGCTTTGGCAACGGCTTCCAGCACTGGCAGCATTTCGCGGATGTTCGAGATTTTTTTGTCGACCAGCAGGATCAGCGGGCTGTCCAGCTCGGCAACCATGGTCTCAGGCTTGTTGACGAAGTACGGGGACAGGTAGCCACGGTCGAACTGCATGCCTTCTACAACCGACAGTTCGTTTTCCAGGCCTGTGCCTTCTTCAACGGTGATCACGCCTTCTTTACCGACTTTTTCCATGGCTTCGGCAATGATGTCGCCGATGGAGTTGTCGGAGTTGGCGGAGATGGTGCCTACCTGAGCGATCGCCTTGGTGTCGGCGCATGGCTTGGACAGCTTTTTCAGCTCAGCAACGATGGCGATGGTCGCCTTGTCGATGCCGCGCTTGAGGTCCATCGGGTTCATGCCGGCAGCGACGGCCTTGTAGCCTTCGTTGACGATGGCCTGAGCCAGTACGGTAGCGGTGGTGGTGCCGTCGCCTGCGTCATCGTTGGCACGGGAGGCAACGTCTTTGACCAGCTGCGCGCCCATGTTTTCGAAACGGTCTTCCAGTTCGATTTCTTTGGCTACCGAAACGCCGTCCTTGGTGATGGTCGGAGCGCCGAAGCTCTTCTCGATAACCACGTTACGGCCTTTAGGGCCCAGGGTCGCTTTTACCGCGTCAGCCAGGATGTTGATACCGGTGAGCATTTTCTTGCGGGCGGAATCGCCGAATTTAACTTCTTTAGCAGCCATGATCGATATTCCTTAAATTCTTTGGAGTAACAGGAAAATGAGCGGGAAAATCAGCCTTCCAGTACAGCGAGAATCTCGTTCTCAGCCATAACCAGCAGGTCTTCGCCGTCAACTTTCACAGTGTTGCTGCCGGAGTAAGGGCCGAAAACAACCTTGTCACCGACTTTAACGGCCAGCGCACGCACTTCACCGTTTTCCAGAGTCTTGCCTGGGCCTGCAGCGACGATCACACCGTGGTTGGCTTTTTCAGCAGCCGAACCTGGCAGAACGATACCGCCAGCGGTTTTCTTTTCTTCTTCGCTGCGACGGATAACGACGCGGTCGTGCAGAGGACGAAGCTTGCTCATTGTCGATCTCTCCTAATTGTGTTTTTCATCGGCCGGTATCGATACCGGCAAGTTGTATTCCGGCGGTGCCGGTCGCGCCTCGCCAAGCAAGACGCGGAAGTCTGTCTGGTGTCGCCACCAGAAACCTTGCGGTGACCGTTACATAAGGGCGCATAAGCTTATTACAAGAGGCCGCGACGGAAATTTTTTACGAATGCCGGGCGGCAAAAGCAGCACGGCACCCAAAGGCGCCGTGCAGGTCATGCGGTTATTTGCTGTCGCGGTGTTCGAACTCGCCTTCGATCACATCGCCTTCACGCCCTAACGGCTGGCGCGGAGCCGGGCCACCACGGGGTTGCAGGTCATCGGCAAACGCACGCTGGCGGATCGCCGCTTCTTCGGCACGCTGGCGCATCTTGCCGGCCAGCAGCTTGCGGGTGAACGGCAGCAGCATGATCAGGCCGACCACATCGCTGATAAAGCCCGGCAAGATCAACAGGCCACCAGCCAAAGCCATCATCAGGCCTTCAAGCATGGTCTGTGCAGGCAGTTCGCCGCGGTTCAGGCTTTCACGCGCTCGCAGCGCGGTGGCCAGGCCGGCGACGCGCAGCACCAGAACGCCGAGCATCGAGCCGAGAATGATCAACAGCAGCGCCGGGAAAAACCCGATGGCACTGCTGACTTGAACGAATACGAACAGCTCCAACACCGGGAACAGCAGAAAGAGCAATAAAAAAGGGCGCATCAAATGGTTCCTCAACGCAAGAATGCCTTGCCAGTCCACCTTAGATGACGTCGCCGTTTCGTGAATTCAAGCGCTGACGGCTTCTTTTTTCGGCCAGACCTCGGCGTGAGCCAATGAAACCAGGGCTTCGCGCACTTGTGTCGGCGTGTTGCAAGATTCGGCAAACGGCAGCCAATACACAGACTGGCCGATACGCAGGTGCATGCCTTCGCTGTCGATGCCGGCCAACTGCGCAGGCTCGGTGGTCGGCAGGCCGGTCAGCTCGACATAGTGGGCGATGGCCTTGGTGTGGTCGCTGTTCATGTGCTCGATCATGCTGCGCTCGGCTTTGCCCGCAAACGGGTTGGCCAGGGTGAGCTGGTCGACCCAGTGAATCGCGCCAAAACCACCGATATAACGGTGACGCACTGGCTTGAGCACCCAGAAGTCGAAATCGTGGGCTTTGTGGTAGTTGGCCGAATCCGGGAAGTAGCGGTAATAGCGTTCGGCGGCGGCTTCAATCGCTGCCTCATCCTCAAGCTTTTCAGCTTCGGCCAGGTAGGTCAGGCGCCCTACCGCTTGCACGTCATCGGCTTCGCGTTCACCCACCAGCAGCGAGCACTTGGGGTCTTTTTGCAGGTTGTGGGTGTGCTGGGCGATACGGCTGATCAGGATAATCGGCTGGCCCTGCGCGTCGAGGCAGTACGGCACCACTGAGCCGAAGGGAAAACCCGGCATGGCTTTGGACAATGTGGAGAGCGCTCCACGGTATTCCTTGAGCAACAGCTCTCGGGCGTTCTTGGCAACCTGCGTGCTCACGGTATGACTCCTCGGGTGTTCAGCCGCCCACAGCCTATGGCGTCTATGGGAATGAATCTCAACACAAGGTAATCAATATCCGCGAAGGTTGCCAGAGTGCCCGATGCAGGATTTACCAGGCTATATTACCAAGCCACGCCGAAGCCTGCGGTATAGCGGGTCTTGTTCAAGCTGCTTTGCGATTCGCCATTAATGAGGTCACGCTCGGCCTTGAGGTTGAGCGACGCCCACTCGGTGACTTTATAGCGCAGGCCCATTTCCGCATCCAGAGAGTAATCGGACGGCCCGGCCAGCGGTTTGCCCAATTCACCGTTGGTGAAGAATTCCACGGTCTTGCCCACCAGGTAGCGGTTGTAGCTCCACTTCATGGCCAGGGAATAGAAGTTGCTCTTGCGGTCGTCGGAATATTGGTAATCGGTGCGGTTGACCAGCGAGCCGAGGGAGAACGCGCCCAGCTCATCGTCCCAGAACTGGTAGCCAGGGCCGGTACCGACGGTGCGCTGGCGAGACAGGTCTTCAACCTTGTCACGCTTGTAGGTCAGGCGCCCCTGCCAGAACCAGTGCTCGGTGATGAAGCGGTCCAGGTCATATTCCAGCGCCCAGTTATCGGTGGTGGTCACGTCATCCTGGAACTCGCGGTTATATTCGCCCTGGGCAGTGTGCCGCCATTGGCCGTGACGCGCGGTGGTCTTGAAGTCGATATCGTAGTCGTTGGTGTCTTTGTCGGCGCGTTTGTAGTCCAGCGCCAGGTCGACATTGCCCTTCCACACCAGGTCTTCGATCACAGGCTTAGGCTTGAGGATCTGCTGGATGCTGGCCAACTCCACGGTTTTCGGCGCTTCACCATTGGCCAGGGTGACCTTGCCATCATCCGCCGCTTTCAGGGATTTGGCCTTTTCACCGGTGTAAGCGTCCTGCTTGACCAGCAGTTCCTGGTCGCTTTCCAGGGTCTTGACCTGTTTCCAGTCCACCGGGATGGCCCCTGCGTAGTTGGTCTGAATCAGCAATTTGCCACCGTCGAAGACTTTGATCTTGCCGGTCAGGCGGTCACCGTTCTTCAACCAGACGGTGTCGGCGAGCAGGGGCGTGGAGGCGCTGAAAACAGCGAGGCAGAGCAGGGTTCTGGACAACATAAGCGAATTCGAGGCTCGAAATTGGCGAAAAAGGGGCGTTATCGTGTTAGATAGCTTGGACTGACTCAAGGATTTATATTGAGTTCAATTCTCAACGGAATGATTACAGACGTTTCTTACAAAAACACCTCTTTATAAAGACACGGCGATGCCCACACCCCACTCACCCGAAGACGCCCCCCAAAGCCCCGCAGAAATGCGCCGCACCGCCTTGTACCTGACATTGGCGCAAGTGCCCGAAGGCTGCGTGGTGAGTTATGGCGAGTTGGCGCACCTGGCCGGGCTGGGCCGCGCCGCTCGCTGGGTCGGGCGTACCTTGAGCCAGCTTCCAGAGGACACCCGCCTGCCCTGGCACCGGGTGTTGGCTGCCGGTGGTCGGATAAGTCTGCCGGTGGGCAGTGCTTCAGGCGACGAACAACGTGCGCGTTTGCGCAGTGAAGGCGTCAGTATCATGAATAATCGCGTTGATATTCAGCGTCATGGCTGGCGCCCGGTAGAGCACAGCGGTTAGAGTGCGCGCTTTGTTTCCGCAAATCTGAGGCAGACTCCAGCCCATGCCCCGTAAAACCTGGCGCGCCGCGCTCGCCGCCTATGCCAGCCCTTCGACGTTAGTCCTGTTGTTGCTCGGCTTCGCCGCCGGCTTGCCTTACATGTTGGTGTTTTCGACGCTTTCTGTGTGGTTGCGCGAGGCCGGTGTGGCCCGCGAGACCATCGGTTATGCGAGCCTGATCGGCCTGGCCTACGCATTTAAATGGGTCTGGTCGCCGCTGCTCGACCAATGGCGCCTGCCACTGCTCGGTAAACTGGGACGACGTCGCTCCTGGCTGGTGCTTGCCCAGACGCTGGTGATCCTCGGGTTGATCGGCATGGGCTTTTGCGACCCGCAAAAGCACTTGTCCTGGCTGATCGCCATTGCCGTCATCGTAGCCTTCGCCTCAGCCACCCAAGACATCGCGGTAGACGCCTATCGCCTGGAAATCGCCGACGACAGCCGCCAGGCTGCGCTGGCTGCCAGCTACATGTCCGGCTACCGCATCGCCGCCCTGCTGGCCACCGCCGGTGCGCTGTTCTTTGCCGAAGGCTTCGGTTCCACCGGTTTCAACTATAAGCACTCGGCCTGGACCGGCACTTACGTGCTGTTCGGCGTGCTGATGATCCCGGCACTGCTGACCACCTTCTTCATGCGTGAACCCGATGTGCCATTGCGCACCCAATTGCAGGCCGGCCGCTACAGCTTTGCGCATCAGCTTGTCTCCGTATTTGTGCTGATCGTGCTGTTGGTGTCGGTCCCGGCGATGTTCACCCAGCTGTACAACACCGATTTCGCCAGCGTGCTGTTCCACGGCGTGAGCCTGTGGGAGCTGTTGATGGAAGACCGCGCGTTCCTGCGTGCCATCCTGTACATCATCCTCACCACTCTATGCCTCTCGGCCATGGGCCGCCGTGGCCTGGCGCCGGTGCTCACGCCGGTCAACGACTTTATCCTGCGCTACCGCTGGCAGGCGCTGCTGCTGCTCGGGCTGATTGCGACCTATCGCATGTCCGACACGGTGATGGGCGTGATGGCCAACGTGTTCTACATCGACCAGGGCTTTACCAAGGACCAGATCGCCGGGGTCAGCAAGATCTTCGGCCTGATCATGACCCTGCTCGGCGCCGGTATGGGCGGCCTGTTGATCGTGCGGTTCGGCATCTTGCCGATCCTGTTTATCGGCGGCATTGCCTCGGCGGCCACCAACCTGCTGTTCGTGATGCTCGCCGACATGGGCCCCGACCTGCAGATGCTGATCTTCACCATCTCCCTGGATAACTTCAGCTCAGGCCTGGCCACCTCGGCGTTTGTCGCCTACCTGTCAAGCCTGACCAACCTCAAGTTCTCCGCCACCCAATACGCGCTGCTCAGCTCGATCATGCTGTTGCTGCCGCGCCTTATTGGTGGTTACTCGGGCGTGATGGTGGAGAAGTTTGGTTATCACAACTTCTTCATCATTACCTGCCTGTTGGGTGTGCCGACGCTGTTCCTGATTGCACTGCACTGGTTTCAGGAAAGCCGACGGGCACGCTTGAATCCTCCCGCAGAAGACTGACACACCTCGGTCAATGTGGGAGCTGGCTTGCCTGCGATAGCGATGGTGAATCCAACACCGCTATCGCAGCATTGGTATCTACACAAATATTGGCGTTTGTGGTGTTGGGCTGTTTTATCGTCGCAGTGTGTGTGTGTGTATCCGTTGCTGCGGTAACGGCTACTTAGGATTCCGCCCTGACGGCGGGTCACTTTTTGAAGGACCAAAAAGGTAACCAAAAAGTCCTCGCCCCACCACTCGGTGCCTCGCTGTGGCTCGGCATGCCCTCACTCCGGCTTGAATCCGTGGGCCGCCGCGATGGGCCATCCTTGGCCCAGCGCGGCTAACCCGGCGTCCTGCCGGGTTACCCACGGATTCAAGCCTGCGTTCGGCCATCGTGGTTGACGGGGCGCCTGAGATCAAAAGCAGATCAAGATCAAAATCTACAGCACGGCGGCCTGAAAGCCGACCTGAGTGGTTGAATCAAAAGCCAGATCAAGTGCAGAGCAAAAGCCTATGTACCTGATGCAACGG
>NZ_JAAAFV010000030.1:0-106531 GCF_019352915.1 Pseudomonas sp. Xaverov 259 | reverse complement strand
CACCGCATTCGCGAGCAAGCCCGCTCCCACAGTTGACCGCATGCAGTTTTGAATATGAGGTCGGCTGCGGGTTTGCTTGCACTGAAGAGCTGCTTTTCTGTGGGAGCTGGCTCTACTCCAACAGAAACACCGCCACGACCTCACGCCTGTACTCCGGCGACAACCGCCCGTACAATCCCAAGTCATTTCAAGTCCAAGCAACCGACAACGGCCTACCATGCGTACCAGTCAATATTTGCTCGCCACACAGAAAGAAACACCTTCCGACGCGGTTGTAATCAGCCATCAGCTGATGCTGCGCGCCGGTATGATCCGCAAACTGGCCTCCGGCCTGTACACCTGGCTGCCCATGGGCTTGAAGGTGATGCGCAAGGTCGAAGCCATCGTTCGCGAAGAAATGAACGCCGCCGGCTCTCTGGAAGTGTTGATGCCGAGCACCCAACCGGCTGAGCTGTGGCAGGAATCCGGGCGCTGGGAAGAGTACGGCCCTGAGTTGCTGCGCTTCAAGGACCGTCATGGCCGCGACTTCTGCGCAGGCCCGACCCATGAAGAAGTGATCACCGACCTGATGCGCAACGAGCTGAGCAGCTATAAGCAGCTGCCGCTGAACCTGTATCAGATCCAGACCAAGTTCCGTGACGAAATCCGCCCACGTTTCGGCTTGATGCGCGGCCGCGAATTCATCATGAAGGACGCGTATTCGTTCCACGCTGACCAGGCGTCCTTGCAGGCCACTTATGACCGCATGCATACCGCCTACTGCAACGTGTTCACGCGCCTGGGCCTGAAATTCCGCCCGGTTGAAGCGGACAACGGCTCCATCGGCGGCGCCGGCTCCCACGAGTTCCACGTGCTGGCCGAGTCCGGCGAAGACGATATCGTGTTCAGCAACGGCTCCGACTACGCGGCGAATATCGAGAAAGCCGAAGCCGTGCCACGGGAAACGTCCCGCGCCGCACCGGCTGAAGAACTGCGCCTGGTGGACACGCCAGAGACCAAGACCATCGCGGCCCTGGTGGAAAAATTCAATCTGCCGATTGAAAAAACCATCAAGACCCTGATCGTGCGCGCCGAAGAAGAAGGCAAACTGATCGCCCTGGTGATCCGTGGCGACCACGAACTCAACGAAATCAAGGCTGCCCAGCAGCCAGGCGTGGCCAGCCCGCTGGTCATGGCCACCGATGCCGAACTGCGCGACGCCATTGGCGCCGGTGCCGGTTCGCTCGGCCCGCTGAACCTGCCGCTGCCGATCATCATCGACCGTTCGGTCGAGCTGATGAGCGACTTCGGTATCGGCGCCAACATCGACGACAAGCACTATTTCGGCGTGAACTGGGAGCGTGATCTGCCGGTTCCGACCGTGGCCGACCTGCGTAACGTGGTGGCCGGTGACCCAAGCCCGGACGGCAAAGGTACCCTGGAAATCAAGCGCGGCATCGAAGTCGGGCACATCTTCCAGCTGGGCAACAAGTACAGCAAGGCGATGAAGTGCGAAGTGCTGGGCGAAAACGGCAAGCCGATCACCCTGGACATGGGTTGCTACGGCATTGGCGTATCGCGCGTGGTTGCCGCTGCCATCGAGCAGAACAACGACGAGAAAGGCATCATCTGGAGCGACGCCCTGGCACCGTTCCAGATCGCCCTGGTACCGCTGCGCTATGACAACGAGCAAGTACGCGAAGCCACCGACAAACTGTATGCCGAACTGACGGCTGCCGGTTTTGAAGTGCTGCTCGATGACCGGGACAAGAAAACCAGCCCGGGCATCAAGTTCGCCGACATGGAACTGATTGGCATCCCGCACCGTATCGTGGTCAGTGACCGCGGCCTGGCCGATGGCAATCTGGAATACAAGAGCCGGACCGAAGCCGAAGCCCAACCGTTGCCGGTGGCTGACGTGCTGTCTTTCCTTCAGGCGCGTATTCGTCGCTGAAAACCAGATCAAGAGAAGTCATGTTCAAGCGAAACACCAGAGCCCTGGGGGGCGCCGCCTTGTGCGGCGCCCTGCTGGTCAGCGGCTGCGCCAATCAAATGTCGCAACGCAGTGAGCACGAGGAGCGGGTCGAGCGAAAGTTGCTCGACCACAGCCTGCAAATCGATGTAGGCGAACCCAAAGTGCTGGAACTGCCGCAACGCCGGGTTCGCATTCACGAGCAGAAGACCTTTGAGGTCACCGAGTTCGAAGTCACCCGCCGTTACGATCGCTACACCCCCTACCAACCCTGGCGCAAACTCTATGAGATGCCTTTGGGTGCCGTTGCGCTGGTAGCGGGTGCGGGCGCCAACGTGGTGAATGTCTTCGCCCTCGGCAACCTGCCCACCAGCATGACGCGCGACTGGTTGAGCTACGGCGTGGACGGCATCAACCCGTTCATGAACGTGCAATCCCACGGCCGTGCGCAACAGAACCTGGCCGGCATCGATGAAGTCCAGCGCGACAAGCGCACGGAGTATTCGAGCCTGCCCTGGAGCGAGCGCCCGGTGCAGGTCACCGCCGGCAAGCAGACCCATGAGCTGACCACCGATCGCGACGGCGTACTGCGCCTGAACCTGTTGGACAGCCCGTTTGCCGAGCAAGACCTGAACCGCGTCAGCACCTTGAAGATCAGCGTTGAAGATGGCCAGGACGATGTGCATTCCGACTCGACCCTGGCGGTCAGCAACACCCTGCGCAGCAAGCTGCTCGAAGCCCATGGGCTGATCTACGACGACTTGGAAGATGACGAAGTGAGCCAGTGGGTGCACCGGGTCAAACGCCTGTCGGAGCTGGGCCTGGAGGAAGAAGCCAGTGAGCTGGAACAAAGCCTGATCGAACTGACGCGCAATGATCCGGAGTTGCAGCAGGAATTTCTGCAGGCACTGACCAAGGATGCGGGAAGACTCGTCGCAGATCCTGGGGCACGCTGAGATCCTGAAAACGCTATAGATCTAAATGTGGGAGCGGGCTTGCTCGCGAAGGCGGTGTATCAGTGATGAATGTATCGACTGACACTGCGCATTCGCGAGCAAGCCCGCTCCCACATTTTTTCCAGTTTCTACCAGGAGAGCTCGAGCTGTTCATTGCCATTGCTCAAGTCCAGCAACCGCACCCCAATCCCCAACAACCGCACCGGCTTCCCGCCCCGGTTAAAGGCCTGGGTCATCAGCTGTTGATAACTCTCCAGATCCCGCCCTGCCCCGGCCTGCTCCAGCGTCGTCTGGGTAAAGTCATGAAACTTCACCTTAACGAACGGCTTGCCCGCGCGATAACTGCTATCGATACGCGCCATACGCCCCGCCAGCGTCTCCATCAGCTCAGGCAATTTCGCCAGGCAACTTGAAAGATCCGGCAGGTCCACGTCGTAGGTATTTTCCACACTGATGGATTGTCGACGGCTGTCGTTCTGCACCACACGGTCATCAATCCCACGGGCGAGGCCCCAAAGCCGCTCGCCAAAACTGCCGAATTCACGCACCAGCGCCAGCTTGTTCCACTCGCGCAGTTGCAGGCAGTCTTCGATGCCCAGGCGCGCCAGCTTATCGGCGGTGACCTTGCCGACACCGTGCAGCTTTTTCACCGGCAACTGCGATACAAAGTCTTCGATCTGATCCGGGGTGATCACAAACAAGCCGTTGGGCTTTTTCCAGTCGCTGGCGATCTTGGCCAGAAACTTGTTCGGCGCCACGCCGGCCGACACGGTGATGTGCAACTGGTTGGAGACGCGCCGACGAATGTCCTGGGCGATGCGCGTGGCACTGCCGCCAAAATGCGGGCTGTCGGACACATCTAAATAGGCTTCGTCCAGAGACAATGGCTCGATCAGGTCGGTGTAGTCGCGAAAGATCGTCTGGATTTCTTTCGATGCTTCTTTATAGGCATCCATGCGCGGCTTGACGATCGTCAGGTCCGGACACAGCTTCAAGGCATGGCGCGATGACATGGCCGACCGCACGCCATAGGCCCGCGCCTCATAGTTGCAGGTGGCAATCACCCCGCGCCTGTCTGCCGAGCCGCCGACCGCCAGGGGCTTTTGCGCCAGGCTCGGGTCGTCACGCATCTCGATGGCGGCGTAGAAGCAATCACAGTCGACGTGGATGATTTTGCGCTGCGTCATATAAACAGAGGGTGTAATCCAACGGGCGGCCAGTATCGCACTCACTCCTGTATATAGCACCAGTAGTTTGAATCTGCCGTTTGCGCGGTAGGAAATTTCCAAGGTGAATTTATTTTCTCAATCGAAATCCACCTGCCAATAGAGCTGAAACCCTCGGCCAGACTGGCTCCGAGGCCGTTTTATGCCCACCTTGGAGAGCTAACCGATTGAACCACAAGCGCTTTTCTTCAATTCACAGGTTGACACACCTGCGTTCCTCTGTAGAATGCCGACACACAGACGCGGGATGGAGCAGTCTGGTAGCTCGTCGGGCTCATAACCCGAAGGTCGTCGGTTCAAATCCGGCTCCCGCAACCAAACATCAAAAAAGGCTACTCGAAAGAGTGGCCTTTTTTGTATCCGGTGAAAAAGTTCTTCTGAAACAATGGCATGGCATCTTTCATGAAACCGTATTCGGTTTGCAGAGTCCATGTCATTGCGAGCTATGCTCAGTACTCAAGCACGACCCTCTACGACCAATGGCCGCTGTCGCCGCACCCGGCGATAAGCGTTAATATTTGTAATTATTTTGTCCATAGGGATTGGTAACTTGGCTGGATACCTCCATCCTGTCGCGCACAATCCACGAGGTGATTGATGCGCGCCAACTCGTCTGAACCACAAGACACCGTCACAGCGGAACAACCGATCACTCCCACCCGTTTGCGTTGGCTGGATCTGTTGAGCAAATACCGTCAACCCATTGGGCTGGCCGTCACCCTGTTGCTGTTTGCTATCGCCCTGATTGCCTGCCGACACCTGCTGCTGGAACTGGACCTGTACGCGCTCCACGACTCGATTCTGGAAGTGCCCAAGCCGGCCTTGCTCGGCGCATTTGCCGCCGCAGTCGCCGGTTTCATCATTCTATTGGGCTATGAATTCTCCGGCGCGCGTTATGCCGGCGTGAAGCTGCCGGCCAAGACCCTGGCCATGGGCGGCTTCACCGCCTTTGCCATCGGCAATGCCATTGGCCTGTCGATGCTCTCCGGTGGCTCGGTACGCTACCGTTTATATGCACGCCACGGCATCGGCGCCTCGGAAGTGGCCCACATGACGGTGTTCGCCAGCCTGGCGCTGGGCACCGCCCTGCCGCCGCTGGCGGCATTGGCCACCTTGAGCAACTTGCCGGCGGCCTCGACCTACTTGCACTTGTCCCAAGGGCTGCTCGGTGGGATTGCCGGCGCGGTGCTGCTGCTGTCGGTTGCGCTGTGCATCGGCATTTATCGCCGCCGCCTGCCGGAACAACCGTACCCGGACAATCTGCTGGTCAAGGCTGGGCGGCGCACGCTGCGCTTGCCCGGCCGCCGCCTGACCTTCCTGCAACTGATCATTACCGCACTGGATGTGGCCGCTGCCGCCACCGTCCTTTATATGTTGCTGCCGGAAGCGCCACCGTTCGGCCCGTTCCTGCTGGTGTACCTGTTGGCCCTGGCTGCCGGTGTACTCAGCCATGTGCCGGGCGGCGTGGGCGTGTTCGAAGCGATTCTGCTGGCCGCGTTTGCCGACAAACTTGGCGCCGCACCATTGGCCGCCGCCCTGCTGTTGTACCGGATGATCTACGTGGTGCTGCCGCTGCTGATCGCCTGTATCTTCCTGCTGGTCAATGAAGCCCAGCGCCTGTTCCAGACCCAGCAAAGCCTGCGGGTTGCTTCGGGCCTGGCGGCACCGGTGCTGGCCGTACTGGTTTTTTTGTCCGGCGTGGTCCTGCTGTTTTCCGGCGCTACGCCGGAAATCGACTCACGCCTGGAAAACATCGGTTTTCTGATTCCCCACCGCCTGATTGATGCCTCGCACTTCGGCGCCAGCCTGATCGGCGTGTTGTGCCTGTTGCTCGCCCAAGGCCTGCGTCGACGTTTGTCGGCGGCCTGGATGCTGACCATGGTGCTGCTGCTGACCGGCGCCCTGCTCTCGCTGCTCAAAGGCTTCGACTGGGAAGAAGCCAGCCTGATGATCATGACGGCGGTGCTGCTGGCAATCTTTCGTCGCTCGTTTTACCGCGCCAGCCGCCTGACCGAGTTACCGTTCTCGCCGCTGTATCTGGTGGCCAGCGTCTGCGTGCTGGGCGCCTCGATCTGGCTGCTGCTGTTTGCCTATCAAGACGTGCCGTACAGCCATCAGCTGTGGTGGCAGTTCACCCTGGACGCCAACGCCCCACGGGGCCTGCGTTCGTTGCTGGGTGCGGCGGTGTTGCTGGTGATCGTGTCGCTGACCTGGCTGTTGCGCACCGCGCGCCCGGTCATTCACTTGCCGACACCGGATGAGCTGGAGCGCGCCACCAAGATCCTGATGGCCTCTTCGCAACCCGACGGCGGCCTGGCGTTGACCGGCGACAAGGCGTTGCTGTTCCACCCCAACGATGAAGCCTTCCTGATGTACGCCCGTCGCGGGCGCAGCCTGGTGGCCTTGTACGACCCGATCGGCCCGACCCAACCACGCGCCGAGATGATCTGGCAGTTCCGTGACCTGTGCGACATCCATCACGCGCGCCCCGTGTTTTACCAGGTGCGCGCCGAGAACCTGCCGTATTACATGGACATCGGCCTCACCGCGATCAAACTGGGCGAAGAAGCCCGCGTCGACCTAAAACGCTTTGACCTGGAAGCCAAGGGCAAAGAGATGAAGGACCTGCGCTACACCTGGAACCGTGGCACCCGGGACGGCTTGTCCCTGGAGATCTGCGACCCAGGCCAGGCGCCAATGGATGAGCTCAAAGTCATCTCCGATGCCTGGCTGACCGGCAAGAACGTGCGGGAAAAGGGCTTCTCCCTCGGACGTTTCAGCGACGACTACCTCAAGCACTTTCGCATCGCGATCATTCGCTTCGAAGGGCGCCCGGTAGCCTTCGCCAACCTGCTCGAGACCTACAACCATGACCTGGCCAGTCTCGACCTGATGCGTGCGCACCCGGACGCGCCGAAGCTGACCATGGAATTCATGATGGTTGGCCTGATTCAACATTATAAGAACCATGACTACGCCCGCTTCAGCCTCGGCATGGTGCCGTTGTCGGGCCTGCAACCGCGCCGTGGTGCGCCGCTGACCCAACGCCTGGGCTCGATGGTGTTCCGCCGTGGCGAGCAGTTGTATAACTTCCAAGGTTTGCGCCGCTTCAAAGACAAGTTCCAGCCTGACTGGGAACCCCGTTATATGGCCGTGCCCGCAGGACTTGATCCGCTGGTGGCACTGGCCGATACCGCCGCCCTGATTGCGGGCGGCTTGACTGGATTGGTGAAACGCTGATGATTCGACGCTCCTGGCGGTATGTATTGGCCTTAGTAGTGCTGCTCGCGCTGATCGCGGCGGGTGGCTTTTGGTACTGGAACCGCCCTGCCCCGCAACCGACCCTGGAACAACTGCCCCAGGCCGACGGTTCGGTGATGACCCGCGTGACGCCTAACGGCTCGGCCAAGGCCCGCGTGGCCGTGGCTGTAATGGCCGATGAAACCTTGAGCGACAGCCAACTGATTGCCCTGAGCCAGGGCGGCTCGGCGCAAATCGTTCAAGTGATCCTGCCAAAAGATGACTGCAAGTTGCAGGAACAAGCCCTGCAAAGCGCCCTGGCCCAGCTTAAAGGCCCGGCGACGCTGGTCAGCGGCATCGGCCCTGGCGCCGCGCTCGCCTGGCGCTGGCTGGCCACACAGAACGACGACAAGGCCAACGCCATCTCCGTCGGCTTCGCCCTGGTGCAGGAAGGCTGCAAGGACCCACTGCCAAAGACCTCCGCCCATGGCAATTGGCTGGTGGCGTGGAACGATAACCCTGACGATGAAAGCGCCAGCTTCGTACGCGACACACCGCGCGCGACGACCAGCATCAGCGACTACGACATTCACTACCCGCAAGTGCTGAACAACGAACTGCGCAAGCAATTGGTCGGTTCGGACAACGGCGGCCTGGCGATTCCCGTGGTCGAAGTACCGGCTGGCCAAGCCAAGGACACCGTTACCCTGTTCCTCTCCGGTGATGGCGGCTGGCGTGACCTGGACCGCGATGTGGCCGGTGAAATGGCCAAGATCGGCTACCCGGTGGTCGGCATCGACACCCTGCGCTACTACTGGCAGCACAAGACCCCGGAACAAAGCGCCAAAGACCTCACCGAGCTGATGCAGCACTACCGCCAGAAATGGGGCACCAAGCGCTTCGTACTGACCGGCTATTCGTTCGGCGCCGACGTATTGCCAGCCATCTATAACCGCATGCCGGAAAGCGAACAGCAGCGTGTCGACGCGATTATCCTGCTCGCATTCGCACGCACCGGCAGCTTTGAAATCGAAGTGGAAGGCTGGCTGGGCAATGCTGGCAAAGAAGCCGCCACCGGCCCGGAAATGGCCAAGCTGCCGGCGGACAAAGTGGTGTGCATCTACGGTGCTGAAGAAGTCAACGAGAGTGGCTGCACCGACACCACTGCGGTGGGCGAGGCGGTGAAGCTGCCAGGCGGGCATCACTTTGATGAAAACTACCCGGCGCTGGCTCAGCGCTTGGTGGATATCATTGTGAAGCACCAGGCGAAGGATAAGGCTGAGTAATCCGACCTGTACGCGGATTAAAAATGTGGGAGCGGGCTTGCTCGCGAAAGCGGTGGATCAGTCATAACATCTTTGACTGACACACCGCTTTCGCGAGCAAGCCCGCTCCCACATTGGTTTTGTGGCGCTGGTGAAAACTAGCGCGGTTCGATATGCGCAATCATCAACTGCACCGTCTCATTGCCACGAAACTCGTTCACATCCAGCTTGTAGGCCAACTCCACCCAACGCACTGTCGGGTTCGGCCACACCTCTCGGTCCACACCAAACGCAATGCCATCGAGCTTCACTGACCCGCATTCGCTCTTGAGCACCACTTTAAGGTGCCGCTCGCCGACCACGCGCTGTTCCACCAGTTGAAACACCCCGTGAAACAACGGCTCGGGAAAGTGCTGGCCCCATGGCCCGGCATGTCGCAGGGCACGTGCCAGTTCCAGGTGAAACTCTTCCACCGCCAACGTGCCGTCGGTCAGCAGCCGCCCGGTGAGGTCTTCTTCACGCAGTTGCCGGCGCACTTCGGCGTCAAAGGCTTCGGCAAACAGGGGGAAGTTTTCCTCGCGCAAGGTCAGGCCGGCCGCCATGGCGTGGCCGCCGTACTTGGCGATCAGGTTGGGATGCTGGCTGGCGACCACCGCCAGGGCATCACGGATATGAAAACCCTGCACAGAGCGCCCTGAGCCCTTGAGCAGACCATCACCGGCGTCAGCAAAGGCGATGGTTGGGCGGAAATACCGCTCTTTCATGCGCGAGGCCAGAATACCGATCACGCCTTGGTGCCATTCCGGGTCGAACAGGCACAAGCCGTAAGGCATCGACTCCACCGGCAAGTCCTTGAGCTGGGCCAGGGCCTCGCGCTGCATGCCTTGTTCGATGGATTTGCGGTCCTGGTTCATGCCGTCCAACTGCGCGGCCATTTCCCGTGCCGCCGCCATGTCGCTGGTGAGCAGGCATTCGATGCCCAGGCTCATATCATCCAGGCGCCCCGCCGCATTGAGGCGTGGCCCGAGGATAAAACCGAGATCGGTGGAGGTGATACGCGCCGCATCGCGCTTGGCCACTTCGAGGATCGCCTTGATCCCCGGCCGCGCACGCCCGGCACGAATGCGCTCCAGGCCTTGGTGCACCAGGATGCGGTTGTTGGCATCCAGCGGCACCACGTCAGCGACGCTGCCCAAGGCGACCAGATCGAGCAGCTCACCGATGTTCGGCTGGGGTTTGTTGGCGTACCAGCCCAGGCTGCGCAGCCGCGCGCGCAGGGCCATCAGCACGTAGAAGATCACACCGACGCCGGCCAACGCCTTGCTCGGGAACTCGCAGCCAGGCTGGTTCGGGTTGACGATGGCATCCGCCGCCGGCAATTCATCGCCGGGCAAGTGATGGTCGGTGACCAGTACCTGCAACCCGGCCGCCTTCGCCGCCGCCACGCCTTCAACGCTGGAGATACCGTTGTCCACGGTGATCAGCAGCTGCGGCTCGCGTTGCAACGCCACCGCGACGATTTCCGGGGTCAGGCCGTAGCCGTATTCGAAGCGGTTGGGCACCAGGTAATCGACATGCGCCGCACCCAGCAAACGCAGGCCCAAGGTGCCCACGGTACTGGCCGTGGCGCCATCGGCGTCGAAGTCACCGACGATGAGGATACGCTGGCGCTGCTCCAGGGCCGTCACCAGCAGGTCTACCGCCGCGTCGATGCCCTTGAGTTGCTGGTAGGGAATCAACCGCGCCAGGCTCTTGTCCAGCTCAGCCTCCGACTGCACCCCGCGTGCGGCGTAGAGACGGGTCAACAGCGGTGGCAATTCACCGAGAAACGGCAGGACGGCGGGCAACGGGCGAGGATCGATACGCATGGGGTGACGGAAGCTTCTCTTCAGATAAAACGGTTAAACGACAATTGAGCAATCAACACAGATCAACGGTGGAACCTGTCTGTATGGGAGCTGGCCTCTGTGGGAGCTGGCTTGCCTGCGATGCAGCCACCTCGGTCCAGCAGACATACCGAGGTGATGCTATCGCAGGCAAGCCAGCTCCCACACAAGCCAGCTTTCACAGTTTTTAGTTTTCAGCCGCGTTCGCCAACCAGCCATTGCAGTTGCACTTCATGCTGGCCACGGTCGTCAGTCACGAAAATGGTGCCTTCGCTGATCATCACATCCCACTTGATCACGCGCGGCATGTCCTTGGCCAGGGTCTCGAGGACTTCCTGCGGCACGGCGGCGATGTGGACGTTCTTGAGGTTTTTGGCCACCGGCACCACCTTGCCTTCCCATACGCGCAGGCTGCCATAAGCCAGCAGGCTGGTGCGTTCGGTGCGGCGTGAGCACCAGGTCAGGCGGTCGGCGTCGGGCTGGCCGACTTCAATCCAGTGCAGAACCCGATCATCCAGGCTTTTTTCCCACAGGGCTGGCTCGTCTACATCTGACAGGCCACGCCCGAACGCCAACTGCTCGTTGTACCAAAGGGCGTAGGCCAGCAGCCGCACAGTCATGCGCTCTTCGGTTTCCGAAGGGTGGCGGGCGATGGTCTGCTTGACGCTCTCGTACACCGAGCGGTCGAGGTCGGTGAGGTTCAGTTCAAATTTGTAGGTCGTGGACGGCTGGGCCATGAACGGGCTTCTAAAGACAGGGAAAGGTCGCCAGTCTAACCGATGGGGCAGCCATTGAACGAATACTGCGCTGCATCATGCTTATCCCTGGGCCGCTCGCCTATGTTAAAAGGCATGACACCACCGCCCCTGCTCGCTAAGGATCCTCATGTCGTTTAATGCCAAACCGCTCGCCGGCCTGAAAGTCATCGAACTGGGCACCCTGATCGCCGGCCCGTTTGCCTCACGTATCTGCGCCGAATTCGGTGCCGAAGTGATCAAGGTCGAATCCCCCGATGGCGGCGACCCGCTGCGCAAGTGGCGCAAGCTGTACGAAGGCACGTCGTTGTGGTGGTTTGTGCAGGCGCGCAATAAAAAGTCGCTGACCCTGAACCTCAAGCACCCGGACGGCCTGGCGATTCTTAAACAGCTGCTGGCGGACGCCGACATCCTGATCGAAAACTTCCGCCCCGGTGTGCTGGAAAAACTCGGCTTGAGCTGGGAAACCCTGCACGCGCTGAACCCTAAGCTGGTGATGGTGCGTCTCTCCGGTTTCGGCCAGACCGGGCCGATGAAAGACCAGCCGGGCTTTGGCGCGGTGGGCGAGTCCATGGGCGGTTTGCGTTATATCACCGGCTTCGAAGATCGCCCGCCGGTGCGCACCGGGATTTCCATCGGCGACTCCATCGCGGCCCTGTGGGCGGTGATCGGCGCGCTGATGGCGTTGCGTCATCGCGAGGTCAACGGCGGACTCGGCCAAGTGGTGGATGTGGCGTTGTACGAAGCCATTTTCGCGATGATGGAAAGCATGATCCCGGAGTTCGACGTGTTCGGGTTTATCCGCGAGCGCACCGGCAACATCATGCCCGGCATCACGCCGTCTTCGATTCATACCAGTGCCGACGGCAAGCATGTGCAGATCGGCGCCAATGGCGATGCGATCTTCAAGCGCTTCATGAGCGCCATCGGCCGCGACGACCTGGCCAATGACCCGGCCCTGGCCAGCAATGACGGGCGTGACAGCCGCCGTGACGAGCTTTACGGAGTGATTGATCGGTGGGTCAACTCACTGCCGCTGGAGCAAGTGATTGAGCAACTGAACAAGGCCGAAGTGCCCGCCAGCCGTATCTACAGCGCCGAAGACATGCTCGGCGACCCGCAGTTTCTGGCGCGGGAAATGTTCCTCAAGGCGCAGTTGCCAGGTGGCAAGGACTTCAAGATGCCAGGCATCGTGCCCAAGCTCTCCGACACGCCGGGCAGCTGTGAATGGGTTGGGCCGCAACTGGGTGAGCACAACGGCCCAGTGCTCAGTGAGCTGGGTTACGACGCCGCCGCCATCGCCCGTTTGCGTGAGGATGGCGCAATCTGATGCTTCGCCCGTACATTCGCTGGCTGCTTGTAAGCACGCTGCTCGGCAGTTGGTCGCTCCCGGTGCAGGCCGAGGACACGCTGACCTGGCTGCTGCGCGATCTGCCGCCATTGACCATCTTCGAAGGCCCGCAAAAAAACCAGGGAGCACTCGACCAACTGCTGCCGCTGCTCAGGGAGCGCCTGCCGGACTATCGGCATCAAGTGATGCACGTCAATCGCGCGCGCGGCATTCAAATGCTGCGCGCTCAAACCCTGACCTGTGACCCATCGCTGCTGTGGACGCCGGAGCGCGCCCAGTACGTGGTGTTTTCCGCCCAGGCATTCGTGGTGGTCGGCAATGGGGTGACGATCCAGCGCAGCCAGCAGGCGGCCATGGCGCCCTATATCGTCGAAGGTCAGTTTGACCTGCAAGCCTTTCTCACAGCCCATAAGGCGCGCATCGGCGCCACGGCCGAACGCAGCTACGGCCCAGCCGTCGATGAACAGCTAAAGCACGCCGACCCGCACACCGTGGCCCTGCATTATGGCAATGACGCCCTGGGCAGCCTGTTGCAAATGCAGCGCCTGGGGCGGCTGGAGGCGGTGCTGGGCTACCCGCCGGAAATCCGCTATCACGCCCAGCAACAGGGGATTGCGGCCCAGGACCTGCTGTTCTTGCCCATCAAGGACTCAGCGCCTTATCAGCGCACGCATATCGGCTGCTCCAACACGCCGCAAGGTCGCCAGGCCATGCAGCGAATTGATCAGGCGTTGAGCGAGATACCCTTGGAGCAGGTGCAACAGTCCTACGCCTCGTGGCTGGACCCCGTGATGCGTGAAAGGTATTTGTCGGACAACCCGAGTTTCTTCCTCGACTCTCCCGAACCATGAACCTCTACAGGGGCAAATCCCAGGCAAAAAGAAACCCCGAAGAGTGGGGAGACACTTCGGGGTTAAACGTGGCCTACAAAGACCAGTACAACAAGCCACAAACACCGGAGCACAATGTTTGCTCTTGCTGTTAAAAAATCTGACCGGGCATGGCGTAGGAAGTTTCGCCAATTAAACATTTCTTCATGCGATGGCGCTACCGCGAGTCTGTGCAGCGTTGCGCAAGGCAGCGATAACCGAGGGTTCCAGGCGCCCTTCAGCGATTTTCAGGTCACGCAGCAGGCAATCGACCACATCCACCAGCACGCGCTTATCGGTCAATTGCGCGCGATCGACTTCCCGCTCGACGACAATCGCGCCAGCCGGATTCTTCACGGTCACCAGGCACTCGCCCTGCACGCCCGAGGTGGTCAACGTAACCTGATAAGGGCTCAGTGCTTCTTCGAGCAATAGGCTGATACTTTCCATCTCGATCACCACTCAATCATTCGAAAAGGTTCGAAAAACAAAAATGTCACTAAGGTGCTGACATTCAAGTGACCCGTGCCCGCAGCAGAAAGTTCGACCTTTTATGTGGTCGCCTGCCCGAGTCAACCGAGCATGCACGGCAAAGATGACAGAGAGAAAACAACCACCAACAGGCTAGAATCCCTGGATTATCACGGGAGCCTGCCTTGAAAGCCGCGTCTGAAGCGCCACTGCGCATCGTCCTCGCCGACGACCACCCGATTTTTTTGATTGGCTTGCGCGCCGTGCTGGAGCGTGACGAGCGGGTGCGCATCGTCGCCGAGGCCAATTCACCCCAAGCCCTGATTGAACAACTGCGAACCTGCGCTTGTGATGTGCTGGTGACCGACTTCATGATGCCCGCCGAGCCCCAGGCCGACGGGCTGCGCCTGATAGAACAGCTGCGCCGGCATCATCCCGAGCTGCCGATAGTGGTAGTGACCATGCTCAATAACGCCGGCTTGTTTCACTCCATCCTGGAACTGGGCGTCATGGGCCTGCTGAGCAAGGCCAGCCTGGCCGATGAGCTGCCGCAAGCGATTGACCACGTGCGCCAACGCCGCCCTTATGTGGCTCACGCCATTCGCCAGGCACTGAGCCTGGCCGGGGAAGTCGGCGCCGACCGCCTGCAATCCCAGCAACAGCTGTCACCTCGGGAGCTGGAGGTGATCCGCTTGTTGGCCGCCGGGTTGACGGTGGGCGAGATCGCTGCGCAACTGCATCGCAGCAAGCAGACGGTCAGCGCGCACAAGGTCAGCGCCATGCGCAAGCTGGGCCTGGGCAACGACGCCGCGCTGTTTATCTATGTACAGGAACACGGGCTGGCATAGCCTGAAACGCGATCCATTGCTTGAGCGCCTCGACCTCCATCGGCCGCGCGATAAAACAGCCTTGCAGCCACGCCGCGCCCAATTCTCCTACGGCGTGATAATCGGCGGCGCTTTCCACCCCGGTCACCACCACGCCAATGCCCAGGTGCGCGGCCATGCTCATGGCCCCCGCCACCACGGCGGCCTTGCGGTCATCCTCGGCCATGCCACTGGCAAACGCCGGGGGGATTTTCAGCTCGGTGAAGGGCAACTCCAGCAGGCTCTGCAGGCTGGTGCCACCGACGCCGAAATCGCCAATGGACAACTTGCACCCCATCATCCGCAGGCGCAGCAGCCCGGTGAGGTGGGCACTGTCGGTTTTTAACCGTGAGGTCTCCACCAGCTCCAGGGTCAGCCCATGGGCCGGCACGCCGTGCAGTTGCAGCAGGCCTTGGAGTACTTGGGGAAAGTGCGGTCGCTCAAGCATGCGCCCGGGAATATTCACCGCCACCGGCAGCAGTTGGCCGGTCTGGCCCAGGATCTGGCCAGCCAGGCCTAGCGCCTGCTCCAGTACATGCCAGGTAAAGGCCTCTTCCATGCCGGCAAACTCCAGCACCGGCAAAAACTCGTCAGGCAACAGCAGCTCATTTTCATTCGATTGCCAACGGGCCAGGGCCTCGACCCGTTGCAACACGCCCGCCTGGCTGACGATAGGCTGATACCAGACCCTGCCATAGCGCGCGATGCTGGCCTGGCTGGTGTCCGCCGAGGGTGGCAACGGCTCGCGCTCGCTCAGGTCGAGCAGATGACGTACCCGCGCCCATGAGGTCACCGGCGGCCCCGCACGCAAGCGCGCCTGGCAGTCCGTCAACACTTGCCCGATCAGCTTGGCCGACGCGGGTTTTGGCAAGCACGCCAGCACATTCAACCCCTGTTGCCGCGCCATATTGGCCACGCCTTCGAGTACGTCCGGTTCGGCATTGCTGAGCAGGATCAGCACCTGGGCCAGGCTGCGCTCGGCCAGTTCGCGAATCAACTCCAGGCCATCGCCCTGCTCCAGGTAGAGGTCACAGATGGCGATGTCGACCGGGCCGGCACTGTCCAAGGACTGGCGCGCGGCTTCAACCGTTTCGGCGGTGAGCACGTTGAACACGCCGTTGGCATTGAGCATCTGGTGCAGTGCCATCAGTTGAAACGGGTTGTCTTCAAGGATCAGCACTTTGAGGGAACGCATGGGCAACTCTGTCGGCAGCGGGCAACGACCGGCACAGTAACCAAAAGCTGCCGAGCGCCCCATAGGACGTGTCCTAAACGTTATGCCGTTCAAGGTCTTTGGGCTGACGCAGTCAAGTAAGGCAATTGAGAAATAGAACCGGCAAAAGGCAACCTGTGGCGAGCAGGCTTGCCCTGCGTTGGGTGGCGAAGCCGCCCCAAATCAGGCGACTCGGTGAGTCAGTTATAACGGGCTGGAGCTGCTGCGCAGCCCAACGCAGGGCAAGCCTGCTCGCCACAGTGACAGGGTTCGTCCTCAAATGAAGGGGATTAGCCAAACAGCTGAAAGCCGTGGCCCTAAACGTGAGCGTCCAGGTAGGGCTGCAGGTCGCGACGCAAGGCCATCAATGCTTGGGACAGCCTTGACCACGGCGCCTCAAGTTCGCGGCCGCGCGCCTCACGTGCGCAGCTTTCCAAGGCCATGCACGCCTTGGCCAACGGCAACGCGTCCACCAGCGAGCAAATACCCTTGAGCCGATGCAACGCAGCATTCAGGCGCGCCATGTCCTGCTCGGCCAAGGCCTGCGCCAGCACTTCGTGCTCGCGGTCCAGGCTCCTGGCCAACTCTTGCAACATGCTATGCAGCACCGGCCCTTCAGCCTGGGTCATGGTGCGCAGGGTCTGGATATCAAAAGAACGTGGCGCCGCCCGTTCTGCCAGCACCTGAGCCCAGCGCTGCAACGTGATCGGCTTGACCAGCAGCTCATCCATGCCGACGTCCTGGCCACGCTGTTGTTCATCCTCCATGGCATTCGCGGTACAACCGATCAGTGTGCAACGCGGTAACTGCTTACTGGCTTCAATCCGTCGGATCGCCTGGCTCAGCTCATAGCCGGACATGCCCGGCATCTGGCAATCGGTGACCAGCACGTCAAAGCGTTGCTGCGACCATGCCTGCAACGCGCCTTGCGCTGAATCGACGGCAACCACGTGATGGCCGAGGAACTCCAACTGCTGCACCAGTACCAGACGGTTGGCCGCCAGGTCATCGACCACCAGCACCGACAGGCTGCGACCGGCAGGCGGCAATGAAATACCCACAGGTGCCGGTACCTCGTCAGTGCTGATCCGCGCCAGGTGCAGGTCGATGCACACCACCGTCCCTGCGCCCACGACACTGTTGAGGTGAATGCTACCGCCCATCAACTCCACAAGTTGCTGACAGATACTCAAGCCCAGGCCGGTGCCGCCATGCTCGGCCGCGGTCGAAGCGCTCATCTGCACAAACGGCTTGAACATCCTCGCTTGCTGATCCGCCCCAATCCCCGGACCGCTGTCTTCCACACACAGATGCAGGTATTCGGCGCCAGCCTCATCGTGCCGGCAATCGACACTGATACGCACCCCGCCGTGCTGAGTAAACTTGAGCGCATTGCCCAAAAGGTTGTGCATCACTTGGCGCAAGCGCAGTGGGTCGAACCAGTAATAACCCTGGGCCGCAGGGTCAAACGCCAGGGTCAGGTGCAAGCCCTTTTTTTGCGCCGTGGCCTCGAACAAGCGCTGGATACCTTCGAAAAGGCCCTTCAACTCAGTCGATTGCGGTGCCAGTTGCATATGGCCCGACTCAATCTTGGCCAGGTCCAGGCTGTCGCCCATCAACGCAATCAACTCACGGGCCGAGCGATGAGCTACCTGCAAGGCATCGGACACCGGCTGGCCGGCTGCCAGGCTGCGTTCCTGTTCCAGTTCGAGCAAGCCGATGATGGCGTTCATCGGTGTGCGAATCTCATGGCTCAGGGTGGAGAGAAACGCACTTTTGGCGTAGTTCGCTTCGTCGGCGGCCTGACGCGCGTCCATCAATTGATGCTCCAGGACCTTGCGCTCGTTGATGTCGATCCAGCCACCCAGCAACCCCTGCAAACGGTTCTCGGCGTCATAGAACGGCACAGTCCATTGATACACATGAACGCTGCCGCCGTTGAACTCCAGTTCCCGATCGACAAACAGCGGTTGTTGCGTGGCCAGTTGCACCATATGGCCTGCGTGCAGACGCGCGGCGGTGAGTTCGGGCATCACCGCGCTTTCCATCAAGGTGAGGCCCTGGATCTTCTCAAGGTGAGTTGCCAACTGCTGTTCATAACTTTTGTTGCAGGTCACCAGGCGTCCGGCCAGGTCCCGCACAAACAGCGGGTTGGGCATGCCGTCGAGCAAGGCGCGCTTGAACGCCAACTGGTCGTTGAGGCGGCGTTCAGCCTCCAGGCGCTGGCGTATCTGGCGCTTTAGCCGGCTGTTCCACACCAGCGACACCAGCACAAACAAGATCGCCATGGCCACCGTCCAGTAAGCCCAGGCCGGGACACGCTGCCAGGCCGGCACGGGAATCGCCACCGCGCCGATCCAGCGCAGGCGCAAGGCGCTCAACTCGGCGACCGGCAAGGCTTCTAGGGCCTTGTTCAGAATGCTCAGCAGTTCAGGCTGGTCCTTGCGCACCGACAGGCTGTTGGCCGACCACTTGCCATCGACGCTGCGGCCAATGCGCAGGCCATCCTGTGGGTAACTCTGCACTTCCACCTCAGTTTGCAGCGTGGCTTGCGCTTCGCCGCGCCTTACCAACTCACGCGCCTGGGTGTAATTGCCAACCAGCCGCAATTTGATTTGCGGGTACGTCTGGCGAATATAGGGCTCGAACACATGCCGCGCCGGCAGCACCAGCACCTTGCCGGCCATTTGATCCAGGCCGGTCAACGGCGCCGCATCAGCACGTTCGACGAACACCCAGCCAGAGCCGCCGAAACTGTGGCTGAAGTTGAGCAGCGCCTGGCGCTGCTGATTCTCGGCCAAGGTGGTGTTCATGTCCGCCCTGCCCGTTTCCAACCAGCTCAGGGTTTGCGCAGTGGAGTGCGCCTCCTCGAAAACAAACTGTAACCCGGTCATGCGCGAAATCCGGTTGAGCAGGTCAACGTTCAAGCCCACCCAGCGGTCGTCCTTGTCCCTGAACACGTAAGGCGACATTTGCTGGGCCGCCACTACTACATGCGGGTGCTGCAACACCCACGCCCGCTCGGAGGCCGACAGCGCAATGCGCTCAACGCCAAAACCGACACCCAGCCCGGTGGTCCAACGCGCGAGAATTTCGCGCTGCACTGACTCATCGATGCTCGCCAGCGCGCTGTCCATCATGGCGCCGAGCAAGGGGTCGGCCTGACGGGTGGCAAACGCGAAGCCAATCGGGGGCAAGCGGCTTTCTTCCTTGATCTGCAAGCCCAGGTAAGGCCGCAGCGACTTATAGGCCCGCACAATCACTTCATTGCCGATAAACGCATCGGCGTCGCCCTGCTTGAGCGCCTCCAGCCCACTGTAAAGGTTGGGCGCGAGCATGATGTGGCTGCCAGGGTAGGCGGCATGCACGTTCTTGGCGTTGGCATAGCCATCGAGCAACACCAGCTTTTTGCCCGTCAGGTCGTCGCCCTGGATATCGTCGCGGCGCAGCACTACCACCGAACGGTCGGGCATGTAGTCGCGGGTAAACTGCAAACCCGGTACATCACGCTCATAGCCATTGGCGCTGGTGAGAATGTCGATAGCTCCGCTGCGCAACGCCTCGACCGCCTGGGCGCGTTCAGAAAAGCCCAGTACTTGCATCGACACACCCAGGCGCGCACCGACCAGGCTCAGGTAATCAGCGCTGATGCCCTGGTAGCGATTGCGGTCGCGAGTGATATCAATCGGCTGATAATCATCAATGGAAATCCCCACCTTCAAGGTCGGATGGGCCGTCAGCCACTGCTGCTGCGCAGGCGTCAGCGGCAACGGCCCCAGCGGGATAAACGCCGGCACCAGCTTGAACGGTAGGCTCACGGCAGCCAGGCTTATTGGCACATGGCCAAGCAAGAGCACACAGGCCAAACGCACCGTCCATTGGATTACTGCATGCACCGATTGGGTTTCCTTGAGTGTTCGGGTTAAGCGCCTGCGCAAGTATGGCTCGCCAGAATGAAAAAGCCCGTCACGAAGACGGGCTTGGTCTGCCACGCAGCTATTGATGAATCAGAGTGGCTTGCCGCGATTGCCATGCTGGCTGACAAACGCCTGCACGGCTTTCAGGTCATTGGCCAGCACGGTGCAGCGCTCTTCGCGCTCGAACAGGTCAGCCAGGTGCTGCGGCAGTTCCAGCGCCTTGCCAACGCCGGCCTTCTCCACCGCTTCCGGGAATTTGACCGGGTGGGCAGTGCCCAGAATCACCATCGGGATGTCCAGGCTGCGACGGCATTCGCGTGCGGCCTTCACACCGATGGCGGTGTGCGGGTCGAGCAGCTCGCCGGTCTGTGCATAGACTTCAGCGATGGTTTCGCAGGTTTGCGCATCGTCCACGGCCAGCGAGTCGAACAGCTTGCGGGTTTCGGTCCAGCGCTCTTCGTCAACGCTGAAACCGCCACCGCTCTTGAAGGTGTCCATCAAACCGGCAATGGCTGCGCCGTTGCGACCGTGCATGTCAAACAGCAGGCGTTCGAAGTTCGACGAGACCATGATGTCCATCGACGGCGACAGCGTGGCGTGCAGGGTTTCCTTGACGTACTGGTTGCCGCTCATGAAGCGGTGCAGGATGTCGTTGCGGTTGGTGGCGACGATCAACTGGTTGATCGGCAGGCCCATGTTGCGCGCCAGGTAACCGGCGAAGATGTCGCCAAAGTTACCGGTCGGCACCGAGAACGACACCGAACGCGCCGGGCCGCCCAACTGCAGGGAGGCGTGGAAGTAGTAGACGATCTGGGCCATGATCCGCGCCCAGTTGATCGAGTTCACCGCCACCAGACGCGTACCTTTGAGGAAGCTCTGGTCAGCGAAACTGTTCTTGACCATTTCCTGGCAGTCATCGAAGTTGCCTTCGATGGCGATGTTGTGGATGTTCTCACCAAAGATGGTGGTCATCTGGCGACGCTGCACTTCCGACACGCGCTTGTGCGGGTGCAGGATGAAAATATCGACGTTCTCGCAGTGCTTGCAACCTTCGATGGCCGCCGAGCCGGTATCACCGGAGGTGGCACCGATGATTACTACGCGCTCGCCACGCTTCTCCAGCACGTAATCGAGCAGGCGACCGAGCAGTTGCAGTGCGAAATCCTTGAACGCCAGGGTCGGGCCGTGGAACAGCTCCAGTACCCACTCGTTGCCATTCAGCTGACGCAGTGGCGCGATGGCGCTGTGGGAAAACACGCCATACGTCTCTTCCAGAATCTTTTTGAAATCCGCATCGGGGATGCTGCCGGTAACAAACGGGCGCATCACCCGGAACGCCAGTTCGTGGTACGGCAGGCCGGCCCACGAGGCGATTTCTTCCTGAGTGAAACGTGGCAGGTTTTCCGGCACGTACAGGCCGCCGTCAGTGGCAAGGCCGGCAAGCAAAACGTCTTCGAAGTTCAGGGCCGGTGCCTGGCCGCGGGTGCTGATATAACGCATGACTGGCTCCTCTAGAGCATTCTGAACAAGGGCCGCCGAACCTGTGGGGCCCTTGCCGCTAAACGATTAGTTCAGGTGTTCAACACGGATGCGCACCACCGGCCCAACCACGCCCTGCAACGCTTCAAGCGCGGCGATGGCATCGTTGATGTGCTGCTCGAGCACGCGGTGGGTCAGCAGGATCATCGGCACCAGGCCGTCTTGTTCCTCGACTTCCTTCTGCATGATTGACTCGATGTTGATGCCGCGCTCCGAGAGGATGCTGGCCACCTGGGCCAACACGCCTGGATGGTCCTTGGCCTGAATGCGCAGGTAGTAGGCGCTTTCGCAGGCTTCGATCGGCAGGATCGGGTGCGCCGACAGCGAGTCCGGCTGGAAGGCCAGGTGCGGCACACGGTTTTCCGGGTCACTGGTCATGGCGCGAACCACGTCCACCAGGTCGGCGATTACCGACGAAGCGGTCGGCTCCATGCCGGCGCCGGCGCCGTAGAACAGGGTGGAACCGGCGGCGTCACCGTTGACCATCACGGCGTTCATCACGCCATTGACGTTGGCGATCAGGCGGTCGGCCGGGATCAGCGTCGGGTGTACACGCAACTCGATACCGGCCGGGGTGCTGCGCGCCACACCGAGGTGCTTGATGCGGTAGCCCAGGGCTTCGGCGTAGTTCACGTCGGCAGTGGTCAGCTTGGTGATGCCTTCGGTGTAGGCCTTGTCGAACTGCAGCGGGATACCAAAGGCGATGGACGCCAAAATGGTCAGCTTGTGCGCTGCGTCGATGCCTTCCACGTCGAAAGTCGGGTCGGCTTCGGCGTAACCCAAGGCTTGGGCTTCGGCCAGCACGTCTTCGAAGGTGCGGCCCTTCTCGCGCATTTCGGTGAGGATGAAGTTGCCGGTGCCGTTGATGATGCCGGCCACCCAGTTGATACGGTTGGCGGACAGGCCTTCACGGATCGCCTTGATCACCGGAATGCCACCGGCCACGGCGGCTTCGAACGCGACGATCACGCCCTTTTCACGCGCCTTGGCGAAGATCTCGTTGCCGTGCACGGCGATCAACGCCTTGTTGGCGGTGACCACGTGCTTGCCATTCTCGATGGCCAGCAGCACCAGGTCACGGGCCACGGTATAGCCGCCGACCAGCTCGATGACGATATCGATTTCAGGGTTGGTGGCCACGGCGAAGACATCGTTGGTAATCGCAATACCGGTCGTTTGGAACTGAGGCTTTGGCGTACGCGTGGCAATTTGCGCCACTTCAATCCCACGCCCTGCACGGCGGGAAATTTCTTCAGCATTACGCTGAAGTACGTTGAAGGTGCCGCCACCGACGGTCCCTAACCCACAGATGCCTACTTTGACCGGTTTCACTGAAGAACTCCCCATGAAACGGCCGACGCTAGGTCGGCCGTGGAAAACAGCCGCACAACTGCGGCTTTCAATTTGATGGCCCGTCGATCGGTCGGCGGGCCATGATCGTCAAAGGTTCGACGATGCTGGTTTACTTGGCACTGAGCGCCAGTTTGGCAACTTGTGGCGCCGGCTGGTAGCCCGGAATCACTTGGCCGTCCGCCAAAACGATGGCCGGTGTACCGTTCACGCCAATCGACTGGCCGAGGGCGAACTGCTTGGAAACCGGGTTGGCACATTTGGCCGCCTTGATTTCCTTGCCATCGACCATTTTGTCCATGGCCGCTTTCTTGTCGGCCGAACACCATACGGCTTGCAGCTGCTCGTCACCCGGCGAACCCAGGCCCTGGCGCGGGAACGCGACGTAGCGCACTTCGATACCGGCCTTGTTCAGCGCAGGCACTTCGGCGTGCAGCTTGTGGCAGTACGGGCACGTGGTGTCGGTGAACACCGTGATGTGAGTCTTGGTCTCGCCAATGGCTGGGTAAACCACGGTTTCAGCCACCGGAATGCCGTTGATCAGCTTGGACACGCCCAGGCGCTCGGCCTTCTCGGTCAAATTGACCGGCTTGCCGTCTTTAAGCTGGAACAGGTAGCCCTGGACGATGTACTGGCCATCGGCGCTGGCGTACAGCACACGGCTGCCCTTGAGCTTGACTTCATACAGGCCGGCCATAGGGCTGGCGCTGATGCTTTCGATCGGGGTGTCGAGCTTCAGGTCCGCCAAACTCTTGCGAATGGTTTGCTCGGCGGCGTCATCGGCGACAACAAAGGTGGAAACCAACGCAATCGCTGCGGCGGCAATAATCTGGGTCAAGCGCATGGGAACTCCTGAAGGCAGATGCAGGGACGGCTGTGGAACACCGCTTGGAAACGCGGGCAGTGGCCGTCCCCTTTGCTAACCGGCAAAGCCTACCACAGTTGGGCGCCAGGGCAGCCCGTGGCGGCACAAATTGGCGGCTTTCAACCGCGCGGGTGGTGCTTGGCGTGCATCTCCTGCAAGCGTGCGCGGGCCACGTGGGTATAGATCTGGGTGGTGGATAAGTCGCTGTGCCCGAGCAGCATTTGCACCACCCGCAAATCCGCACCATGGTTGAGCAAATGCGTGGCAAAAGCATGGCGCAAGGTATGCGGCGACAACGCCTTGCCGATCCCGGCGACCTTGGCCTGGTGCTTGATACGGTGCCAGAAGGTCTGGCGGGTCATCTGCTCGCCGCGCAGGCTGGGGAACAACACATCGCTGGGCCGCCCGCCGAGCAGCTCGTTGCGGGCGTCACGCATATAGCGCTCCACCCACACAATCGCCTCCTCGCCCATCGGCACCAGCCGCTCCTTGCTGCCTTTGCCCATCACACGCAGCACGCCCTGGCGCAGGTTGACTTGCTCCAGGGTCAGGCTGATCAGTTCGGTCACGCGCAGGCCGCAGGCATACAAGACTTCCAGCATGGCGCGGTCGCGCTGGCCGATGGCCTCGCTCAGATCGGGTGCGGCGAGCAAGGCATCTACGTCAGCTTCCGACAAGGATTTAGGCAGTGGCCTACCGAGCTGGGGCATATCGATCTGCAGGGTAGGGTCGAGAGCAATCAGTTTTTCGCGCAGCAAATAGCGATAAAACCCACGCACGCCCGAGAGAAATCGCGCCGTGGAACGCGGTTTGTAGTTCTGCTCCAGGCGCCAGGCCAGGTGATCGAGGATCAACTCACGGCCGGCATTGATCAGTTCAAGGTTTTTGTCCTGCAACCAGCCATTGAACAGGGCCAAGTCGCTGCGATAGGCCTGGCGGGTGTTATCCGACAGGCCTTTTTCCAGCCACAGGGCGTCGAGGAAGCGGTCGATCAGGGGGTGGTCAATGGCGGGCATGGGCACTCAAGCAGCGCAGCACAGGGCTTTGCGCAAATTATTTAGTGAACTGTGACAACGGCCACTAGTCTTTCATAGCCCGCTATTTCACGGAACAGGAAGCTTCAATGAGCGAACAACAGATTCTGCTGGCATTTGGTGGCATTGGCGTGGCCGCATTGGCCTGCCAATGGCTGGCATGGCGCCTGAAACTTCCCGCCATTCTGTTTCTGTTGGTCAGCGGAATCCTGGCAGGGCCGGTGCTGGGCTGGCTGAATCCTCAGGAAATGTTCGGTCCGCTGCTGATGCCATTGGTATCTCTGGCCGTGGCATTGATCCTGTTTGAAGGCAGCCTCACGCTGCACCTTTCGGAATGGAAGGAGATCGGCAGCGTCGTGCATCGCCTCGTCACGGTCGGCGCCCTGTCGACATGGGCCGTCATTACCCTGGCTACCCACTGGCTGCTGGGTTTTGACTGGATGCTCGCCCTGCTTTTCGGCACCTTGACACTGGTGACCGGGCCTACCGTGATTGTGCCCATGTTACGTGTCGTGCGACCAAAAGCCTCGATCGCCAATATCTTACGCTGGGAAGGCATTGTCATTGACCCGATCGGTGCGCTGCTCGCCGTGGTGGTCTACAGCTTTATCATCGCTCGCGCGTCAGGCGACGGCTTGAGTCACAGCCTGCTGACCTTTGGCGGCGTGATCCTGTGCGGCAGCCTGTTCGGAGTCGTCGGTGGTTGGGTATTGGGGCAGATCATGCGCCGGCAATGGCTGCCGGAATACCTGCATAACCTGGCTACGCTGGCTGGCGTTCTGGGAATCTTCATCGCCTCCAACGAGGTGATGCATGAGTCCGGCCTGCTGGCCGTGACGCTGATGGGCATGTGGATGGCCAATATGAAGGGCGTTGACGTACGCCACATACTGCACTTCAAGGAAAACCTCAGCGTCCTGCTGATTTCCGGGTTATTCATTCTGCTGGCCGCGCGCCTGGACCTGAACGCCCTGATTGCCTTGGGGCCGTTCGTACTGATCCTGCTACTGATTATTCAATTTATTGCGCGACCTTTGAACGTCGCGCTTTCGACCTTCGGTTCCGGCCTGAACTGGCGTGAACGTGCCCTGCTGTCGTGGATCGCACCACGCGGGATCGTGGCCGCCGCCGTGTCGGCGATTTTCGCCATTCGCCTGGATGAGGCCGGTCATGAAGGCGCGCTGTTACTGGTGCCGCTGACATTCGCGGTGATTATCGGCACCGTTGTCCTGCAAAGCGCCACAGCCCGCCCACTGGCACGCCTGCTGAAAGTCGCCGAGCCTGCGCCCAGCGGCTTCCTGATCGTCGGCGCGAACGGCCCGGCGCGTATCCTGGGCAAAGCCTTGCAACAACTGGGCAGTCGAGTGCTGCTGACCGACTCCAGCTGGGAAAACATCCGCGCCAGCCGAATGGAAGGGCTGCCCACCTACTTCGGCAACCCGGCATCACAGCATGCCGAATCGCATCTGGATCTGGTCGGCCTCGGGCATTTGCTGGCGCTCTCACCTTCGGGCGAGCTGAACACCCTGGCCGCCATGCGCTTTCGCCACGATTTTGGGCATCGTCTGTTCGCCCTGGCCAGCAGCCAGGAGAACCGTCGCACCGATAAACACCGGGCCAGCCACGAGCACCGTGGCCATTTGCTGGGCAGCCAACCCCTGAGCTACACCAAACTTGCGAGCCTGCTGGGCCAAGGTGCAGAGCTGTATAGCACTAACCTGACCGAAGGCTTCAGCTGGGAACAGTACCAGGCACTCCATGGTGACCGCGCGACCCTGCTGTTTGCCCGAGATACCGGCGGCTGGGTACACGTGGTCACCCCGGACAGCAGCCTGAAGCCCGTAGCTGGCTGGACCTTGCTGGCCGTGATTCAACCAGCAAACAACACAGCCGAATAAGTCAGTCGGCATAACCCGGTAATACCGGCACAGGGCGTTTGTCAGCATCAATCGCGACAAAACTGAACACGCCCTGGATCGCCTTTTCACGGCCATCGGCGCTCATGCTCTCGACAAACACTTCAACCTCGACTTTGAGGCTGGTGTTACCCACTTTAATCACGCGGCCGATCAGCTCGACGATGGAGCCGGCCGGGATCGCGTGGTTGAAGTCGATACGGTCGGTGGACACGGTCACCAGCGGCAAGCGGCAAAAGCGTGTGGCGGTGATGAACGACACTTCATCCATCCACGCCAGCGCGGTGCCGCCGAACAGCGTGTTGTGGTGGTTGGTGGTCGGCGGGAACACGGCTTTGGTCACGTGGGTGACGGACAGGTCGGTGCGGCGCTGGATTTCTTCGAGGCGGGTGGTCATGGACAAATACCGGTAATAGACAAATTTCAGGCACAAAAAAGCAGCCCGTAGGCTGCTTTTTTCTGCATCGGGAAGCTGGACTTAAGCCAGTTTTTCCTTGATGCGAGCTGCTTTACCGGACAGGTCACGCAGGTAGTACAGCTTGGCTTTACGTACGTCACCGCGACGCTTGACGGCCATGCTGTCGATTTGCGGGCTGTAGGTCTGGAAAGTACGCTCTACGCCAACACCGTTGGAGATTTTACGAACAGTGAAAGCACTGTTCACACCACGGTTACGCTTGGCGATTACCACGCCTTCGAACGCTTGCAGACGCGAACGGTCGCCTTCCTTCACTTTCACCTGAACGACAATAGTGTCGCCCGGGGCAAAGGTAGGGATCTCTTTGGTCATCTGCTCTGCTTCGAGTGCAAGGATGATTTTGTTAGTCATGCTGTGCTCCTAAGGTAAGTCAATGGACCTACCATCGATACGTTGTTAACTATCGTCCCGCGCGAGGATGTATTCCTCGAGCAGCTTCTTCTCTTCTCCAGAAAGCGAGCGGCTTTCCAGAAGATCGGCGCGTCGTTCATAGGTCCGACCAAGGGACTGCTGTAAACGCCAACGCCGGATGTGTGCGTGATTGCCACTTAGCAATACGTCGGGAACACGCTGATCCGCATACACCTCCGGTCGGGTGTAGTGCGGGCAATCCAGCAAACCATCCGTGAAGGAATCTTCCTCCGCGGAGTCCGCATGCCCTAAAGCTCCAGGCAGCAGTCGTGTAACCGCATCTATCAGGACCATCGCCGGCAGCTCGCCGCCAGACAGGACATAGTCCCCAATCGACCACTCTTCATCGACATGCGCTTCAATAAAACGCTCGTCAATGCCTTCATAGCGACCGGCAATCAGGATTAAGGCCTCCTCATTCGCCAGTTCGCGCACCCCAGCCTGTTTCAGCTGACGGCCTTGAGGGGACAGGTAAATTACCTTCGCCTTCTCCCCGGCTGCTGCCTTGGCCTCGACCAACGCATCTTCCAGGGGCTTGATCTTCATCACCATGCCCGGGCCACCGCCAAATGGGCGATCGTCCACAGTGTGATGTCGATCCGTCGTGTAGTCTCGCGGGTTCCAACAGGTAAGCTGCAACAGCCCCTGTTTCACCGCCCGACTGGTGATGCCGTACTCGCTGATGGCGGAAAACATCTCGGGAAACAAACTGATCACTTCAATGCGCAAATTAGCCACGCTTAGAAGTCCGCGTCCCATTCCACCTTCATCTCGCCCGCGGCCAGGTCGACGGCCAACACGCATTGCTCGGTATACGGCAACAGGCGTTCGCGATCATCCAGGCTGCCAGCGCAAGGCTTGACCACCATTACATCATTGGCGCCGGTTTCCAGAAGGTGATCGATTTTCCCGAGCAATTGCCCCAGTTGATCAATAACCTTCAGACCTTCCAGCTGGTACCAGTAGTACTCGCCGTCGGTCAATTCAGGGAACAGGTTGCGCGGCACGCAGATCTCATAACCGGCCAGAAGACGAGCTTCTTCACGATCATCAAGACCCTTGAGCTTTGCGACCAGGAACTTATCGCTCCCGCGTCCACTGACCAGCTCGACCTGTTTCACACTACCTTCGCGCTTGAGCGTCCAGGTTTTGTACTGCAACAGGTTTTCAGTCGGATCAGTAAAGGAATACACCTTCACTTCGCCGCGAACGCCATGAACAGAGTAAATCTTGCCGATAACGATCAAATCATCAGCAACAGCTGGCGTCGCGTTCATATTGCTCAGGCTGCGGCCTTAGCCGAGTCCTTCAACAGTTTTGCAACGCGCTCGGATGGCTGTGCGCCAACGCTCAGCCAGTAGGCTACGCGCTCTTGGTTCACGGACAGACGAACTTCTTGACCACGAGCAACAGGGTTGAAGAAACCAACCTGTTCCTTGTGCGAACCGTCGCGCGGGTTGCGGCTGTCGGTTACGGTCAAGTGGTAAAACGGGCGCTTTTTGGAGCCGCCAAGGGCAAGACGGATTGTTAGCATGTGAACATCGTTCCTGTAGTCGGTGCTGCAAATCTAAATGCACAGCGGGCATAGGTGCCCGAAAGGCCGCATATTCTAAGGAATATCCGGACTTTTGCAAATGTCTTTTTCTGGCGCCTATCAGCGTGCCACTCAGATCTGCTATAGAGCCGTCGGTTAAAACGGCGAGTCAGCTCCCGCTAACCGCGGGTTTGCTGGAGATCCCACGTCCTTGTGGGTCGGAGCAAAGGCGAGCCCTTGCTCGAATTCTTGTGGCCTGTTTCGTGGATAGCGCTCGATTTTGGCGAGTGGCTGTTGTTCTCAGGCAAGGCGCCGCGACGACTCATAGCTAGCTATGGGGAGGAGCGGCAACGCAGCATGAGGACAACAGACGCCGCCATAATTGAGCAGCTATCCTCGAAGCAGGTCACTATATTTTTGGCATACCGCCGCCGGGCAACATACCGCCCATGCCGCGCATCATCTTGGCCATTCCGCCTTTGGCGGAGAATTTCTTCATCATCTTCTGCATCTGCTTGTGCTGCTTGATCAAGCGACCGATGTCCTGCACCTGGGTGCCGGAACCCATGGCGATCCGGCGTTTGCGCGAACCGCTGATCAGCTCAGGGTCACGGCGCTCGGCCGGGGTCATGGAGTTGATGATGGCTTCCATCTGCTTGAACTGCTTCTCTGCCGCGCCCTGGGCATTGCCCATTTGCGCCAGGTTTACACCGCCGATGTTCGGCAGCTTGTCCATCAGGCCGCCGAGACCGCCCATGTTCTTCATCTGTTGCAGCTGGTCACGGAAGTCTTCGAGGTCGAAGCCCTTGCCCTTCTTCAGCTTCTTGGCCAGCTTGTCGGCCTTGTCTTTGTCGAGCGTGGCTTCGGCCTGCTCGATCAGGCTGAGCACGTCGCCCATGCCGAGAATGCGTGAGGCGATACGCTCAGGGTGGAACGGCTCGAGCGCTTCGCTCTTCTCGCCCATACCGATGAACTTGATCGGCTTGCCGGTGATGGCGCGTACCGACAGCGCGGCACCGCCACGGGCGTCACCGTCGACCTTGGTCAGGATCACACCGGTCAGCGGCAGTGCGTCGCCGAAGGCCTTGGCGGTGTTGGCCGCATCCTGGCCGGTCATGGCGTCGACCACGAACAGCGTCTCGACCGGGTTGATCGCGGCATGCAGCGCCTTGATCTCGCCCATCATCTCTTCGTCGATGTGCAGGCGACCAGCGGTATCGACGATAACCACGTCGATGAATTTGAGCTTGGCTTCTTTAATAGCCGCGTTGGCAATGTCGACCGGCTTCTGGCTCAGGTCGGACGGGAAGAAGGTCACACCCACTTCGCCCGCGAGCATTTCCAGCTGCTTGATCGCGGCCGGACGATAGACGTCAGCCGATACCACCATTACCGACTTCTTCTTGCGCTCTTTAAGGAAGCGCGCCAGCTTGCCGGCGGTGGTGGTTTTACCCGCGCCCTGCAGACCGGCCATCAGCACGACGGCCGGTGGCACGGCGCTGAGGTTCAAGTCTTCGTTGGCGGCGCCCATCAGGCTTTCGAGTTCGGCCTGGACGATCTTCACAAAAGCCTGGCCCGGCGTCAGGCTGCGGGACACTTCGGTGCCCACTGCGCGCTCTTTGACCGAGTTGACGAAGTCCTTGACCACAGGCAAGGCCACGTCGGCTTCCAGCAACGCCATGCGTACTTCACGCAGGGTGTCTTTAATATTGTCCTCGGTCAGCTTGGCCTTGCCGGTGACATGGCGCAGCGTCTGCGAGAGACGGTCAGTCAAGTTTTCAAACATGCGCGATCCTTTCAGGCCCTATTCATCGAAATGCAGTGGTGACCGAGGTAATGGCGGCCCAGGCTGCGGTAAATCGCTATTAAAAACAGCGCTCAGCAAGCCTGCGGCGTGGGCAGGTCGCGGATTATAGCGAAGACTGCGCCGCTGCACACGCGCTGTCTGGCCCGGGAGTCTTTCGTGCAGCGCAGGTGTGTGCCAAACTCAGCGCCTTTCGGGCTTGTCTATCAGGATTTATGGTCCCCTTGTCACCCAGTTTGCTACCCAGCCTCGCCGCCGCCCTTTTATACGCCGCTGCGACTCTCTATCAGGGCACTCGTCTGGCCCAAGGCACTAAAGCGGACAAACGTCTGCTGGTGGGCCTGGGCGTCGTCGCCCTGCTGGCCCACGCTGCGAGCCTGTTCACCCACCTGATGACGCCGGTTGGCCTGGGCCTGGACTTTTTCAGCGCCGCCAGCCTGATCGCCGCTGCCGTCATCGCGCTGACCCTGCTGGCCTGCTACCGCATCCCGGTCGAAAACCTGTTGGTGCTGCTATTCCCGCTGGGCATGCTCACCGTGCTGCTGGCGCAATTCACGCCCACCGGCACCGTGCAGGTGATCGACGAAGAACCGGGCATCCTTGCGCACATCCTGTTGTCGATCCTGGCCTACGGCATGTTCACCATCGCGGTGTTCCAGGCCTTGCTCCTACTGCTGCAGGATCACCAGCTTAAGAACAAGCACCCGTCCGGGCTGATCAAGAACTTCCCGCCGCTGCAAACCATGGAAAGCCTGCTGTTCGGCTTCCTCTGGGCCGGCTGGACGCTGCTGTCGCTGTCGCTGATCTCCGGCTGGCTGTTCGTCGAGAACCTGTTCGCCCAGCACCTGGTGCACAAAACCCTGCTGGCGTGCCTGGCCTGGGTGGTGTTCAGCGTGCTGCTGTGGGGGCGTAACCGCCTCGGCTGGCGCGGGCACAAGGCGATCCGCTGGACCCTGGCCGGTTTCTGCCTGCTGATGCTGGCCTACTTCGGCAGCAAGCTGGTTCGCGAATACATCCTGCATATCTGACGGGCAGCCATAATGGACAACTTGCCCCTTGGGCCGATGCTCGCGGTAATCGCCCTGCTGATTTTATGGGCGGCGCTGTTTACCGCCATTGAAGCTGCACAACAGCACCTGCTGGCCATACGCCCCGGCACACGCCAAGGCGACAAGGCCGCCGCCCGCCTGAACTTCCCGCGTAACAGCCTGATCCTGTGTAACAGCTTGTGCCGCGCGGCCGTGGTGATTCTGTGCACGTTGCTGGCGATTTATGCCTGGGCGCAAAACGGCCCGTGGCTCGGCTGGTTGATCTCCTGCGCGATGCTGCTGGTGCTCGCCGACTACCTGCCCCGCGCCCTCGCCGTCCGTCACCCCCACACCATCCTGGGCTTTGGCAACACGCTGCTGGGCGTGCCGCTGAAAATCCTCGCGCCGCTGGCCTGGCTGCTCAACGGCATCAGCCTGTTGCTGTTGCGCCCGTTTGCACGTAAACCCGGCGTGGTAAAGAAAAGCGACGAACCGTTGCCCGAGCATGACGACGAACCGGAGCCCGAGGCCAACGACAATCGCACCCCCGGCCTGCCCGGCATCCACGCCCTGGACAACATCACGGTCAACGACATCCTGGTGCCGCGCAGTGAAGTGGATGGCATCAACCTGGATGACTCGGTCGAAGCCATCATCGAGCAACTGCGCACGTCCCAGCGCACGCGCCTGCCGGTGTTTCACAGCGACATCAACCAGGTCGAGGCGGTGCTCAACACTCGCCAGATCCAGCACTTGCTGCCCGACGCCAGCCTGACCAAAGAAGCCTTGCTCGCCGCCTGCCACGAACCCTACTTCGTGCCGGAAAGCACGCCGCTGCAATTGCAGTTGCTGAACTTCCATAAACAGCAACGGCGCCTGGGCATGGTGGTGGACGAATACGGCGAAGTGCTGGGCATCGTCACCCTGGAAGATATCCTCGAAGAAATCGTCGGCGAATTCGAAAGCGACCAGGCTGTGGATAACCCGCACATCGAAGCCCAACCTGATGGCCGCTACATCATCGACGGTGCCGCCTCGATCCGCGAACTGAACAAAAGCCTGGGCTGGCACCTGCCCAGCGACGGCCCCAAGACCCTCAACGGCCTGGTCACCGAGGCGCTGGAGACTATTCCGGACTGCGCGGTGTGCCTGAAAATCGGCCGCTACCGCCTGGAAATTCTCGAGACCGAGGACAATCGCGTGAGTAAAGTGCTGATCTGGCATACCAGCCGCGTGCCGGTGGCTGCGTAACCTCCCCTGACACCACTCAGTCCAATGTGGGAGCTGGCTTGCCTGCGATGCAGGCACCTCGGTCATTCAGTTAAACCGAGGTGATGCCATCGCAGGCAAGCCAGCTCCCACACAAGCCCGCTCCCACATTTCGATTTGCAGCGTGTCAGCCCCCTTGTTGTATATTCAAACCCCTTCCTATAATCGGCTCGGCTTACCCAAGCCCCGCCCGACCGCGTGCTACCCGCACTCAGCGCGTCCTGGCAGCGCTTTACCGTGTCTGACCGGTGTTTGCTCCCATCCCGAGCCGCCCCGCTTATAACCCTGATCCATGGGTGTTCGACCAATAAAAATCCGCGTAAAAACGCGCAATGACCGCCAGGGATACCTCAATGAGCACCACCTACAACGAGGCCGCCACCGCCGCCCCGCTCAACTCGACCGCACGGGTCGCCACGGCGAGCATCGTCGGCACCGCCATCGAGTTCTACGATTTCTATATCTACGCCACCGCTGCGGCACTGGTGATTGGCCCGGTGTTCTTCCCGCAGACCTCCGGCACCGCGCAGATGCTGGCGTCGTTCCTGACCTTCGGCATCGCCTTTATTGCCCGCCCACTGGGTTCGGCGCTGTTCGGCCACTTCGGTGACCGCATCGGGCGCAAATCCACGCTGGTGGCCTCGCTGTTGCTGATGGGCGTGTGTACCACGCTGATTGGCTTGCTGCCGGGCTATGACAGCATCGGGGCCTGGGCGCCGATCCTGTTGTGTGTGCTGCGCTTCGGCCAGGGCCTGGGGCTTGGCGGCGAATGGGGCGGCGCGGCGTTGCTGGCCACCGAAAACGCACCAAAGGGCAAGCGCGCCTGGTTTGGCATGTTCCCGCAGCTCGGCCCATCAATCGGCTTTTTGGCGGCCAACGGCTTGTTCCTGATCCTGGCCATGAGCCTCAACGACGAACAGTTCCGCAGCTGGGGCTGGCGCATCCCGTTCATCCTCAGCGCAGCGCTGGTGATGGTCGGCCTGTATGCGCGGCTTAAGCTGCATGAAACGCCGGTGTTCGCCAACGCCGTGGCCAAAGAGGCGCCGGTGAAAGTGCCGTTGGTAGAGCTGTTCAGCCAGCATTGGCTGCCGGTACTGCTGGGCGCCGCGTCGATGGTGGTGTGCTATGCGCTGTTTTACATCACCACCGCATTTTCCCTGAGCTACGGGGTTTCGACCCTGGGCTACAGCCGTGAGATGTTCCTCGGTTTGCTGTGCTTTGCGGTGCTGTTCATGGGCTTGGCCACGCCGCTGGCAGCCTTGGCCAGCGATCGCTACGGGCGCAAGCCGGTGCTGATCGTCGGCGCGGTGCTGGCGATTTTGTCGGGTTTCACCATGGAGCCCTTGCTGACCCACGGTTCAACCTGGGCCGTAGCGCTGTTCCTGGCGCTGGAGCTGTTCCTGATGGGCATCACGTTTGCCCCGATGGGCGCCATGCTGCCGGAACTGTTCCCGACCCGCGTGCGTTATACCGGCGCTTCGGCGGCGTATAACCTCGGTGGGATTGTCGGCGCGTCGGCCGCACCGTTTTTCGCGACCAAGCTGGTGGCGATGGGTGGGCTGAGTTATGTCGGCGGGTATGTGTCGGCGGCAGCGTTGCTCAGCTTGATTGCTGTGCTGTGCCTGAAAGAGACGCGGGATAATGATTTGAACAAGGTCGCCTGAAGCCGATCGTTCCCACGCTCTGCGTGGGAATGCCTCTTGTGACGCTCCGCGTCACGCTTTGGGACGCAGAGCGTCCCGGGCTGCATTCCCACGCAGAGCGTGGGAACGATCGGGTTGGGGTTACAGCTCTACAACAACAGCCTTGGAAGCTCGGGTTGCTTTAGCCCGAGCCGCTTCAATCGACTCATCCCGCGCCAACGCCACGCCCATGCGGCGCTGGCCATTCACTTCCGGTTTGCCAAACAGACGCAACGCCGTGTCCGGCTCGCTCAAGGCGGCACCGAGGTTGGCGAACGCCGTCTGGGTCGACTGCCCTTCCACCAGAATCACCGCCGAAGCCGAAGGCCCGAACTGGCGGATCAACGGAATCGGCAGGCCGAGAATGGCGCGCGCATGCAGCGCGAACTGCGACAGGTCCTGGGAAATCAGGGTCACCAGACCGGTGTCATGCGGGCGCGGCGACACTTCGCTGAACCACACTTGATCGCCCTTGATGAACAACTCCACGCCAAACAGGCCACGGCCACCCAACGCCTCAGTCACGGCTTTGGCAACGCGCTCGGACTCAGCCAGGGCAATCGGGCTCATGGCTTGCGGCTGCCAGGATTCCTGGTAGTCGCCCTTCTCCTGACGATGGCCGACCGGCGCGCAGAAGGTGGTGCCGCCGATGTGGCGCACGGTCAGCAGGGTGATTTCGTAGTCGAAGTCGATAAAGCCTTCGATGATCACGCGGCCTTTGCCGGCACGCCCGCCTTCCTGGGCGTAATCCCAGGCTTTTTGTACATCGTCAGTGCTGCGCAGCAGGCTCTGGCCCTTGCCCGACGAACTCATCACCGGCTTGACCACACAGGGGAAGCCCAGGTCTTGCACGGCCTTGCTGTAGTCCTCGAAGGTGTCGGCGAAGTGGTACGGCGAGGTCGGCAGGTCCAGCTCTTCGGCGGCCAGGCGACGGATGCCTTCGCGGTTCATGGTCAGCAAAGTGGCGCGCGCGGTCGGGATCACGGTGAAGCCTTCGGCCTCCAGTTCCACCAGCGTGGCAGTGGCGATGGCTTCGATTTCCGGCACGATAAAGTGCGGCTTCTCGGCCTCGATCACCGCACGCAGGGCGGCGCCGTCGAGCATGTTGATCACGTGGCTACGGTGCGCCACCTGCATGGCCGGCGCGTTGGCGTAGCGATCCACGGCAATCACTTCAACGCCCAGGCGTTGCAGTTCGATTACCACTTCCTTGCCCAGCTCACCGCAGCCACACAGCAAAACGCGGGTCGCGGTTGGCGACAATGGAGTTCCGATTCGGGTCATCTCAGGTCCTCAGGGGAGCGGATCATGGGGAGAAAGGCCGACATTTTACATGAACTGTAAAAATTGGCCTCAGTTGACGACAGCCCGTTTGCGCATGCGCCAGGCCATGATCAGCCACACCACCGTGACCCCGGCAAATTTCGACACCAGCGCGGTGCCGGCCACTGCCGGTGTGAGCGCGCCGATCAAGCCGAAGAAGATAAAGGTATCGAGGGGAATGCTCAGCGCCGAACTTATCCACAGGCGGTCATGCAGCGGGCGCTTGGTGATGCTGAACACCAGCCAGTCGATGCACTCGGACACCGCAAACGCCGTGGCGCTGGCCAGGGCGATGGATGGGTCGGAAGTGATATACGACAGCACCAGCGCCGCCAGCATGGCGATGATCGCGCCATGGCCGAAGCGGGTTTGCACCATGTCGCGCAGGATAAACACCAGACCACCCCAGGCGGACCAGATCACATCCAGGTGCGGGGCGGTGGAGAAAGCGAAGTTGATCAGCACGACGCTGCTGATGTAGGCGATCAGGAAGAGCATGGGGGATGGACCTGTGAACAATCGACACAGGTTACTTCACATTTGGAAATATGTCGTCTGGGAGGGCCTCTTCGCGAGCAAGCCCGCTCCCATATTTTGACCGCATTCCTACAGGCTATACGCGGTCAAATGTGGGAGCGGGCTTGCTCGCGAAAGCAATCTGTCAGGCACCAGATTTACCAGGCATCATCCACACCAACCCACTCGCCAGCGCCCGCTCATGGCACAACCCCAGCACCACCCGGCGCTCGGCGTTGTCCATGCGGCTCCAGCGCGTAATTTCATCCACCGTACGCTGGCAGCCGGTACAAATATCGTCATCGTCCAGCGCACAAATGCTCACGCAGGGCGAGGCGACGGGGCGTTCAACCGGGTTCATTCTTGCTGCTCAACCAGGTCACGCGCATAGCGCTGCGCGTTATGCACATAGTGCGCGGCGCTGGCTTCGAGCATGCGCTTCTGCGCCTCGGTCAGCTCACGTACCACCTTGCCCGGCGAGCCCATCACCAGCGAACCATCGGGAATTTCCTTGCCTTCGCCAATCAGCGAATTGGCGCCGATGATGCAATGTTTGCCAATCTTGGCGCCGTTGAGGATCACCGCGTTGATGCCGATCAGGCTGTAGTCGTCGACGGTGCAGCCGTGCAGCATGGCGTTATGGCCGATGGTCACGCCCGTGCCTAGGGTCAGCGGGTAGCCCATGTCGGTGTGCATCACGCTGCCGTCCTGCACATTACTGTTCTTGCCGATCAGGATCAGTTCGTTGTCGCCACGCAACACCGCGTTAAACCAGACGTTGGCGCCCTCTTCCAGCTTGACCTTGCCGACCAGCGTGGCATTCGGTGCCACCCAGCTTTGCGGATGCGTCTCGACGCGGGCGTCGCCCAGGCGGTATTTCATGGTTTGTCCTCACGGCTGGCCATTCAAGCGATGGCTTAGATATTGATAAAGCTTTTAGGCGGCTGGTGCAGGCTGATCTTGGCGTCGTCATAGAGCAGGTTAATCAGCTCCACGATCATGATTGCCGTCAGCCCCCAGATCTTGTACTCGCCAAATCGGTAGCTGGGCACATACCAACTGCGGCCCTGGTAATCGATGCGATGGGTGTGTTCGCGCGGGTCCTGGCGAAAAAACTCCAGCGGCACACTGAACACGGCGGCGATCTCGGCATCGTTGGCCAGGTATTCGACGTAATCGGGGATCACACCTACATAAGGCGTAACCCGAATGCCGTGCAAGGAAATCAGCGGGCTCAACGGGCCGATGACCTCCACAAGGCCGGGCGGCAGGCCAATCTCTTCTTCGGCTTCGCGCAGCGCAGTAAAGATCAGATCCGGGTCTTCGGGGTCGCGCCGCCCACCGGGAAACGCCACTTCCCCGCCGTGGGTCGACAGGCCACTGGCGCGCAGGGTCAGGATCAGTTCGGGTTCGTCGCTGCGGGTAACCGGCACCAACACGGCGGCCTCGGGGAAACGCCCGTCAGTTTCCAAGGTGTGGGGGGTGTGATTGCTTACCCGGCGAAGTAGCTCGTCCAGCATGAGTCATCTCGGTCTGTTGGCTACCTTGCATCATGCACCAAAGCTGGCAGGCGCCCAACCCCAAAACCACCGGCGTGTCGCTAAACGACAACTTGCAGCGCCCTGCCCGCCACGCCAAGATAGGCGCACTTTCCAGGAACCCCAGCATGAATTTCTGCAGCCAGTGCGGTAAACCGGTTACCCAACGCATTCCCGAAGGCGACGGCCGCCTGCGCTACGTGTGTGATCACTGCTCGACCATTCACTACCAGAACCCCAATATCGTTGCCGGCACCGTGCCGGTGTGGGGCGACAAAGTGCTGCTGTGCCGCCGCGCCATCGAACCGCGCCTGGGTTACTGGACCCTGCCCGCAGGCTTTATGGAAAACGGCGAAACCGTCGAGCAGGCCGCCGCCCGCGAAACCCTCGAAGAAGCCTGCGCCCGCGTGCGCAACCTGAGCATCTATACGCTGATCGATGTACCGCACATCAGCCAGGTGCATATCTTCTACCGCGCCGAACTGGTCGACCTGGACTTCGCCGCAGGCCCCGAGAGCCTTGAGGTGAAGCTGTTTGATGAAGCCGACATCCCTTGGTCCGAGCTGGCTTTCCGCACGGTCGGGCGTACCTTAGAATGCTTTTTCGCTGACCGCAGGCAACAGCTGTTCCCGGTACGCAGCGAGTCGGTGCCGCCGATGACGCGGCCGGCCAAATAACAATTCCAGGCAGCACCTTCTACAAGGGAAACCGTTTTAATGCGTTGGTTGCTCGCTCTGATCTGCCTGTCGTTCGCTAGCCTGTCCTGGGCCTCCACGCTGGAAACCCTCGGCGGCAAACCGGTCGAGAAAATCCTGGTGCTCAAGTCCGCCCATCAGTTGCAACTGATCAACGACGGCAAACCGCTCAAGACCTATCGCATCTCGCTCGGTAAAAACCCCAAGGGCACCAAACTGATGGAAGGCGACCGTCGCACGCCAGAGGGCTTCTACTGGATCGACTGGCGCAAGACCAGCGACCGCTTCAACCTGGCCATGCACATCTCCTACCCCAATATCAGTGACTCGGCCCGCGCGCGCCGCGAAGGCGTGAAACCGGGCAGCATGATCATGATCCACGGCACCCCCGACACCGAGGAATACCCGGAACAGTGGTTTCACACCCTGGACTGGACCGACGGTTGCATCGGCATGCGCAACGTGGACATGCGCGAAGTCTGGAACCTGGTCAAAGACGGCACGATGATCGAGATTCGTCCGTAATCGTGTACCGCTTGTAAAATAATTCAAAAATAATTCCTGCCTAAGACAGCGCCTGCCGGTGAATACCAGTTCACTGCGCGGGCTGCGCAATTCTGCGCGCACTAAAGACCTCTCTAATACCACTTGATACCAGGCACCATTACTGCGCGCTAAAACAGGCATCTGCACTGTTTTCGCTGCATTGACATGGTATTTAAGTGGTATTAATTTCCGGCCATTACCGGGCGACAACACTCCAATAACGCATCGGAAACCTGACAGATGAATCCCATACTGGCGCTGCGCCCCGACGACAAACAGTCCACGCCGCTGTACCTGCAATTGGCCCGCAAGCTCGAAGCGGCGATCCATGCCGGCGAGTGGAAATCCGAGCAGGCCTTGCCGTCGGAACGTGTTCTTAGCGAGCAACTGAATATTTCCCGCGTCACCGCGCGTAAAGCCCTGGAAGTGCTGTTTGCCCAAGGCTTGATTCGCCGCAGCCAGGGTTCCGGGACCTTTATCACCCCGCGTCTGGAGCAGCCGCTGTCGCGTTTGTCGGGCTTTAGCGAGATGTTGCGCCTCAAGGGCTTTGTGCCCACGTCCCAGTGGCTGGAGCGCGACATCACCCCGCCGACTCACGAAGAACTGATCCGCCTGGCCCTGTCGCCGACCGACAAAGTGGCGCGGCTTAAACGCCTGCGTAAAGCCGATGACACCGTAATGGCAATTGAAATGACCGCCATGCCCGCCTCGGTGCTGCCAAACCCGCAAGCCATCGGCAATTCGCTGTACGAATACCTGGAAAGCATCGGCAAACCGGTGGTGCGCGCGCTGCAACATATTCAGGCAATCAATGCCTCCGATGAGTTCGCCAAGCTGGTGGGTATCGCCCCCGGCACCGCCATGCTGCTGATGACCCGAGTCGGCTACACCGCCGACAACACGCCGATTGAAATCACCGACACCTACTGCCGCAACGACTACTACGACTTTGTCGCAGAGCTGCGCCGCAATGATTACTCCGCTGAACTGCGAGTTTAGAGAACTGCCCATGTCCGAAGACAACATCCTCACGCCCCACGGCTGGATTCGCGGCCGCCTGGTGCACGAACACGGCAAAGTGGTCGCCATCGACGGCACGCCGTGCGACCCGGCTGACAATGACCTGCCCTACTTGCTGCCGGGCTTTATCGACCTGCACGTGCACGGCGGTGGCGGCAAAGACATCATGGAAGGTACCGACGCCTTCGAGACCATCACCCGCACCCACGTGCGCTTTGGCACGACGTCGCTACTGGCCACCACCATGACCGCACCGGTGGATGAAATCTCCCGCGTGCTTGGCGAACTCGGCACGTTCTGCGAACAGCGTCCTACAGGCAGCGCCCGGGTTCTCGGCGTACACCTGGAAGGCCCCTACATCAATCCGGGAAAACTCGGCGCGCAACCCAACTTTGCCCACACCGCATTGATGGCCGAAGTGGAAGCCTACCTGCGCCTGGCACCGATCCGGGTGATCACCATTGCCCCGGAAATCGCCGGCCACGATGCCTTGATTCGCGCCCTCAGCGAACGCGGCGTGCGCATGCAGATCGGCCACACCCTGGGCAGCTACGAAGAAGGCGTCGCCGCCCTCGCCGCCGGGGCCACCAGTTTCACGCATTTGTATAACGCCATGAGCCCGTTGCATCACCGCGAACCGGGGATCGTCGGCGCCGCGTTGGCCCACGCCAAGTACGCCGAATTGATCCCGGATTTGCTGCACGTGCATCCCGGCGCCATGCGTGTGGCGCTGCGCTCGATCCCGTGCCTGTACTGCGTCACCGATTCCACCGCCGCCGCCGGCATGCCCGACGGCGAATACAAGCTGGGTAGCCACACCGTGACCAAATGCCTGGGTGGCGTGCGCCTGGCCGACGGCACCCTGGCCGGCAGCACCCTGACCATGGACCAGGCGCTGCGCAACCTGGTGAAAATCGGCCTGCCGATCAGCGAAGCCTCACAACGCCTGTCGCAATTTCCTGCGGACTACCTGGGCCTGGAAGAACGCGGGCGCCTGCAACCCGCCAGCTTTGCCGACTGCGTGCGCCTGGACCGCTCCCTGACACTCACCGACGTAATGGTCGAAGGAGAAACCATTGACTTCAAAAATGCTTGAAGAGGCCCTGGCCTCCTGTCACGCCGTCGAGGCCCAACTGCAGCGCCTCAACCCGATGCTCGAAGAGGTCGCCGGGCGCCTGCGCCGTCAGCCGCCGCAAGTGGCGATGACTATTGCCCGTGGCAGTTCGGACCACGCCGCCAGCTACTTCGCCTACCTGGCCATGCAGCATGTGGGCATCCCGGTGGCGTCGTTGCCGATGTCGGTGGTGACCTTGCTGCAAGCGCCGTTGAAGGTCAGCGGCCAGGTGGCGTTCGGTTTCTCCCAGTCGGGGCAAAGCCCGGATTTGGTCAACAGCCTGCGCCTGCTGCGTAAACGCGGGGCCTTGAGCATTTCGATGGTCAACGCCGAAGACTCACCGCTGGAAGCCGCCTGTGAATTCCATGTGCCACTGTGCGCCGGGCCTGAGCAGAGTGTCGCCGCGACCAAAAGCTTTATCGCCACCTTAAGCGCCAGCGCACAGTTGGTCGGCCACTGGAACCAGGACCTGTTGCTGCTGCAAGCCTGCCAGGCCTTGCCCGAGGGTTTGCGCGAAGCCGCCACCCAGGATTGGACGCCCGCCATCGAGGCGCTACGCAGCAGCCAACGGCTGATTGTGATCGGCCGTGGCGCCGGTTTTGCCATCGCCCAGGAAGCTGCGCTCAAGCTCAAGGAAACCTCGGCGATCCAGGCCGAAGCCTTTAGCAGCGCCGAAGTGCGCCACGGGCCGATGGCCTTGATCGATGAAAACTACCCATTGCTGGTGTTCGCCCCACGCGGCGCCGAGCAAGCCGGCCTGCTGAGCCTGGCCGCCGATATGCGTCAACGCGGCGCCCGCGTCTTGCTGGCCGCGCCGGACGATATCGTTGAACGCGACCTGACCCTGAGCCGCGCCGAACACCCGAGCCTGGACCCGATCCTGGCGATCCAAAGTTTCTACGTGATGGCCGCCGGCCTGGCGGAGGCCCGAGGCATGGACCCGGACCAGCCGCGCCACCTGAGCAAAGTTACCCGCACTCACTGAGTCGCGTTTTCCTGATGAGTACCGTGCCCATGTCCTACAACAATAATGAATTGACCCTAAGCGCCCCACTCAGTGGCCCGGTGCTGACCCTGGGCAACGTTCCCGATGAAGTGTTCGCCAGTGGTGCCATGGGCGACGGTATTGCCATCGACCCGCTGAACGACTGCCTGCACGCGCCCTGTGATGGCGTGATCATCCACGTTGCGCGCACCGGGCATGCACTGACCATTCGTGCCGAAAACGGTGCCGAAGTGTTGATGCACGTAGGCATCGACACCGTGGAATTGAACGGCGAAGGCTTTGCCCTGCTGGTGAAGGAAGGCGCACGGGTGAGCCAGGGCCAGGCGCTGGTGCAGTTTGATCTGGACCGCATTGCGCGCCAGTGCAAAAGCCTGGTCAGCCTGATCATCCTCACCAATGGCGAGGGTTTTGAGCTACGGCCGCTTGCAGGAAAAATCGTCAAGGTGGGTGAGCCGTTGCTGCACATTGTTGCGCGCTCGGCAGTGCCATTGCAGCCGGCTGTGGATAACTCGGTCACCGAAGTGCGCGCCAGCGTGCGCATTACCCACCGTGGCGGTTTGCATGCACGCCCCGCTGCACTGGTGCGCAAGACCGCGCAAGGGTTCAGCAGCCATGCAGAGCTGCACTTCGCTGGTAAGTCGGCGCCGTGCGACAGCCTGATTGGCTTGATGGGGTTGGGCATTGGTGAAGGTGATGAAGTGCGCATCACCTGTCGCGGCAAGGATTGCGAGGCGGCGTTGCAGGCGTTGGTGGCCGCACTCTCGGTTGCCGTGAGTGAAGAACACCACGCGCCGGTAGCCGTGGCTCCGCGTCGGGCGAATACCGAAGCCGGTGTGTTGCAAGGCGTGTGCGCCGCACCCGGCCTGGTCTGTGGGCCGCTGTTTCGCCTCACCGGTATCGAACTGCCGCAAGACACGGGCAGCCATATCGCCGACGAACAACTGCAGCACCTGGACACCGCGCTGGAACACGTGCGCGGCGAAATCCGCAGCACCCTGGCGCAGGCACGCCAACGCAAGAACGTCGAAGAAGAAGACATCTTCGCCGCCCACCTTGCGCTGTTGGAAGACCCAACCCTACTGGACGCCGCCACCGGTGCCATTGAGCAAGGCAGCGCCGCCACTCACGCCTGGCGCGATGCGATCCAGGCACAGTGCGCGGTACTGCTGGCATTGGGCAAACCGCTGTTTGCCGAGCGCGCCAACGACCTGCGCGACCTGCAACAACGGGTGCTGCGTGCGCTATTGGGCGAAACCTGGCACTTCGAATTACCGGCCGGTGCGATTGTCAGCGCCCATGAACTGACCCCCTCCGACCTGCTGCAACTGAGCGCACAAAACGCCGTGGGTATTTGCATGGCCGAAGGCGGCGCAACATCCCACGTCGCGATTTTGGCCCGTGGCAAAGGCTTGCCCTGTGTGGTCGCGCTGGGCGCCGACGTGCTCGAAGTGCCCCAAGGCCAACGCGTGGTGCTGGACGCGGCCAACGGTCGCCTGGAGCTGGCACCCAGCGACGCGCGCCACGCCGAAGTGCACCAGATTCGCGACGCGCAAAAACTGCGCCGTCAGCAACAACAGGCCCAAGCCCAACAAGCGGCGCACACCCGCGATGGCGTGCGCATTGAAGTGGCGGCCAATGTCGCCTCCAGTGCCGAGGCCCAAGTGGCGTTTGAAAACGGCGCCGATGGTGTGGGCTTGCTGCGCACCGAATTCCTGTTTGTCGACCGCCGCACCGCGCCGGATGAGCAAGAGCAACGCCAGGCCTACCAGGCCGTGCTGGATGCCATGGGCGACAAGTCGGTGATCATCCGCACCATCGACGTGGGCGGCGACAAACAGCTCGACTACCTGCCGTTGCCGGTTGAGGCCAACCCGGTGCTGGGCCTGCGCGGCATTCGCCTGGCGCAGGTGCGCCCGGACGTGCTCGACCAGCAACTGCGCGCGCTGCTGCAAGTGTCGCCGCTGGCGCGCTGCCGCATCCTGCTGCCGATGGTCAGCGAGGTGGATGAACTGCTGCAGATCCGCCAGCGCCTGGATGAACTCTGCGCCGAACTGGAACTGACCCAGCGCCCGGAACTGGGCGTGATGATCGAAGTGCCCGCCGCCGCGCTGATGGCCGAGCAACTCGCCAAACACGCCGACTTTTTATCCATCGGCACCAATGACCTGTCCCAGTACACCCTGGCCATGGACCGCGACCACGCGGGCCTCGCCGCACGGGTGGATGCCTTGCACCCGGCGCTGCTGCGCCTGATCGCGCAAACTTGCGCCGGCGCCGCCAAGCATGGGCGTTGGGTGGGTGTGTGCGGCGCCCTGGCGTCCGACCCGCTGGCCACGCCGGTGCTGGTGGGCCTGGGTGTGAGTGAGCTGTCAGTAAGCCCGCCGCAAATCGGAGAAATCAAGGACCGCGTCCGAAACCTGGACGCGGCGCAATGCCGGCAATTGAGCCAAGGCCTGCTCGACCTGAGCAGCGCCAAGGCCGTTCGCCAAGCCTGTCAACACCACTGGCCGCTGAGCTGATAACAACAACAAAAGGAGACACTCCATGTACCAACACTTTATCGAAGGCCTGCAACGCCTCGGCCGCGCGCTGATGCTGCCGATCGCGATTCTGCCGATCGCCGGCCTGTTGCTGCGCCTGGGCGACACCGACCTTTTGAACATCGCGGTGATGCACGATGCCGGGCAAGCAATCTTCGCCAACCTGGCGCTGATCTTCGCCATCGGTATTGCCGTGGGTTTTGCCCGCGACAATAACGGCACGGCCGGTTTAGCCGGGGCGATTGGTTACCTGGTGATGATCTCGACGCTCAAGGTGATGGACACCACCATCAACATGGGCATGCTCGCCGGTATCGCCAGCGGCTTGATGGCCGGTGGGCTGTACAATCGCTTCAAGGACATCAAGCTGCCGGAGTACCTGGCCTTCTTTGGTGGGCGACGGTTTGTGCCGATTGTCACTGGGTTTTCGGCGGTCGCCCTGGGCGTGATCTTCGGCCTGATCTGGCCGCCGATCCAGCACGGTATCAACAGCTTCGGCGTGTTGCTGATGGAGAGCGGCAGCTTTGGCGCCTTCGTGTTTGGCGTGTTCAACCGCCTGCTGATCGTCACCGGCCTGCACCATATCCTCAACAACATGGCGTGGTTTGTGTTCGGCAGCTTTACCGACCCGACCACCGGCGCCATCGTCACCGGCGACCTGACCCGTTATTTTGCCGGCGACCCGAAAGGCGGCCAGTTCATGACCGGCATGTTCCCGGTCATGCTGTTCGGCCTGCCCGCCGCGTGCCTGGCGATGTACCGCAATGCACTGCCGGAGCGCCGCAAGGTCATGGGCGGGATTTTCCTGTCGATGGCGCTGACCTCGTTCCTCACGGGCGTGACCGAGCCGATCGAGTTCGCGTTTATGTTCCTTGCGCCGTTTTTGTACCTGATTCACGCGGTGCTCACCGGTCTGTCGATGGCCGTGACCAACATGTTGAATATCCACCTGGGCTTTACCTTCTCCGGTGGGTTTATCGACATGGTGCTCGGTTGGGGCAAGTCCACCAATGGCTGGCTGGTGTTCCCGGTGGGGTTGGCTTACGCGGTGATCTACTACAGCGTGTTCAACTACTGCATTCGCCGGTTCAACCTGAAAACGCCGGGGCGCGAAGATATTCAAGTGGTGCAGGCTGAGGTGATGACCGATAACCAGCGGGCCACGGCTTATATCCAGGCGCTGGGTGGTGCGGCGAATCTGCTGAGCGTGGGTGCGTGCACGACGCGTCTGCGCCTGGACATGGTTGATCGCAACAAAGCGGTGGATGCGGAGTTGAAAGCACTGGGCGCCATGGGCGTGGTGCGGCCGGGTAACGGCGGGAGTTTGCAGGTGGTGGTTGGGCCGATGGCCGACAGCATTGCGGATGAGATTCGCTTGGCGATGCCGTCGTTTGTTGCCAGTGCGCCAGTGGCCGCCCAGCCTGTGGATAAACCGATTGCAGTGAATGTGCAGGAAGCCGAGAAGTGGCTGAATGCTTTAGGCGGTCGCGCGAATGTGCGCCAGCTGGAAGCCGTGGCGATTACCCGGTTGCGGGTGGAATTGGGCGATGATTCGGTGCTGTCTGAAGCGGACCTGACTGCGCTGGGTTGCCAGGGTGTGAGCCAGCTGGACAGCGGGGTTTGGCATTTGTTGATTGGTGACAAGGCATCCGGGTTGGGCGAGGCACTGGAGCGGTTGGTTACCCACCCAATCAACGCCTGACTGATCGTTCCCACGCTCTGCGTGGGAATGCCGCTCCGGACGCTCTGCGTCCAAGCCGTCGCGCATGGCTCAACCCTGCATATGGGTGACGCGGAGCGTCACAGGATGCATTCCCACGCGGAGCGTGGGAACGATCAATCGCAGGCGCCTGATTACTTCTGCTCAGGCACTTCAAATAGATCCAACACCCGATCCACCATCAACTGAATACCTTCCAGCATCCGATGAATCCCCAGCACCGCATCACGCTGTGGGCCGTCGATGTCAAAAGCCGGATTGCCTGCCAGTGCTTGGGAGGCATTGGCGAGCAGGGTTTCGCTGTTCAGGTTGGGGAGTACGGAGAAGATTTGGTCGGTTGGTTGATCGCCTGCTAGGTGGGACGCAGCTTTAGGCATGGTTAAATCAAGTCGTAAGTTGTCGCTGATCATCGTAAAACCCCATACAGAAATAGGCTCCTGGTGAAATTTTCAGGCTTGCAGTCCCGGTCGCCATATTGGCAGCGACCCGAGAAGACTAGTGCCGCCAGTTCCGAGGGACAACCTGAAAGCCCTGTGGGAAATCTCCGAGACTTGAAGATATCGCAGACAATAAAAAACCCGGTCCAAGCCGGGTTCTTTTTTCGCAATCTACGCCTAAGCAGATGCCGCACGCTGTTCGGCTTCGTAGTGGCGAGTCTGGAAAGGCATCAGCGCTTGAGCCTTCAACCCCAGCCCCTCACTCAGCCCCCAGGACACTGCCAGTTCATCACGACGGCTGCGCAGCGCAACAGCGCCTTGTGGTTGCACGTTTTGCTTGGCAGCAGAAGCCGAAAACAATTCAAGCGCCTTCAACGCTTCTATAACCCGGGAATCCGTCGCACATGAAAAGCGCGTGAAGCGCTCAAGCAAGTAACCTGCGCGGCGAAGCTCCACCTCACTGGAATGCGCCCTCAGAAAAGCCCTCACCTCGCCCACAAGGTTCGCGTCCGAGTACCAAACCGCTTTTGCTGCACTGACAAGCGCCGCATCATCAGCCTGATTCAAAGGGCTTTTGACCAGCGTATCCAAGGCGGATGAGAGGACGGGCGCGTTAAAAGGCTTCGTCAACTTCAGTCTCCAGGTAGTCGTGCAGAATATTGGTCAGAATGGATCTAGGTGATTCTTTGTTGCCAACATACATATCAATCGCCTGCAATGCCAATCGACGGAACTCAGTGGTAAGGATGAAGCCTGCCCTGAGCAACGCCATGATGTCGCTTACATCCTGATCCGTAGCTCTGCCCAATTTGGAGATCGCAATATCGATAGGCGCAGCTATGTGCAGATGCAGTGCAGACTCGTGAGGGAATTCCGCAAGGGGAATACTTCGTTCCCAGTAGTCTTCGTGAAGCGGGCCAAATGCAGTGTTGTATTGAAGATCGTAGTTCAGCTCCATGACGCGGCCGGATTGCTCATCGAAAAATGCTTCTGGAAACTCCGCCAGCAATGTCCGTAGACGCAATGTGTCTCGAGTATTCGCGCAGTAAATCTCTGCATCCACATCAGTGGAAACTCGATGGTGCGTATACAAATGGACAGCACAGCCACCCAAGACAATAACCTTTACCGCGCCGGGCTTGGCGCCCTCAACCATCAACTCCACCTCGATGGACTTGAACATCGAAATCAAAGCCTGGCCCAGTGGGGTACTCGTATTGAGGCGAGGAGCGACGGTATCTGGAAAATCCATTGTTAATCTCAAACCGGTGCAGCATTGCCGAACGGGTCTTGAGTTCAAATCCCGATCACTGATTGGTCAGTGACCAAGCAAGGCTATTGAGCCGGGTTCCGAGGGACAACCTGAAAAGCCTGTGGGAAAGGTCTGAGGCGCCTGTCCCGGCGCCATCGCAGGCAAGCCAGCTCCCACATTTGAACGTATTCACAGATCAAACTGTGGGAGCTGGCTTGCCTGCGATTGGCCCTCACAACCAACAAAAAACCCGCTGACCAAACTGGCCCAGCGGGTTTCTTGTTTACGCAATCAACGAATCAAAAATCCGCCAACTGCCACACTTCATAAGCCGGTGTTTCATACGGATGGCTGAGTTTCAAAGCAGCCACAACAGCCACAATCAACTCATCGGCCACCACCAGCTCAACCTTCCATTCTTCAACCACTTCAACCTGGCCCACCTGCCCGAGAAACGGCTGGCTGCCGTCCAACGCGCGGAATTGGCCCTGGCCCAGCACTTGCCAGGCGCAGCTGTCGTAGTTGCCGATGCGCCCGCCACCGGCGGCGAAGACGGCGGTTTTCACCGTCTCCACATGGCTGGCGGGCACGAAGAAGGCGAGCTTGTACACCGTCTTAGTTCACCCACACGCGGGCATTGCGGAACATGCGCATCCAGGCGCCGTCTTCGTTCCACTCTTCCGGGCGCCACGAGTTCTGCACGGCGCGGAATACACGCTCCGGGTGCGGCATCATGATGGTCACGCGGCCGTCGCGGCTGGTAAGGCCGGTAATCCCGCGCGGCGAGCCGTTCGGGTTGGCCGGGTAGCTTTCGGTGACTTTGCCGTGGTTGTCGACGAAGCGCATGGCCACACAACCGGACAGGTCAGCTTCAAGCAAGGCTTCTTCGCTGGAGAATTCCGCATGGCCTTCACCGTGAGCGATGGCGATTGGCATGCGCGAGCCGGCCATGCCTTGCAGGAAGATCGAGTTGGATTCCTGCACTTGCACCATGGCAACACGGGCTTCGAACTGCTCGGAACGGTTGCGCACAAAGTGCGGCCAGAATTCGCTGCCCGGGATCAGTTCGCTGAGGTTGGACATCATCTGGCAACCGTTGCACACCCCCAGGGTGAAGCTGTCGTTGCGCTCGAAGAAGCCCTGGAACGCATCACGGGCACGGCTGTTGAACAGCGCCGATTTGGCCCAGCCTTCACCGGCACCCAGCACGTCACCGTAGGAGAAACCGCCGCAGGCGACGAGGCCTTTGAACTCGTTGAGGTCAACGCGACCGGCAAGGATGTCGCTCATGTGTACGTCGATCGCATTAAAGCCGGCGCGGTCGAACGCGGCCGCCATTTCCACCTGGCCGTTGACACCCTGCTCACGCAGTACGGCAACTTGTGGGCGAATGCCTTTCTTGATGTAAGGCGCGGCGATGTCCTGGTTGACGTCGAAGCTGAGCTTGGTGCTCAGGCCCGGGTTGTCTTCTTCCAGGATCACGTCGAATTCCTGCTCGGCGCAGTCGGCGTTATCACGCAGGCGTTGGATCTGGTAGCTGGTCTCAGCCCACTGGCGTTGCAGCAGACGGCGCTGGCCGGCAAACACGGTATCGCCATTGAAGGAGATATTGATTTCACCGTTGTTGATCGGCTGGCCGATTACCGCCACGCAGTCGTCCAGGCCAGCGGCGCTGAATTGGGCGAGCACGTCCGGGGTGGCGTCCTGGCGAACCTGGATCACCGCGCCCAACTCTTCGTTGAACAGGATGCCGTTGATTTCGGCAGCATCCTCGGCAACGCTGTCGAGCACGATGTTCAGGCCGCAGTGACCGGCAAACGCCATCTCGACAACGCTGGTCAGCAAACCACCGTCGGAACGGTCGTGGTAAGCCAGCAGATGGCCGTCGGCGTTCAGGCCCTGGATCACGGCGAAGAAGGCTTTGAGGTCTTCGGCGTCATCTACGTCCGGCGCGTGCTTGCCGAGTTTGCCGTGGGTTTGCGCGAGGATCGAGGCGCCCATGCGGTTCTGGCCACGGCCCAGGTCGATCAGGATCAGATCGGTGGTGCCCTTGTCCATGCGCAGTTGCGGGGTCAGGGTCTGGCGGATGTCGGTGACCGGGGCAAAACCGGTGACGATCAGCGACAGCGGCGAGGTGACGCTCTTGTCGGTGCCGTCTTCGTTCCAACGGGTGGCCATGGACATGGAGTCCTTGCCCACCGGAATGGTGATACCCAGTTCCGGGCACAGCTCCATGCCGACCGCTTTAACCGTGTCGTACAGGCGCGCATCTTCACCTGGGTGACCGGCAGCAGACATCCAGTTGGCCGACAGTTTGATGTCGGACAGCTTGCCAATGCGCGAAGCGGCGATGTTGGTGAGGGTTTCACCAATGGCCATGCGGCCCGACGCCGGGGCGTCCAGCAGGGCCAGCGGCGTACGCTCGCCCATGGCCATGGCTTCACCGGTGTACACGTCGAAGCTGGTGGCGGTGACGGCAACGTCGGCCACCGGAACCTGCCATGGACCCACCATTTGGTCACGGGCAACCAGGCCAGTGATGGTGCGGTCGCCGATGGTGATCAGGAAGCTTTTGCTCGCCACGGCCGGATGGTGCAGCACGCGCTCGATGCTGTCGGCCAGCTCCAGCGTGCTTGGGTCGAAGTCATCGCCCAGCTCGGCTTCACGCACGGCCGAACGGTGCATACGCGGGGCTTTGCCCAGCAGTACTTCCAGCGGCATGTCGACCGGGCTGTTGCCGAAGTGGCTGTCGGTAACCGTCAGTTGCGGCTCGGCAGTGGCTTCACCGACCACGGCAAATGGGCAACGCTCACGTTCGCAGATGGCCTGGAAGCGCGCGAAGTCTTCAGGGCCAACGGCCAGTACGTAGCGTTCCTGGGATTCGTTACTCCAGATTTCGTGCGGGGCCATGCCCGGCTCGTCGTTTGGAATGTTGCGCAGTTCGAAACGGCCACCACGGTCGCCATCGTTGACCAGCTCGGGGAAGGCGTTGGACAAACCGCCGGCGCCGACGTCGTGGATGAAGCTGATCGGGTTCTTGTCACCCAACTGCCAGCAACGGTCGATGACTTCCTGGCAGCGGCGTTCCATTTCCGGGTTTTCGCGCTGTACCGAAGCAAAATCCAGGTCTGCCGAGCTGGTGCCGGTGGCCATGGAGGAAGCTGCACCGCCGCCCAGGCCGATCAGCATCGCCGGGCCGCCGAGCACGATCAGCTTGGAGCCGACCAGAATCTCGCCTTTCTTGACGTGTTCTTCGCGGATGTTGCCCATGCCGCCAGCCAACATGATTGGCTTGTGGTAACCGCGCACTTCATCGCCACGCGGGGTGGTGATGGACTGTTCAAACGTACGGAAGTAGCCGGTAAGTGCCGGGCGCCCGAATTCATTGTTGAACGCGGCGCCGCCGAGCGGGCCTTCGATCATGATGTCGAGTGCGGTAACGATGCGCTCAGGCTTGCCGTACGGCACTTCCCACGGCTGTTCGAAACCTGGGATCTGCAGGTTGGACACGGTGAAACCGGTGAGGCCAGCCTTTGGCTTGGCGCCACGGCCGGTGGCGCCTTCGTCACGGATTTCGCCGCCCGAACCTGTGGCTGCGCCCGGGAACGGGGCAATCGCGGTCGGGTGGTTGTGGGTCTCAACCTTCATGAGGATGTGCACCGGCTCCTGCACCGCGCCGTATTGGCGGGTTTCAGGGTCCGGGAAGAAACGGCCGGCAACGGAGCCGACGATCACCGAGGCGTTGTCCTTATAAGCCGACAGAACGCCTTCGCTGTGCATCACGTAGGTGTTCTTGATCATGCCGAACAGGCTTTTTTCCTGGCTTTGGCCGTCGATATCCCAACTGGCGTTGAAGATCTTGTGACGGCAATGCTCGGAGTTGGCCTGGGCGAACATCATCAGTTCGATGTCGTGCGGGTTGCGCTGCAAGCCATTGAAGGCGTCGACCAGGTAGTCGATCTCGTCTTCGGCGAGCGCCAGGCCCAATTCGGTGTTGGCCTTCTCGAGGGCGGCGCGGCCACCGCCGAGCACGTCAATCGCGGTGAGCGGCTTGGGCTCGGCGTGGCTGAACAGGCCGGCAGCCTGTTCCAGCTGGCTGACGATGATCTGGGTCATGCGGTCGTGCAGGCTGCTGGCAATCAGCTCGGCTTCAGCGTCGCTGAACTGGCCAGCCACGTAGAAGGCGATGCCACGCTCAAGGCGCTGGATGCTCGACAGGCCGCAGTTACGGGCGATGTCGCTGGCCTTGCTCGACCAGGGCGAGATGGTGCCGAACCGCGGCAGAACCAGGAACAAGCGGCCAGTCGGCTCTTGAACGGGAACGCTGGGGCCGTACTTCAGAAGGCGTGCGAGCACTTGCTGTTCGTCGGCGGTCAAGACGCCGGTTACGTCGGCGAAGTGAGCAAATTCAGCATACAAGCCTGTAACAGCTGGAACCTTTTGGCTCAGTTGCTCAAGGAGTTTGCTGTGGCGAAAGGCAGAAAGGGCAGGAGCGCCGCGCAGGATCAACATCTTCGGGACAGCCTCGGGAAGGGGGTGTGCTTTGAGGCCGTGCATTCTAGCGTAAACCTGCGCCAACGGCACCCGAAACGGCACGGCTGGCCGTTGCCGAACGTCAGTTGGCAGGGATTGCACGCTTTCGGGGCGAAATCCTGGGGTTGGCGCGCAGTTATTTTAACCGTCACAAACCCTCGCCAACCCACGTTTCTGCGGGCTGCAGCCCGGTTTTGCGGGTGCTAGCAGACAAGTCCGCTGCTGTCGAGATATGGCGCCGAGGGTCGTTTGCGTATACTGCGCAGATGTTCTCCCCTACTGCTTTACGCCCGCGATGCGCCAAATGGCTCATCGCAACCGGACTCTTCCTGATGCTCAGCGCCTGTGTTGATAAGCCCAGCACGCTCGAGCGAATCAAGGAGGATGGCGTATTGCGGGTGATTACCCGGAACAGCCCGGCCACGTATTTCCAGGACCGCAACGGTGAAACCGGTTTCGAGTACGAACTGGTCAAGCGCTTTGCCGATGACCTTGGCGTGAAGCTGGAAATCGAGACCGCCGACAACCTCGATGATCTGTTCGGCCAACTGGGCAAACCCAACGGTCCGGTTCTGGCGGCCGCAGGTTTAGTCAGCAGCGAGCAGCGCGCCCAGCAGGTGCGTTTCTCCCATCCGTACCTGGAAGTCACGCCGCAGATAATCTACCGCAACGGCCAGTCGCGCCCGACCGGCCCGGCAGACCTGGTGGGCAAGAAGATCATGGTGCTCAAGGGCAGCACCCACGCCGAGCAATTGGCGGCGCTTAAAAAGCAGAACCCTGCGATTGAATACGAAGAGTCCGACGCCGTTGAGGTCGTGGACCTGCTGCGCATGGTGGACGAGGGCCAGATCGACCTGACCCTGGTGGACTCCAACGAAGTGGCGATGAACCAGGTGTACTTCCCCAACGTGCGGGTGGCCTTCGACCTCGGCAATGCCAGCAACCAGAGCTGGGCCGTGGCGCCGGGGGAAGACAACAGCCTGCTCAACGAGATCAACAGCTACCTGGACAAGGTCGAGAAAAACGGCACGTTGCAGCGGCTTAAAGACCGTTACTACGGGCATGTCGATGTACTCGGCTATGTGGGCGCCTACACCTTCGCCCAGCATTTGCAGCAACGCCTGCCCAAGTACGAGAAACACTTTCGCACCTACGCCAAGGAAGAAAAGGTCGACTGGCGGCTACTGGCGGCCATTGGCTATCAGGAATCGCTGTGGCAACCGACCGTCACCTCCAAGACCGGCGTGCGCGGCCTGATGATGCTGACCCAGAACACCGCCCAGGCGATGGGCGTGTCCAACCGCCTGGACGCCAAGCAAAGCATCATGGGCGGCGCCAAGTACCTGGCCAAGATCAAGGATGAGCTGGACGACAGCATTGCCGAGCCGGACCGCACCTGGTTCGCCCTCGCCGCCTATAACGTCGGCACCGGCCATCTGGAAGATGCGCGCACGCTGGCCAAGAAAGACGGCCTTAACCCGAACAAGTGGCTGGACGTGAAGAAGATGCTGCCACGCCTGTCGCAGAAGCAGTGGTACAGCAAGACCCGCTACGGTTATGCGCGCGGTGGTGAGCCGGTGCACTTTGTGGCGAACATCCGGCGGTATTACGACATTCTCACTTGGGTGACCCAGCCGCAGTTGGAAGGCAACCAGGTGGTGGAAGGCAACTTGCACGTGCCGGGTATCGACAAGACCAAGCCGGCGGAAGATAACCCGCAGTTGTAAACCCAATCGCCCAAATGACCCATAACCCTGTGGGAGCCGGGCTTGCCCGCGATGGCGGCCGGTCAGTCAACATATTCGTTACCTGACACACCGCTATCGCGGGCAAGCCCGGCTCCCACATTTTTGATCTGCGCCTGGCTTAGAGGCCAGTGAGCAGATGCACGACCCCGCCCGTTAACACCATCACACCCGCAACACCCGCCGCCTTCAGCGCCTGCGCATCCAACCGCCCCGCATCCTGCAACTGCACCCGCACCCGCGTCAGTGCCACGCGCTGTTGCGACTTGAGGTTGTCCACACCGCCCAATGCGCTGAGCACCTCGGTCGACAACAGGCCCTGCGCAGGCGCCACCACGGCTTCGGCAATCAAATCCGGGGTCAGGGCTTTCCAGAATGCGCGCTGTAATTTCTCGAACATGCTCAGTGCTCCACGACAGGTGAGGTTTCAACAGTGGCCGCGTGGTACAGGCGCAGGGCCTCGCGGACTTGGGCGGCTTCTTCCAGGCCGAGCACCTGGCGGGCGATGATCTGGCAGTCGGCCAGGTCCAGCTCGCGCACGGTGGCCTTGATGGTCGGGATCAGCGGTACGCTGACCGACAGTTCATCCACCCCCAGCCCGATCAACACCGGCACCGCCAGTGCTTCAGACGCCAGCGCGCCGCACACGCCGACCCACTTGCCATGGGCATGGGCGGCCTTGACCGTGGTGGCAATCAGGCGCAGCACCGACGGGTGAAAGCTGTCGGCCTGGCTGGCCAGACGCGGGTGGTCGCGGTCCATGGCCAGGGTGTATTGGGTGAGGTCATTGGTGCCGATGGAAAAGAAATCCACGTGCGGCGCAAACACATCCGCCATCAAGGCCGCAGACGGCACCTCGATCATGATGCCCAGCTTTGGCAACTCGGTCAGGCCCAACGCCGTGGCTTCCTCTTCAAGGATCTTGCGCGCCAGGTGCAGCTCGGACAGCAGGCTGACCATCGGCAGCATGATGTGCAACCGTGCAAAGCCGGCACTCGCCAGAATCGCGCGGAACTGCTCGCGCAGCAATTCAGGGCGTTCCAGGCACAGGCGAATACCGCGCAGGCCGAGGAATGGGTTGGTCTCGCGCTCCATCGGCACATAGGCCAAAGGTTTGTCGCCGCCCACATCCAAGGTGCGCACCACCAGATTGCGTTCGCGGCCCAAGGCTCGGGCGATGGCGCTGTAGGTGCCAGCTTGCTCCTCTGGGCTGGGCGCGCGATTGCGGTCCAGGTAGAGGAACTCCGAACGCAACAGGCCAACGCCTTCACCGCCCAGGGCCAGGGCTTGTTCAACCTCCTGCAACGAGGCGACGTTGGCCGTGACCTCGACGTGATGACCATCGCGAGTGATGCCGGGCAAGGCGGCCTGCTCCACTTCACGCTCACGTCGCAGTATGTGTTGCTTGCGCGTAGCCGCCAGTTGCTCGACAGCGGCCAGGTCGGGCTCAAGGTGCAGTTCGCCTTTGTCGGCATCGAGCAGCACCTGCTTGCCGTTGGCCAGCGCCAATGCCTGTGCCGGGACGCCACACAGCGACGGCAAACCAAGGGCGCGCGCCAGGATCGCCACATGGCTGGTGGCGCCGCCGCCGACGGTGACGAACCCCAGCACTTTGCGTGTATCGAGGCCAGCGGTTTGCGAGGGCGTCAGTTGCTCGGCAATCACAATCGCACGATCCGGCAATTCCCAGGCGCTGTCCTCAATACCAAGGATCAACTTCAGCACACGCTGGCCAACATCGGCCAAATCCGCTGCGCGCTCAGCCAGCAACGCACTGCCCAGGCCGAGAAACAGCTTGGCAGTCGCGGCCGTGGCGCTGTTCCAGGCAAAGGCAGCGCTCTTGCCTTCAGTGAGCAGGCGGTGGGCTTGCTCTAACAGGGTCGGGTCTTCAAGCAGTTCCTGATGGGCACGGAAGATCTCCGCCTGGGCGCTGCCAACCGCTTTGTCCTGCAACACTTGCAGCGCTTCGGTGGCTGCCAGCAAGGCGCGGGTCAGTGCGGCGTGTTCAACGGATTCACCCGCGCCCTGTTCCTCGATGTGCAACTCGGGTTCCGCCACTTGGAACACCTGGCCAAACGCGGAGCCGGGCGAGGCACACACGCCGCGCAACAAGGTCGCCGATGACTCGGGTGCCGGTGTTTCAACCGGCGCCGCAGACGCGGTAACGGTCTCACCGCAACCTTGCGCCAGCAGGGTTACCAATGCCTTGATGGCCGCATCGGCATCATCTCCCGCCGCACTCACTTGCAAGGTATCGCCCTGCACGGTTTGCAGCGCCATGATCGCCACCAATGACTTGGCGTTGGCGCTCTGGGTTTGTTTGTGCAGGTAAATGCTGGCGTTGAAACCTTTGGCCGTCTGGGCCAGCACGGCGGCCGGGCGTGCGTGCAAACCGTTGGCATTGGGCAACGTCAGCGGCTTGGAGAACAGTGCATCGCCCTCTTCCTCGCCCAGGGTGTCAGTGGCCTCGCCGGGTGAGACTCGCACAAGAGGCTCGCCCACTTCCACTGCGCCGCTGCCCGGCGTCAGCAACACAAACGGCTCGCCGCTGACCACCAGCATCAAGGTCAGCAAGCTGCGCGCATTGAGCGCCACGTAGTCGGCATCGAACTCGATCAACGGCTGGCCGACCTCCACCCGCTGGCCTTCCTCGACCAAGCGGGTGAAGCCCTTGCCTGCCAGGTGCACCGTGTCCAGGCCGATATGCATCAGCACCTGCACGCCGTTGTCGCCGGTGACGCTGACCGCATGCCCGGTGTCCTGGATATTGCTGATCACCCCGGCCAGCGGCGCGCACAGGGTCTGCGAAGTGGGATCGATGCACAGACCGTCGCCGATCATGCGGCTGGCAAACACCGGATCAGGCACTTGGTCCAGCGCCAGCAGCACCCCGGACAAGGGCGCCAGCAGTTCCAGGGGTTGAGTTGTGGTCATGACTTCACCTGCTGTTTTGTTCTGTAAAAATCATAGGGCGAACGACGGTCCAGTGTGGGAGCTGGCTTGCCTGCGATAGCAACACCTCGGTCTACTGAGAAACCGAGTCGCCTGCATCGCAGGCAAGCCAGCTCCCACCTAAAATGCGTTCACTTAAAACCGAGCTATTTCCACCAGTATTCGACTTGCACACCCACATTCGAGCCATGCCGCGCCGTGCCGTAGGCGCCGGTGTCGGACAACGCCGAGCCCGCCGCCAGTTCATTCGCCGCGCGCTTGGCCGCCTCGTTCCAGGTTGCATAGGTGTAGTACAACCGCACTTCCGGCCGCGCCCAGAAATCCGGGCCGTTTGGCGACCAGGTCGGGGCGAAGGTGAATTTGCTCAGCTTGCGCGTGCCGCCGGCAGCCTCGACTTGATCATGCCCAAGCTCGGTGACCAGTTTGAACTGTTCGCTGATGGCATACGCCGGGCGCACACCGATGGACATCCAGGTCTGGTCCTGGCTGCCCGGGCGAATATCCTTTTGATACACCGCCTCGACCTGCCCGCCGAAACGCGGCGTGACCTGCCAGTCGAAAAACTCCACGGCGCGGTAGCTTTTGCTGCTCTTGTCCAAGGCGGTATTGCCGGTATAGCCCAAGCCCGTGCCGGGGCCTTCGCCGTACTGCAAGGCGAATTTGTTCTTGCCGCCAAGAAACGGTTTTTGCACATGCTGCGCGGTGATCGCCCAACCGCTGTTGGCCTCACGCCCGCCGGCTTTTTCGATGTAGCTCAAGCCAAATTCCAGCTCACCGCCGGCGTTGGTCTTGAAGCCCGCCACGTTGAAGTCGTGACGGGTGGCGTATTCCTTCTGGTACAGGTTGTCCTTGCGCGACAGGGCGTAGCTGTATTTGAGGTCGCCGATCTTGACGTCTTCGACACCGCCGCCCGTGGCGCTCTGGTTCCAGTAGTAGAAGTCGGAGATATGGATGTCGTTACGCTTGTAGTAACGGCGCCCCGCCCACACCGAGCCGCCATTGAGGCTGGGCAGGTTGGACCACTGCGCATACATCTGCGGCATGCGCGCCGAGCCGTTGTCTTCACCCTGGAACTTCAGGGCTCGGTCGTATTTGTTGTACAGCGATGCCATGGCATCGACGCTCAGCACCGAGCCGTCGTCGAGGGTCAGCAGGTCCTGGCGCAATTCAAATTCGGCGTACTGCTCGCATTCGTTACCCAAACGGTACTTGGATTGCGCCCCCGGCAGTTGGAAACACTGTTGCTTGCCACTGCCTGTTGAAGTGCCCGCGCCGCTGCGCAAGTAGCCGGCAAACTCCAGAGCCTGAGCGGCAAAAGGCGCGGTGAAACATGACGCAATGAGGCCCAGCTTTATTGTTGTTTTCATGAAGCACTCCGATATTTTTATTATGTTTTTGGGTGAAGCGCCCCCGCACTCCCTTACGGGGGTTGCAGCGGGTCTCAGTCCTTGAGGTGCAGCACAAACGACTCATACGGGCGCAACAGCACCGTGCCCGCACGCACAGGGCAGTCGGGGTAGTTGCTGATCAGCAGGCGTTGCTCGCTCGCCGCGCTGATCACGCCTTCGGGCAGTTGGATTTCGCAGGGCTTGCCATAGAAGTTGTTCAGCACCAGCAAGCGCTCGCCCTGGCCTTCGCGCAGGTACGCCCAGACTTGCAGGTGGTCTTGCAGCAGTTGGCGATAAACGCCGCTCTGGATCAGCGGTTCGCTGCGGCGCATGGCGATCAGGGCGCGGTAGTGATGCAGCACCGAATCAGGGTCATCCAGCTGGCTCTCGACGTTGATCTGCGCGGCGTTGGCCGGGATGCCGATCCACGGTTCACCGCTGCTGAAACCGGCATTGGCTTGGGTGCTCCACTGCATCGGCGTGCGGCTGTTGTCGCGGGACTTCTGCATGATCGCCGCCATGCTCGACGCCTCGGACTCACCGGCATCACGCTTGAGGCGGAAGATGTTCAGGGTCTCGACATCGCGGTACTGCTCAATCTTGTTGAAGCCCGGGTTGGTCATGCCCAGCTCTTCGCCCTGGTACACATACGGCGTGCCCTGGAGAAAATGAAGCGCAGTGGCGAGCATCTTGGCCGAGACCACGCGGTACTCGCCGTCGTTACCAAAACGCGAGACCACGCGCGGCTGGTCATGGTTACACCAGAACAGCGCGTTCCAGCCGCCACCGGCCTGCATGCCCAATTGCCAGTCGGAGAAAATCTGCTTGAGTTGCAGGAAGTCGAAGTCGGCCTTCACCCACTTTTGCAGGTTCGGGTAATCGACTTTCAGGTGATGAAAGTTGAAGGTCATCGACAGCTCTTTGGACGCCGGATTCGAGTAACGAATGCAGTGCTCAAGGCTGGTGGACGACATCTCGCCGACGTTGATCAGGTCGTGCCCTTCGAACACTTCACGGTGCATTTGCTGCAGGTATTCATGCACGTTCGGGCCGTCGGTATAGAAACGCCGGCCGTCGCTGTTGTCTTCGGGGAAATCGGCGGGTTTGGAGATCAGGTTGATCACGTCCAGGCGGAAACCACCCACGCCTTTGTCACGCCAGAAGCGCATCAGCTTGAACACTTCGGCGCGCACCTTGGGGTTGTCCCAATTGAGGTCAGCCTGGGTGTGGTCGAACAGGTGCAGGAAGTACTGGCCGGTTTGCGCCTCGTATTCCCAGGCCGAGCCGCCGAACTTGGATTCCCAGTTGTTCGGCTGGTCGCGCCAGATGTAAAAGTCACGGTACGGGTTGTCGAGGCTGCTGCGCGCCTGCTGGAACCACTCATGCTCGATGGAGGTGTGGTTGACCACAATGTCGAGCATCAGCTTGATGCCGCGCTTGGCCGCTTCGCTGATCAGCAGGTCGCAGTCGGCCATGGTCCCGTAACTGGGGTCGATGGCGTAGTAGTCGCTGATGTCGTAGCCGTTGTCGCGTTGCGGCGAGCGCAGGAACGGGGTGATCCACAGGCAATCCACGCCCAGCCACTTGAGGTAATCGAGTTTGTCCACGATGCCCAGCAGGTCACCGGTGGCGTTACCCGCGTGGCTGTGGAAGCTTTTGGGGTAGATCTGGTAGATCACCGAGTGTTGCCAGTCTTGCATGGTGGGTTCCTTCAATTGAGTTGTGTGCTGGCTTTGAGGGCCTCATCGCAGGCAAGCCAGCTCCCACAGGTCGGAATGCATTCCCATGTGGGAGCGGCGGTGCGACGATTAGACTTGCTCGCGAAAGCGGTCGATCAAGCGACCCGATATCCAGGCCGAACGATCTTCATGCTCAACGCACAGGTCAGAACAAACGGCACGACCATGGCGATGACCATCCCGATCACAAAACTTGGGATGAACTGCGGAATGATCGAAATAAACCCAGGCAAGCCACCGACACCGATGGCCGAGGCCGTCACCTTGTTAAGTGAGAGGAAAATGCTGCCCAGCGCCGAGCCCAGCAGCGCGGCATAGAACGGAAACTTGAAGCGCAGGTTCACACCAAACATCGCCGGTTCCGTAATGCCGAAGTAAGCGGAAATCGCCGAGGTTGAGGCCATGCTTTTGTCCCGCGCGTTGCGGGTCATGTAGAACACGCCAAGTGCCGCGCTGCCCTGGGCCAGGTTGGACATCACGATCATCGGCCAGATAAAGGTGCCGCCCTGGGTGCTGATCAACTGCAGGTCGACGGCGAGGAACATGTGGTGCATGCCGGTGATCACCAGCGGCGCGTACAACAGGCCGAAAATCGCCCCGCCAAGCATCGGCGCCAGGTCAAACAGGGTGACCACGCCTTCGGTAATCAGGATGCCGAGGTGACGGGTCACCGGGCCGATAATGGCAAGCGCCAGCACGCCGGTGACAACGATGGTGGTGATCGGCACCACGAGCAGTTGAATGGCATTAGGTACGCGTGCCCGCAGCCATTTCTCGATCACGCTCATCACATAGGCCGCCATCAGGATCGGCAGGATCTGCCCCTGGTAACCCACCTTCTCAATCTTGAACCAACCGAAAATATCGAAGTACGGCAGGCTCTGGCCATCAAGCCCGGCCACCGCTTTGCCGTAGTTCCAGGCGTTGAGCAGATCCGGGTGTACCAGCATCAGGCCAAGCACGATGCCGAGGATTTCACTGCCGCCAAAACGCTTGGCCGCCGACCAGCCCACCAGCGCCGGCAGGAACACGAATGAGGTATTGGCCATCAGGTTGATCAGGCTCCACAGGCCATCCAGGTTCGAATACGCCTCCAGCAGCGTCTTGCCCTCGATGAACATGCCCTTGGCGCCCATCAGGTTGTTCACGCCCATCAGCAGGCCGGCGATGATCAGCGCGGGCAGGATCGGCATGAACACGTCGGAAAATACCCGTACCAGACGCTGCATGGCGTTGGTCTTGTCGGCGCCCTTCTGCTTGACGTCGGCAATGGTCGAAGCCGCAAGCCCCGTCTGCTCACGCAGGGCGGCATAGACCTTTTCCACTTCGCCGGGGCCGATCACCACTTGGAAAAGGCCGCCGGTGAAAAACGAGCCCTTGACCAGATCGACCTGGTTCAACGCGCTGTTGTTGACCAGACTCGGGTCCTTGAGCGCCAGACGCAGGCGGGTCACACAGTGGGCAGCTTGCTCAAGGTTGTCGCTGCCCCCGAGGTTCTCGAGAATCTCGCGGGCAATATTCGAATAGTCGTGGCTCATGCTTGGTTTCCACTTTGGTTTTTTTATTTGAGGGCAGTCATTGGCAGCACGCCGTGGCCAAAAGTACTCGTATGTACGAGTTAAATCAACAACTCGTCTGTACGAGTTACATTAAGTTTAAATTTCTGAATTTGAAGTCAGACATTTCCCTAATTCCACGCAGGTCCAATGGACAAAGCCCACCTCTGCCACTAAGGTTCCTGCCTTGAACGCGCCGTTCACCTTCATCAAGCCGGGCACAGAGCCATCCCCATGAGCAAATACAACCAGATCTATACGGATCTGCTTGCCAGCATCACCACTGAACGCCTGCAACGCGGTACGCGCCTTCCCTCTGAAACCGAACTGATGGACGCCTACCAGGCCAGCCGTGGCACGGTGCGCCGCGCCATCGAGCAGTTGCAGGAGCGTGGGTTTGCGCAAAAAATCCACGGCAAGGGCACCTTTGTGTTGTCGCCCAACCCCATCGAGTTCCAACTGGGCGGCATTGTCAGCTTCCACGAAACACACGCTGACTTAGGCGATGACGTACGCACCGAGGTGGTCGAATTCAGCCAGTTCGCGCTGGAAGGCTCGCTGCTGCAACACATCGAAGCGGCGCCCGGCGCTCTGATTACCCGCATCAAGCGGGTACGGCGCATCGGCGGCAAACGGGTGATCCTGGACATCAACCACTTTGTGGCTGACCTGATCCCGGGCCTGGATCGGGACATCGCCGAGCAGTCGATCTATGCGTTTATCGAGCAAACGCTGGAGCTGCAGATCAGCTACGCGCAGCGCACCATCGAAGCGCTGCCGCGCAGCAAGGACGACCAGGCGCATCTGGATCTGGATGGGCAAAGCCATGTGATTGTGGTGAGCAACCAGACGTTTTTGCAGGATGGAAGGCAGTTCGAGTACACCGAGTCGCGGCATACGTTGGATAAGTTTTATTTTTCGGATATAGCGCGGCGCTGACCTCTGGGCTAACTATGTAGCGCCCGAACCCCTTGCGCCTTTGGGACTCTCGCCGTTCTTTATCGACGGATGAGTCCCATGAGTACCGCTAATCCCCTGCCCAACGCCGCCGACAAGGCGGCCCTCAAGACCTTGGCCACCGAGGTGGTGCAAGCATGTCCCAGCCTCCAGGACAGCGCCCATGAAACCGCCTGCAGCATCCTGAAAAAGCACGGCGTGACAGACCTGGATCCGGACGATGTTTACTACCATCGATTCAAGTCCGCCCAGAGCAGCACCAAGACCTTTACCGGCTGGGAGCACGTTCTGGAAAAACCCTACGAGTCGACCACCCTGACACAGTTGGTGATTCGGCGCTTTCGCGCCACCGACTTCGACAATGCCGACTTGCTCGACCTCTATGGAGGCTTCTACACCCAAGGCCCGGTGTATGGCGATTTTAACGAAACCAACGAAGTGCGCCTGCATGGCAACGAAGTACTGAATGACTTCTGGGACATAAAATTCGACCGCCTCTACACCCATCAACTGGATGATTTCTGGCACGCCCATGCAGATGACTTTCGGACGCTGGCCAAATGCAATTTTCTCAGCAAAGCCGTGCAGGCCGTTGACCTCAAGCAATTGACACGAGAGGACTTACAAACCTGCATCAACGCTGTCGCCTCCAATGTGACGTGGCCTATTACCCGCCAGATGCTGCAGACCGAAGTGACGCCCGCCCAAAGCCCGCAGGTCTATGCCCTGGACGTGGACGGCCATGTGGCTTTCAACCTGCTGCGCATCGTCGACCCGAAAGGACGACAGATTCTCTACACCCCCGGTGACACCCCAGCGTTCCAAGTACTCGAAACCCCGGCAGACATGCACTGGTGGGTCTTGGGCAAAATGAACAATGAGCAAAGCCGCAGTGCCTTCCTCTATCACTTCCCGCTGTCTGACCGCCAGGCCATGCAAGACAACATCACTGACCTGATGAACCGCTTGGTCGGCACCTGGGGCAAGTCCGACCATCATCTGATCAATCGCAAAAACCAGGCGATTACCAGCGATGCCTTCACCTGGCTGAGGGATCGTACCCGCTGGTCAATGTATGACGAGGCGCAGCAGCTGCTGACCACTCAGACGGAGCTGCTAGAGAAACTCTTGAAAGGTTATCTGGCTGCATTTTTGAAAGTGTTTGGTCCGATGGCCGCCATCGGCTGGGAAGTGGCCTTGCCCGTATTGGGCGCCAGCATCGTCCTCCTGGCGCTGAACATTAATCAGGCAGTCAATGCCCGAACCCGAGCAGAGCGCAAGGCTGGCGTGACCGATGCCGTGATCAGCGGTATCCAATTGCTGTTCAACGTGGTGGCGCTGTCCGGGCCGGGCCCCATCACCGAGGTGGGTGCTGAGGTCGATGCCGCAGAAGCCGCCGAAATGGCTGAGTATAAAGAAGCACTGCAACCTGATCCGGTCGACGAGCCTGCCGTGACAACGCCGAACGAAGAAGCTCCAGCGCTGCCAACCGCCGCGCCGCTTGACCCGGAACCCTCGATACCGGCGTCCTGGGCACGCCAGCAAGGACTGACGGGGGCAACGCCAATGACAGAAGGAGGACGCTACAGCAATATCTACACCGTCAACGCCAACCCTTCGACCGTCATCACGTTCAAGGATGCCGTCTATTACGTGCGCTACGAAGCCGACGTCAATGGTGATGGGAGCTGGGCGATCATTGACCCGCAAAACCCTCACGCGTTTTACGGCTCACGCCCGGTACAACTCAATGCTGCTGGAGAATGGGAACTTGCCTTGCGCCCATCCGACGCGGTCAGGGGCGGCGCACCTGTCGACACGATCGCGGCAAGCGAGGCTAATCTGGGGGCAACCGTGCCCGAAGAAGCCATGCCTTCGACCTACGGGCCGCCCAACTGCAATAACCCGCCCTCCAGCCTGAGCTCTCCTTATGACCTCAACAACCTCGGCCAGTACCAGATTGAACTGGCAATGGGCGGCAGGCCCGATCACTTCAAGCGCATCCCAAAGCCTGGAGGCGGCCTTACTGACTTCTTTACGTCCGATTATTTTATCAATCCGATGCGCAGCAAAATCCTTACGGCTGCGCGTAACTTTTTTTCCCGGCCTTTTTTCATCCATACCCTGCCCGAACGCCCTGCCCTCCCCTCGCTTACGCCAGAAATGTCTTCCAGCGAACTGCTAGAAGAGATCATCAAAAACGCGCCCGGCCTGGTGGTCGCTGAAAGCCCCAGCCGCGTCGCCAGCTTGTACACTCTGATCAAAGACATGCCCACCCTGGCGCGACAGGGGATCAAGACACTTTATCTGAACAGGCTGCTCAACGACCTGCATCAACTGGACCTCGATACGTTCGCCAACACCGGGGAACTGTCCGACGGCCTGAGAACTTATCTTGAGGAAATGGATGCCTTGCTACCTGTGCGTTTTAACACTCAGGCACTGCTCACCACCGCCCGGGCCTACGGGATACGCGTACAGGCCACCGGTTGCCTGGCCAACTATCGATCATTCCCGGTAGCGGTGGATGAGCAAATGGTGAAGAACTTTTTGACCAGCGAAATCATCCGCCTGGACCAGCTCAAGAACGGCGTCGGCAAATGGGTGGCGTTGACCGAGGCGCAAAATACCAACACGTACAGGGGCGTGGCCGGTATCAGTGAAATAAACGGCGGCACCAGCCTGCGCGTCGGTGAGAAACTCAATGCTGCCAACCCCAAAGTTAACGTGCGCTTTGGCCCCAAAGTGGTGAACGACGCCAGAACCACCAACCAGAGCCGCCCACGCCTGGGTAGTTTGGACACGGACCTTTCCCTCGACGTGCCAGTGACGGAACTGGATCTGCCAAACCCCTATGTATTCACAGAACGGCAGATCGAGGATGCACTTAAACTCCCCGGCGATTATCTTCTGGAACAAACCCAGAAAACCTTGACCCTGATCCACTGCAATCGGCTGAGCGCATTGGTGCGCAGCACCATCCAGAGCACCGCCAGTAATGGCTACTTTATTGATGCGGTGCAGTTTCCGCGACTCAAGGGCACCGTCTACAGCTCGTTGACCGAACTGCTCCAGGCCCTGGACAACCAGGGTATGAGGCTCAAGGGGTTGCCGCTGATCAAGCTGCGGGTTCCGGCGGCAGAGCTCGACGGCACCGCCTTACCGGCGGCCACCAAACTTCCGGCCTCAGGAACTGGCATCGTTGCAACGGGCAATCCCGAGACAATAATACCGCCGACCAGTGCTCCTGAAATCCCTGCATCGTGGGAAGCCAATGAGATACTGGAGGGCCAAACGCCGGACAGCGCCCCTGGAAGATATCAGGGGATTTACCGTCTTAAATCCGACCCTGCCGACGCGATCATGCACGATGGCAAGCCCTACTACGTGCGCTATGAAACCTATCGGGATGGCACCAGCGGCTGGGCCGTCATCAACCCCCATACCCCCAACGCAGCCGACTCGATTGCGGTTCGGCTCAATGCACAAGGGCAGTGGGAAACGCTTACCCGCTAGTCACCGATCACCGCCCTGAAACAACAAAGCCCCGGCAGTGCCGGGGCTTTGTTTATTTACGACTCAAGGCAGGTGCCAGGAATCACTCCCACTCAATCGTCGCCGGCGGCTTGCTCGACACGTCATAAGTAACGCGCGAAATGCCTTCGATCTCGTTGATGATCCGGCCGCTGACAGTCTCCAGCAGTTCATACGGCAGGTGTGCCCAACGCGCGGTCATGAAGTCGATAGTCTCGACGGCACGCAGCGCAACAACCCACGCGTAACGACGGCCATCACCGACAACGCCCACCGACTTGACCGGCTGGAACACCACGAAAGCCTGGCTGACTTTGTGGTACCAGTCGGCTTTGCGCAGTTCTTCGATGAAGATGTGGTCGGCGCGACGCAGCAGGTCGGCGTATTCCTTCTTCACTTCACCCAGGATGCGCACGCCCAGGCCCGGGCCTGGGAATGGGTGACGGTAGACCATGTCGTACGGCAGGCCGAGTTCCAGGCCCAGGCGGCGGACTTCGTCCTTGAACAGTTCGCGCAGTGGTTCTACCAGCTTGAGGTTCATCTCCTCCGGCAGGCCACCCACGTTGTGGTGGGACTTGATCACGTGGGCCTTGCCGCTCTTGGCGCCGGCCGACTCGATCACGTCAGGGTAGATGGTGCCCTGGGCGAGGTACTTGATGTTGTCCAGGTGTTTGGCCTGTGCATCGAATACGTCGATGAAGGTACGACCGATGATCTTGCGCTTCTTCTCTGGGTCGCTTTCGCCCGCCAGGTTGTTGAGGAACTGGTCCTCGGCGTTGGCGCGGATCACCTTGACGCCCATGTTCTCGGCGAACATGGCCATCACTTGCTCGCCTTCGTGCAGGCGCAGCAGGCCGTTGTCGACGAACACGCAGGTCAGCTGGTCACCGATAGCTTTGTGCAGCAAGGCGGCTACCACGGAGGAGTCAACACCGCCGGACAGGCCCAGCAGGACGTTGTCGGTACCCACCTGGGCACGCACGTTGGCGATGGCGTCTTCAGCGATTTTCGACGGGGTCCACAGGGCTTCGCACTGGCAGATGTCGAGGATGAAGCGCGACAGGATGCGCCCGCCTTGCTTGGTGTGGGTCACTTCCGGGTGGAACTGCACGCCGTAGTAGCCGCGCTCGTCGTTGAACATGCCGGCGATCGGGCAGCTTGGGGTGCTGGCCAGGATGTGGAAGTCTTCCGGCATCTTGGTGACCTTGTCACCGTGGCTCATCCATACGTCGAGGCCGAACAGGCCGTCGGCGTCGATGTGATCTTCGATGCCGTCCAGCAGGCGGCTCTTGCCGACCACGTCGACACGGGCATAACCGAATTCACGCAGTTCGGAACCTTCCACCTTGCCGCCCAGTTGCTCGGCCATGGTCTGCATGCCGTAGCAGATACCGAAGACGGGCACGCCCAGGTCGAACACGGCTTGCGGGCAACGCGGGCTGTTGGCTTCGTGCACGGACTCGGGGCCACCGGCAAGGATGACGCCTTTAGGTGCGAATTCGCGGATCGCTTCGTCGTCCATGTCGAACGGATGCAGTTCGCAGTACACGCCGATTTCACGCACGCGGCGGGCGATCAGTTGGGTGTACTGGGAACCGAAGTCGAGGATCAGGATGCGGTGGGCGTGAATGTCGAGGGCCATGAAGTCAGTCTCGTCTAATGAATCAGAAACAACTCGGGGCTGAAAGAACAGCCCCGGTTACTTAACGTTTTGCTGGAAGCCTCAACCTACGCGGTAGTTCGGCGCTTCCTTGGTGATCTGCACGTCGTGGACATGGGATTCAGCCATGCCGGCGCCGGTGATCCGTACGAACTCTGGCTTGGTGCGCATTTCTTCGATGTCGGCGCTGCCGGTGTAGCCCATCGAGGAACGCAGGCCGCCCATCAGCTGATGGATGATCGCGCTCAGGGTGCCTTTGTACGGCACACGGCCTTCGATGCCTTCCGGTACGAGCTTCTCGGCGCCTGCCGAGGAATCCTGGAAGTAACGATCGGAGGAGCCTTGCGCCTGGGACATGGCGCCCAGCGAACCCATGCCACGGTAAGCCTTGTACGAACGGCCCTGGAACAGTTCGATCTCGCCCGGCGCTTCTTCGGTACCGGCAAACATCGAGCCCATCATCACGCAGGACGCACCGGCTACGATGGCCTTGGACAGGTCACCGGAGAAACGGATGCCGCCGTCGGCGATCAACGGAACGCCGGTGCCTTCAAGGGCAGCGGCGACGTTGGCGATGGCGCTGATTTGCGGCACGCCTACACCGGCGACGATACGCGTGGTGCAGATGGAACCAGGGCCGATACCGACCTTGACTGCATCGGCGCCCGCTTCGGCCAGGGCCTTGGCAGCTGCGCCGGTGGCGATGTTGCCGCCGATCACCTGTACGTCAGGGAAATTCTGTTTGACCCAGCGAACGCGGTCGATCACGCCTTTGGAGTGACCGTGGGCCGTGTCGACCACTACCACGTCAACACCGGCAGCTACCAGGGCCGAAACGCGGTCACCGGTGTCTTTACCGGTGCCGACCGCAGCGCCAACACGCAGACGACCTTGATCGTCCTTGCTGGCCAACGGGTAAGCCTTGGCTTTTTCGATGTCGTTGACGGTCATCATGCCTTTGAGGGCGAATTTGTCGTCGACGATCAGCACGCGCTCGATGCGGTGCTTGTGCAGCAATTCGCGCACATCGTTCTTGTCGGCGCCTTCCTTGACAGTAACGAGGCGCTCTTTAGGCGTCATCACTTCACGGACGGTGACTTCAAGACGGTTCTCGAAACGCACGTCACGGGAAGTGACGATGCCGACCAGGTCGCCATCGTGCAGTACCGGAACGCCGGAGATGTTGTGCAGGCGGGTCAGGTCGAACAGATCACGCACGGTGGCGTCGGCTTCGATGGTGATGGGATCTTTCACCACACCGGCTTCGTAACGCTTGACCTTGCGCACTTCGGCAGCTTGCTGCTCGATGGTCATGTTCTTGTGGATGATGCCAATGCCGCCTTCCTGAGCCATGGCGATTGCCAAACGGGCTTCAGTGACGGTGTCCATGGCAGCGGAAACCAGAGGAATATTCAGCTCGATGCCACGGGTTAGGCGGGTCTTGAGACTGACTTCGTTAGGAAGCACCTCGGAATAACCGGGCACTAGGAGAATGTCGTCGAATGTCAGAGCTTCTTGGCTGATACGCAGCATCGCGGGGGCTCCCGAGCGGGAAAATGGAAGCGCGCCATTATATACATGCACCCTGTCGGGCTCAATGTAAAACTCTGACAAACTTGGTAATACTGATAGATGGATAAAACCTGCAGCGCTAGATCGTTCCCACGCTCCGCGTGGGAATGCCGCCAGGGACGCTCCGCGTCCGGGGTCTGCGCAAGGTTGAAGCCCTGCGCTATGGTGACGCGGAGCGTCACGGGATGCATTCCCACGCAGGAGCGTGGGAACGATCGGATTAAAGCTCGACTTTGACCCAACTCATCTTCTGGTCCAGCCAGTCGGCAAATTCGTCGATAAAGCTCTGCTTGAACCCCGCCTCCGCCCAGTTGTTGAAGATGAAACCCAGGTTGGAAAACCCGCATTCCTGCAGGAACAGAAACCCATTGATGTCATCTTCATGCCCACACAACGGGCAGGTGAAGTTGTCGGTGTGGCCAGGCATCCACTCTTCCAGGCTTTCGAACAGTGCTTCGCCGACTTCTTTAAGGCATTCCGGGCAACCGGCTTCTTCTAGAAAGCCCTTGGCGGGTGTGTAGATGCAGCGCTTGTAGATGATCTCCAGGCCATTGACCGGCTCGTTGAACGGCAGCGCCTCGGGGTGCAACACTACGGCGCGGGCGCCATCGGCCAGGGCGTAGGCCATGCGGTTGCCGGTGCGCCCGCAGGTGGTCAGCTCTTCCTTGATGATGTTCTTGCGCACCAGCCAGCGCACGATCGCCCGGGCGCGGGGTTCGTGGACGGGCAAGGTGGATATTTTGGGGACAAGGATGCTTTGGGAATTCATGGTGCTTGGGAGCCCTGCGGTGTGGCGACTGCCGTCATCGCGGGCAAGCCCGGCTCCCACATTTGGAATGCATTCACCTGTGGGAGCTGGCTTGCCTGCGATAAGGCCCTGAAGCCTGGCAGCTTAATCCCTGCCCCACACAGGTCAAGTACTCAAGTAGCGCCCAATCAACGCAATGCCGCTGGCCAACACCAACCACGTCACCAAGCGCACAAAGGCTTCGCGGGACATGCGCATCGTCAACCTGCGCCCACACCACAGCCCCAGGGCCATCGCCGGCAAGAGGCATAGCGCCAACAACAGCAACGGCAGATCCGCATACACCCCGGCGATCAGAAACAGGCTCAGGCGCACCACCGTGCTGCAACTGATCAACGCACTTTGCGTGGCCCGCGCCGCGTCCTTGGGCAAACGGCTGTTGAGGTAGATCGCATATAAAAAGCCGCCACTGCCGAACAACGCGCCAAACAGCCCGCCGACGGTGCCCATGGGAATCGACCAGCCTTTGGAAAGTTGCGTGGGCCGCGCTTTCACCGACAAGCTGTAGATCGCATAGGCGCTGATAAATAGCCCCATCAGCAGCAACAACAGATCCGAATGCAGGTTGAGCAGAAAGATCACACCCAGCGTGCAACCCATGGCCATGCACGGCAGCAACCGCAGCAGTTCGGGCTTGTTCACGTCTCGCCGCGATTGCAGCAGATTGCCAAAAGCCGCGACAAAATCCAGCAGCACCAGCAGCGGGATGATCTTCGACAGCGGCATAAACACAATCAGGATCGGCCCTGCCACCAGCGCCGTGCCAAAACCGGCAATGCCGAACACGATGTAAGCCACCGCCACACCCAGGCCGATGACCAGCCAATCGACACCACTGAACGACCACTGGCTCATCAGCTCAACCGGGTTCATGACGTATTCCTTAAAAGAGACAGGCATCACTTTAGCCATCGCCGAGTGTTGCGACTAATATCTTCAAAGCCCTCTACTCATCTCGAAAAGGCATGCCGCGTGATTTCCACTCGCCAACTGCGTTACTTCGTCGAAATCGCCGACAGCGGCAGCTTCAGCGCCGCCGCCGAGCGTTTGTTCGTGGCGCAATCGGCCCTGAGCCGACAGATCAAGGAGCTGGAAACCCAGCTGCAAACCCCATTGTTCGAGCGCACCGCGCGCCAACCCCGGCTGACGGCGGCGGGCGAAGCCTTTTACCCAAGGGCGCGCAACCTGCTGAACGATCTGCTCAAGGCCAGTGAGATGGCCACGCAGGTTGGCAATGGTCAGCTTGGCACCCTGCGCCTGAGCCATTCGAGCACCGTGCCGATGAGCGGGCCGTTGCTGCAAGGCATCAGTACCTGGTTGCAGCGTTGCCCCGGCGTGACGATGGATATCGTCAAGCTGTCTTCCGAAGCGCAGCTTGAAGAAATTGCCGACGGGCGCCTGGACGTCGGCCTCTTACGTTTACCGGTGCTGCGCCAGCGTGAAGGCGTGCGCGTGGCGCCTTTATATAGCGAACAACTGGTGTTGGCTGTGCCGCCCAATCACCCTCTGGCAGGCAGCGATACGCCTGTGGAACTGGCCCAGCTCAAGGACGAGGCGTTTATTTCAATCCCTCATCCCCAGCGGGGTGGCCTGAGTTATCTGTCAGCTGAACTGTGCATGCGCGCCGGTTTTTTCCCCAAGGCGGCGCGGGTGATGTCGCGCAAGACCACGCAATTGCAGCTGATTCAGGCCGGCTTCGGAATTGCCTTGTTACCAAAATCCATGCAAGACATTGCCCCCTCCAACCTTCAGTTTCTGCCCCTGGCCGACCCGGACTGCCTCAGCACCGTGGCCCTCGCCTACTCTCAAACGCCAAGCGCACTGGTCGAGCAATTCTGCCAAACCTTACGCGAATGCCTATAAACTGCCGCCCATGATTAAAGATCCTTTTGCCCGTTTGGGCCTGGACCGCGAAGTCCTGACTGTCAGCCAGCTCAACGGCCGCGCGCGGGTGTTGCTGGAAGACGTGTTCACCAATATCTGGGTCGAAGGCGAGATATCCAACCTCGCCCGCCCGGCTTCCGGCCATGTGTATTTCACCCTCAAGGACAGCGGCGCCCAAGTGCGTTGCGCGCTGTTTCGCAACAATGCCGCGCGAGTCCGCCAGGCCTTGAAGGACGGCTTGGCGGTGAAGGTGCGCGGCAAGGTCTCGCTGTTCGAAGGCCGTGGCGACTACCAGTTGATCCTCGATACCGTGGAACCTGCCGGCGACGGCGCGCTGCGCCTGGCGTTTGATGCGCTGAAGGAAAAGCTCAGCGCCGAAGGCCTGTTCAGTGCCGAGCGCAAGGTGCCGCTGCCGGCGCACCCTAGGCGCATCGGGATTATCAGCTCGCCCACCGGCGCGGTGATCCGCGACATCATCAGCGTGTTCCGCCGTCGTGCACCGAACGTTGAACTGACACTGATTCCCACCGCCGTGCAAGGCCGCGAAGCCATTGCACAGATCGTGCGTGCGCTGAAGCTGGCTGACGCACGCGGCTTTGACGCGTTGATCCTGGCCCGTGGTGGCGGTTCGCTGGAAGACCTCTGGTGCTTCAACGAAGAAGCCGTGGCCCGCGCGGTAGATGCCTGCGTAACGCCCATCGTCAGCGCCGTCGGCCATGAAACCGATGTGTCGATCTGCGACTTTGTGGCCGACGTGCGCGCCCCCACGCCCTCCGCTGCCGCTGAATTGCTCGCGCCCGACGCCAGCCACCTGGTGCGCCAGGTCGAAAACCTGCACCGCCGCCTGGTGATGCTGATGCGCAACCGCCTCAGCCACGACCGCCTGCGCCTTGAGGGCATGGCCCGCCGCCTGCGCCACCCTGGCGAACGTCTGCGCCAACAGGCCCAGCGCCTGGATGACCTGGACATGCGCATGCGTCGCGCTTTCGAGCGCAGCCTTAACACCCGTCGCGAACGCCTGATCCGCCTGGAAACCCGCCTCGCAGGCCAACACCCTGGCCGCCAGTTGGCCCTGCTGCGCCAGCGCCTGGACAGCCTCGCCGAACGCTTGCCCCGCGCCATGCGCGAAGGCCTCAAGGCGCGCCGCCTACAGCTGCAAAGCCAGGTGCAGACCCTGCAGGTGGTCAGCCCGCTGGCGACCCTGGGCCGTGGCTACAGCATCCTACTGGACGAGCGCGGCCAGGCGATCCGCAACGCCGCGCAAACCCACACTGGCCAGCGCCTGACCGCACGCTTGGGCGAAGGCCAATTGCAGGTGCGGGTGGAAGATAACCACCTGACGCCCGTCACCCTGTCGTTACTGGATTGATCGATGCCACGTTTATTTAGCCTGCTGATGTTGTTGTGCCTCACCCTCAACGCCCACGCCGACAGCTACATCACGCGGCTGCTGAACAAGCCAGTGCCGGGTGGCGTGGCAGTGGTCGACCTCGGCACTTCGGCCAGCGCGCCCAAAGCCAGCTACCTGAATCGGCCGGTGCTGGTGGTCAAGGAACAGAACAACTGGCTGGCGATTGTCGGGATCCCGCTGACCGTCAAGCCCGGCACCGAGCGCATCACCAGCGGCGGGCAGAATTTACCGTTTGTGGTGGGCTTCAAGAAATACCCCGAACAACACATCACCTTGAAGAACAAAAGCCAGGTGAACCCGGCCCCGGCGCAACTCAAGCGCATCGAAGGTGAACTGGTCGTACAGCTCAAGGCCTACCGCAGCTTCAGCCCGAATACGCCGAGCAACCTGTTGCTGGACAAACCGGTCAATGGGCCACTGTCGAGCAAGTTCGGCGTGCGCCGGTTCTTTAATGGCGAGGAGCGCAACCCGCATTCGGGGCTGGACTTCGCGGTGGGTGCAGGCACGCCGATCAAGACACCGGCGGCGGGCAAAGTGATCCTGACCGGCAACTACTTCTTCAACGGCAACACTGTATTCGTCGACCATGGCCAGGGCTTTATCAGCATGTTCTGCCATATGTCGAAGATCGACGTCAAAGTCGGCGACCAACTGGCACGCGGCGCGGTGGTGGGCAAGGTCGGTTCCACAGGCCGTGCGACCGGGCCGCACATGCATTGGAATATCAGCCTTAACGATGCGCGGGTCGATCCGGCGATCTTTATCGGCGCGTTCCAGCCCTGATATAAAGAGTGAACACACCGGCCTCATCGCGGGCAAGCCCGGCTCCCACAGGTGAACGCTAATACCTGTGGGAGCCGGGCTTGCCCGCGATGGCGCCAGGTCTGCCAACACAATTGCGCGCCCAATAACTTCTGCGCAATAAAAACAAACCCCCAACTCAATAACCGCCATAAAATATCGAATCACAGCCAAATAGCAGAACTTATCTCAATTTTTTCCGACTGCTTGCCATCTTTCACCCCGGCGGTTAGGGTTGAGCTTATGAAAACCTCTCACACCCTCATTCAGCTCCGCCAGCACCGCAGCCTGTGCCTCGTCAGCGCACGACTGCCAGGCTGAATCGATCTGCCTCGTCCCAAGCTTCGTCCCCAATAACAGTTTTACGGCAGGCCGCCTTTTCTCGGCCCCTACTACAAAGGATTTCCCGATGAGCATGCTCAAAGACCCGTCTTCGAAGTACCGCGCGTTCCCGACCATCGATATCCCGGACCGCACCTGGCCGTCGAAGACCATCACCGAAGCGCCGATCTGGTGCAGCTCCGACCTGCGTGATGGCAACCAGTCGCTGATCGAGCCGATGGACGCCGCGAAGAAGCTGCGTTTCTGGAAGACCCTGGTGTCTGTAGGTGTGAAGGAAATCGAAGCTTCGTTCCCGGCCGCGTCGCAAACCGACTTCGACTTCGTGCGCACCTTGATCGAAGACAACCACATCCCCGCGGACACCACCATCCAGGTGCTGACCCAGGGCCGTGAAGACCTGATAGCACGTACTTTCGAATCCCTGCGCGGCGCCAAAAAGGCCATCGTGCACTTGTACAACGCCACGTCGCCGTCGTTCCGCCGCATCGTGTTCAACCAGGACAAAGACGGCATCAAGGCCATCGCGGTCAACGCGGCCAAGCTGTTCGTCAAATACGCCGCCCAGCAGCCGGACACCCAGTGGACCTTCGAGTACTCGCCGGAGACTTTCAGCGCCACCGAGCTTGAGTTCGCCAAGGAAGTCTGTGACGCGGTGATCGAGGTGTGGAACCCGACGCCTGAGCACAAGATGATCCTCAACCTGCCGGCCACGGTTGAATGCGCGACACCCAACATCTATGCCGACCAGATCGAGTGGTTCGGCCGCCATATCAACCGTCGTGACAGCGTGATCATCAGCCTGCACACCCACAACGACCGTGGCACCGGCGTGGCCGCCACCGAGCTGGGCCTGATGGCCGGCGCCGACCGTGTCGAAGGCTGCCTGTTCGGCAACGGCGAGCGTACCGGTAACGTCGATCTCGTGACCGTAGCCTTGAACATGTACACCCAAGGCCTCGACCCGCAGCTGGACTTTTCCGATATCGACGGCGTGCGCAAAGTCGTCGAGGAGTGCAACCAGATCCAGGTGCACCCACGTCACCCCTACGTCGGCGACCTGGTACACACCGCGTTCTCCGGCTCCCACCAGGACGCAATCCGCAAGGGCTTTACCCAGCAGAAAGCTGACGCGCTGTGGGAAGTGCCGTACCTGCCGATCGACCCGGCGGATATCGGCCGCAGCTACGAGGCGGTGATCCGCGTGAACAGCCAGTCGGGCAAAGGCGGCATCGCCTACCTGCTGGAGCAGGAATACGACATCAGCTTGCCACGCCGCATGCAGATCGAGTTCAGCCAAGTGGTACAGGCCGAAACCGACCGCGTGGGCCTGGAGATGACTGCGCCGCAGATCTACGCCTTGTTGCAGCGTGAATACCTGCAAGCCAACACTCCGTACGCGCTGGTCAGCCATCGCCTGCAGGAAGAAAACGGCAATAGCACCGTGGAAGTGGAAGTCTCCGGCAAAGGCCAGGGCGAAACCAACCTACGCTGGAACGGCAAGGGCTACGGCACGTTGGAAGCGCTGGTTGCCGCGCTGCCGATCAAGGTTGAGATCATGGACTACAACGAACACGCGATCGGCGCCGGCACCAATGCCAAGGCTGCGGCCTACATCGAGCTGCGTGTGAACGGCGAACGCCCGGTGCACGGTGTGGGGATTGATGAAAACATCACCACGGCGAGCTTTAAGGCGGTGTTCAGTGCGCTGAACCGCTCGTTGAGCCAGCTGGAAGCGAAGGCGGCGTAAGCGCTGGTCCGGTAATGCAAAAGGCCCCTGGGTGAGAATCCAGGGGCCTGATCGTTCCCACGCTCTGCGTGGGAATGCCTCCGGTGACGCTCTGCGTCACAATTCTGAAAGCGGACGCAGAGCGTCCGGGGCTGCATTCCCACGCGGAGCGTGGGAATGATCTGGTCAGGTGAATTCGAACCTATCGGCATCCAGATTTGCCGGAAACTTGGTGCGATACGCCGCCAGCTCTGCCGCATTCAGGCACACCTGAAACACCCCGTCCGCCTCCCCTGCACTCAGCAACGTCTCACCCTGGAAATCCAGCACCTGGCTGTCCCCGGTGTAGGCAAAGCCCTTGCCATCGGTACCGACGCGATTCACTGCCGCCACGTAACACAGGTTCTCGATAGCCCGCGCCGGCAGCAAGCGGTTCCAGTGCTGACGCCGTGCTCCCGGCCAGTTCGCGGTGTACAGCAGCAGGTCAGTGTCCTGAGCATCACGGCTCCACACCGGGAAGCGCAGGTCGTAGCAAATCAACGGGCGAATGCGCCAGCCCTTCAACTCGAACTGCACCTGGCGCTCGCCGGGCGTGTAGTGATCGTGTTCGCCTGCCATACGGAACAGGTGACGCTTGTCGTAGTGCAGCACTTCACCGTCCGGGCGCGCCCACAGCAGGCGGTTACGGTGGCTGCCGTCGGCGGCCTGGATGATCACGCTGCCGGTGATCACCGCGTTGTACTTGGCTGCCTGGGCTTGCAACCAGAGATGAGTCGGGCCGTGTTCGGGCTCAGCGAGGGTGTGCGAGTCCATGGAGAAACCGGTGGTGAACATCTCCGGCAGCACAATCAGGTCAGCGCCTTTGGCCTGCTCCAGCAACAGTTCGAAATGCTCGAGATTGGCCTGACGGTCATGCCACGCCAGGCTGGTCTGGACCAAGGCGATATTCAAGTCGGGTAATGCAGTCAAATCACGCATAGTTTCTTCGCCGCTTGTTGCAGCGTCTCCTCGCGTTTGGCAAAGCACAGGCGCACCAGGCGCTGGCCTTGCGGCGGGCTCTGATAGAACACCGAGACCGGAATCGTCGCCACGCCGTGTTCGCGGGTCATCCACAGTGACATGGCGACGTCATCCAGGTCCGGGCGAATCTGTGAGTAATCCACCAGTTGAAAGTAGGTGCCGGCCACCCGGGTAAAGCTGAAACGCGACGGCGCCAGCAGGTCGCAGAACAGGTCGCGCTTGGCCTGATAAAAAGCCGGCAGCTCCTCGACGTGTTCCGGGTGTTCGGCCATGAAGTCAGCCAAAGCGTACTGCAAAGGGGTCACGCCGCAAAAGTTGACATATTGATGCACCTTGCGCAGCTCTAAGGTCAGGGCCGGTGGTGCGACCACGTAGCCGGTTTTCCAGCCGGTGACGTGGTAGGTCTTGCCGAAGGAACTGACCACGAATGCACGCTGATACAACTCTTCATGGGCCAGCACGCTGACATGGCGCACGCCATCGAACACCAAGTGTTCGTAGACCTCATCGCTGACCAGGTAGATATCACGGTCGCGGATCAGTTCAGCCAACTGGTTTAGCTCGGCACGGCTGATCAACGCGCCGGTGGGGTTGTGCGGCGAGTTGAGGATGATCATGCGCGTACGCGGTGAGAGCGCGGCCTTGATCTTGTCGAAGTCGAGCGCGAAGCCTTGCAGGCTTAGTTGCACATGCACGCAGCGGCCACCGGCCAGCTCGACCGACGGCTCGTAGCTGTCGTAGCTGGGATCGAACACGATGACTTCATCGCCGTTGCGAACCACGGCTTGAATCGCGCAGAAGATCGCCTCGGTTGCACCTGGAGTGATGGTCACTTCGCTGTCGACATCCACCGTGGCGCCATAACTGCGGGCGATCTTGGCCGCCACTTGTTGGCGCAACACGGGCAGGCCGGTCATCGGTGCGTATTGGTTATGGCCGAGGGCGATGTGCTTGCCCACCGCATCCAGCAAGCCTTGGGGGCCGTTGAAATCGGGAAAGCCCTGGGACAGGTTGAGCGCCCCGGTTTCGGCAGCGAGTTGCGACATGGTGGTGAAAATAGTGGTGCCGACATTCGGCAGCTTGCTGGTGATCATCGGAGGCCCCTGCAGGTGAGCCCCAAGTTTTAAGCTGCCGAAAGCATCGGGTCAAGGCACAAACCGCCACGCACAAAAAAGGGCTCCAAAGGAGCCCTCTCTTGCAGCGTGTCGCTTACAACTCAAAGCGGCATTATTTCTTGTCGCGGCGCTTCTTGTCGGCTTTCTTGTGGTGAGTCATCAAACGACGCTTCTTGTTCACCTGACGGTCAGTCAGTGTGTTCTTGTTGCCTTCGTATGGGTTCTCGCCCCCCTTGAACTCGATACGGATCGGCGTACCGACCAGTTTCAAGACACGGCGGTAGGTGTTTTCCAGGTAACGCACATAGGACTTGGGCACCTTCTCGATCTGGTTACCGTGGATCACGATAATCGGCGGGTTGGCACCACCCAAGTGGGCGTAACGCAGTTTGATCCGACGGTTGTTGACCATCGGCGGCGCATGCTCACCGACTGCATCTTCGAGGATCTGGGTCAGGCGGTTGGTCGGCCAGCGAGTAACCGCAGACTTGAACGAGTTCTGCACGGACGCGTAGAGGTTGCCCACGCCGGTGCCGTGCAGTGCCGAGATAAAGTGAATATCGGCGAACTCGACGAAGAACAGGCGACGCTGCAGCTCGATCTTGACGAAATCGCGCTCGCTCGGCGTCATGCCGTCCCACTTGTTGATCGCGATGACCAGGGCACGACCGGCTTCCAAGGCAAAGCCCAGCAAGTTGAGGTCGTGGTCCACCACACCTTCGCGGGCGTCCATCACGAAGATCACTACGTTGGCGTCTTTGATCGCTTGCAGGGTTTTGACCACCGAGAACTTTTCAACTTCCTCGTGGATCTTGCCGCGCTTGCGCACACCGGCGGTGTCGATCAGCGTGTACTTCTCGTCGTTACGCTCGAACGGGATGTAGATACTGTCGCGGGTAGTACCCGGCTGGTCATACACGATGACGCGGTCTTCACCGAGCATGCGGTTAACCAGCGTCGACTTGCCGACGTTGGGGCGGCCGATGATGGCGATCTTGATACCGTCTTTTTCGCTCGGGCCAGGAATGCGCTTGGCTTCCTCACCTTCGGCAACGATCTCTTCCTCGCCCTCTTCTTCCTCTTCATCATCCTTGGGGAAGTCGCGCAGGGCGATTTCCAGCATCTGGGTGATGCCGCGACCGTGGGCACCGGCGACCGGGATCGCATCGCCCAGGCCCATCGGGCTGAATTCGGCACGGGCCGCTTCAGGATCGATGTTGTCGATCTTGTTGGCGACCAGATAGGAACGCTTGTTGCGCTTGCGCAAGTGCTCGCCAATCATCTGGTCGGCAGCGGTGTAGCCCGCGCGGGCATCCACCAGGAACAACACGACATCGGCTTCTTCGATAGCGAGCAGCGATTGCTCGGCCATCTTTTCGTCCATGCCATGCTCGTCACCGGAGATACCACCGGTGTCGACAATAATGTAGGAGCGCCCTTGCCACTTTGCCTCACCGTATTGGCGATCACGGGTCAGACCGGACAAGTCGCCAACGATGGCGTCACGAGTCCTGGTCAGGCGGTTGAACAAGGTGGACTTGCCGACGTTAGGTCGGCCCACCAGGGCGATTACGGGAACCATGCGGCTCTCCACTTCGTTATTTCAGAAAATACAAAAGCCGCTGCAAGGCAGCGGCTGGTGCTCGGGGCAGCATAGTCAAATGCCGCATGCCCCGCCGAAGCGGGGCCGCCTGGGTTTTACCCCAAGCATAGTTGCTTACTTGATGGTCAGGGCGTCCAGCTTGCCGCTGTTGCCAAACACGTAAAGCATGTTACCCACAACCAGCGGACGCGCACGCAGACCGTCGCTGTCGATACGCTCGCGGCCGACAAAACGACCGTCTACCTGGCTCAGCAGGTGCAGGTAACCTTCGAAGTCACCTACCGCTACGTAGCTGGAGAACACTTCCGGTGCCGACAATTGACGGCGAGCCAGGGAGTCGTTGCTCCACAGTGCAGTGGTGGAACGCTCGTCGACACTTTCAACGGTGCCGGAAGCGAGGCTTACGTAGACGCTGCCAAACCCTTGGGCGACACCGGCATAGCTGGAAGCATCACGCTGCCAGTTGATGCGGCCGCTTTGCAGGTCCAGTGCCGCAACACGGCCCTGGTAGGTGGCCACGTAAATGGTTTCACCCGACAGCAGCAGGCCGCCGTCGATGTCCACTACGCGGTCCAGTTCGGAGCGACCTTGCGGGATGGCCACACGGGTTTCCCAGGCCGGCACGCCGTTCTGGGTATCCAGGGCGACCACTTTACCGGTCGACAGGCCAGCAACGGCCAGGTTGTTGGTCACAATCGGACCACTGGTACCGCGCAGGGTCAACACCGCCGGGGTGCTGTCGTACAACCAGCGCTGGTTGCCGGTGGCGGCATCCAGACCGATTACACGGTCATCCTGGGTCTGCACCACGACCACATCGCCGTTGGTAGCCGGCGCTGCGAGCACTTCGCTGGTCACGCGAGCGCGCCATTTCTCTTCACCCGTTGCCGAGTCCAGAGCCACCACGTCGCCTTTGAGCGTACCGACCAGCACCATACCGTAGCCGACGCCTACACCACCGGAAACCGGCAGCTCGAGGTCTTTTTTCCACTTCACGTCGCCATTCATGCGATCCATGGCCATGACAACGCCGGTGGAATCAGTCGCCACAATGTTGTCGCCGTCGATCGCCGGCTGCAGCAGGTTGTACAGGTCGCCCTGGCCATCACCGACGGAGCGGCTCCACTGCTTTTGCAGGACCACTTCTTCCTTGAAGCTGGTCAGCTCGGCAGGAGGCAGTTCTTTTTTACTGTTGCTGCTGCAACCCGCGGCCAGAACGGCCAGAGCCAGCAATGCTGCATGTTTCCAACGGATCACGTCACGCATCCCCTTTGGCCAAGTCGTCCAGCTTGATTTGTAAGCCACCGACCGCCGCTTCATCAGACAGCGCCGCCTTGGCTTTTTGGTACGCAGCATGGGCTTCGTCGGTACGACCCAATTGGACCAACAGGTCGCCCTTGAGCTCTTCACGAGTGGCCACAAATGCCTTGTCAGCATCGCCGTCGAGCAGTTTGAGTGCTTCGTCAGCCTTGTTCTGTGCCGCCAACACCTGAGCCAGGCGCTGACGTGCGATTTCACCCAGGGTCGGGTTGGTCGGCTTGTCGGCGATGGCCTTCAGCTCGGTGGCTGCGTCATCCAGCTTGCCGGTGTCGACCGCAACTTTCGCGACGAACAGGCTACCGTACTGGGCGTAGGTGCTACCGCCAAATTCGTTTTTCAACTTGCCGGCCAGGTCCGCCACTTGGGCTGGATCAGGCTTGCCGTCCGGCGTCAGTGTGGTTTCCAGCAATTGCTGATAGAGGATCGAGGCGCCTTGGGACTGGTTGGCCTGATACTTGTGCCAGGCTTGCCAGCCGAACACCACCACTAAAGCCAGCAGACCGCCAGTAACCAAGGGCTTGCCGTTACGCTGCCACCAGTCCTTGAACTCGGCCAGTTGCTCATCATCAGTACTCGACACCCCAATACTCCTTAATCGCTAAATTCGGCTGTTCGACAGCTTCAACCCTGCACGGCGCAGGTGGCCAAGTGCGCGGCGAGCGCATCAAAGGCAATGTTCTGTTGCTCGCCCTGGCCACGCAGGGGTTTGAAACCTATCACTTGCTGGGCCAGCTCGTCATCGCCGAGGATCAGCGCATACAGCGCGCCGCTCTTGTCGGCCTTCTTGAACTGGCTCTTGAAGCTGCCGGCACCGGCATTGATCTGCAGGCGCAGGTTCGGCAGTTGGTCGCGTACTTTTTCGCTCAGGGCCAAAGCTGCCAGTTCAGCAGCCTCGCCAAAGGCGCAAAGGTACACGTCCACCTGACGGGAGATTTCTTCCGGGATTTGCTCCAGGGTTTCCAGCAGCAGGATCAGCCGCTCGATGCCCATGGCGAAACCTACGCCCGTGGTCGGCTTGCCGCCCATTTGCTCAACCAGGCCGTCATAGCGACCACCGGCACACACGGTGCCCTGGGCGCCGAGTTTGTCGGTGACCCACTCGAACACGGTCTTGCTGTAGTAGTCGAGACCACGCACCAGCTTGGGGTTGAGCACGTATGGGATACCGGCCGCATCCAGGCGAGCCTTGAGGCCCTCAAAGTGCGTGCGCGACTCGTCGTCCAGGTAGTCGGCCATCTTCGGCGCATCGACCAGTACGGCCTGAGTGTCGGCGTTCTTGGTATCCAGAACACGCAGCGGGTTGGTTTTCAGACGGCGCTGGCTGTCTTCGTCCAGCTTGTCCAAGTGGGCGGACAGGTACTCGACCAGGGCTTCGCGATAGCGGCCCCGCGATTCGCTGGTGCCCAGGCTGTTGAGTTCGAGTTTGACGGCGTCGCGGATACCCAGTTGGCCCCACAGGCGCCAGGTGAGCACGATCAGCTCGGCGTCGATGTCCGGACCATCCAGGTTGAAGACTTCGCAACCGATCTGGTGGAACTGACGATAGCGGCCTTTCTGTGGGCGCTCGTGGCGGAACATCGGGCCGATGTACCAGAGCTTCTGGGTTTGGCCACCACCGGTGATGCCATGCTCCAGTACAGCGCGCACGCACGCAGCAGTGCCTTCCGGACGCAAGGTCAGGGAGTCGCCGTTGCGGTCTTCAAAGGTGTACATCTCTTTTTCGACGATGTCGGTCACTTCACCAATGGAGCGCTTGAACAGCTCGGTGAACTCGACGATCGGCATGCGGATCTGTTTGTAACCGTAGTTATCCAACAGGCGCGCGACCGTGCTCTCGAAGTAGCGCCACAGTGGCGTCTGCTCCGGCAGGATGTCGTTCATGCCACGAATGGCTTGCAGAGACTTGCTCACATCTAATCCTTAAATTCGTTCTTAGCCGCGCGCGATCAGCGCTGCGTCAGCCGCAACCTTTTCAGCTGCTTTCTCGCGGATCAGCTTTTCCAGATGATCCACGAGATTCTCATTCGTCAGTTTCTGCGACGGCTTGCCGTCGATGTAAATCAGGTTTGGTGTACCGCCAGTCAGGCCCACATGGGCTTCCTTGGCTTCACCCGGCCCATTGACCACACAGCCGATCACCGCCACATCCAGCGGCACCAGCAGGTCTTCGAGGCGCAACTCCAAGTCGTTCATGGTTTTCACCACATCGAAGTTCTGCCGCGAGCAGCTCGGGCAGGCAATGAAGTTGATGCCACGGGAACGCAAACGCAGGGATTTGAGAATGTCGTAGCCGACTTTCACTTCCTCTACGGGGTCTGCCGCCAGGGAGATGCGGATAGTATCGCCAATCCCTTCGGCGAGCAGCATACCGAGACCCACCGCAGATTTCACTGTGCCTGAGCGTAAACCGCCCGCTTCAGTGATGCCCAGGTGCAGCGGCTGCACGATTTCCTTGGCCAGCAGGCGGTAGGCTTCTACCGCCATGAACACGTCGGAGGCCTTTACGCTGACCTTGAAGTCCTGGAAATTCAGGCGTTCAAGGTGCTCAACGTGGCGCAATGCCGACTCAACCAGCGCGGCTGGGGTCGGTTCGCCGTACTTTTTCTGCAGGTCTTTTTCCAGCGAACCGGCGTTGACGCCGATTCGGATGGGAATGCCACGGTCACGGGCAGCGTCGACCACAGCACGCACACGGTCTTCACGACCGATGTTGCCCGGGTTGATGCGCAGGCAGTCCACACCCAGCTCGGCCACACGCAGAGCGATTTTGTAGTCGAAGTGAATGTCGGCGACCAGCGGTACCTTGACCAGTTGCTTGATGCGGCCAAAGGCTTCGGCAGCGTCCATGTCCGGCACGGAAACCCGCACGATGTCTACGCCAGCCGCTTCCAGACGGTTGATCTGAGCGACCGTGGCGGCCACATCATTGGTGTCGCTGTTGGTCATGCTCTGCACCGCGATAGGGGCATCGCCGCCTACCGGCACCGAGCCGACCCAGATCTTGCGCGATACGCGACGTTTGATTGGAGATTCGCCGTGCATGACTATTGTCCCAACTTGAGGCGAGCGGTCTCGCCACTGGTGAACGGCGCCACGTCCACAGGCTGGCCGTTGTAGGCCACTTGCGCGCCACGGGCAAAGCCCAGACGCAGCGTCAAAGGAGGCTTGCCGCCTTGGTCAAGTGTATCTCCCTTACGCTTCAGACCGCTAAACAGCACTTTGCCATTGCCATCGGTGACTTGCGTCCAGCAGTCAGCGATGAAGGTAATCTGGAGATGCCCGTCGCCGGCGATCAATGCCGGGGTGGTGGGAGGCGAAATCGCAGCCGGGGCCGGGGCCACTGGTGCGTTAGTCGCTGGGGCCTGCGCCGGAGCAGCCGGAGCAGCCGGTGTATGCGCCTGGGCAACCGGGGCAGCCGGTACGGCTGGGGCTGGTACAGCAGCGGTGGCGGCAGGTGCATTGCCCGCTTCCGGTGCCGGTTGCTCGGTGGCGGCCGGCGCCTCCGAGGTAGCTTGGCCTTGGGCAACGGCCTGGTCTTCCGGCTCATCCAGCGGATGGATCTGGGTGGTGCCGTCGGCGCTTTCGACTTCGACGTGCTCCATCGCGTTGCTGGTCAGGTCCTTGGTGCGTTGGGAAGCCTGGTCTTGCCACCAGACGAAACCGCCACCCACCACGGCAATCAGCAGCAACAGGCTGACAATCCGCAAAATCGTGTGGGAAACCCGTACCGGCTCTTCGATGCGGCCCAGGCCATGCACATTGCTGCCTTGGGAATCGGTGCCGGTGAACTGGTCGAATTCCTGGACCAATACAGTCTGGTCAATGCCCAGCAATTTGGCGTAGGCGCGGATATAGCCGCGGGCGAAGGTATGCCCAGGCAGCTTGTCGAACGCGCCGGCTTCCAGGTTGCCCAGGGACGTGGCGGTCAAATTGAGCTTGAGGGCCACTTCTGCCAGCGACCAACCATTGCTTTCGCGGGCCTGACGCAAGGTCTCGCCTGGGTTTACGCGATTAGCTGCTACAACTTCGGGGTGCGCCGCTTTCATCATTGCTCCGACAGGTATTGCTGATATTCCGGCGTACCGGGATAGAGTCGTTCGAGTTGCTGGCCAAACTGTGCGGCCGTGTCGCGTTCTTCATGAACCGTCGCCAGGCGCACACCGAGCAATAGACTACGTGCATTTTGCCCGCTGAGCAGGCTAAAACGCTCGTAAAAGTCACGTGCCGGCACATAATGCCTGTCTTCGTAAGACAACTCAGCCATTTCGAGCAACGCCCGAGGCTGGCGACTGTTCAGGTGCAGGGCTTTTTCCAGTTGCTGACGGCCGCTGTCGCGTAGGCCAAGGCGTATCGAGGTCACCCCAAGGTTCTCGAACACTCGCGAACGCTCAGGATAAAGGGTATCGGTACTGGCTTGCTGGAAATAGCGGGACGCCTGGTCATAACGTTGCTGCGAAAACAGAAAACTGCCGTAGTTGTTCAGCAGCCTTGGGTCGGCAGGACGTGCGGCCAGGGCCTTGTGAAAATACGCGTCGGCCAGTTCAGGCTCGGCCTGGGCCTGGAACACCAGGGCCAGTGCGGCATTGGCGTCGGCATCGTCGCCGTCCAGTTCAAGGGCTTTTTTCAACGGCACCTTGGCCTGTTCGCTCATGCCTTGGCGCAAGTAACCCAAGCCCAATTGCACATAGGCAATTCGCGCCTCGTCACGGCCTTTGCCGGTTTGCATGGGGCTGTCATGGCCCGATGAAACACAACCGGCCGCAAGACCGGTAAAAAGCAGCAGCAGCGCAAGGCGCAAGGGCATAGAGATCCTCTCTCAGATTCGATTCACAGCAATTTGCGGCAAATCTTCGGCGGCGTTAAGTTCGCGCACGGCGATATAACGCTCACTGCGGCGGGTGCGATCCATCACTTGCCCGACCAGTTGGCCACAGGCGGCGTCGATGTCTTCACCACGGGTGGTGCGCACAGTAACGTTGTAGCCGGCCTGGTGCAGTTGATCCTGGAAACGACGGATGGCGTTGTTGCTCGGCCGCTCGTAGCCAGAATGGGGAAACGGGTTAAACGGAATCAGGTTGATCTTGCACGGGGTGTTCTTGAGCAGTTCGATCATCTCGACCGCGTGTTCAACTTTGTCGTTGATGTCCTTGAGCATGGTGTACTCAATGGTCAACACACGCTTTTCGCCCAAAGTCGCCATGTAACGCTGGCAAGATTCGAGCAGCATCTTAAGCGGATACTTCTTGTTGATTGGCACCAATTGGTTACGCAATGCGTCATTAGGTGCGTGCAACGACAACGCCAGGGAGACGTCGATGTGCTTGGCCAGTTCATCAATCATCGGCACCACGCCGGAGGTCGACAGGGTTACACGGCGCTTGGAGATGCCGTAGCCCAGGTCGTCCATCATCAAATGCATGGCAGCGATGACGTTGTCGAAGTTCAGCAGCGGCTCACCCATGCCCATCATCACCACGTTGGTGATGGCACGGTCGACGGTCGCCGGGACGCTGCCAAAGGATTTGTTGGCAATCCACACCTGGCCGATGACTTCGGCGGCGGTGAGGTTGCTATTGAAGCCTTGCTTGCCGGTGGAGCAGAAACTGCAGTCCAGGGCACAGCCTGCCTGGGACGAAACGCACAAAGTGCCGCGCTTGCCCTGGGGAATGTAGACGGTCTCGACGCAGCTGCCGGACGCCACGCGCACCACCCACTTACGGGTGCCGTCGGTGGAGATGTCCTCGCTGACAACCTCGGGACCACGGACCTCAGCAATGGCCTTGAGCTTGTCGCGCAGGGCCTTGCTGACGTTCGTCATGGCGTCGAAATCGTCGACACCAAAGTGGTGAATCCACTTCATTACCTGACCGGCACGGAAACGCTTCTCCCCGATTGAGTCGAAGAATTTCTCCATTTCCGGCTGAGTCAGACCCAGCAGGTTGGTTTTAACAGTCGATGTAGTCATGGATTCACCCTCACTCTTTAAGCCGATGCTTAGCGAGCGGTTACTTCAGTAGCAGCGAAAAAGTACGAGATTTCGCGAGCAGCAGCGGCTTCGGAATCCGAACCGTGTACAGCGTTGGCGTCGATGGATTCAGCGAAGTCAGCACGGATGGTGCCGGCAGCCGCTTCTTTAGGGTTGGTAGCGCCCATCAGCTCACGGTTCAGAGCGATAGCGTTTTCGCCTTCCAGAACCTGAACAACAACAGGACCGGAGATCATGAAGGCAACCAGGTCGCCGAAGAAGCCACGCGCGCTGTGCTCAGCGTAGAAGCCTTCAGCTTCAGCTTTGGACAATTGCTTGAGTTTCGAAGCTACAACCTTCAGGCCGGCTTTTTCGAAACGAGTGGTGATCTCGCCGATGACGTTTTTTGCAACAGCGTCAGGCTTGATGATGGAGAAAGTACGTTGAACAGCCATGGTGTAACTCCAGAAACGGTAATTTACGAAAAATTAAACCCGCGAATTATACGCGGGTTATTGGGTATTGCCTAACTGCGTAAAAAGGCGGCTCAGTCTGCTTCTTCGATCCACAGACCCTGAATCGCCTCCAGGACCTTTTCGCCACCCCGGTCAGGAATGTCGTCAAATTCTGGCAGTGCCATTACGAGGTCGCGCAACTTGACGAAGTTCACGGTAAGAGGATTGACCTCAGGATGAGCTTCCGCAAGTTGTATAGCGATTTCTTGTACATCAACCCATTTCAGGCTCATGACATTTCCTTGAATCAATGCGGCGCTTCGGCTGCATGGTTGAGGGAATATTTCGGAATTTCGACGGTAATGTCTTCCGTGCCGACCTTTGCCTGACAGCTTAGGCGAGAAGTCGCTTCAAGGCCCCAGGCGCGATCCAGAAAGTCCTCTTCCAGCTCGTCCGCTTCTTCGAGAGAGTTGAAACCCTCACGAATCACGCAGTGACAGGTTGTGCAGGCGCAGACACCGCCGCAGGCACTTTCGATCTCTATGTGGTTGTCATGGGCAACTTCGAGGATGGACTTGCCGGTCTCAGCCTCCACGACCATACCGTCCGGGCAATGCTCGGCGTGTGGCAGAAAAATGACCTGCGGCATTAATTATTCCTCGATTTCATTCAGGTTGCGCCCGGCCAGTGCGGCTTTCACCGTCTGATCCATGCGGCGGGCGGCAAAGGCATCAGTCACTTGCGACAGGCGCTTGGTCTGTTGCTCGATGGCGTAGCCATCGTTGCCTTTCATCAGTTCGGCCAGTTCCTGCATTTGCAGGTCGATAACCATGCGCTCTTCAGCATCCAGCAAACGCTCGCCGTCGACTTCCAGCGCGCCCTGCACGGCTTCGAGCAGGCGCTGGGCATCGACTTGCTGCTCGCGCAGCACGCGGGCGACCTTGTCGTCACCGGCATACTGGAACGAATCCTTGAGCATCTTGGCGATTTCACCGTCAGTGAGGCCGTAGGACGGCTTGACCTGGATGCTGGCTTCAACGCCCGAGGCCAGTTCACGCGCAGCAACGCTGAGCAGACCATCGGCGTCGACCTGGAAGGTCACGCGAATTTTCGCCGCACCGGCTACCATCGCCGGAATGCCGCGCAATTCAAAGCGCGCCAGGGAGCGGCAGTCGCTGATCAGCTCGCGCTCGCCTTGCAGCACATGAATCATCATGGCCGTCTGGCCATCTTTGTAAGTCGTGAAGTCTTGGGCGCGCGCGACGGGGATGGTGGTGTTGCGTGGAATCACCTTCTCCATCAGGCCGCCCATGGTTTCCAGGCCCAAGGACAGCGGGATCACGTCAAGCAGCAGCAGTTCGCCACCCTCGCGCTTGTTGCCGGCCAGGGTATCGGCCTGGATAGCGGCGCCGATGGCGACTACTTGGTCCGGGTCGATTTCAGTCAACGGCTGGCGACCAAAGGCTTCAGCCACAGCGTCACGAACGCGTGGAACGCGAGTCGAACCACCGACCATGACCACTGCAGCCACGTCTTCCAACTCGATACCGGAATCACGCACCGCACGACGGCAGGCTTTAAGGCTGCGGGCGACCATCGGCTCGATCAGCGCATCAAAGGCTTCGCGAGTCAGTTGAGCCGACCAGTTGCCGTAGGAAACTTCAACAGCAGCGGCATCGGTCAGTGCTTCCTTGGCCGCGCAGGCGGTTTGCAGCAGATTACGCTGCGCGCCCGGGTCCAGGTCAGCCGACAAACCGGCACTGGTGATGATCCAGCCTGCGATGGCATGGTCAAAGTCATCGCCGCCCAGGGCGCTGTCGCCACCGGTGGCCAGCACTTCAAACACGCCGCCGGTCAGGCGCAGGATCGAAATATCAAAGGTGCCGCCGCCCAGGTCATAAATAGCCACCAGGCCTTCAGCGTGCTGGTCCAGACCATAGGCCACCGCCGCTGCGGTCGGCTCGTTGAGCAAGCGCAACACGTTCAGGCCCGCAAGCTTCGCGGCGTCCTTGGTGGCTTGACGCTGTGCGTCGTCGAAATAGGCAGGAACGGTGATCACTGCGCCGACCAGTTCGCCGCCCAAGGTATTTTCTGCGCGCTGGCGCAGCACCTTGAGGATATCGGCCGACACTTCCACCGGGCTTTTCGGGCCTTGGACGGTGTCGATGAACGGCATATGGGATTCGCCGCCAACAAAGCGGTACGGCAGCTGGTCGCCCAATTGTTTGACGTCGGACAGACCGCGACCCATCAAGCGTTTAACCGACAGCACGGTATTCAACGGGTCACTGGACGCTGCCAACTTGGCGGACTCACCGACTTCGGTGCGATCCGCGTGATAACGCACAGCGGAGGGCAGGATCACCTGCCCATTAGCGTCGGGCAACGGCTCGGACAGGCCGCTGCGCAAGGCAGCAACCAGGGAATTGGTGGTGCCCAGGTCAATCCCGACCGCCAGGCGACGCTGGTGCGGTTGAGGGCTTTGGCCGGGTTCGGCGATTTGCAGTAGGGCCATGGTAATCAGGTCTTATCTGTCTATCAGGCGTGCATCACGGGCAGCACTGGGTTAATCGTCGAGGCGCTCTTCTAGCTGGCGCACTTCGTAGGTGAGCTTGTCGAGGAACTGCATGCGCCGCATCAGGCGTTCGGCCTGTTCACGTTGCGCTGCATCATCCCAGCAGGCTGCGAAGCTTTCATTGAGCTCATCCTGGGCCACTTTCAGACGACGCTTGAAGACCGCGACACCGGCTATATCAGCCTCGTCCTGCAAGTCTTCGAGTTCTTCGCGCCACTGCATCTGCTGCATCAGGAAGTCCGGGTCGTGCACCGTGACTTCGATCGGCAACTCGCCACCGTTCAACGCGAGCAGGTAGCGCGCGCGTTTGGGCGGGTTTTTCAGCGTCTGATAGGCTTCGTTGAGGCTGGCCGATTGCTCCAGCGCCAGGCGTTGCTCACGCTCGGATGCGTCAGCAAAGCGGTCCGGATGCACCCCACGCGCCAACTCTCGATAGCGCGTGGCAAGCTGCTCAAGGTCCAGCCGAAAGCTCGGCTGCAGCTCGAATAAAGCGAAATGACAAGGAGTACCCACGAATAGCCTCAGATGTTGAAGCTTTCGCCGCAGCCACATTCACCGCGCACGTTGGGGTTGTTGAACTTGAAGCCTTCGTTCAACCCTTCCTTGACGAAATCGAGTTCGGTGCCGTCCAGGTAGGTCAGGCTTTTAGGGTCGATGATCACTTTCTCGCCGTGACTTTCGAACACCTGGTCTTCCTCGACCACCTCGTCGACAAACTCCAGCACGTAGGCAAGGCCGGAACAGCCCGTGGTGCGAACACCCAGACGAATCCCCTCACCTTTACCGCGCCCATTCAGGGAGCGGCGAATGTGCTGCGCAGCCGCTTCTGTCATGCTGATAGCCATCGTTGACTCCTTACTCGTCGCCAAATGCTTAGATCAAGCCTTTCTTCTGCTTGTAGTCGCGAACGGCCGCCTTGATGGCGTCTTCTGCGAGCACGGAGCAGTGAATTTTCACTGGCGGCAGTGCCAGTTCTTCGGCCAGCTGGGTGTTGCTGATGGTGACAGCCTCATCCAGGGTCTTGCCTTTCATCCACTCGGTCGCGAGGGAGCTGGAGGCAATGGCGGAACCGCAGCCGTAGGTCTTGAACTTGGCGTCTTCGATAACGCCAGCGTCGTTGACCTTGATCTGCAGGCGCATCACATCGCCGCACGCCGGAGCGCCGACCATGCCGGTGCCGACATCAGGGTCTTCCGCGTTCATCTTGCCGACGTTGCGCGGGTTTTCGTAGTGGTCGATGACCTTTTCGCTGTAAGCCATGGTACTGAATCCTCACTCATCAGGGCCGCTCTGGAACCCTGTAAAAACGCCTGCGTTTTCCGCCACGTTCTTACAGAGCTTGGGTGGCGGCTTCTATATTTAGTGTGCCGCCCACTCGATCTTGGAGATATCGACACCGTCTTTGTACATGTCCCACAGCGGCGACAGAACGCGCAGCTTGTTGACGGCTTCGCAGACTTTCTGCGCGGCGTAGTCGACTTGCTCTTCAGTGGTGAAGCGGCCGAAGGTAAAGCGGATCGAGCTGTGTGCCAGTTCGTCGTTGCGGCCCAGGGCGCGCAGAACGTACGAAGGCTCAAGGGACGCCGAGGTGCAGGCCGAACCGGACGAAACCGCCAGGTCCTTGAGCGCCATGATCAGCGACTCGCCTTCGACGTAGTTGAAGCTCAAATTCAGGTTGTGCGGTACACGGGCGGTCATGCTGCCATTGATGTACAGCTCTTCAAGGTTCTCGACCTGCTTGTAGAAGCGATCGCTCAAGGCCTTGATACGGATGTTTTCAGCAGCCATGTCTTCTTTGGCGACACGAAAGGCTTCGCCCATGCCGACGATCTGGTGAGTGGCCAGGGTGCCGGAACGCATGCCGCGCTCGTGACCGCCGCCGTGCATGGTGGCTTCGATGCGCACGCGAGGTTTGCGGCTCACGTACAGCGCGCCGATGCCTTTAGGGCCGTAGGTCTTGTGGGCAGAGAACGACATCAGGTCGACTTTCAGCTTGGACAGGTCGATGTCGACCTTGCCGGTGGACTGAGCAGCGTCGACGTGCAGCAGGATGCCTTTGGAGCGAGTCAGCTCGCCAATGGCTGCGATGTCGTTGATGGTGCCGATTTCGTTGTTCACGTGGATCACGGAAACCAGGATGGTGTCTTCACGCAGGGCCGCTTCGATCATGGCCGGGGTGACGATACCGTCGGTGGTTGGCTCAAGGTAGGTGACCTCGAAACCCTCACGCTCCAGTTGGCGCATGGTGTCGAGGACAGCCTTGTGCTCAATCTTGGTGGTGATCAGGTGCTTGCCTTTGGTCGCGTAGAAATGCGCCGCGCCCTTGATTGCCAGGTTGTCGGATTCGGTAGCACCGGAGGTCCAGACGATTTCCCGTGGGTCGGCGCCCACCAGGTCCGCGACCTGGCGACGAGCGTTCTCGACCGCTTCCTCGGCTTTCCAGCCGAATACGTGGGAACGGGAGGCTGGGTTGCCGAAGTTTCCGTCAACCAGCAGGCATTCGCTCATTTTTTGCGCGACACGCGGATCAACCGGGGTGGTCGCTGAGTAATCAAGGTAAATCGGCAATTTCATGGACTTTCTCCTAAATCAGGCTGGCTGGCGTGCCGTTAGCTCTTCGGCTGTCACTCGACGGCGGACGCTTCAATCTTGTCCAGACGCGGCGCCTTGGTGTTGCAACGGCGCTGGTCCTGACGCTGGGCTACTTCTTGTACCTCACGGCGAGTCACAAGATCAGCCAAGCTGATACCACTCAAAAACTCATGGATCTGCAGGCTCAAGTCACACCACAAGTGGTGAGTCAGGCAGGTGTCGCCGGCGTGGCAGTCACCCAAACCCTGGCATTTGGTGGCATCGACGGATTCGTTCACCGCGTCGATCACCTGGGCTACCTGAATGCCCTGCATATCGCGGGACAATTGATACCCACCACCCGGCCCACGCACGCTGGAGACCAAGTTGCTACGGCGCAATTTGGCGAACAGTTGTTCGAGGTAGGACAGGGAAATGCCTTGGCGCTCGGAGATATCGGCCAGGGACACCGGCCCAGTTTGCGCGTGCAAGGCCAGGTCAAGCATGGCGGTCACCGCGTATCGGCCTTTTGTAGTCAGTCTCATGGACAAGTACCAAGGTGTTTCAGAATGGGAGCAAGTATGCGATTCCCGAGTATTTAAGTCAACTATAAGACCTAGTACTTTAGTCAGGATTACCCGTAAAAAGGGCGCGCGAATCATAGCAGGGTGGGGTTAGGACGAACAGCGGGAACGGACAACCTGCACTCTCAGCCACAATGAGGATCAAATGTGGGAGCGGGCTTGTTCGCGAAAGCGGCGTATCAGTCGCCGAAAATGCTGACTGATGTACCGCTTTCGCGAGCAAGCCCGCTCCAACAGGGGATTTGCAGTGACTGGGAGTTTTCAGCCAGCCTTGGTGGTGGCGGCTTCGCTCTTGATCTCGGCGAAGTCTTCTTCGCGCAGCTCAGGCAGATCTTTTGCACAGTAGTTGCTGCCCAGCTCTTTGAGCGCGCCGCACATACCGTCCAGCTTGCCATCCACGGCTTGCAAGTGATCTAGCAACTGGCCAATGGCGCGCGCCACCGGGTCGGGCATGTCTTCGCTGACGCCGTAGGCATCAAAACCGATCTTCTCGGCCATGGCTTTGCGCTTGGCTTCCTGCTCGTCGCCGACCTCCGGCTTGATGATGATCCGGCCGGGAATACCCACCACCGTCGCGCCAGGCGGTACGGCTTTGGTCACCACGGCATTGGAGCCCACCTTGGCACCCGCACCGACAGTGAACGGGCCAAGCACCTTGGCGCCCGCCCCCACTACTACGCCATCGCCCAACGTAGGGTGACGCTTGCCTTTATTCCACGTTGTGCCACCCAGGGTCACGCCCTGATACAGCGTCACGTCATCACCGATTTCAGCGGTTTCGCCGATCACGATGCCCATGCCGTGGTCAATAAAGAACCGACGACCCACCTTGGCGCCCGGATGAATCTCGATTCCGGTCAACCAACGCCCGAAGTTCGACACCAGCCGTGCCAGCCATTTCCAGCCCATGCCCCACAACATCCCGGACAGGCGGTGAATCCAGATTGCGTGCATGCCCGGGTAGCAGGTCAGCACTTCGAAGGCATTGCGCGCCGCCGGGTCGCGGTGGAAAACACTCTGGATATCTTCTCGCAAACGCTCGAACATTTTTAATCCTTCCGCTTAAGAAGCTCACCACGGGCCGCTTTCTGGGTTTCCGTGAGGATGCCACGCAATATGTTCATTTCTGCCCGGCTGACCGAGCTACGGCCGTACAAGCGACGCAGGCGTGCCATCAAGTGCCGCGGTTTTTCCGGGTCGAGGAACTCGATGGCCACCAGGGTTTGCTCCAGGTGCTCATAGAATCGCTCCAACTCGTCCATGGTGGCTAACTCGCCACTCTTGGTCGATGCGACTTCATCCTTCTCGACCTTGCTCGGCTGGCCTTCTGCTGCCAGCCAGGCCATGCGCACCTCGTAACTCAACACCTGCACCGCTGCCCCGAGGTTCAGCGAGCTGAACTCAGGATCTGATGGAATGTGCACGTGGTAATGACATCGCTGCAGTTCTTCATTGGTCAGGCCGGAGTCTTCACGACCAAATACCAATGCGATTTCGGCACCACCAGCGGCCTCTTCCACTACTTTGGTGCCGCACTCACGCGGATCCAGCAGCGGCCAGGGAATTCGCCGGTCGCGCGCACTGGTGCCCAGCACCAGGTTGCAGCCAACCAAGGCGTCTTCCAAGGTTGCGACGACCTGGGCTTTTTCAAGGATGTCATTGGCGCCGGACGCACGGGCATCGGCTTCGTGGTGCGGGAACACGCGCGGCTCGACCAGCACCAGGCGCGTCAGCCCCATGTTTTTCATGGCTCGCGCCACCCCGCCGATGTTGCCGGGATGACTGGTATTGACGAGGACGACACGGATGTTATGCAGCAAGGGAGGCGCTCTCGGACACGGGAAAGGGGAGCAAATCTTACAGAACAGCCTAAGGTTATGCCATGAAAGCTAACGTCGTCCTTCACCTGAAGAAAGTTTCTGCTAGAATGCCCGGCTTTCTTTAACAACCTTAGGTGACACATCCATGCAGCCCATGCTGAATATCGCGCTGCGCGCCGCCCGCAGCGCCAGTGAATTGATCTTCCGCTCCATCGAGCGCCTGGATACCATCAAGGTCGACGAAAAAGACGCCAAGGATTATGTATCCGAGGTGGACCGCGCCGCCGAGCAAAAAATCATCGACGCGCTGCGCAAGGCCTATCCTACCCACGGCATCCTCGGTGAAGAAACCGGCTTGCACAAAGGCAGCGGCGAAGGCGAAGACTACCTGTGGATCATCGACCCACTGGATGGCACCACTAACTTCCTGCGCGGCATCCCACATTTTGCAGTGAGCATTGCCTGCAAATACCGTGGCCGCCTGGAACACGCCGTCGTACTCGACCCGGTTCGCCAGGAAGAATTCACCGCCAGCCGTGGCCGTGGCGCCCAGTTGAACGGTCGTCGCCTGCGTGTCAGTGGCCGTACCAGCCTGGACGGTGCCCTGCTGGGCACGGGCTTCCCGTTCCGTGACGACCAGATGGACAACCTGGAAAACTACCTGGGCATGTTCCGCGCCCTGGTTGGCCAGACCGCCGGCATCCGCCGCGCCGGCGCTGCCAGCCTGGACCTGGCGTATGTTGCCGCCGGTCGTTTTGATGCGTTCTGGGAGTCGGGCCTGTCCGAGTGGGACATGGCTGCAGGCGCCCTGCTGATCCAGGAAGCTGGCGGCTTGGTGAGCGACTTCACCGGTGGTCACGACTTCCTGGAGAAAGGCCACGTAGTGGCGGGCAACACCAAATGCTTCAAGGCGGTACTGACGGCGATCCAGCCGCACCTGCCGGCTTCGCTGAAGCGTTAAGCGAGCGAGCACAAAAAAGCACCCCCAGGGGTGCTTTTTTTGTGCCTGGGATTTGGTATCCCAGCAGCCAACACAATCCAATGTGGGCGCTGGCTTGCCTGCGATAGCGGTCTGCCAGCTAACTAATGGGTTGCTGACCCACCGCTATCGCAGGCAAGCCAGCTCCCACACTTGGATGATATCAGCCTTATTGCTGGTTCTGACCCAGGATCAGACGTCCTTCCTTATCCACTGGAATCTGGCCGCCCGGATCACGATCCATACGCACGGAGCCTTCCTTACCGTCCAGGTTGTAGCGCACGTCATAACCAACCACCTTGTCACTGATGTCGTTGACGGTGCTGCAACGCTGCTGCGTGGTGGTATAGGTATCGCGGTTCTGCATACCTTCCTGCACCTTGTTACCGGCGTAACCACCACCGACCGCACCGGCTACGGTTGCCAGCTTCTTGCCATTACCGCCACCGACCTGGTTGCCCAACAGGCCACCGGCCAGCGCACCGACCACGGTGCCGACGATTTGATGCTGATCCTGCACCGGCTTCTGCCGAGTCACTGTGACGTCCTTGCAGACCTCACGAGGGGTTTTGATCTGGGTTTTCACCGGCTGCACTGCCAGCACTTGCGCATACTCAGGGCCGCTTTTTACCAGGCTGTAGGTGGCAACAGCACCCCCGGCAGTCACACCGACAGCACCCAATACCGCACCAACCAGTAACGACTTGTTCACGTGAACCTCCTGACCATCACAAGCGGACCGAAACGTCCGCGCTATACCCAGCCTTGGAGCAAAAAAAAAGGCACGAGTTCAATACTCGCGCCTTCTTTGTAACAGCGTATCAACGAACACCCATCAAGGACGGTCGTCGACCTCCTTGCCGGTAGCGGCAGGCGGGATCAAGTCTTCGCTGTTGAGGTTCAGCCAGATCAGCACCACGTTGGCGATGTAGATCGACGAGTAGGTACCCGCCAGAACGCCGATGAACAGCGCCAGGGAGAAGCCCCACAGGTTGTCGCCACCGAAGATCATCAGCGCAGCAATCGCCAGCAAGGTGGAGATCGACGTCGCCATGGTCCGCAGCAGGGTCTGGGTGGTGGAGATGTTGATGTTCTCGATCAACGTGGCTTTGCGCAGTACACGGAAGTTCTCACGAACCCGGTCGAATACCACGATGGTGTCGTTGAGCGAGTAACCAATGATCGCCAGCACCGCCGCCAACACCGTCAGGTCGAAGGTAATCTGGAAGTACGCCAGGATACCCACGGTAACGATAACGTCGTGGATCAGCGACACAATGGCGCCGACGCCGAACTTCCACTGAAAGCGGAACGCCAGGTAGACCATGATGCCGGCCAACGCCATCAGCATGCCGAGGCCGCCCTGGTCGCGCAGCTCTTCACCCACCTGCGGGCCTACGAACTCGACGCGCTTGACCGACGCCGGGTTGTCACCGCCGACCTTCTGCAAGGCTTCGGCTACCTGATGACCCAACTGCGGGTCTTCACCCGGCATACGCACCAGCAGGTCAGTGGTAGCACCAAAGCTCTGCACGATGGCTTCGTGATAGCCGGCCTTGACCAGCTCGCTGCGCACCAGGGTAACGTCGGCCGGCTTCTCGTAGGTCAGCTCGATGAGCGTACCGCCGGTGAAGTCCAGACCGTAGTTCAGGCCCTTATGGAACCAGCTGAACAACGCCAGAACGGTAAGGAGCACTGTGGCGCCGAACGCAATGTTGCGAACGCCCATGAAGTTGATTGTACGTAACATGGCAGCCCCTTAAATCCACAACTTCTTGAAGTCACGCCCGCCAAAGATCAGGTTGACCATTGCGCGGGTCACCATGATGGCCGTGAACATCGAGGTAAAGATACCGAGGGACATGGTCACCGCAAAACCTTTGACGGGGCCGGTGCCCATGGCAAAGAGAATCCCGCCGACCAGCAGAGTGGTCAGGTTGGAGTCGAGAATCGCGGTAAATGCCCGGCCGAAGCCTTCGTTGATTGCACGCTGTACGGTCATGCCCGCGGCAATCTCTTCACGAATACGCGAGAAGATCAGTACGTTGGCGTCTACCGCCATACCCATGGTGAGTACGATACCGGCGATACCTGGCAGGGTCAGCGTTGCGCCCAGCAGCGACATCAGTGCCAGCAGCATCACCATGTTGCCCGCCAGGGCCACGGTAGCGATGACGCCGAAGAAGCGGTAGATGGCGATGATGAACAAGGATACGAACAGCATGCCCCACAAGGCCGCGTCGACACCCTTGGTGATGTTGTCGGCACCCAGGCTCGGGCCAATGGTGCGTTCTTCAGCAAAGTACATCGGCGCCGCCAGGCCACCAGCACGCAGCAGCAGTGCCAGCTCGGACGATTCGCCCTGGCCGTTCAGGCCGGTAATGCGGAATTGAGCACCCAGCGGCGACTGGATCGTCGCCAGGCTGATGATCTTCTTCTCTTCCTTGAAGGTCTGCACCGGCACGTCTTTCTCGACACCGTCGACCATTTGCTTGGTGTAGGTGGTGACCGGGCGTTGCTCGATGAAGATCACCGCCATGCTGCGACCGACGTTGCTGCGCGTGGCGCGGCTCATCAGGTCACCGCCATGGCCATCCAGACGGATGTTCACTTCCGGCGTACCGTGCTGCGAATCGAAACCGGCCTTGGCGTCAGTTACCTGATCACCGGTGATGATCAAACCACGTTCGATCAGCGCTGGAGGACGGTTGCCCTCACGGAATTCGAATTCTTCAGCAGTCGCGCGAGTCGCACCCGGCTCAGCCGCCAGACGGAATTCCAGGTTGGCGGTTTTACCCAGGATACGCTTGGCTTCAGCAGTATCTTGTACGCCCGGCAGCTCAACCACAATGCGGTTGGCGCCTTGACGCTGCACGATCGGCTCAGCCACACCCAGCTCGTTGACGCGGTTACGTACCGTGGTCAAGTTCTGCTTGATGGAGTATTCGCGGATTTCCGCGATCTTGGCCGGGGTCATCGCCAGACGCAGTACAGCCTGACCATTCAGGTCAGCCGGTACGATGTCGAAATCATTGAAATTCTTGCGCACCAGGGCACGGGCCTGTTCGCGGGTCGCTTCATCAGAGAAGCCCAGCTGGATGGCACCGTTGAGCTGCGGCAGGCTGCGATAACGCACCTTCTCTTTGCGCAGCAGGCTCTTCACGTCGCCTTCATAGACTTTCAGGCGTGCGTCGAGGGCTTTGTCCATGTCGACTTCCAGCAGGAAGTGCACACCACCGGACAAGTCCAGACCCAGCTTCATCGGGTGCGCGCCAATGTTGCGCAGCCATTTTGGCGTGGTCTGTGCCAGGTTGAGCGCGACAACGTAGTCATCACCCATGGCCTTGCGCACGACGTCTTTGGCCGGCAACTGGTCTTCTGCCTTGGTCAGGCGCAACAAACCGCCTTTCGCATCGGACGCCAAGGTTGCCGCTTTTACCTGGATACCGGCGTCGGTGAGCGCTTTGCTCGCACGGTCGAGGTCAGCCTGATTGACCTGCAGCGTAGTGCTGGCGCCAGTGATCTGGATCGCAGGGTCATCAGGATAAAGATTGGGAGCGGAATAAATAAAACCGATCGCCAGCACCGCCAGGATCAGTACGTATTTCCACAGAGGGTATTTGTTCAGCATCACGCCGCCCGCTTATAACGCGGGGCGCCTTGCGCGCCCCGTCGATTGGTAAAAGTTGTTACTCAGATCGCTTTGAGCGTGCCTTTTGGCAGCGTGGCAGCGATGGCGCCCTTCTGGAACTTCATTTCTACAGTGTCGGAAACTTCCAGAACCACGAAAGCATCGGAAACCTTGGTGATCTTGCCGGCGATACCGCCAGTGGTCACAACTTCGTCGCCTTTCTGCAGGCTGCCCAGCAGGTTTTTCTGCTCTTTGGCACGCTTGGCCTGTGGACGCCAGATCATCAGGTAGAAGATGACCAGGAAGCCGACCAGGAAAATCCACTCGAAACCACCGCCCATTGGGCCGGCAGCGGCAGGCGCAGCGGCGTCAGCCATGGCATTAGAGATAAAAAAGCTCATTTAGCACTCCAGTTGCAAATAGTGAATCTTAGGGTCGGAAAACTCAGTCCAAGGGCGGCACAGGAAGCCCGCGCTTGGCATAGAAGGCATCGACGAAGGCGGCCAATGTACCCTGTTGAATAGCCTCGCGCAAACCAGCCATCAGGACTTGGTAGTGACGCAAATTGTGGATGGTATTCAACATGCTACCCAGCATTTCCCCGCACTTGTCCAGATGGTGCAGATAAGCCCGCGAGAAGTTCTGGCAGGTGTAGCAGTCACAGGTGGGATCCAGCGGCGAATCATCATGGCGATGGAACGCGTTACGGATCTTCAGCACGCCTGTATCGATGAACAGATGCCCATTGCGGGCATTACGGGTTGGCATCACGCAATCGAACATGTCCACACCGCGGCGCACACCCTCTACGAGATCTTCCGGTTTGCCAACGCCCATAAGGTAACGAGGTTTGTCAGCGGGCATCAGGCCCGGCAGGTAATCCAGCACCTTGATCATCTCGTGCTTGGGCTCACCCACCGACAGACCGCCGATGGCCAGGCCGTCAAAGCCGATTTTGTCGAGACCTTCCAGCGAGCGCTTGCGCAGGCTTTCGTGCATGCCACCCTGGACGATACCGAACAGCGCAGCGGTGTTGTCGCCATGGGCGTTTTTCGAGCGCTGAGCCCAACGCAACGACAGCTCCATGGAAATACGTGCCACGTCTTCATCGGCAGGGTATGGCGTGCACTCGTCAAAAATCATCACGATGTCGGAGCCCAGGTCGCGCTGCACCTGCATCGACTCTTCAGGGCCCATGAACACTTTGGAACCGTCCACCGGTGAGGCGAAAGTCACGCCCTCTTCCTTGATCTTGCGCATAGCGCCCAGGCTGAACACCTGGAAACCACCGGAGTCGGTGAGGATCGGGCCTTGCCACTTCATGAAGTCATGCAGGTCGCCATGCTTCTTGATCACTTCCGTGCCCGGGCGCAGCCACAGGTGGAAGGTGTTGCCCAGGATGATCTCGGCGCCAGTGGCGACGATGTCACGCGGCAGCATGCCTTTGACGGTGCCGTAGGTGCCAACCGGCATGAAGGCCGGGGTTTCTACGGTGCCACGCGGAAACGTGAGGCGACCACGACGAGCCTTGCCATCCGTGGCCAACAGTTCAAACGACATACGACTCATAGTTGTTCCTCAAGGCCCGCTTCTTTAGGAGCAGTCGGCGCAGGGTTACGGGTGATAAACATCGCATCACCGTAGCTGAAAAAACGGTATCCATTATCGATGGCGGCTTTATACGCCGCCATTGTTTCGGGATAACCCGCGAAGGCCGACACCAGCATCAACAGCGTGGATTCCGGCAAATGGAAATTGGTAACCAGGCAATCGACCACATGGAATGGTCGGCCCGGAAAAATAAAGATATCGGTGTCGCCACTGAACGGCTTGAGCACACCATCACGCGCCGCACTCTCCAGCGAGCGCACGCTGGTGGTACCCACCGCCACCACGCGACCGCCGCGCGCCTTGCACGCTGCCACCGCATCCACGACTTCCTGGCTGACTTCCAGCCATTCGCTGTGCATATGGTGGTCTTCGATGTTATCCACACGCACCGGCTGAAACGTGCCGGCCCCCACGTGCAGGGTCACATAAGCGCTTTCGACGCCCTTGGCGGCAATCGCATCCAGCAGCGGCTGGTCGAAGTGCAGGCCGGCCGTTGGCGCGGCCACAGCACCCAGGCGCTGGGAGTAAACCGTCTGGTAGCGCTCGCGGTCCGAGTCTTCGTCGGGGCGGTCGATATAGGGAGGCAGCGGCATATGGCCGACACGCTCCAAGAGCGGCAACACTTCTTCGGCAAACTTGAGCTCGAACAACGCATCATGGCGCGCAACCATCTCGGCTTCGCCACCGCCATCGATGAGGATGCTCGAACCCGGTTTCGGCGACTTGCTGGAGCGCACATGGGCCAGCACGCGATGGCTGTCCAGCACCCGCTCCACCAGAATTTCCAGCTTGCCGCCGGACGCTTTCTGGCCAAACAGCCGTGCCGGAATCACCCGGGTATTGTTAAACACCATCAAATCGCCTGGGCGCAAATGCTCAAGCAAATCAGTGAATTGACGGTGTGCGAGGGCACCGCTCACCCCGTCCAGGGTTAGCAGTCGACTGGCGCGACGCTCGGCCAAAGGGTGGCGAGCGATCAGCGAATCAGGGAGCTCAAAAGTAAAGTCAGCAACGCGCATGATAGGGTTCGTCTAGCAGGGCCGGGGAGTCTAGCGGAAATAGTGAAAATAGACCATGAAACGTGATTGACCAACGGTAATCTCATCTCTATACTTCGCCGCCATTGAGCCCTGATGGCGGAATTGGTAGACGCGGCGGATTCAAAATCCGTTTTCGAAAGGAGTGGGAGTTCGAGTCTCCCTCGGGGCACCATCTTAAAGAAAGACCTTGAATTTCAAGGTCTTTTTTTTCGTCTGTAGAAAAGTGAATAGCACGCTGTTCACGGTTCATCACTGCCCCCTGTGGGAGCGGGCTTGCACCATCGTGCGCAGAATAAAAGCCAAGGTAGAGCGTTCGAGCATCTCACCCCGTAAAGTGGTCGACACAACCCATGGTCGACTCTATCGGAGAGTCTTCCGAAGCTGACCTGTGAATACATCACACACTGAAGGAGACAGCGCATTGTGCGCTGACTGGGATGAAAAGCTTGGCACACCGACAACACTTCGAGTTCGACGAACATCAATTGGATCGCATTGCTCATCTTTTGCTCTTGAAAGGCTTCTGCCTGGAACAACAAACACAGCTGCAAAAAAACTACTCGCTCGAAAACGACATGCAATACACATCGTTCTTTCTCGGCATATCAGATGAAGCTGATGCCTTGATCTACAACTTCGTCAATGACGAAGCCACGTCATGTTTTGTCGAACGGGGGCCAACGGAGAGAATTTTTGACGTAATCCTCGAACGCAATCGTAAACGCGAAGACTTTCCTACCCTTTGGAGGGCCAACGATGACTACCAAAGCGCGACTTACAGCTATCGAGATCGATATGTGGGCCGCTGTTATCTCGATTTCACCATCAGTACCTATTCGACCTTTGAGTTCTGGATGTCGAAAATTTACGTCGCTCTACGCGAGAATGAAACCGAACACCCAAGCAAGAGGAAGGCCAAGCTCAAGGAGTTTATCAAAGAGTACAACGGCGCCATGGATGAAGCGCTGCGAGAGCAGCTTCTAGAAAAAATGGGGAAGGTCGGCGGGGGGCAATCAGGTGCAGGGGAAATAGATTTTGTTTTCTCGAAGATAAAATCTTACACGCGGCCGTCGATGGAACGCGATCGACAGTTCATCAGGAGCTATGCAGCTTTGCGTAATACCGTGCATAACATGGGCGTGAGCAAAGCACCGATCGACCATGAGCTCAAAGGCGAAGACTTCCATATCACGCTGCCTTCTGGACTGCCCTCCTACAAGCTTGATCACAGTGATAGCGCCCGAATGTGTGCAGAATTAGTAAGAATTTACGCTGCCGTGATCGACTCACTGAAGAAAGCCGGCCAATCATGCTGTATGGACATCATTCCTTCGCGGATATAGGTACCAGGTACCCATCCAAAACTTGTACCCCTGTCTGTATCCCTTGCTGCAAAAAAGGGCTGCAGGGCACGGAATATATGACATAAACTATGTCTCCTTCGGGCACCATCTTAAAGAAAGACCTTGAATTTCAAGGTCTTTTTTTCGTCTGTAGAAAAGTGAATAGCCAGCTGGTTTATCGCTCGCCGCACATGATCTTCAACAAAAGCGCGTACTCGATAAACGACTTATCAATGACAGCGCGTTCGCCAACCGACCCAACCCCACATGCTCCTGCTCCAACCTGACCCAATGCCCAGTCGGTTGTCGCGCAGCTCATCGAACAACCTACGCTCCTCTGGCGTCAGACAAGGTAAATCGTGAACCACCTGCCGGCTTTCCTGATTCCACAGTGCCTTGTAGGCATCCAGAGCCTGGTGATCCATCAATAATGACTCGACATGCCAGACTTGCGGCGCAGTTGATCAAGGATGGCAAGGCCATGGGTACCCGGTACATCGACCTGCCGCAGCCAGATTCAAGGCTGTGGTGCCGCCTCATCCACTACATCCAAAAGCGCAGGTCGGTGCGGTGTGGCGGCTATGGCCTGCAAAGGCATCTTCGGCGGAGTCCAGCCAAACAGACGCAGACAGCCGCTGCAGGCCGATAACCCGATGGTTGATGTCCCGGCCATTGAATACCAAGATCATCGACAGCATCGAGCTGTGCGAGCCACCTGCGATCGTCTTCGAAGTGTTCACTTAACTGCCTCCTGTCCGGCGTGTTCAACGCAAGGCGCCGTGGCTACCATGACTCCCCGCTGCCAGCGCGCAGTAAGTCCCCGCGAAGACTAAGACGAAGCACCTGTTGCTAGGGGTCCTGCACCGCGGTCTAGTTCATCCTGAAAGCACGGTTGGCACGTCCGCGAGGATAACCGCACTGAATGGCACTATGAAATACGTCAAAACTGGATCTTTTACCGATCCATTTTTCATCTACAGTCAGCCAAGCCCTAAGCATTTAACAGTGATTGTTAATTCTGCTTGAACGTCGAACACTCTCACGTGCGGAAAGTTAGTATGAGTTATAAAAACCACTTTATTGGTGCTGGCGCGGCCGCTCTGGTAGTGCTGTCAGTGTTCTACCTACCCACTCTAGAACCTCTCACCCGGGAGGACTTTGCAAAGTATCCGTTGCTTCGACAAAAATGGTTCATAACATGCGACTTACGCAGCAACCTCGCAGAAGTTAATCAAACAGGGTGCAAGCATTTACAAGAATGGCAGGCTGCCAATAAATTATCTGTTCTGGATAATTTGATGAATCAAAACCTGGGCAAGTAACTAACAACACACACGACCGAGCATGAGCCATGCTTACTGCGCGATAAAGTTTTCGCATGATGGTGTGCGCGATTCTTTTCGACCGCCTAAAACAAAACCCCTGATTGCGTTAGCAATCAGGGGTTTCGGAATTTAATCTTGACGATGACCTACTCTCACATGGGGAAACCCCACACTACCATCGGCGATGCATCGTTTCACTGCTGAGTTCGGGATGGGATCAGGTGGTTCCAATGCTCTATGGTCGTCAAGAAATTCTGTGTACCAGTCCGTTGCGCTAGCAACGTGCCGGTGAAATTCATGGACTTCTACATAAACAAAACCCCTGATTGCGTTAGCAATCAGGGGTTTCGGAATTTAATCTTGACGATGACCTACTCTCACAT
>NZ_JAAAFV010000029.1:0-17561 GCF_019352915.1 Pseudomonas sp. Xaverov 259 | reverse complement strand
GATTCAAGCCTGCGTTCGGCCATCGTGGTTGACGGGGCGATTCTCAGATCAAAAGCAGATCAAGATCAAAAGTAGAGCACGGCGGCCTGAAAGCCGACCTGAGTGGTTGAATCAAAAGCCAGATCAAGTGCGAAGCAAAAGCCTATCTACCTGATGCAACACGATCTAAATGTGGGAGCGGGCTTGCTCGCGAATGCGGTGTGTCAGTGACAGATGAATTGACTGACCCACCGCATTCGCGAGCAAGCCCGCTCCCACAGTTGACCGCATCCAACCTTGATGGTGAGGTCGGTATCATGCTGTTGCTGTTGCTCTGGCCCTTACATCCTTTTCGATGACGAAGTCAGCGGTCTTTTGATCTTCGCTTTTGATCGTGATCTTGATCTGAAATCTCCCCCCCAAATCACTGTCGGATTGCGGGCATGCCGAGCCATAGCGAGGCACCGAGTGTTGGGGCGAAGTCCAGCAGGCTTGGAAACGGGCCTGACCCAGCGACGAATTAATTTTCAAGCGGATGGCTTTTTTCTCCTCCGCAAAGGTCCACATCCTTCAGGAACCCTTGAACCCAGGAGAATGCCCCATGACCACCCCCAAAGCACTGTTGATTCTGCACGGCAAGCAAGCCCTCAATGAGGACGTGCGCGCTGCTGTGCAGGCCCGGCGTGAGCAGGGTTGGGAGCTGGCGGTGCGGGTGACGTGGGAGGGCGGCGATGCTCAGCGCCTGGTCAATGAAGCCTTGGCCGACGGCTATACCCATTTGATCGCAGGCGGTGGCGACGGCACCTTGCGCGATGTGGCCGAGGCCATGGCCCTGGCCAAGACCGACGCCAGCCTGGTGCTGATGCCGCTGGGCACCGCCAACGACTTTGCCCGCGCCGCCGGCGTGCCGCTGGAGCCTGCACGCGCGCTGGCGCTGCTGGATGTGCCGCCCAGGGCTATCGACCTCGGCCAGGCCGGTGGGCAGATGTTCCTCAATATGGCCACCGGCGGCTTTGGCAGCCAGGTCACGGCCAATACTTCGGAAGACCTGAAAAAGGTGCTGGGCGGCGCGGCGTATCTGTTCACCGGGCTGTCGCGTTTCAGCGAGTTGAAGGCGGCGTATGGCGAGCTGGAAGGGCCGGGCTTTCACTGGAAGGGCGACTTGCTTGCGCTGGGCATCGGCAACGGCCGCCAGGCGGGCGGTGGGCATGTGCTGTGCCCCGGCGCGCTGGCCGATGATGGCTTGCTCGATATCAGTATTCTGCCGGCGCCCCAGGAAGTGGTGGGCACGCTGATGACCCTGATGAGTGACGGCTGGGGCCTGGACAATATGTTTGTCCGCGCGCGCCTGCCCTGGGTCGAAATCAAGGTGGCCGAAGGGCTGTATATCAACCTCGATGGCGAGCCGTTGAAGGGCGATGACCTGCGTTTTTCCGCGCTGCCCAAGGCCCTGCGCGTGCACTTGCCGCTGGGCTCGCCGTTAGTCGTCCAGGCTGATGATCTGCTCGCGAACGGCGAATAACACCAGGCCCGCCACGTCGAATATTTGCAGGCGTTTCATGATCTGCGAGCGGTGCGCTTCCACCGTTTTGATACTCAAGCCCAGGCCCTGGGCGATTTCCCGCGTGGACTTGCCGCGCACGATCAGGCGCAGGATCTCCAACTGGCGCGCCGTGAGGTTGTGGCTGTCGGCGGCGGTCGAGATCGGCCCCTGGCTGCGGATCAGCGCCTGGTTGATCACCGTGTGGGCAATCGCCGGGCTCAGGTAGCGCTCGTTGTTACGCAAGGCCAGCAAGGCGTGTTCCAGCTCGTTGGCGGTGGTGTCCTTGAGCAGGTAGCCATGGGCGCCGCACTCCAGCGCGCGCATGATCAGCTCCGGGTCGGTGTGCATCGACAGGATCAGCACCTTGCTTTTGGGGTAGGCGGCCTTGAGTTGCTGCAGCGCGTCGAGGCCGCCGGTGTATTTCATCGACAGGTCGAGCAGTACGATATCCGGCTGCAGGGCGCTGAATGTCTCCAGCAATTGCGCGCCATCGCTGGCCTCGCCGATTACGCTGTAGCCTGGGATGTCCTGGATCAGCGCGCGTACGCCGGCCCGGATCAGTGCGTGGTCATCCACCAGGAGTAAGTTGCAAGTCACTCGAGAACCTTAGGGGAATTGGCCCGTTCGAGGGCGCGGGGCGCCCAGGGGAATAGCGCTTCGATGCGCGTGCCTTTGCCTGGCTGGCTGCTGACAGACAACGCACCACCCAGTTGGTCGATACGCTCGCTCATGCCGGCCATGCCCCGTTGGCCTTCCAGGCTGGGGTTGAGCGCCGGTGAAAAGCCCAGGCCGTCATCGCAGATCATCAGCGACAGGCCTTCGGGCAGGCGTTGCAGGCGTACCAGCAAGTTCTGCGCCTGGGCATGGCGCAACATATTGGTCACCGCTTCCTGGGTGATGCGAAAGGCTGCCACGGCCATTTCTTCCGGGATGCCGGTCAGGCGCTGCTGGCATTCCAGGCTCCAGTGCACGGTGGTGTTTTCCAGGGTTTTGAGCAGGTGCGCGCGCAGGCTTGCTTCCAGGCCCAGGCTCGCCAATTGGCGCGGGTTGAGGATGGCGGACACATCGCGCACTTTGGCCAGGGTTTCGTTCAAGGTATTGCATAACACCGTGCATTGGCTTTGCAGGTCGTCGGGCAGGCGGCGCTTGAGCCATTCGCTTTGCAGTTTGGCGGCGGTCAGCAGTTGGCCGATGTCGTCATGCAATTCGCGGCTTAAGCGGTGGCGTTCGTTTTCCTGGACTTGCAGCAGGCGGTCGGCGAGTTCCTGCGGCTGGAACTTGATCGATTTGCGCGAGCGCCACTGCTGCAGCCCCACCACCACCAGGGTGGCCAGGTTGAGCAGCAGTATCAGCAAGGGCAGCGGCGCGGCGCGGGTGTAGGCCCACAGGCTGACCAGCAGCGAGCAAAAGCACAGGGCGAGGACCAGGCGGCGGGCATTGCTGCGGGCATTGCTGTGGGACACGGACCTTGCGATGAGTGACTTCAGGCTGGCGTACATAGCGGATGGAGCCAATCAAGGTTCGCTGCGGGAAGACCGGTCATGGCGGCTGACAGGGCTCTGTGTGGAATGCGGTGCCGAAACGTTTTTTTATACATGATGAAGTTGAGTCACTTCGAGCGGGGCATAGTACCACCACTATTACCGTTGGTCGCCTGGCGCCTTAACCTGTCCGGTTTAATCTGCGCAAAACGCCGAGGAACCTGACTCTGTAGTTCAAAGAGTCAGCCGTTTACTCGAGGTAGTTATATTAATTGGATGTGTTTGTATCGATATTGCGTTGATGGCTAATTGATATATATCGCCCGCGCATCATTATCGACCGTTTAATGTACGGTCGTTTTTAGATAACTCGACGATCAAATACGACCTGTCAGCACTCAGGACGCGTGATGTAGGCGTTGTTGTGGTTTATGCGTGAAGTCTTTTTGCGGGATCTGCAAGGTGACGGTCGCGATCAGTGTGGTTTGTTCGCTGTCGTCCAGCGTCAGCTCGCCGGTGCGGATGTCGATCAGCTCCAATTGCCAGGCCAGCAGCGTCAGGCAGTCATGCAGGGCATTCAGCGCCTGGTCATGCAGCTCCATGGGGCTCGCGGCGTTGGCGATCAGGTATTGGATATGCCGGGAAAACTCGCTGATCGCCTGCAGGGCTAGGCCTTCGGCCTTTTCTGCCAGCTTGGCCAGGCTGGTTTTCATGCAGTCGATGGCATCGCTGTCGTTGCGAATCAGATGTAAGTGGTGCAAGCACTCTTCTGATTTGGCCAAGAGCTTTTCGGCTTCCAGCAGAAACTCTGGAAGTGCAGTTTGCCATTCGTTTGCGCTATTCATCATACAAGTCTCCGCAACATAAGGTCGGGTGATGAGATGCCGCACCGGGTGAATGGCGTAAAACTACCGCTGAAATATGACTGAGATCTGTAGCCTGCTTCTGAAATTTCAGTAGGACCGTTACTTGAATGAACAGAGTGGCCGTGGAGGGCCCTGGTCATTCGGGTCATTTGCACAACTTTGGTTGCCGCCACGTATAAGTCTGGAAGACCCGTGGGCCGAGGGCTTGGGATGGCAAACAAAAGCGTGACTCCATTCATGCAATGAGAATGGCGTCACATTAATGGCTATTAGATATCGCGAATATCAGGTCGGGCCTGATTGTGCATAGGGGAATCCCTTACGCAGCGGAACCCTACGTCGATTTGAATGTCGCGCAAGGTCGCTGTACTGCCGCTTGGAGGGCGGATTGCAGTAAACCATGATGTCAGTGTGACATCAATGAATTTACATGGCATTTTACTGGGGTCAAGGTCTGGCGCTTGCCGCCGATAACCAGCCTTAAGTGAGCTGCACAATCCCACATCAGGAGCTTTTAATGGCCGGCATTCTCGACACGGTAGATCAACGCACGCAACTGGTGGGTGAGAATCGCCTGGAGATCCTCATGTTTCGCCTGGCCGGGCGCCAACTGTTTGCGATCAACGTGTTCAAGGTTCAGGAAGTCCTGCAACTGCCAAAGTTGACCTTGATGCCGCAGCGTCACCCGTTTGTGTGCGGCGTGGTCAACCTGCGTGGCCAGACCCTGCCGGTCATTGACCTGTCCCAGGCCATCGGCATGCGCCCGCTGGTGCCGGGGCCGAACAGCACGATTATCGTCACCGAGTACAACCGTTCGGTGCAGGCCTTCCTGGTGGGCGGTGTGGACCGCATCGTCAACATGAACTGGGAAGCCATCCTGCCGCCGCCGGCCAGCGCCGGGCGCCAGCATTACCTCACGGCCATCAGCAAGGTTGATGACCAGTTGGTGGAAATCATCGACGTGGAAAAAGTCCTCGCCGAAATCGTGCCGTACAACGCCAAAGTTTCGCGTGAAAAACTCGAAGACCCGGTGCTGGAACGTGCCCGTGGCCGCGAAGTGTTGCTGGTGGACGACTCCAACGTGGCCCTCTCGCAACTGCGCGACACCCTGGGGCAACTCGGCGTGAAGATGCACATTGCCAGCGACGGCCTCAAGGCGCTGAACATGCTCAAGGCCTGGGCCGACAGCGGCCAGGTCATGACCGACAAGTTGCTGATGATCTTCACCGACGCCGAAATGCCTGAAATGGACGGCTACCGCCTGACCACCGAAATTCGCAACGACCCGCGCCTGCGTGGGCTTTACGTGGTGCTGCACACCTCGCTGTCGGGCAGCTTCAACGACTCGATGGTCAAGAAGGTCGGCTGCGACAACTTCCTGTCCAAATTCCAGCCCGACAAGCTGGTGGATGTGGTGCGCCAGCGCTTGATGTTGGACGAAGTGCCCGCCTGAGCAGGCAGACTGCTGTGGCAGCCAGTCTTGTTATGACAAGCAGGCTTGTTGTGGCAGGCAGGCTTGTTATGGCAAGCAGGCCTGTTGTGGCAGGCAGGCTTGTTGTGGCGAGCAGGCTTGCCCTGCGTTGGGCTGCGAAGCAGCCCCAATAAACACACCGCGTAACTTCAGGCAAAACCGAAGCGCCTGGTTTCAGGGCCGCTTCGCGCCCCAACGCAGGGCAAGCCTGCTCGCCACAGTAAGCTTACCGGTCACAAGAGCTTCAGCGACCTTTGATTCTGGAAGTCCCGTCCTATAGGGTGGCGCTTTGTCCCCCTCAGGAATGCAGGCCCATGCTTCGTCTCAGCGCGTTGTACCGTTACCCCTTGAAGTCCGGCAAGGCCGAAGCCTTGCAGCACATCGGCCTGGATAAACTCGGGCTGGACGGGGATCGACGCTGGATGCTGGTGGACGAAGCCAGTGGCCGATTCCTGACCCAGCGGGCGGTGGCGAAGATGAGCCAATTGTCGGCGTTGTGGAACAGCGCCGGTGGCCTGACCCTGAATTCACCCGGCTTTGCCACCCTTGACGTGGCGCTGCCGGGCAGCGATGCCGAGTTGCGCGGCGTGACAATATGGCGCGACACCCTGCGCGTGCCGGATGCCGGCGATGCGGCGGCGGCCTGGGTCAGTGACTTTATCGGCAAGCCCACACGGCTGGTGCAGGTGCCACTGACCCGTGCACGTACCACTGAAGCCGGTTATGGCAAGGACGACGACCAGGTCGGTTTTGCCGATGGTTTCCCCTTGCTGCTGATCGGCCAGGCTTCCCTGAATGATTTATCCCAGCGCATCGGCCGCCCGATGGAAATGTTGCGTTTCCGTCCCAATCTGGTGATTGAAGGCAGCGAGGCCTTCGCCGAAGATGGCTGGAAACGCCTGCGTATCGGCGAAGTGGAGTTTCGCGTGGTCAAGTCGTGCTCGCGCTGCATCCTCACCACCATCGACCCGGCCAGCGGCGAGCGCAGCGCCGACCGTGAACCGCTGGCAACGCTCAAGACCTATCGCGAGCGGGACGGTGATGTGATGTTCGGCCAGAACCTGGTCAACGACGGCATCGGCGAATTAGCCGTCGGCATGCCCGTGACGATCCTGGAATAAAAAAATGCCCGTCTCCTGCGAGACGGGCATTTTTTTTGCGCTGTAACCCTTAGCCGCGGTATTCGCACAGGTACGCGGTGTCTACGGCAACCTTCAATTGGAACTTGCTGTTGGCCGGCACATTGAACTGGCTGCCAGCGGCAAAGGTTTCCCAGGTGTTGGCGTCCGGCAGCTTGACGGACAGGGCGCCCGAGACCACGTGCATGATCTCGCGCTGGGCGGTGCCGAATTCGTATTCACCCGGGGCCATCACGCCGATGGTCGCAGGGCCCTCAGCGGTGCCGAAAGCGATCGACTTGACGGTGCCGTCGAAGTACTCGTTGACTTTGAACATGGGTGAATCCTCGGAAAAGGGTCTGGAAAGGTCGGCCAGTATGCCCAAGGCCAGGGGAGCTGCCTAGACCGGCAAAATCAACGGTAGCAGGCGTGCGGTGTTGCGCGCGTCTTCCAGTGCCCGATGTTGCTGACCGTGGAACTGCATCCCCGCCAATTGCAGCGCACCGTTGAGCCCCAAGGGCTTGTCCAGGCGCCGGGCCTTGGCGAAGCGCTGCTTGAGGTTCACATGCGCGGTCTGGGCGAGCGCGCTGGTCAGGCCATGGCGTTGCCATTCGAGTTCGAGCTGCGCGCGATCGTAGTCGCCCCAGCTGGCCCAGCCTTCCAGGCGCGCTTGATGCTGGCCCAGCCAACGCTCGAACAACGGCCACACCTCGGTAATCGGCGCCGCTGCGTCGATATTGGCCTGGGTGATATGCGTAAGTTGGCGACAGAACGGCGTCAGCAAGGGGCGGCGCAGCGGCCGCACGAAGCGCTGGAAGTGATCCAGCTCGCGGCCCTGGCGGTTCACCAGGCTGGCGCCGATTTCGATGACTTCCATCTCCGTCACGGGCCAGCCGCCTTCATCCGTTGTGGCTTCAAGGTCAATAATCAGCCAATGGGGCATCGTGCAGGTTCCCGTACTCGTCCTTTCCTGATGGGGATAGAGCGTAGCTGGGCCGTGTAGTTCCGCCTAGGGGGTTATTCGATCTCCAGCAAAACCTGGCGATTGCGCACTTGATCACCTGCGACGACCTGCACACCCTTGATCACACCGTCGATGCCGGCCGTCAGCGGATGCTCCATTTTCATGGCTTCGAGCACCAGCAGCAGTTGGCCTTTGCTGACGCTTTCGCCTGCGCTCACGCGGATATCGACAATCGCGCCATCCATCGGCGCCTTGACGATGCCGGTGCTGGCATCGGCCTGGCGGCTGGCGACGTGTTGGGTGCGGTTGACGATCTTCACGCCCGGCAGCCAGAGTTGAGTGTCGTCCAGATGGTAGGGCAGGCGCCGGCGAATGCCGTCGATCACCAGCGTGGCCCAGCGGCCATCGGTGCTCAGGTCGCGGATCTCGATGCCGTTGGCGTGCAGGTGGTTGCCGTCCAGTACGCTGACGTCGAGGTCCCGTACCTGGTCGTTCACCGCCAGGCGATACCGCCAGGGTGCATTGTTGCGCCACCCCGACAAACCTTGGCGGTGGGCGCTGGCGCTGTGTTGGTAAAACAGCGCGGCGGCCAGGGCAAGCTGCTCATCGGTCGCGGTTTGGCGCGGGATGTCATGGAAGCGCTCGGCGATAAACCCGGTGCTGAACTCACCCGCGATAAAGTCCGCGTGCCTGAGCAGGTCGACCAGCAAACCCTGGTTAGTGGTGACGCCCAGCAACACCGTGTCTTGCACTGCGCGCAGCAATTTGCGCCGGGCCTCTTCGCGGGTGGCGCCGTGGGCGATGATTTTGCCGAGCATGGCGTCATAGAACGGGCTGATACGTTGGCCTTCCAGCACGCCGTGGTCAATGCGCACCCCGCCAGCCGGTTCCCAGCGCAGCACGTCGCCGGTTTGCGGCAAAAAGCCCTGGGCCGGGTCTTCGGCGTACAGGCGCACTTCCATGGCGTGGCCGGTCAGGGTCACGTCGGACTGTTGCAAGGGCAGCGGTTCGCCAGCGGCGATGTTCAGTTGCAACTCAACCAAGTCCAAACCCGTGATCAGTTCGGTGACCGGGTGCTCGACTTGCAGGCGGGTGTTCATTTCCAGAAAGTAGAAGTGGCCGTTGCGGTCGAGCAGGAACTCCACCGTGCCGGCGCCGACGTAATTGACCGCACGCCCAGCCTTCAGCGCCGCTTCGCCCATGGCTTGGCGCAGCGCAGGTGTCATCACCGGGCAGGGCGCTTCTTCGATGACTTTTTGATGGCGACGCTGGATCGAGCAGTCGCGCTCACCCAGGTAGATAAGGTGGCCGTGGCTGTCGCCGAACAGTTGGATTTCAACGTGGCGCGGGTTCATCAGGGCTTGCTCGAGAATCAGTTCGTCACTGCCAAACGCGTTGAGGGCTTCGGAGCGTGCGGTGCGCAGCTGGTCGAGCAGCTGGCTGCTGTCGTGGACCAGGCGCATGCCACGCCCGCCACCGCCGGCACTGGCTTTGATCATCAGCGGGTAGCCGATGCGCTCAGCCTCTTGCTGCAAGGTCGCGTTATCCTGGGCATTGCCTTGGTAACCGGCGATGCACGGCACACCCGCATCGAGCATGGCGAGTTTGGACAGGCGTTTGCTGCCCATCAGCTCGATGGCGGCAACGCTGGGGCCGATGAAGGTGAGGCCGGCGTCCAGGCAGGCTTGGGCGAAGGCGGCGTTTTCTGAGAGAAAACCGTAGCCGGGATGGATCGCATCGGCGCCGGTGCGTCTGGCGGCATCGAGGATGGCCGCGATGTTGAGGTACGACTGCTGCACTGGCGCGGGGCCGATGTGCACTGCTTCGTCGGCCATGTGCACGTGCAGGGCCTGGGCGTCGGCGTCGCTGTAGACGGCGACGGTGCGGTAGCCCAGGGCCTGGGCGGTGCGTTGGATGCGGCAGGCGATTTCGCCGCGGTTGGCGATCAGGATCTTGGTGAATGCAGGCATGGGTTTATCCCTTGGCACAGGTGGGTGACAGTTGGGGCCTCATCGCAGGCAAGCCAGCTCCCACAGTTTGAAATGCATTCTCCCTGTGGGAGCTGGCTTGCCTGCGATGGCGTCATCGAGCCCACCCAGGCTTACGCTTCTGCACAAACGCCTGCGTCCCCTCAATCCCTTCCTCACTGCTCACAGCCTCGGCAAACCACTGCGCGGCCTGATCCAACAGCGGGCCGACCGGCTGTTCCACACTGGCGAGCAACAGCGCTTTAGTCCGCGCATTCGCCCCCGGCGCACAGCGCAACACCTGCCCCAGCACCTCGTCCAAACGCTCCGCCAATGCTTGCGGATCGCGCTCGACGTAATGCACCACGCCCAATCGCTGCGCCTCAACCCCATCAAACCGCGCCGCCGTCAGCGCCAGTCGCCGCGCCTGAGTCAACCCAATACGCTTGACCACAAACGGCGCAATCTGCGCCGGCAACAAGCCCAGGCTGGTCTCCGGCAGGCCGAACTGCGCCTGGTGGTCGGCAATCGCGATATCACTCACGCACGCCAGCCCAAAGCCACCGCCCAGCACGGCGCCTTGCAGCACCACGATCACCACTTGCGGTACGGCTTCGACGGCTTGCAGCAAGGTGCCGAAGGCGCGGTTCAGCGCCTGCAACTGCCCGCCCGCCATGACCATGTCTTTCACATCCGCGCCGGCACAAAAGTGCCCACCGGCGCCGCTGATCACCACGGCGCGCACCTGGCTGTCCAGTTGTGCCAGTACCGCCTGCAGTTCGTTGACCATCTCCAGGCTCATCGCATTACGGCTGGCCGGGCGGTTAAGGGTGATGTGCAGCACGCCGTTGTGCGGTTCGAGCAGCAGGGTGTTCATGATTTTTTCCCGGGCAACGTGCCCATCAATTTGCAGATGATGCCCAGCATGATTTCGTCGGCGCCGCCGCCGATCGACACCAGCCGCACATCACGGTAGGCGCGGGCCACCGGGTTGTCCCACATAAAGCCCATGCCGCCCCAGTATTGCAGGCAGCTGTCGCTGACCTCACGGCCCAGGCGCCCGGCCTTGAGTTTGGCCATGGAGGCCAGGCGGGTCACATCCTGGCCTTTGATGTATTGCTCGGTGGCCTGGTAGACCAGCGCGCGCAGGCATTCGATTTCGGTGGCCAGTTCGGCCAGGCGAAAGTGGATGACCTGGTTGTCGATCAGCGCCTTGCCGAAGGTCTGGCGCTCTTTGCAGTATTCGATGGTGCTGTCGATGCAGTACTCCAGGCCCTTGATCATATTGGCCGCGCCGAACAGGCGTTCTTCCTGGAACTGCAGCATTTGCATCATGAACCCCGCGCCTTCGTGGCCGATGCGGTTGCGTTGCGGCACGCGCACAGCGTCGAAAAACACTTGGGCGGTCTCGGAGCTGTGCATGCCGAGCTTTTCCAGGGGCGGGCTGACGCTGATGCCTGGGGTGTTCATCGGCACCATGATCAACGATTTGTTGATATGCGGCTTGTCGTCGGAGGTGTTGGCCAGCAGGCAGATAAAGTCGGCGCTGGGCGAGTTGGTGATCCACATTTTGCTGCCGTTGATCACGTAGTCGCCGCCGTCCTTGCGCGCGTGGGTTTTAAGCCCGGCCACGTCGGAACCGGCGCCGGTTTCCGAGACGCCGATGCAACCCACTTGCTCGCCGCTGATGGCCGGGCGCAGGAATTCGTCGCGCAGCTCGTCGGAGCCGAAGCGGGCGAGGGCGGGCGTACACATGTCGGTTTGCACGCCGATGGACATGGGGATGCCGCCGCAACGGATGGTGCCGAACTCTTCGGCGGCGACGATGGAGTAGCTGTAGTCCAGGCCCATGCCGCCGAATTGTTCCGGCTTGGAAATGCCCAGCAGGCCGAGGTCGCCGGCTTTGCGGAAGATCTCGTGAATGGGGAAGCGCCCGGTTTTTTCCCATTCGTCCACGTGCGGGTTGATCTCGCGGTCGACGAAGGCACGCACGGTGCGGCGCAGTTCCTGGTGTTCCTGGGTGAAGATCATTGTTGTTGTTCTCCTTGTTGGGACGCGGAGCGTCCTTGGCTGCGTTACCACGCGGAGCGTGGGAACGATCAGCGCGCTACACCAAAGCTGTTCGGCTGCAACTGCCGCACCTCGGCCTCGTGGCAGATATCCAGCAAGAACCCCAATAGCGTGCGGGTATCGCGTGGATCAATCAGCCCGTCGTCCCATAGATTGGCGCTGCCATACAGCGCGGTGGACTGGCTGTCGAGTTTCTGCGCGGTGACCTGTTCGAGCATGTCCAGCATCTTGGGGTCGGGCACCAAACCGTCTTTCAATTGCTTGGCCTCAGTCACGATGCGCAGCACCTTGCCCGCCTGCGCGCCGCCCATCACCGCCGTGCGGCTGTTGGGCCAGGCGAAGATAAAACGCGGGTCCAGGCCCCGGCCGCACATCGCATAGTTGCCCGCGCCATAAGAGCCGCCGACCACTACCGTGAGTTTAGGCACCCGTGCATTGGCCACCGCCTGAATCATCTTCGCGCCGTGCTTGATCACGCCTTGTTGCTCCGACTCGGTGCCGACCATAAAACCGGTGGTGTTGTGCAGGAACAGCAGTGGTGTGCGGCTCTGGTCGCACAGTTGGATAAATTGCGCCGCCTTGCTCGCGCCCTTGGGGGTGATGGGGCCGTTGTTGCCGATCACCCCGACGGCGCGGCCCTGGATGTGCAAGTGGCCGCAGACGGTGTGGGCATCGAACTCGCCTTTGAATTCGAGGAAGTGCGAGCCGTCGGCCAGGCGTGCAAGGATTTCGCGCACGTCGTAGGGCTTTTTCGGGTCATCGGGGATCAATCCCAGCAACTCGTCAATCGGATACAGCGGCTCCTTGTAAGCCCGTTGTGGAGCGGGTGGCAGGCGATCATCCCAAGGCAGCAGGCTGACGATTTCGCGCACGATGCGCACGCCATCGGCATCGTTTTGCGCAAGGTATTCGGCGGTGCCGGCGGTTTGCGCGTGCATCTCGGCGCCGCCCAATTCTTCATCAGTCGCGACTTCGCCGGTGGCAGCCTTGAGCAGCGGCGGCCCGGCCAAAAACAGCTTGGCCTTGCCGCGCACCACCACCACGTAATCCGACAGCCCTGGCTGATACGCGCCGCCCGCTGTGGCCGAGCCGTGTACCACGGTGATCTGCGGCAAGCCCATGGCCGACATGCGCGCCTGGTTGGCGAAGCTGCGTGCGCCTTCGACGAAAATCTCCGCGGCGTAATTGAGGTTGGCACCGCCGCTTTCGGCCAGGGTCACCACCGGCAGTTTGTTTTCCATGGCGATCTGTTGCAGGCGCAGGGATTTTTTCAGCCCGCTGGGGGAAATCGTGCCGCCCTTGATCGCACTGTTATTGGCCACCACCAGCATGCGCACGCCGCTGACGTAGCCGATACCGGCGATCAAGCCGCCACCGGCCGCGCTGCCGTCTTTGTCATCGTGGAGTTTGTAGCCTGCCAGGCTGGCCAATTCCAGAAACGGCGCGCCGGGATCCAGCAGCAGGTTGAGGCGCTCGCGGGGCAACAGTTGGCCGCGTTTGTCGAACTTGGGTTTGGCTTGCTGCGCCTTGTTCAGCAGGGCCTGCTCCAACTGCTGCAATTGCTCGATGGCGGCCAGCATCACCGCGCGGTTCTGCGCGAACTGTGGGCTGTGGGCGTCGATCAGGCTTTCAATCACCGGCATGGTTTTATTGCTCCGTCTTCAGCACATCGGGCAAATATGCACGGTGGAAACCATTGAAGGCCTCGCTCGGCGGCTGCGCCTTATGCAGTGGCCAGGCGCGGCTGCCCAGGCTGGCGGCGCCGTCGATGCGCAGGGTACTGCCGCTGATAAAGGCGGCGGCGGGGCTGAGCAGGAACACGATGGCTGCGCTGACTTCCGATTCGGTGCCGATGCGTTTGAGCGGCACGTGTTCACGCAGGGTGGGGATCACCGCCTTGAACGCGCCTTCGTAGGTGTCCATGCCGCTGGAGGCGATCCAGCCCGGCGCCACGGCGTTGACGCGCACACCGGCGTAACCCCATTCGAAGGCGGCGGTCTTGGTGAAGTTGTCCATGCCTGAGCGTGCTGCACCCGAGTGGCCCATGCCGGGCATGCCGCCCCACATGTCGGCGAGCATATTGACGATGGCGCCGCCGTGTTTGCTCATCGACTGGTTGAACACTTCACGGGCCATCAGGAAACCGCCCACCAGGTTGGTACGCAGTACGGTTTCAAAGCCTTTTTGATTGATCGACGCCAGTGGCGACGGGTATTGGCCGCCGGCGTTGTTGACCAGCCCGTGGATCGGCCCGTGCTCGTGAATGATCTGCGTGACCAGTGCTTTCACGGCCTCTTCATCGCGAATATCACAGGCTTGCCAGTGCGCGATGCCGCCGTCTTCGGCGATTTCCGTCGCCACGGTTTGCAGTTTTTCCGGCTTGCGCCCCACCAGTATTACGCTGGCACCAAGGGCCGCCAGTTCATGGGCGGTGCAGCGGCCAATGCCACTGCCGCCGCCGGTCACAATCACGGTTTGCCCCTGGAACAGGTCGGTTTTGAAGATCGAGTCGAAGGCCACGGCGACGGTCCTTTAGGAGAGTTGATCGGCGATGTGTTGCGGCACGGCGATGGGGATTTCCAGCAACTGCTGGGCGAAGGCTTTGCCTTGCGGGTCGATGCGCAGGCTGGCGATGCCGCCGCCGCCCAAGGCGTTTTCCAGCAGGAAATTCAAGCTGTGGCTGCCGGGCAAGTACCAGCGCTCGACACGGCCGTGAAGTGGGTCGAGCACATGGCTCATCCAGTCGACGATCACCTCCGGCGTAAGTGCTTCGGCGATCCATGGCAGGTACTCGGGCCGGCGGGCAATCACCCCGATATTGCTGTGGTTGCCCTTGTCGCCAGAGCGCGCCACGGCCAGTTTCACCAGGGGCACACTGGCGTCCGCGCGGCCTTCGGGTTTGGGTGGATCAATCGGCGCGGGGGGTGTGCGCATCGGGGCTGATGAAGGCAACGCAACGGCGTGCCGCGCGCCTTGGAAGTCGACCTGCGGTGCGCAAGATGATTTGTCGATCAGGAATGAGAACAGCCGGACCAGCGGGTACACCGTCGGCCGCCCGCCGACAATGCCGGTCAAGCCGGGAGCCATGCCGGTCGCCGCCTGGGCGATCTCGCGGGCGAACAGCACCAAGGCCTGTTTGCTCGGGTGACGTACCGCCAACTTCACCACTACCTCGCGGCAATCCTGGCGCTGGGCGTGGGCGCCGTAGGTGGCTTCGCTGCCAAGCAGTTCGACATTGACCTCGGTGTAAGGCGCCCAACCGCGTTGGCTGAACAGTTCCGAGGTTTTGTTGATGATTGCCTGGCTGACCCGTTCCGCCTTGGCCACCGCGTCGATCCCGGCGATCAGGCAACTGGCAGTGCAGCGGAAACCGTCGGGGTAAGTGGCGCTGACCTTGTACTGGTCGGTGGGCGGCAAACCCTTGGCGCCGTGCAGGCGCACGCAGTTTGGCCCTTGCTGCTGCAGTTTGACCTGGCTGAAATCGCAGATCACATCGGGCAGTAAATACGCGCGCGGGTCGCTGATTTCATACAGCAACTGTTCGGCCACGCCGAGTTCGCTGATCAGCCCGCCCGTGCCGGCGACTTTATTCACCGTAAATTGGCCGTCGGCGCTGACCTCGACGATGGGAAAGCCGATGTGCTCGTAGTCCGGTACATCACGCCAATCGGTGAAGTTACCGCCGCTGCACTGCGCGCCGCATTCGATGATATGCCCGGCGAGCGCGGCTTGAGCGAGGCGGTCGTAGTCCTGCCACGACCAGTTGAATTCATGCACCAAGGCGGCGCTGACCACGGCGCTGTCGACCACGCGCCCGGTAATCACAATATCGGCGCCCAGCGCCAGTGCCTGGGCAATGCCGGGGGCGCCGAAGTAGGCGTTGGCCGAGACGCACACCGGCGGCAGGGGCGCGCCGTTGAACATATCGGTAATATTGTGCAGTTGCTTGAGTTGAGGTTGCAGGTCGTCGCCCAGCAGCACGGCGATTTTCAGCGGCACATTGGCCTTGTCGCAGGCCGCTTGCAGGGCGGCGGCGCAGGCGTGGGGGTGGATGCCACCGGCGTTGCTGATCACGCGGATGCCCTGGCGCTGGATATCGCCCAGCAACGGCGTGAGCACCTCGACAAAATCCGTGGCGTAACCGGCCTGGGGATCTTTCATCCGCGCACCGGCAAGGATCGACATCGTGACTTCCGCCAAGTAGTCGAACACCAGGTAATCCAGGGCGCCGCTGTGCACCAGTTGGGCGGCAGCCGTGCAGGTATCGCCCCAGAAGGCGCTAGCGCAGCCGATACGAACCGTCTTGCTCATGAGAAATCCTTCCTCGAATGGCTGGCGTCGAGACTACCAAGCAAGCGCTTGGTTTGTAAACTGTTGACACAAGTTTTGCCCAAGCGCTTGCTTGGCTGGCGGCCACGGCCTAAATTGCCGCCCAAGACGTCAGTAGAGATCAAGGAGAGCAGCATGGATGAGCACAAAGCCCTGCGGGTGATGCGCACCATGGTCGACGGCGGCCAGTTGACCGACCCCGACAGTGCCCGTGGCAAGTTGCTGCAAACCGCGGCTCACCTGTTTCGCAACAAGGGTTTCGAGCGCACCACCGTGCGTGACCTGGCCAGTGCCGTGGGCATTCAGTCCGGCAGTATCTTTCATCACTTCAAGAGCAAGGACGAGATCCTGCGTGCCGTGATGGAGGAAACCATCCACTACAACACCGCGATGATGCGCGCTTCACTTGAAGAGGCCAGCAACGTGCGCGAACGCGTGCTGGCGCTGATCCGCTGCGAGTTGCAGTCGATCATGGGCGGCAGCGGCGAGGCCATGGCGGTGCTGGTTTACGAATGGCGTTCACTGTCGGCCGAGGGCCAGGCCCAGGTGCTGGCGCTGCGCGATGTGTATGAGGACATCTGGCTGCAGGTGTTGGGCGAGGCCAAGGCGGCGGGCTACATCCGGGGTGATGTGTTTATTACCCGGCGTTTCCTGACCGGCGCTTTGTCCTGGACCACCACCTGGTTTCGTGCCCAAGGCAGCCTGACCCTCGAGCAGCTCGCCGAAGAAGCGCTGCTGATGGTGCTTAAAGCCGATTGAGGCGCAAGCTATTAATTTGCCGATGGAAAGTTGTCTCACCTGACAAAAACGCCTAGCTTATTGCCATCAGAGTGTTAAACGGTGTGTGCCTCAATGTTTTCGCCATGGCGGCTGGCTGCAGGACTGACTATATGGGCACTGGGCACCGCGTGGTGGCTGCCGGCGTCGGCCGCGCAATTGGTCAGGATCGGCGCCGCGCACTTTCCGCCCTACACCGTTCGGCCCGAGCAGGGCGCTGACACCGGTTTATTGCCGCAACTGGTGGAAGCCCTGAATGCTTCACAAGGCGACTACGTGTTTGTGCTGGTGCCTACCTCGATTCCGCGGCGTTTTCGCGATTTTGAGCAAGGCCGCGTCGACATGGCGATCTTCGAAAACCCCGACTGGGGTTGGCAGAATATTCCCCACACCAGTGTCGACATGGGCCTGGAAGATGCAGAAATATTCGTCGCCCAGCGTAAGCCCGGCCGTGACCAAAGCTATTTCACCGACCTCTCCGGTAAGCGTCTGGCGGTGTTCAGCGGTTATCACTACGCCTTTGCCGGCTTCAACCCCGACCCCAAGAACATGGCCGAACACTTCAACGCCACGTTGACCTATTCCCATGACAGCAACCTGCTGATGGTGGCGCGCGGGCGTGCCGATATTGCGCTGGTCACGCGTTCGTTTTTGAGCGATTTCATGGTGCGTAATGCGGACATGGCCGGGCTATTCCTGGTCTCGGAGCGGATTGACCAGGTGTATCACCACTATGCGCTGGTGCGGCCCAAAGCGCCGATCACAGGGCCTGCGTTCGCTGAGCTGCTCAAGCACTTGCGTGAGAACGGGGAGATGTTGAAGATCTTCGAGCCGTATCGCATAGATGTGATGCCGGTGCCCTAGCTTCTTGCACAGATCCAAATGTGGGCGCTGACTTGCCTGCGGTAGCGGTTTGTCAGTGTGCATATCCGTTGCTGCGGTAACGGCTGCTTAGGGTTCCGCCCTGACGGCGGGTCACTTTTTGAAGGACCAAAA
>NZ_JAAAFV010000028.1:0-20395 GCF_019352915.1 Pseudomonas sp. Xaverov 259 | reverse complement strand
CTGGCTCTTGCTTCAACCACTCAGGTCGGCTTTCAGGCCGCCGTGCTCTGCTTTTGATCTGCTTTTGATCTCAAATCGCCCCGTTAACCACGATGGCCGAACGCAGGCTTGAATCCGTGGGTAACCCGGCAGGACGCCGGGTTAGCCGCGCTGGGCCAAGGATGGCCCATCGCGGCGGCCCACGGATTCAAGCCGGAGTGAGGGCATGCCGAGCCACAGCGAGGCACCGAGTGGTGGGGCGAGGACTTTTTGGTTACCTTTTTGGTCCTTCAAAAAGTGACCCGCCGTCAGGGCGGAACCCTAAGCCGCCATCACCCAAATAACGGATATACACCCGATCAACCAGCTCCACAGTTAAAGCAAATCAACGCAACGCCCGCCGCAGCACCTTACCCACCGTAGTCTTGGGCAGCTCAACACTGCGAAACTCCACATACTTGGGCACCTTGTACCCCGTCAGATATTCCCGGCAATGGGCCAGGATCTGCTCCTGGGTCAAGCTCGGGTCCTTGCGTACCACGATGATCTTGACCTTCTCCCCCGTCACCGGATCTTCCACCCCAATGGCCGCCACCTCCCCCACACCGGGATGCAACGCCACCACATCCTCAATCTCATTCGGATACACGTTAAACCCCGAAACCAGGATCATGTCTTTCTTGCGATCCACCAGACGAATATACCCACGCTCATCCATCACCCCAATGTCCCCGGTGGAAAGCCAGCCCTCGGCATCCAGCACTTCAGCGGTTTCCTTGGGCCGCTTCCAGTACCCCTGCATCACCTGCGGGCCACGCACTTGCAGCTCACCTTGCTCGCCAATCTCCGCCAGCTCGCCATCCTCACGCATAAACCGCACCCAGGTCGACGGCAACGGCACGCCGATGCTGCCGGTGAACTCCATCTCGCGCATGCGCGCAATGTTGATCGGGCTGATGCTCACCACCGGCGAGCACTCCGTCAGCCCATAGCCCTCGATGATCGGCAGCCCAGTGACCTCCTTCCAGCGTTTGGCCACCGCCGTGTGCGTGGCCATGCCGCCAGCAATCACCATGCGCAGGTCAGAGAAATCCCGCGCACAGAACTCCTTGTTTTCGAGCAAGCCGTTAAACAAAGTGTTGACCCCGGCAATGCCATTGAAGCGCTCCTTGCGCAAAATCATCTGCACCCGTTTCACATCCCGAGGGTTGGCAATCAGGATATTGCGCCCGCCCAGGCACATGAACATCAGGCAGTTCACCGTCAGCGAAAAGATGTGATACAGCGGCAGCAAGGTCACGTTGGTTTCCTGCTTGTCCTGGTCCAACTGATCCCCGACCCAGGCCTTGGCTTGCAACAGGTTGGCGATGATATTGCGATGGCTGAGCATCACGCCCTTGGCGTCCCCCGTGGTGCCGCCGGTGTATTGCAAAAACGCCAGCTCATCGAGGTGCATCTCCACCGGAAAATGGTTCAGCGCTCGTCCCTGTTTCAACACGTTGTTGAAGCGTACCGAACCCGGCAGCTTGAATGCCGGCACCTGCTTTTGCACACGACGCAGGATGAAGTTCATCGCCGCGCCCTTGAAGGTGCCCAGCAGATCGCCAATGGCCGCCACCACCACGCGTTTGACACGGCTGCCCTGCGCGACTTTTTCAAAGGTATGGGCGAAGTTCTCAAAGATCACCAGGGTTTCGGCTTCGCTGTCCTTGAGCAAATGCTTGAGCTCATGGGAGGTGTACAACGGGTTCACGTTGACCACCACCGCACCGGCCAGAATGGTGCCCAGCAGGCAGATCGGGTACTGCAAGCAATTGGGCATCATCAGCGCCACCCGGTCGCCCTTTTTCACACCCTGGCCCTGTAGCCACGCGGCGAACGCATGGCCTTGCACCTGCCAGTCGGCGTAGGTCATTTCGGTGCCGATGCTGACGTAGGCGACCCGCTCGCGGAATTTTTCCAGGTGCTCCAGGAACACCTCGCGCAGCGACGGGTAGGCCTCGATACCGGCCTCGATGTCCGCCGGCACGCCCGGCAAGTAGGCGTTCAACCAAACCCGTTCGGTGTGTTCCTGGCTTACAGCGTTCATGGCAGTCTCCTTATTGTTGTTTTTGATCAGGCTATTTTTCGACGATGGCGGTAATGCCCAGCCCGCCGGCTGCACAAATCGAAATCAGGCCGCGCCCACCCCCGTTCTCATGGATGGTTTTGGCCAGCGCCGCCAGTTGCCGGCCACCGGTGGCGGCAAACGGATGGCCACAGCCCAGGGAGCCACCGTTGACGTTCATTTTGCTGCGGTCGATGGCGCCCAGCGGTGCCTCCAAGCCTAGCCGCTCGCGGCAATACTCGGGGTCTTCCCACGCCTTGAGCGTGCACAGCACCTGGGCGGCAAAGGCTTCGTGAATTTCAAAAAAGTCAAAGTCGGCAAACCCCAGGCCCTCACGCTTGAGCATGCGTGGCACGGCATACGCCGGGGCCATCAACAAGCCTTCGGTGCCGTCGACAAAGTTGACGGCGGCGGTTTCGCCGGTACGCAGGTAGGCAAGCACCGGCAAACCCTGTTCGGCCGCCCAGGCTTCGCTGGCCAGCAGGACCACTGAGGCGCCATCGGTCAGCGGTGTGGAGTTGCCCGCCGTCAGCGTGCCGTTTTGGCGGTCGTAGGCCGCAGACAGGCCCGCGAGTTTTTCCAGGCTGGTGTCGGCACGCAGGTTGTTGTCACGGGCCAGGCCACGATACGGAGTGATCAAGTCGTCAAAAAAGCCACGCTTATAGGCCGCATCCAGGCGCTGGTGGCTGGTGAGGGTCAGTTCATCCTGGGCCAGCCGTTTGATCTGCCAGCGCTTAGCCATTTCTTCGCAGTGCTCACCCATCGACAAACCGGTGCGCGGCTCGCCATTGCGCGGCAGCAACGGCTTGAAAAACATCGACGGACGCACCTTCAGCAAGGTCTTCACCTTGGCGCCCATTCCCTTGGCGCGATTGGCCGCCAGCAAGGTGTGGCGCAGGGATTCGTTGATGCCGATGGGCGCATCGGAGGTGGTGTCGGCACCGCCGGCGATGCCCACTTCGATCTGGCCGAGGGCGATCTTGTTGGCCACAAGCAAGGCCGCTTCCAGCCCGGTACCGCAGGCTTGTTGAACGTCGTAGGCAGGCGTGTCAGGCGACAATGTGGTGGACAGCAATGACTCACGCGCCAGGTTGAAATCGCGCGAATGCTTGATTACCGCGCCCGCAGCAAACTCGCCCAGGCGCTGACCGTGCAGGTTGTAGCGCTCGACCAGGCCTTGCAGGGCAGCCACCAGCAGGTCCTGATTGCTGTCGTGGGCATACACGGTGTTGGAGCGGGCAAACGGAATACGGTTGCCGCCGATAATCGCCACGCGGCGGGTCGGGGCCGGGTTGAAGCTGTAGTCACTCATTCGTGGCTCTCTTTCCAAATAAATAGCCCGCGCATATGCGGTTTTTCACCGGCAAAATTGCGCACTTCGAACTCACGGCGCGGGCCGGTCACCGGGCGGCTCCACAGTGCAACTTGGCCGGGCAGGAAGATCGGCAGCTTGAAGTCGCAATGCGCTTGCGCCTGATCCAGCCCGCCCGGCGGTTGCTGCGCCGCCAGTGCGCGGCCCAGGGTCCACATGCCATGGGCGATGGCGCGGCGAAAGCCGAAGATCCTGGCGCCGATCACTGAGGTATGAATCGGGTTGAAATCCCCCGAGACCTTGGCAAACCGGCGCCCCAGGTCGGCCGGCAGCACCCAGCGCTGGGTGCGCAACAGGCCGTCTTCCTGCAAGGCCAGCACATCGTCCCAGGGCTCACCGACCGGGTCTTTAACGTCGCGGCGCAGGTACAGGCTGTCGCTTTCCCACACCAACGTATCCGCCGCAAAGGCGCGGGTGGCGATGCTCAGCGCCTGGCCCTTGGGGTGCGCCACCCAGCGCGCGCAATACACTTCCAGGCGCAAGGCCTGGCCTTCGTGCAAACGCTGGTGCTGACGAATGCGATTGGCCAGGTGCACCATGCCACTGGCCGGGTACGGGAAGCTCGGCCGGGTCAGCAGCATCAAATGCAGTGGGAACGCCAGCACATGCGGATAAGACAGCGGCACGCCCTGCTCACGGCGAAAACCGCAGGCGCGGCCGTAGGCGGCGATGCCAGTGGCGCTCAGCTCCACCGCCGAACGCACCAAGCGCTCTGTGGGCAATGGCGGCGGCCCGTCGAGCTTGGGTTTGCGCAGCGCACGCACGCCGTCCAGCAACAACTGAGTGCGTGACGGTGGCGGGTCGATGATCTGCGTCACGTAGTCCATGGTTCAGGCTCCCAGCAGGCTTTGGCCGCACACGCGCACCACCTGGCCATTGACCCCGCCGGACGCCGGGTGCGCCAGCCAGGCGATGGTCTCGGCCACGTCGATCGGCTGCCCGCCCTGGGACAGCGAGTTCATGCGCCGCCCAGCCTCACGGATCATCAGCGGGATTTTTGCGGTCATCTGGGTTTCGATAAAACCTGGCGCCACCGCATTCACGGTGACCTGCAACGCAGCCGCCTGGGGGGCCAAGCCCTGCACCAGGCCAATCACCCCGGCCTTGGAGGTGGCGTAGTTGCTTTGCCCGAGGTTGCCGGCAATGCCGGAAATCGACGACACGCACACAATTCGCCCGCCAGGGTTCAAGCCCTGGCCTTCCAACAGTGCGGTACTCAGTTGCAACGGCGCTTCGAGGTTGACCGCCAGCACACTGCGCCAGGCGGCTTCGGTCATCTTGGCGATGGTCTTGTCGCGGGTGATCCCGGCGTTGTGTACCACCACGTCGAAGGCGCCGTATTGGCTGACATGCGCCTGCAACAGCGCGGCCGCATCGGCAGCGGTGATGTCCAGCGGCAAGGCCGAGCCATTCACACTGTCAGCGGCCTGAAGCAGCGCTGCCTGGGCTTGGGGCACGTCCACGCACACCACATGGGCGCCGTCGCGGGCCAGCACCTGGGCAATCGCCAGGCCGATGCCACGAGAGGCACCGGTGACCAGGGCACGGCGACCGGCGAAGGGCTTGTCCCAGTTCACTGTCACCTGGCCGCCCACGGGTTTTTCCAGGCGCACCACCTGGCCCGACACATAGGCCGAGCGGCGCGATAAAAAGAACCGCAGGCTGCTGTCCATGGCGTCTTCGGCGCCCGGCGCCACGTAGATCAATTGCACTGTGATTGCGCGGCGCAATTCCTTGGCCAGCGAGCGCACCAGCCCTTCAAGGGCCCGCTGGGCGATGGCCTGGGGCAAGTCCTGGCAATGTTCCGGCGCCGTGCCGAGCACCACTACGCGGCCGTGCTGGCTGAGGCGCTTGGCATTGGCGTGGAAGAACACGTAGAGCTCGTCGAGTTGTTGCAGGTCGAGCACGGCCGTGGCGTCGAACACCGCGCCCTGCACCTTGACCGTGGACGGCGCCTTGAGGGTTGCCGGCGTGGCGACGACGGTGTCGGTGTCTTTGAAGAGCTGTTGCACCTGCGCACCCAGGCGCCCTGCCCCGGCGACGATCACCGGGTTGGCCAGGCCTTGCTGGCCGCTGCGGTGGCGTTGCAAAGGCAAGGGTTGCGGCAGGCCGATGGCTTGGGCCAAGCGCCGGCCCCAAGGGGAATTGACGAAGGATAAGTAGCTGTCACTCATTGATAGTTCCACTCACAAACACTGTCTTGCCGTGTAAACCCGATCAACTGTGGGAGCGGGCTTGCTCGCGAATGCGGTGGGTCAGCCCACACATATACCGCTGATAGACCGCATTCGCGAGCAAGCCCGCTCCCACATTTTGATCGCGTTCCTCCTAGTTCACCGAGGCGTTTTCGCCCTGTGTAGTACGGCGTTTGGCCTTGGGCTCCAACGCCTGTTGACGCTGCTGCAAAGCCTCCAGCAAGCCAAAATCCTGCGGAAAGTCGTCGACCTGAATGCCATGGTCGGCATATTCCACATAACGCCCGAGCAAGCTGTCTTCCTCATCGCTGATCAAATCCAGCGCCCGCGCCTTGACCCGCCAGCCGGTGAAGGCCGTGGCGGAAATCGGCATCGGTTCAATCAGGCCCTGCTTGATCGCCGGTTTGAGCCGCGCTTCGATCAGCTCCACCTGCGGCAACAGCCGGAAGCCCAATTCGCCGTAGGCCAGCTTGTCGATTTCCGGGCGAGGAATGTAGGAATTGGCCAGCAAGCGGTCGCGGGTTTCGCCGGGGGTTTGCACCACGTCGGCCACTTGCGCCAGCAAACGGTCCGAGGGTTTGTGCTGGGGAATACCAAACGGAAAACTCAAGGCACGCACCACGGCTGCTGCCGGTTTCGATGGGTAGTTGTCGAGCACTTCGGCCAGGGCTTCATGGGCGCGCAGCAACGCGTCCTGGGCCGACCAGTGCACCAGCGGCAAGTCGGCCTGGGGCCGCCCGTCGTCCTCAAAGCGCTTGAGCACGCAGGACAGGATGTACAGCTGCGACAGAATATCGCCCAGGCGCCCGGTGATACTTTCCTTGCGCTTGAGCGCACCACCGAGCACGCCCATGGACACATCCGAGATCAACGCCAGCACCACTGACAGCCGATTGGCCTGGCGGTAGTAGGACGCCAGCGCCGGGTCGGTCTTGGCCGGTGTGGCAATCAAGCGCCCGCCGGTCAGCGAATGCACTGCGGCGCGCACGGTATTGGCCAGCACAAAACTCAGGTGGCCGAACATCGCACTGTCAAAAGCTTCCAGGGCTTTGCGCCGATCCGGGTTGTGCGCCGCTTCCATCTCGCGAAACACATACGGATGGCAGCGAATCAGCCCCTGGCCAAAGATGATCAGGCAGCGGGTCATGATGTTCGCGCCCTCTACGGTGATCGCAATCGGGCTTTGCTGGTAGGCGCGGGCCAGGAAGTTATTGGGCCCCATGCAGATGCCTTTGCCGGCCACGATGTCCATGCCGTCGTTGACGATCATCCGCGCGCGCTCGGTGACGTGGTACTTGGCAATCGCCGAGATCACCGAGGGCTTTTCACCCGCATCCAAAGACGCCACCGAGACCTTGCGCACCGCGTCGCAGGCATACAGATGCCCGGCCATGCGCGCCAACGGCGCCTGCACACCTTCGAACTTGCCGATGGGCAGGCCGAACTGTTTGCGCATCGCCGCATAGGCCGTGGTGCCGCGTACCGCCACCTTGCCCAGGCCGACGTTGGCCGACGGCAGCGAAATGGCGCGCCCGGCCGCCAGGCACTCCATCAGCATGCGCCAGCCATTGCCGACCTGTTCACGGCCGCCAATCACCCATTCCAGCGGAATAAACACATCCTTGCCGGTGGTCGGCCCGTTCTGGAACACCGCGTTCAGCGGCCAATGCCGGCGACCACTGTTCACGCCCGGATGGGAGGTGGGGATCAACGCACAGGTAATCCCCAGCGAGCCGGCCTTGCCAAGCAGACCGTCCGGGTCTTCGGCGCGAAACGCCAGGCCGAGCACCGTGGCAATCGGGCCAAGGGTGATGTAGCGCTTGTCCCAGGTCACTTTAAAACCCAGCACTTCCTCGCCTTCGTGCACGCCTTTACAGACGATGCCCAGGTCCGGAATCGCCCCGGCATCGGAGCCTGCATACGGGCTGGTCAGGGCAAAGCACGGGATGTCTTCGCCGCGTGCCAGGCGTGGCAAATAGTAATTGCGCTGGGCATCGGTGCCGTAATGCAGCAGCAGTTCAGCCGGGCCGAGGGAGTTGGGCACCATCACCGAAATCGCCGCCGCCGAGCAGCGCGTCGACAGCTTCATCACCACCTGCGAATGCGCATAGTGAGAGAAACCTTTGCCGCCGTACTGCTTGGGAATGATCATGCCCAGGAACCCGGCGTCCTTGGTGTACTGCCAGCCTTCGGGGGACATGTCCTGCCAGACCTGGGTGGTTTCCCAGTCGTTGGCGATGTCGCAGAGGGTTTCCACTTCGTTGTCGAGGAACGCCTGTTCTTCAGCACTCAGGCTGGCCGGCGCGGCTTGCAGCAGGCGCTGCCAATTGGGCTTGCCGCTGAACAGCTCGGCGTCCCACCACACGGTGCCGGACTCGATGGCGGCGCGCTCGGTGTCGGACATCGCCGGCATGATCGTGCGAAACAGGCCCAGCGCCTTGCTGGTCAGCAGTGTGCGGCGCAGCGGTTTGATCGTCATCAGCATGGCGGGCAGTACCACCAGGATGGCCGCGACGCTGGCGCCAAAGCCTGCGACCCCATTGAACAGATAACCAAGCGCCAGCCAGACCAGGCCGACGCCCAGCCACAGGGCCGCGGCGGCTTGTCGATAGGCCAGGGCAATCGCGGCGGCGACACCCATCAATAACCAGATAACCATGGGGATACCTCTACTCAATTCAGGGTATGGCATGCGCGTCACTCGTTCGGGATGAACGAGGGCGTAAAACCACACTACAAACTTGAAAGGATAAATTCAAATTTTGTTTTGAAATTTTTATTTAATGCATGCACAAAAAAATAGGCTGATCGAGTCAGCCGGTTTCTGCATTGGGAAAACCACAAAAACGGAGCATGTGCAGCACGGGTGTGAAGCGCCAGAAAGATGCGCTGACTGACCACTTCACACCTGAGCACGCACCGATTGTTGGTTAGAACTTATAAGTGGCCGACAGGCTTACCACCTCCCCTTTGCTGTCCACCTTGCCATCCAGGCGTGCAGCCCCAAGGCGATCTTCGTTGACGGTCTTGAGATTGACCTCTTTTACAAACTGCCGCGAGTAGGCGCCGTCAACACTCAAGCCTGGAACCGCTTTGATGTTGTAGCCAAAACCCAACGAGGCGAAATAACGATCACCGTCAGGAATGCGCGGGTCCCGCGTGGAGTTACGGGTAGGCGTCTGATCATAGGCAACACCGGCACGCAGGGTGAAATCGTCGGTGAGCTTATAGTCACCGCCCAGCGAGTACATCATCACGTCTTTGTACTTGTAGGGAATCGACACAATGGTATTGCCGTCAGACTTCAACGTCAGGGCCTTGAAGGAAGACCACTGGGTCCACAAGGCACTGGCGCCGAGAGTGAAGCGGTCATTGAACACGTGAACCCAGTCGATGGCAGCGGTGGCCGGGATGTCCAGTTGCGTGCTGGCGTTGGCACCGTCCGGGAACAGTTTCAAGCCTGGGTAAGCGCGCTCAACCAACGTCAAGCCGTCGCCGCCTACGTCAGTCATCAGCAACCGACTGCCTGGGTCGGCATTGAATTTGTATTTGCCCTCCAGCTTGTTCTTGATTTTGGCGTGGTAGTTGAAGCCAACGGTATCTTGGTCGGTGGGTTTCCACGCCATGCCGCCAAACCAGCCCACTGACGTATTGTCGACCTTGACCCGAATCAGCGATTGGCCCACCCCGGATGGAAAGGGAATACCAAAGCCGCCCAGCCCCGGTGAAACTGCCGCGGCTGCGTACAAGTCGACGTTCTGGCTGACAAACCCACTCGTATGCTGAACGATGGCGCCGCCACCGATGGAGAACTGGTCATTGACTTTGAAGGACAGCGAGCCGGTCAGGCCCACGGTTTCGATTTTGGTGTCTACGGCAAAATCGCGGCCTTTCCAATCCGGGTCCCAGGTCGACTTCATCCCCTGGGGCACCACCTGGCTTAGACCAACACTGAAACGATCGTTAATCGGGATTACCAGGAAGCCGGTCGGCAGCCAGGCGGTGAACCCGCCTTCGCCACCATCACCCGTACGCGGCGTAGAGGTAACGCCACCAAATTCGTCCAATACCCCTACAGAGGCTGGGTCGCCTTTGTAATCAGTGGCATTGCCTTTGAACTTAATATTGACGCGCGCATAAACGACGTTTTGCTGCGCGATAGTTTGATCGATAAACGCCATGGCAGCCGGGTTGTTGTACGCTGAGGACGGGTCGTCCTTGAACAACGAACCACCACCGAACGCACGACCCCAACCTTGGGCGCCAAATGTAGGAGTCGAGAAGCCACCGGCCTGCACCGAACCGCCCGCGACCATGAGACCGCCCAACAATGCCAGGCCGATTAACGTCTGGGCCGGTTGTTTCTTATTATTCATGCTCCACTCCTTATTATTTTTATCCACCACGGCCGGGCCTACCGTCCCTGGTTTTCCTCAACAGGTGCCCCGAGAGGGGCACCTGCATTTCAACGTGTGATCATCACGTCCAACGCATTGCTATCAAGGATTTACAGTCAGTGCTGGGCTTGGAGCGGCGTTCAGAGCAGTGATTTTGCAGCTGCCGACCGTTTGAGCAGATGGCAGGGTGATGGTGTGGGTGTTGTTGTTGTAGAGCACGTTGATCGTGGCCGGGCCACTGGCGCAGTTGCTGACAATCTTGAAGTTGACGCCGGACACGGTACCCGCATACACACCTGCACCGGTGGCGGTGGAGGTTGGCGTCAAGGTCCAAGGCAGACCCAGCAACACCGGCACGCCACACAGTGGGTTGGCACCACTGACGGTCGCGCCAGTAATAGCAGCGGCCGAACCGTCGGCGGCCACGCTACCGGTGAACACGATGTTGCAGGAAACAGGCGCACCGAACGACGCTGGCGACGACACCGCAATGGTCCCGGCAGGCGTGGAAAAGCCCGTGCCCGCAGGAGAAATAGTGGCTGCACTCGCCATGGAAGCAGCACCCATGCAAACAGCCAGAGCAGTCAACGACACGAGAGTTTTCAAGCTTTTCATTGTTTTTCCTCACATGTTATGGCGAGTCAGTTCGCCAGGGGTAATGGCCATGATCGAGAGGTCACGGTGAAACTGCAGAACTTCCCTTTCCAGCCAAATTTCAATGCATCTACCGCTACAGTTTTAGAATTCGTTTATTCGACCACTTTGAAGGTGGGCGGCATCTTGATCGACACCGTCTTGATCTTGCAGTCTTCGCCAATCGGCACATTGGCTGCTTCCAACTTGCCAGTGGCGTTATCCCAGGTACCGTCGGCGGTGGACGGGCCGCACTTGCCGCCTAAACCAAAGGCATGCACATCCACGCTGATGTTCGACATCGAGCCGCTTTTAGTGTCTTTGGCAATTAATACCCAGGGTAAGTTGATGGCCTCGACGCGGCTGCATTTAAGGCCGCCGTCGAATTCAACTTTATCGACATTCACCGACGTGCCATCGGCCGCGACCTTGCCGGCCACCTTGATGGTGCAGTCGGCACTGATCAGCGCGCCCTTGGAAAAGCTGATCGGCCCTTGGGCCGTAAAGGCGCTGCCGGCCGGCTCGATCCGCGCAGCCTGGGCTTGTTGGTAAACCATCAGGCCCAATGCGGCCAGGATGACATGGGCAGTAAAGGTGGCAGGGCTTTGCATGGTGTACGTCCTTCCCTTGAAATTATTGTTGTAGGGTCAAACCACTAACTTGCAATAAAACCGATGAATCCTGGGCGAAGAAGGCCTGCGTGGTACACAGACCCCGAGTTCACCCACACACGTGTTAGTTCAGATTAAAACGGCGTCGCGCTGTTGCTGTACTTCTCCAGATACTTCAACCGCTGTGAGGGTTGAAGATTGGTCAGGGTGATATCCCCGGCATAGTGGTTCAATACACGGTGGTCCATGCGCCGTCGCCATAAGTACGGCACATACGCCCAGACAATCATGCTGGCGTAACCGTAAGGCAGTTGCGGCGATTCATCAAAGTGGCGCAACGACTGGTAACTGCGGGTCGGGTTGGCATGGTGATCGGAGTGGCGCTGAAGTTGGAACAGAAAGATATTGGTGACAATCCGATTACTGTTCCACGAATGCCGAGGCGAACAACGCTCATAACGACCGTTGGGCAACTTCTGGCGTTTAAGCCCGTAGTGCTCGACATAATTGACCACTTCCAGCAACGAGAACCCGTAGATGCCCTGGATGATCAGGAACGGAATTACCGCCGCGCCCAACCAGGCAATCATCGCGCCCCACAACACCAGGCTGTACATCCAGGCGCTGAGCACCGCGTTCTTCCAGTGCAAGGCCGGCAGGCCGAGTTTGCGCAGGCGTTCGCGCTCCAGGTTCCAGGCCGACATGGCGCTGAACCACACCGAGCGCGGCAGGAACGCCCAGAAACTCTCACCCAGGCGCGAGCTGGCCGGATCTTCCGGAGTAGCGACGCGTACATGGTGGCCACGGTTGTGTTCGGTGTAGAAGTGCCCGTAGAAGGTCGGCGCCAGAGTGACTTTGGCCAGGAACACTTCCAGCGGCTTGGGCTTGTGCCCCAGTTCGTGAGCGGTGTTGATGGCAATGCCGGTGGCGGCGCCGGTGGACATGGCCATGCCCAGGTAAGTGAACCAGCTCACCGAACCATGCAGTTCGGTGCGCGCGGTAATGAAGGCGGCGGTTTTAGCCAGCCAGCTCGACGGCTCAAAGTGGGCAGTGGCGTTAAGTAGACCGCCGCCGATGATCCAGTCGATGCCGCCGGCGGCGAGCCAGCCGGTGATCACCACCGACGAGATGACGAACAGCACACCGGTGTAGACGATCCAGCGGTAGTAGCTTTGCGATTCGAGGTGGTTAACGGCAGATTCGGGTGGGTTGCTGACGTCTTCGCCGAGCAGGCCATCGATCAGCGGGATAAGGCCGAAGATCACCAGCACACCGACCCACCACAGTTGCTGTACGCCGGTGGTAATCGCCAGGGCGCCGGAGAGCAAGGGTGTTGCCAGTGGCATGATGCCGAGCCACCACAGGTGACGCTTGCCGTCGGTCCAGACGGTTGGGCTTGCCATAGTCTGATTCATGGCAGCCTCCGAACGAGGCAGATTGGACATGCGATAAAAGGCGTTTTTTTCATTATTTTATTCGCTCTTAGGCACTTCAAAAACTGTTTCAAATTACACATTGAAATAATTTTTTAAAATTAATAGCGCGGAATCGTTAGGTCGTCAACTAGTTTCTCGAAGGCTTTTTTACGTGACCGGGCAGTCTCTTTTTCAGCCGTTTGGTCAGGTGTCTAAAGCAGGCATCGACGCCGTTGAACCGCGAGTCGGGTGGCACGATTTTTTACTCAGCTACTTACCCTGCTACTTACCCACTAGGGCCAATGGCGTGTGCGGAAGCGGGTCGTTTTGCGGCGGTTTGACGCGCTTGGCAATCTGCTCCACCACCGCCACCACACGCTCTGTGGCGGTGATCGGCAGCATATGGCCCCTGCCCTCCACCACTTGCAGCTTCAGCCCCGGCACCTTGCTGGCCAGGGCCTGGCCGTGCTTCTGAAAGTCCAGCACCTTGTCGCGCGCGCCATAGATCAGGCCGATGGGCAGGGTCAGTTGCGGGTAGCGCTTGACCATGTCCGGCAGGTGATCGTTGACTGTGTTGATCTCGGTGGAAGCGGCGTAGAAGTTGTCCGGGCGCATCCCCAGCAAGCCGCCGCCACGGGTGGCAAAGTCCGGCGGCGCGGTATCCGGGGCGAACACGCCCTTGACCACCGAACCTTTGGTCAACAGCCCCACGGGCATGGTCAGGGTGTGCGCCATCCAGCGCCGCAGCCAGGCCGGGCGCACGGCCAGTGACAGGAACACCAGCGGCAACAGGCGCTGCGGGTGGGTCAGCGGCGCGACCAGAATCAACCCCGACACTGCATGCGGATGATCAAGCGCCAGCGCCAAGGCAATCGCACCGCCAAGGGAATGGCCCAGCACCAGCGGTTTATCCAGGTCGAGGGTCTTGATAAACGCGGCGATTTGCCTGGCCTGGGCCGGCAGGTCTGCCGCCGTGTGTGCGCCACGGCTGGAATAGCCGGATCCCGGCCGGTCCAGGGTGATCACCCGAAAGCGTTCACGTAATTGCCCGGACAACGCATAGGTGAGGTTGCGACTGCTGCCCATCAGCCCGTGAATCATCACCAGCGGCGGGCCTTTACCTTCGTCTACATAATGAAAGCGCTCGCCATCGACCTCGACGAAACGCCCGTTGATCGGAACGGTGGCTTCTATGCGCCGTGTCATCCAGGCACTCAAGCCCCACAACAACGCACTGGCGCCCACCACCACACCCGCAGCGACAACCCATTCAACCGCCATAGCTTGGTCCTCTGCTTCCCTGCTGCTGCTCCCTGACCGGTATTGGTCAAGGCCTCAGCCACCGTCCACACCCTGGACCTGGACTTGCTGCACAGCGTGCGCGTCTGTCGGACAAGCCACACATTGCGAACAAGGTCCTAGCGTAGGCGATATTTTCAGGTAGATTATTTAAAATCTTTTTTAAAATAATTAATTCATTTTTTCTTTGCAATGGTGTTCTATCTAAAAGACAAAACAAAAAACAGGAGCACATCTGATGCCCATGCAGGACAGCCTATGAATGCCCACAGTGATTCAATCGACATCGCCATCATCGGCTCAGGCTTTGCCGGCCTGTGCATGGCAATCAAACTCAAGGAAGCCGGGCTTACCGACTTCTTTATCGCCGAGCAGGCCGATACCCTCGGCGGCACCTGGCGTGACAACCATTACCCGGGCTGCGCCTGCGACGTGCAGTCCCATGTGTATTCGTTTTCGTTTGCGCCCAACCCCAACTGGACGCGGCAATTCGCACCGCAGGCGGAGATCCGCGCTTACCTTGAGCAGTGCGCGCAGCGGTTCGGGCTCGCGCCGTATTTGCGCTTCGGCCTGGGCCTGCAATGCGCGGTGTTTGATGAGCAACAGCAACGCTGGCAACTGAGCTTCAGCGATGGCCGCCAGGTCAGCGCGCGGGTGCTGGTCTCGGGCATGGGCGGCCTGTCGCGTCCGGCGTTGCCGGATATTCCAGGGCTGGACAGCTTCAAGGGCAAACGCTTCCACTCCCAGCACTGGGATCACGACTATTCGTTGAAAGGCAAGCGCGTGGCGGTGATCGGCACCGGCGCCAGTGCCATTCAGTTCGTGCCGCAGATTGCCCCGCAGGTGGCGCACCTGGACCTGTTCCAGCGCACGCCACCGTGGATCATGCCCAAGCCCGATCGCGAGATTTCAAGGCTCGAACGCTGGGCGTTCAAACACCTGCCCTTTACCCAACGCCTGGTGCGCGGCGCTTTTTACTGGGCGCTGGAAGGCCGTGTGGTGGGCTTTGCCCTGCACCCACGGTTGATGAAGATGGTGCAGAAGATCGCCCTGCGCCACTTGCGCAAACAGGTGGCGCGCCCTTCCCTGCGCAAAACCCTGACGCCCGACTACACCATCGGCTGCAAGCGCGTGCTGATCTCCAATGACTATTACCCGGCGCTGTCACGCAGCAATGTCGAGGTGGTCACCGACACCGTGCTGCGCATCGAAGCCGACGGCGTGATTACGGCTGATGGCATCAAGCACCCAGCCGATTGCCTGATTTTCGGCACCGGTTTCCAGGCCACCGATCCACTGCCCCGCGACTGCATCATCGGCCGCGACGGTGTCGACCTGATGGACGCCTGGCGCGACGGCGCGCACGCCTATAAAGGCACGACGGTGCCGGGTTATCCCAACCTGTTCCTGATTGTCGGGCCTAACACGGGCCTGGGGCATAACTCGATGATTCTGATGATCGAGGCCCAGGTCACCTACATTCTGGACGCGCTCAAGCACATGCAGCACCAGCGTATTGCCACGGTCGAGGTCAAACCCGCCGTCGAGCAGGCCTACAACCAGCAACTGCAGGGCAAGCTCAAGCGCACCATCTGGAACACCGGCGGTTGCCAGAGCTGGTACCTGGACCCGCGCACCGGCAAGAACACCACGCTGTGGCCCGGCTCGACCTGGCGTTTCAAACAGGTCACCCGCCACTTTGCGCTCAAGGACTACCTCGCCAACCCGTTGCCGGCCTCTGCGCCGCGCACGGTTGTGGCCCCGCAACCCACCGCAGAAGGCAGTCTGTCATGAAGTCATTCAATGGCCGCGTGGCGGCAATCACCGGCGCAGCCTCGGGCATGGGCCGCGCTTTGGCACTCGCATTGGCGCGCGAAGGCTGCCACCTGGCGCTTTCGGACAAGAACAGCCAAGGCTTGGAACAGACCTTGGCGCTGATCAAGACGTCAACCTTGTCGCCGGTCATGGTCACCACCCACGTTGTCGATGTAGCCGACCGTCAGGCCATGGAAGACTGGGCCGCACGCTGCGCGGCCGAGCATGGCCAGGTCAACCTGATCTTCAACAATGCCGGCGTGGCTTTATCGAGTACCGTCGAGGGCGTGGACTATGCCGACCTTGAGTGGATCGTCGGCATCAACTTCTGGGGCGTGGTGCATGGCACCAAGGCGTTTCTGCCGCATCTTAAAGCCAGCGGCGACGGGCATGTGGTCAACACCTCCAGCCTGTTCGGCCTGTTTGCCCAGCCGGGCATGAGCGGCTACAACGCGACCAAGTTTGCCGTACGCGGCTTTACCGAATCCCTGCGCCAGGAGCTCGACCTGCAAGGCTGCGGCGTGTCCGCCACCTGCGTACACCCTGGCGGCATTCGCACCGATATCTGCCGCAGCAGCCGTATCGACGCGAACATGACCGGCTTTCTGATCCACAGCGAGCAACAGGCCCGCGCCGACTTCGAAAAACTCTTCATCACCGACGCCGACCAGGCCGCCAAGGTGATTCTGCAAGGCGTGCGCAAGAACAAGCGCCGCGTGCTGATCGGTCGCGATGCGTATTTTCTCGACCTGCTCGCCCGTTGCCTGCCGGCGGCCTATCAAGCCCTTGTGGTGTTCGCCAGCAAGCGCATGGCACCCAAGCCACGCACGCCGGTGTTCGAAACCAACGACGAAACCCGTCTCTGAACAGGAGCACGCATCATGCTGCCGATCCGTCGCGATATCCGTTTTGCCTTGCCTGCCGAGCGCATCAAGGACTGGCACGAACAAGGCCCCTTCATCACGCACTTCTTTAATGCGCTGTCGCTGTTGTTTCCCCAGGGCGAGCTGTTTTTCATGGACAGCGTGCGCCACTACCGCCAACGCATCGACGACCCGGCGTTGAAGAAAGAAATCCAGGGGTTTATCGGCCAGGAGGCCATGCACAGCCGCGAACACGTGGCCTACAACGATCACTTGCAAGCGGCCGGCCTGCCGGCGCACACCCTCGACAAGCGCCTGAAGTTCTTCCTCGACCTGCAAAAGAAACACTTGCCGCCGTCGTTCAACCTGGCGGTGACCATCGCCTTGGAACACTACACGGCGATGCTCGCGGAAATCCTGCTCAGCGACCCGTCGCGTTTTGGCGAGTCACTCAAGGGCTACCAGCAGATGTGGTACTGGCACGCCCTCGAAGAAACCGAGCACAAGGCCGTGGCCTTTGATGTATGGAACACCGTGATCAAGCCTGGGCCGATGCGCTATCTATTGCGCACCGGTACCATGTTGACCACCACGCTGTTGTTCTGGCTGGTGGTGTTTGATTTCCATGTGCGCCTGCTGATGGCCGACCGCAAAACCGGTGGGCACCTGAAAGGGTTCTGGCGCATGCTGAAGTTTCTATACGGGCCCAAGGGTGTGTTCCCACGCATGGTGCGGCCGTGGCTGCACTACTTCAAACCGGGCTTTCACCCTTGGGACCATGACAACCGCGCACGCTTGGCGGGTATCGACGATCTGGTCGAAGAGATCGAACAGACCCAGCGCGAATACGCGTCCGCCCACGCTTAAACCTGAGCCGCCGCACGCCTGCGGACAAAGCCCGGCAGCAGTTCGCCGGGCAGCGCTTTACTGAAATACCAGCCCTGGATAAACAGCTCGGTGCCGGTGTTCAAAAAGGCCAACTGCTCGGCGGTTTCCACGCCCTCGACCACCACGCCCAGGTTCAGCGCCTCGCAAAAACGCAGCATGCCGGTCAACACCTGGGCGCCTTTGGGGTCGCGCTGGGCCACCACGAAACTGCGGTCGATCTTGATAAAGTCCACCGGAAACTGGTGCAAGTAACTCAAGGCCGAAAACCCGGTGCCGAAGTCATCGATATACACCTTGGCGCCGATCGCCTGGAGCCTCTGGATGGTCTGGCGGGTGGCCTGCACATCACCGACCAACGCATCTTCGGTGATTTCCACCGAGACCTGCCCACGGGCCTGGGCGAGAATCTCCACCAGGCGCTCGCCATAGCCAGCCTGAGTAAGCGTGGCGCTGGAAATATTGATGGTCATGGGCAAGGCAAAGCCGATCTTTTGCCACTTCTGATACTGGCGCACCGCCTGGGACGCCACCCACACATCCACGTCCGGCATCAACCGCGCCTGGGCCAGCCATTGCAGGAACTCCCAGGGCGAATGCACCGTGCCCTGGCTGTCCCGCGCGCGCATCAGCGCCTCACAGCCGGTGCACAAGCCGGTACGGGTCGAGACTTGCGGCTGGAATTCCAGGTAGAACTCGTAATCGCTGATCTGCTGGATACGGCTCAGTTCGACAGCCTGCCGGGCGGCAGCCTTGTGGGACGCCAACACCGGGTCCAACTCCAGCAGGCGGCCTTTCTCTTCGAGGCCACGGAAGGTCATGTCCAACGATTTGAGATACACCGTGCCGCCCTCACTGGACTGGCGATGAATCGCGCGCACATAGGGCGCATACACCAGCGTGCCCAGCCCCAACAGCAGCACTTGCAGCACCACCGCCGCCACATCGCCGTGGGTGCTGAGGTAGGCATTGAGCAGCACGGGCGCGGTAAATGGCACGCTGGCCACCGCCGGCGACACCCAGCCCAACTGCACCACCGTCAAGGCCAGCAGGGTGTTGAGCGCCGGCACCAATAGAAACGGGATAAACAAGCGTGGGTTAAGGATGATAGGCAAGCCGAACAGCAGCACTTCGCTGACATTGAACAACGACAGCGGCAGACTGGCCATCGCCAGCAAACGCATGGATTGGCTTTTGGAAAACAACAGGATCGCCAGCAGCAAACACAGCGCCCCGCCCGAGCCACCGATAAATGCGAAAGAGCCGAGCAAGCCACTGTTGAGCAAGTACTTGATCGGCTCACCCGCCGCGAGTGCAGCGCCATTGAGCACCACGGCCTGGTCCAGTACATCGAACAGCGGCTGCATGGCGTACACACCGTGAATGCCGAAAAACCACAGCAATGAGTTCATCAGGGTGACAAACAACCCGCTGCCATAGGGTGATTGCAGCGCATCCAGTACCTGCGGTCCCTGCAGCTGCGCCACATAGGGAATCTGCACCAGCAATGACAACACCAGCACCAGCAACAACGCGGTAATGGCGCCCGGCACCACCATATTGATGGTGCCGCGCAGGTTGTGGCCCACCAGGTCTTCGTTGACCAGGCGCGTCCAGCGAAAACGATGCAGCCAGGCGATCGCCGGCACATTCAACAACGGCGAAGCGATGGCGATAAACAACACAAACGTCGCCGATGCTCGCGGGTAATCACGCAACACAAACGTGGCGACCACCACGTGGGCCAGGCACAAAAAGGCCACTGGCAATTGTGGCAGCCGGTGCTGGATGGCAAGCATGTAGCCAATGGAGGCCGCTACCAACAGCGGGATCACCGAGCTGATCTGGTTGTGCAGACCCGACAGAAAGGCCACTACCTGCGGATCGAAGCCCAGCACCTTGGCGCATTCGGACAGAATCAGGAAACCGGCTGACACCAGCAGGCACGGCAGAATCCACAGCAAGCCTTCGCGGATAGCACGCAATGACTCGGTGCTGGCCAAGGCCGCCAGGCGTTGGGTGAGGAAAAGTTTGAACAGCGTTTGCGCCATGCCCCGTCCCTCTGCCCGTATCGCTCTCTGCCCATGCTTGGCAGCGCCCAAAAATCCCATGTAACGCTACACGGCCACCTACCGGTTGCGAAAGGCTTTTGCCGCACTACGATTAATTATTCAGAATTACTTTCAGTTTGCGCGGTGTGTCGGGGGTGTCGGGTTAGCCCTCAAACCGTTTTTTTTGATGCCTGGGCCAGCCTGATCGGCGATTACCCGCTAGCTGATTGCAAAGCCTGAAGCGTGACCCCATCTATTCACTTCATACCATCAGGAGTAAGCCCTTGTCAGAACCCGGTGATAACCACCAGCGCGCCCTGGACCGTTTCTTGAGTGAACACCCGGAGGTGGCTACGCAACTGGACACCCTCAACCCCCTGGCCGCCCAAGCCAAAGGCGAAACCCTGGCGCAGTATCGCGCCGAGCGCTTGCATGAAGCATTCGAGGCCGAGGCTGAGCGCCAGCATCTGTTTGCCTGGGAGCTGACGCTCAAGTTGACCGCCGAGTCGGCCGAAGCTTTTGAGGCGCAGCGCCTGGAAGTGCACAAGGAAGTCGCGCAGATGGCGGGGTTAGGCTGGGACGAATATTGCCAACTGCATGACTTGGCTGGATAGGCTACATGCGATCAAATGTGGGAGCTGGCTTGCCTGCGATGGCGGCTTGTTGGTGGTGGTGGTGTACATATCCGTTATTTGGGTGATGGCGGCTTAGGGTTCCGCCCTGACGGCGGGTCACTTTTGCAAGGACGCAAAAGTAACCAAAAGGTCCTCGCC
>NZ_JAAAFV010000027.1:155381-155880 GCF_019352915.1 Pseudomonas sp. Xaverov 259 | reverse complement strand
AGTGCTCTTGTCGATGAACACGTCATCGCCAGGTGCCGCAACAGTCACGGAGCCAACGGTTTCACCAGCTTTAATGGTGATAGATGAACCGTTATCCAACTTCAGCGTGACGTCAGTGCCCGCTTTATTGGAAAGCGTAGCGGTGTACGTAATCTGACCACCTTCGTTGACGGCGCTTGGCGCGGTCAGCGTGACAGTAGTTGTGTTGTCAGTACCCGGAGTATCCGTGACGGTGGTGCTAACAGGCGTAGTACCTGGCACCAAGTTTTCGAAGTGCTCGCCGCCAGTCACGTTAGTAATAGCGGTAGTGACGGTTTGGTCGCCTTTGTACACGTCATCTGGAGCTACAACGGTGACGTTGCCGCTGGACTGGTTCACACCGATAGTAATGGTTTGGCCGTTATCCAAAGTCACGGTCAGCGGGTTGGTGATGTTGGTCACTGCCGCGCCGTTTTTATCCACAAGGCTGGCGGTGTAAACGATGTTGCCGCCTTCGCCC
>NZ_JAAAFV010000027.1:151900-155371 GCF_019352915.1 Pseudomonas sp. Xaverov 259 | reverse complement strand
ATGGTGATAGATGAACCGTTATCCAACTTCAGCGTTACGTCAGAACCGGCCTTGTTGCTCAAGGTCGCGGTGTAGGTGATCTGGCCACCCTCATTGACTGCGCTTGGCGCGGTCAGCGTCACGGTGGTGGTGTTATCAGTACCCGGAGTGTCGGTGACAGTAGTGCTGACCGGCGTTGTACCTGGAACCAGATTTTCGAAGTGCTCACCGCCAGTCACATTAGTAATAGCGGTGGTGACGGTCTGGTCGCCCTTGTACACGTCATCTGGAGCTACAACGGTCACACTGCCGTTTGACTGGTTAACGCCGATGGTAATGGTTTGGCCGTTATCAAGAGTTACGGTCAGCGGATTAGTGAGGTTAGTCACTGCCGCGCCGTTTTTATCCACAAGGCTGGCGGTGTAAACGATGTTGCCGCCTTCGCCAACTGTGGTGGTGGCAGTCAGAACCACATCGACCTTGTCGATGGTGTCGTTAATGGTGGTGGTTGCGCCGTTGCCAGCCACTTCCAGTTTTTCGAAGTTGCCGCCAGTGGTGTCAGTGATCTTGACGGTCTGGGTGCTCTTATCGATGAACACGTCATCGCCAGGCGCCGCAACAGTCACGGAACCAACAGTGTCGCCAGCTTTGATGGTGATGCTCGAACCGTTATCCAGCTTCAGGGTTACATCGGTGCCGGCCTTGTTGCTCAAGGTCGCGGTGTAGGTGATCTGACCACCTTCGTTCACTGCAGACGGAGCTGTCAGTGTCACGGTGGTGGTGTTATCGGTACCCGGAGTGTCAGTTACGGTGGTGCTGACAGGTGTAGTACCAGGCACCAGATTCTCGAAGTGCTCACCGCCAGTCACATTAGTAATAGCGGTAGTGACGGTTTGGTCGCCCTTATACACGTCATCCGGAGCTACAACGGTGACGCTGCCGTTCGACTGATTAACGCCGATGGTGATGGTCTGGCCATTATCCAAAGTCACGGTCAGCGGCTTGGTGATGTTGGTTACCGCATTACCCGACTTGTCGACCAGCGACGCGGTGTAAACGATATTGCCGCCTTCGCCTACTGTGGTGGTGGCGGTGAGGACGATATCCACTTTGTCGATGGTGTCGTTGATAGTCGTAGTCGCGCCGTTGCCTGCAACTTCCAGTTTCTCGAAGTTACCGCCAGTGGTGTCGGTGATCTTGACGGTCTGAGTGCTCTTGTCGATGAATACATCATCGCCAGGTGCTGCAACAGTCACGGAGCCGACGGTATCGCCAGCTTTGATGGTGATGCTCGAGCCGTTATCCAACTTCAGCGTGACGTCAGTACCGGCCTTGTTGCTCAAGGTCGCGGTGTAGGTGATTTGGCCGCCTTCGTTCACTGCAGACGGAGCTGTCAGTGTCACGGTGGTGGTGTTGTCTGTACCCGGCGTGTCGGTGACGGTGGTGCTGACCGGTGTAGTACCTGGAACCAAGTTTTCGAAGTGCTCACCGCCGGTCACATTAGTGATAGCGGTAGTGACGGTTTGGTCGCCCTTATACACGTCATCCGGAGCTACAACGGTAACGCTGCCGTTCGACTGATTAACGCCGATGGTGATGGTCTGGCCGTTATCGAGAGTGACGGTCAGCGGATTGGTGATGTTAGTCACGGCCGCGCCGTTTTTATCCACAAGGCTGGCGGTGTAAACGATGTTGCCGCCTTCACCAACGGTGGTCGTTGCGGTCAGAACCACATCCACTTTGTCGATGGTGTCGTTGATGGTCGTAGCTGCACCATCGCCAGCGACTTCGAGCTTCTCGAAGTTACCGCCAGTCGTGTCAGTGATCTTGACGGTCTGAGTGCTCTTATCGATAAACACGTCATCGCCAGGCGCGGCAACAGTCACGGAGCCGACGGTTTCACCAGCTTTAATGGTGATAGATGAACCGTTATCCAACTTCAGCGTGACGTCAGTACCAGCCTTGTTGCTCAAGGTGGCGGTGTAGGTGATCTGACCACCTTCATTGACTGCGCTTGGCGCGGTCAGCGTGACAGTTGTTGTGTTGTCGGTACCCGGTGTATCGGTGACGGTGGTGCTCACAGGCGTGGTACCTGGCACCAGATTTTCGAAGTGCTCGCCGCCAGTCACGTTAGTGATAGCGGTAGTGACGGTTTGATCGCCTTTGTACACATCATCCGGAGCTACAACTGTGACGTTGCCGCTGGACTGGTTCACTCCGATGGTGATTGTCTGGCCATTATCGAGAGTGACGGTCAGCGGGTTGGTGATGTTAGTCACCGGCGCGCCGTTTTTATCCACAAGGCTGGCGGTGTATATGATGTTGCCGCCTTCACCAACGGTGGTCGTTGCGGTCAGAACCACATCCACTTTGTCGATGGTGTCGTTGATGGTCGTAGTTGCACCATCACCAGCCACTTCCAGTTTTTCGAAGTTGCCGCCAGTGGTGTCAGTGATCTTGACCGTTTGGGTGCTCTTATCGATGAACACGTCATCGCCAGGCGCCGCAACAGTCACAGAGCCAACGGTGTCACCGGCTTTGATGGTGATGGTCGAACCGTTATCGAGTTTCAGCGTTACATCGGTACCCGCTTTATTAGAGAGCGTAGCGGTGTAAGTGATCTGACCGCCTTCGTTCACTGCAGATGGAGCTGTCAGTGTCACGGTGGTGGTGTTATCAGTGCCCGGAGTATCCGTGACAGTAGTGCTAACAGGCGTAGTACCTGGCACCAAATTCTCGAAGTGCTCACCGCCAGTCACATTAGTAATAGCGGTTGTGACGGTCTGGTCGCCCTTGTACACGTCATCAGGAGCTACAACTGTGACGTTGCCGCTGGACTGGTTCACACCGATGGTAATGGTCTGGCCATTATCCAGGGTCACGGTCAACGGGTTGGTGATGTTAGTCACTGCCGCGCCGTTTTTATCCACAAGGCTGGCGGTGTAGACGATGTTGCCGCCTTCGCCAACGGTGGTGGTGGCGGTCAGAACCACATCCACCTTGTCGATGGTGTCGTTGATGGTGGTGGTTGCGCCGTTGCCTGCAACTTCCAATTTCTCGAAGTTACCGCCAGTGGTGTCGGTGATCTTGACGGTCTGAGTGCTCTTATCGATGAACACGTCATCGCTTGGCGCCGCAACAGTCACAGAGCCAACGGTATCGCCAGCTTTAATGGTGATGCTCGAACCGTTATCGAGTTTCAGCGTTACATCGGTACCCGCTTTATTAGAGAGCGTAGCGGTGTAAGTGATCTGACCGCCTTCGTTCACTGCAGACGGAGCTGTCAGTGTCACGGTGGTGGTGTTATCAGTGCCCGGAGTATCAGTGACAGTAGTGCTAACCGGCGTTGTACCTGGAACCAAGTTTTCGAAGTGCTCGCCGCCAGTCACATTAGTGATAGCGGTGGTGACGGTCTGGTCGCCCTTGTACACGTCATCTGGAGCTACAACGGTGACGCTGCCGTTCGACTGATTAACGCCGATGGTGATTGTT
>NZ_JAAAFV010000027.1:150686-151890 GCF_019352915.1 Pseudomonas sp. Xaverov 259 | reverse complement strand
GTTAGTCACCGGAGCGCCGTTTTTATCCACAAGGCTGGCGGTGTAGATGATGTTGCCGCCTTCACCAACGGTGGTGGTGGCGGTCAGGACTACATCCACTTTGTCGATGGTGTCGTTGATGGTCGTAGTTGCACCATCACCTGCCACTTCCAGCTTCTCGAAGTTACCGCCAGTGGTGTCGGTGATCTTGACGGTCTGAGTGCTTTTATCGATGAACACGTCATCGCTTGGCGCCGCAACAGTCACAGAGCCAACGGTATCGCCAGCTTTGATGGTGATGCTCGAACCGTTATCCAGTTTCAGCGTTACATCAGTGCCCGCTTTGTTGGAGAGCGTAGCGGTGTACGTAATCTGACCGCCTTCGTTCGCCTCGGAAGGAGCCGTCAAGGTGACCGTAGTGGTGTCAATCGAGTCGGTAATCGTGGTGACCGCAGGTGCAGTGTTCGGCACCAGGTTTTCGAAGTTGCCGCCGGTCGCGCCAGTGATGGTGGTGCTCACCGTGCTGCCATTGACGTAGACGTCGTTCGGCGCAGTGTCGACCACCACGGTGCCGACAGATTCGCCCGCTTTGATAGTGATCACCGAGCCATCGCTCAAGGTGACGGTTACCGGGGTTTGCGCCGGATTGGTCAAGGTGGCGGTGTAGGTGATCTGCCCACCTTCGGTCACGGTATTGGTAGCCGTCAGCGAAACAGTGGTGGTGTCGATCGAATCGGTGATCGTGGTAACCGCAGGCGTAGTGCTCGGTACCAGATTTTCAAAGTTGCCGCCGGTTGCACCGGTAATGGTGGTGCTGACAGTCGAACCATTGTTGTAAACGTCGTTCGCCGGGGTGTCGATCACAACGGTGCCGGTCGATTCACCCGCTTTGATGGTGATCACCGAGCCATTGCTCAATGTGACAGTCACCGGGGTTTGCGCCGGGTTGGTCAGGGTGGCGGTGTAGGTGATCTGGCCGCCTTCAGTGATCGCGTCGGTAGCCGTCAGCGAAACAGTGGTGGTGTCGATCGAATCGGTGATCGTGGTAACCGCAGGCGTCGTGTTTGGTACCAGATTTTCAAAGTTGCCGCCGGTCGCGCCGGTAATAGTGGTGCTGACAGTGGAGCCATTGTTGTAAGCGTCGTTAGCCGGAGTATCGACCACAACAGTGCCAACCGACTCCCCAGCCTTGATCGTAATCACCGAGCCATTGCTCAAGGTGACA
>NZ_JAAAFV010000027.1:134832-150676 GCF_019352915.1 Pseudomonas sp. Xaverov 259 | reverse complement strand
AACCGCAGGCGTAGTGCTCGGTACCAGATTCTCAAAGTTGCCGCCGGTTGCACCGGTAATAGTAGTGCTGACGGTCGAGCCATTGTTGTAAACGTCGTTAGCCGGGGTATCGACCACAACAGTGCCCGTCGACTCCCCGGCCTTGATGGTAATCACCGAACCGTTGCTCAAGGTGACGGTCACTGGCGTCTGCGCCGGGTTGGTCAAGGTAGCGGTGTAGGTAATCTGACCGCCTTCGGTCACGGTGTTGCCCGCCGTCAGGGTGACGGTGGTGGTGTCGATCGAATCAGTGATCGTGGTAACCGCAGGCGTAGTGCTCGGTACCAGATTCTCAAAGTTGCCGCCGGTTGCACCGGTAATAGTAGTGCTGACAGTCGAACCATTGTTGTAAACGTCGTTAGCCGGCGTATCGACCACAACAGTACCCGTCGACTCCCCAGCCTTGATGGTAATCACCGAGCCATTGCTCAAGGTGACAGTCACCGGCGTCTGCGCCGGGTTGGTCAGGGTAGCGGTGTAGGTAATCTGACCGCCTTCGGTCACGGTGTTGCCCGCCGTCAACGTGACAGTGGTGGTGTCGATGGTGTCGGTAATCTGCGTAACAGCCGGGTTCGGGTCAATCGTCAGTACCAGGTTGTTGCCGCCGGTGGTGCCGGTGACGTTCACGCTGATCTGGCTTGGGTCTATGTACGGGCTGTCATTGGGTGCCAGCGGCACGTTGACGGTGCCGGTCAATTGGCCGGCGGTGATGGTGATCACGGCACCATTGGACAGGGTGATGCTCAGGTCATTGATCGGCGGCTGCGTGACGGTAGCGGTATAGGTCAGCACACCACCGGCTTCGGTGATGGTCGGCGTTGCGCTCAGCGTCAGGGTCGACGTCTGCAAGACCAGGTTGCCATTGCCGCCTGCGCTTTGGGCGCCCGTGAGTTGGGTTGTTGTCGCGGCGCCCTGGCCCAGTGGGCCAGTCGGGAAGCCGATTGTCGGGTCGACACGGCCAGCCGTCGCGTCCAGTACAACAAAGCTGTGGCCCCCGCCCGCAGCACCATTACCGGCAGCCGTCGCACCTGCGGCGGTAGCATCCAGGTCGGTGGTCGGGTCGGCGCCCGCGACGATGGCTTGCTGCAGTTCAGCAACCGACGGCGCGGCGTTCTCGGCGGCAGCGGCCAAGTCGAGACTGGAGTCCGGCAGGTCGGCGCTCCACTGGGTTTCACGGCCCAGGTCCAGTGTGCGGCCGTCGGCCAGCTCAAGGCTCACAGCACCGGACATGCCGGTGTCGACCTGGTCGCCCGCGAACAGGCGGTCACCTTCTACAAGGACACGACGCGTCCCTTCCGGAGAAATAACGAAAACTTGACCAACAATGCTTTTGACGATGGCAACAACACTGCTCATTAAAGATTTCTCCGGCGATCCGTTTCTGATGAATTCCATGTGGCCGCTCGCGGGGGTGAGGGCCAAACAGGAGGGGGCGTAGTCTACGTAGTTACTGACGTCAAATTATTGGCTAGATTTATTCGTTATCTAGTTTATGCCAAACTATTGACCTTCTGGTCGCCATCCTAAACAATTGGCCCCGTAATGTCACATTGATATTTATGCGGCGAACCGTCCTACATGTGTGAAGCAGTTCCGCTTTTTGAACTTTCCGACGTACGGTCATTACGGTAGCCATTATCCGACGCAGCGAGGCCAATCGCTGTGATTTGAGACAAGAAGTCCTGGGGAATTTTTTAATGCGTCTGCACCTGTTCAAGGCAATACCGTTCGTACTCGCCGCCGGTTTCGTACACGCCCAAACATTGCCCCAGGCCATGCAGCAGGCGCTGGATGTGCACCCGGAAATCCAAGCCGGTGTGAACAGCCGTATCGCCGCCGATTACCAATTGCGCGCCGCTCAAGGTGGTTACTTGCCACGCGTTGACCTGAACGCCGGTTACGGCCGTGAAGGTACCGACAACTCCACCACCCGTGCCGCCAGCGGCCCGAACGGCAACCAGTGGGACACCCACAACCGCGGCGAATCGAGCCTGCGTCTGCAACAGATGATTTTTGACGGTTTCGCCACCTCCAGCGAAGTCGGGCGCCAACAAGCCAACGTCAATTCCCGCGCTTACTCCTTGCTGGGTACTTCCGAACGCACCGGTTTGACTGTCGCCCAGGTGTACCTGGATGTGCTGACACGTCGTGAGTTCGTGCGCCTGGCTGAAGAAAACCTGCGCAACCACGAACGCATTTACGACCAGATCAAGCTGCGCACCCAGCGCGGCGTCGGTAACGGTGCTGACCAGGACCAGGCCGAAGCGCGTCTGGCCCAGGCCCGCAACAACCTGATCACCGAGCAGACCAACCTGGCCGACTCACAGGTCAACTACCTCAGCGCCGTCGGCCAGATGCCCGACCAGCTTGAGCGCCCAGCGCCTTTTATGGCCATGCTGCCGGCGGACCTGAATGAAGCCCGTCGCCAGATGCTCGACAACAGCCCGATCCTGCGTTCGGCCGAGTCGGATATCTCCGCCGCCGAAAGTCAGTACGAAGCTGCCAAGTCCACCTTTTACCCGCGCTTTGATGCAGAGCTGGGCACTAATGCCGACAACAATGTCGGCGGCGATGCCGGCCACAGCAACGGCTGGGAAGCCATGGTGCGCATGCGCTTCAACCTGTTTGCCGGTGGCAGCAACAAGGCCGACCTGCAGTCCAAGTCGTACCAGGCCAGCCAAGCCCTGGATATCCGCAACAACGCCTTGCGCCAACTCAGTGAAGAACTGGGCCTGGCCTGGAACGCCTTGAACAACGCCAACGCGCAGTTGCCGGTTGCCCAGCAATACGTCGACCACAGCACTCGCGTGCGCACGTCTTACCAGCAGCAGTTCAGCCTCGGCCAACGAACCCTGCTCGATTTGCTCGACAGCGAGAACGAATTGTTCACCGCTTCCCGTCGTCTGGAAGAGATCAAGAACATTCAGTTATTTACTCAATATCGAATCAAGGCGACCATGGGCGAATTGCTCAAAAGCCAGGGCGTAGTCGCACCGATGGCGTCCGTCGTACAGAACGACGTGAAACCTAAAGTCCAACTGCCTGGGATGAATTGAGTCACCCCAATAGCCCCATCTGTTAGTCGAGAGTGCACCGCGTGGAATCCGAAGTCAGTCGAGTTCATCTCAGTCATGATCCACGCACGCTGCACGACGACCCGTTACTCGACGGGTTGTTGGCACTCTGTGCCCTGCATCAAAAGCCCGCCAGCGCGGCCATGCTCACCACCGGTTTGCCGTTGCCGTCGCAGCGCCTGAGTGCCGAGTTGCTGCCGCGTGCAGCCGCGCGCGCCGGGCTGCAAGGCCGGGTATTGCAGCGCAAGCTGGAGCAGATCCCGGCGATTGCACTGCCGGCGCTGCTGTTGCTCAAGGACGGCCGCAGTACCGTGCTGGTGGGTTGGCAAGGCGAAGACGAAGCACGCATCCTGCTCAGCGAAAGCGACGGCGGTGAAGTGCTGATCAAACGTGAGCTGTTGGCCGACGACTACATCGGCAAAGTCTTTTTCGCCCAGCCGCAGCACAAATTCGACGTCAACCACGGCACCCTGATTCCTCGGGCGCGCTCGTGGTTTCGCGACACGCTCAAACGTTCGCGCTGGCTCTACACCGACGCCATTGCCGCGAGCTTCCTGATCAACATCATCGCCATGGCCGCGCCGCTGTTTGTGATGAACGTGTACGACCGTGTCGTGCCAAACCAGGCCACCGCGACCCTCTGGGTGCTGGCCGTGGGTATCTGCGGCGCCTACCTGTTCGACCTGGTACTCAAAAGCCTGCGCAGTTTGTGCCTGGACCTGGCCGGCAAGAAAACCGACCTGATCATCTCGGCCACGCTGTTCGAGCGCATTGTGGGCATGTCCATGAAGTACCGCCCGGCACGGGTTGGCAGCTTCGCGCAGAACATCCATGAGTTTCAGAGCCTGCGTGATTTTCTCGCATCCTTGACCCTCACCAGTCTGATCGACTTGCCGTTTACCCTGCTGATTTTCCTGGTGATCGCCATCCTCGGCGGGCACCTGGTGTGGATCCCGATGTTGGCCTTCCCGCTGGCCCTGGGCATCGGTTATGCCCTGCAAAAACCGCTGGTGGCGACCATGGAACGGACCATGGCCCTGGCCGCCGAGCGCCAGTCCAGCCTGATTGAAACCCTCGCCGGGCTCGATGCGGTCAAGGTCAACAACGCCGAAAGCGAGCGCCAGTACGGCTGGGAACAGACCATCGGCACCCTCAGCCGCCTTGAGCTGCGCGTGAAGTTGCTGTCGGGCCTGTCGATGAACATGACCTTGCTCATCCAGCAACTGGCCGGCGTGATCATGATCGTGTTCGGCGTGTACCAGATCATCGACGGCAACCTCAGCATGGGCGGCCTGATTGCCTGCTACATGCTCAGTGGCCGCGCTTTGAGCCCGCTGGCCTCGCTGTCGGGCCTGCTGACCCGTTACCAGCAAGCCAAGGTCACCATGACCTCGGTGGACCAGATGATGGAGCTGCCCCAGGAGCGCAATTTCGAAGAGCGGCCCATGAGCCGTCGCACCCTGCAAGGCGCCATCGAGTGCCGTGGTCTGAACTTCACTTATCCGAACCAGCAGAACGCCGCGCTGAAAAACATCAACCTGGTGATCAAGCCGGGCGAAAAAATTGGCATCATCGGCCGCAGTGGCTCGGGCAAAAGCTCCCTGGCCAAGCTGATTGTCGGCCTGTACCAGCCCGACTCCGGCGCCTTGCTGGTGGACGGTGTGGACGTGCGCCAGATCGACGTCAGCGAGCTGCGCCACAACATCGGCTACGTCGCTCAGGACATTCAATTGCTGGCCGGCACCCTGCGCGACAATTTGGTGTCGGGTGCGCGCTATGTAGAAGACGAAATGGTCCTGCAAGCCGCGGAATTGGCCGGCGTGCACGAATTCGCGCGCTTGCACCCACAAGGCTATGAACTGCAAGTGGGCGAGCGCGGGCAGAACCTGTCCGGCGGCCAGCGTCAGAACGTCGCCCTGGCCCGTGCGCTGCTGCTCAACCCGCCTATCCTGCTGCTGGACGAACCCACCAGCGCCATGGACAACACCGGTGAAGAGCGCTTGAAACAACGCCTGCAAGCCGTGGTGCAAAGCAAGACCGTGGTGCTGGTGACGCACCGTGCCTCACTGCTCTCGCTGGTGGACCGCCTGTTGGTGGTCGACCGTGGGCAGATCCTCGCAGACGGCCCGAAAGCCGTGGTTATGGAAGCGTTGAAAAAGGGGCAGATCAGTGTTGCTTAACTCCATCAAAAGCGCGGTCGGCCGCTACTTCAAAGGCACCGATTCGCTGCAAGGCCAGCCCCTGCCGGAAGTCAACAAAGCGCTGATCGAAGATGCGCCGCGCGTTATCCGCCTGACCATCTGGGCCATCATCGCGTTCTTCGTCTTCCTGGTGACCTGGGCCGGTTTCTCCAGCATCGATGAAGTCACCCGTGGCGACGGCAAGGCGATTCCGTCGTCCAAGCTGCAAAAAATCCAGAACCTGGAAGGCGGCATCGTCTCCGAGCTGTATGTGAAGGAAGGCCAGATCGTCGAAGCCGGCGCGCCGTTGATTCGCCTCGACGACACCCGGTTTGTCTCCAATGCCGGCGAAACCGAAGCCTTGCGCCTGGCCATGCAACTGCGCGTCGAGCGCCTGAGTGCGCAGGTGGATGACCGCCCGCTGAACATCCCGGATGACGTGCTCAAGGCTGCGCCCAGCCAGGCCGCCAACGAGCGCTCGCTGTATGAAAGCCGCCGTCAGCAATTAAAAGACGAAGTGGGTGGTTTGCAGGAGCAACTGGTGCAGCGCCAGCAGGAACTGCGCGAATTCAGCTCCAAGCAAGGCCAGTACCGCAGCCAGTTGTCCCTGCAACGCCAGGAAATCAACATGTCCGAGCCGTTGGTGGCCCAGGGCGCGGTATCGCCGGTGGAAGTGCTGCGCCTCAAGCGCGCCGAGATGGAAACCCGTGGTCAGTTGGACGCTACCACCCTGGCGATCCCTCGCGCCGAGTCGGCGATCAAGGAAGTGCAGCGCAAGATCGACGAAACCCGTGGCAAATTCCGCAGCGAAGCCCTGACCCAACTCAACGAAGCCCGCACCGAGCTGAACAAGGCCGAGTCCACTGGCCGTGCCCTCGAAGACCGCGTCAGCCGTACCTTGGTCACCTCACCGGTGCGCGGCATCGTCAAGCAGCTGCTGGTCAACACCGTCGGTGGCGTGATCCAGCCGGGCAGCGACATGGTCGAAATCGTGCCGCTCAATGACACCCTGCTGGTGGAAGCCAAGATCCGCCCGCAAGACATCGCCTTCCTGCATCCCGGGCAAGAGGCAATCGTCAAATTCACCGCCTATGACTACACCATCTACGGCGGCCTGAAGGCCAAGCTTGAGCGCATCGGTGCCGACACCATCACTGATGAAGACAAGAAAACCACCTACTACATGATCACCCTGCGCACCGACCGCAGCCACTTGGGCACCGATGAGAAGCCGTTGCTGATCATTCCTGGCATGGTGGCCTCGGTGGACATCATCACCGGCAAGAAAAGCATCCTCAGCTACCTGCTCAAGCCGATCATCAAGGCGCGGGCCGAGGCGTTGCACGAGCGCTAAGCCGCATCGCCTGTACCGACGCCTTCGCGAGCAAGCCCGCTCCCACTTTGGAAAGCATTCCAAATGTGGGAGCGGGCTTGCTCGCGAAGGGGCCATCAGCCTCACCACATTTCACAATGCCTACCGCAAATCGCCATATCGATATTCGCTAACGGTATTTAAGCTTCCATTCTTATACCTATAAATTCACTCCCCTGTCCGACCGGGAGTGCCCTCATGTCCGCCACCTCTACTGTTCCAACAGCGACCCCATTCGCCCAATCCTTCGAGATTCGCCCACTGCCCGGCAGCGTCGGCGCCGAGGTCATCGGCCTGGACTTGTCCCGCCCGGTCAACGACACAGACTTCGCGCGCATTCACCGTGCGCACCTGGATCACCACGTCGTGGTGTTCCGCGACCAACGCATTACCCCCGAACAACAGATCGCCTTCAGTCGCCGCTTCGGCGTGCTGCAGATCCACGTGCTCAAACAGTTCCTGCTGGCCAACCACCCGGAAATCCTGATCGTCTCCAACATTATCGAAAACGGCCAATCCATCGGCCTGGGTGACGCGGGCAAGTTCTGGCACTCAGACCTCTCCTATAAAGAGCTGCCTAGCCTGGGTTCGATGCTGCACGCCCAGGAACTGCCCTCCGAAGGCGGCGACACCCTGTTCGCCGACATGCACAAAGCCTGGGACCAACTGCCCGAGCACCTGCGCAAAGACGTGGAAGGCCGCAGCGCCGCGCACTCCTACACCGCGCGCTACAGCGAAACCAAATTCGAAGGCAATTGGCGCCCAACCCTCACGCCCGAGCAGCTGGCTCAGGTGGCGGAAGTGGTCCACCCGATTGTGCGCACCCACCCGGAAAACGGCCGCAAAGCCCTGTTCGTCAGCGAAGGTTTCACCACCCGCATCGTTGGCCTGCCGGAAGACGAAAGCCGCGACCTGCTGGCCCAGCTCTACGCCCACAGCGTGCTGCCGCAGAACATCTACCGCCACCAGTGGCAGCCCCACGACATGGTGTTCTGGGACAACCGCTCGCTGATCCACCTGGCTGCCGGTTGCCCGAGCCATCTGCGCCGCAAACTGTTTCGCACCACCATCCAGGGCGATGCGCCTTTCTGATTCCCGGCAAGAGAGTTGACATGAACGCGCCCCTGCAAGGCCACGCGGCCAGCACCCTGAGTACGGCCAAACCGCTGTTGGCGGTGGACAACGTCAGCCTCGAATACCGCACGCCCGAGCGGGTGGTGCGGGCCACGCACCAGGTCAGTTTCGAAATCGACCCGGCCGACCGTTACGTGCTGCTCGGCCCTTCGGGGTGCGGCAAATCCACCTTGCTCAAGTCCATCGCCGGGTTTATCAAACCCTGCGAAGGCGAGATTCGCCTGTTGGGGCAAAAAGTCGACGAACCCGGCCCGGATCGCATTGTGGTGTTCCAGGAGTTCGACCAGCTGCCACCGTGGAAAACCGTCAAACAGAACGTGATGTTCCCGCTGCTGGCCTCCAAGACCCTCAAGCGCCGCGAAGCCGAAGAACGCGCGCTGCACTACCTGGAAAAAGTCGGCCTCAGTGCCTTTGCCGACGCCTACCCGCACACCCTGTCCGGCGGCATGAAAGCTCGAGTGGCCATCGCCCGCGCGCTGGCCATGCAACCGAAAATCCTGCTGATGGACGAACCCTTCGCCGCCCTTGACGCCCTGACCCGGCGCAAGATGCAGGAGGAATTGCTGCTGTTGTGGGAAGAGGTGCGCTTCACCCTGTTGTTCGTCACCCATTCCATCGAGGAAGCACTGGTGGTGGGCAATCGCATCCTGTTGTTGTCGCCGCATCCCGGACGTGTGCGGGCAGAAATCCACAGCCATCAATACGACCTGCACAGCCTCGGCGGTGTGGAATTCCAGGCGTCGGCGCGGCGTATTCATCGCCTGCTGTTCGATGAAGCGCCCGAGGCCGAACGTGAGTTGGGTTTCGCCGATATCCGCATTGCTTACTAAGGGGCCGAACCATGCGCCAGGAATTTGAAGTCACCCTCAAACCACTGCTCAGCGTCCCTGTAGAGCGCGAACTGCCCCTGCGCCAACGCCTGTGGCAGCAAGGCTGGCTACGCAAGGGCTTGATCCTGATCGTGCTGGCGATTCTCTGGGAGGCGGTCGCCCGCTACCAGAACAACGACCTGCTGTTGCCGAGCTTTTTGCAGACCTCCCAGGCACTGTTCGACGGCCTGCTCAGCGGCGAGCTGTTGAGCAAGGTCTGGATCTCGCTGGCGGTGCTGATCAAGGGCTACCTGATCGGCATCGTGTTGGCGTTTGCCCTCACCACGCTGGCGGTCTCGACCCAACTGGGGCGCGACCTGCTCAGCACCCTGACCTCGATGTTCAACCCGCTGCCGGCGATTGCCCTGCTGCCGCTGGCGCTGCTGTGGTTTGGCCTGGGGCAGAACAGCCTGATCTTCGTGCTGGTGCATTCGGTGCTGTGGGCGTTGGCGCTTAACACCTATTCGGGGTTTCTCGGCGTGTCCGAAACCCTGCGCATGGCCGGTCGCAATTACGGCCTCAAGGGCATGCGTTTTGTGTTGTACATCCTGATTCCGGCGGCGCTGCCGTCGATCCTCGCGGGCCTTAAAATCGGCTGGGCCTTTGCCTGGCGCACACTGATCGCCGCTGAACTGGTGTTCGGCGCCACCAGCGGTAAAGGCGGGCTGGGTTGGTATATTTTCCAGAACCGCAACGAGCTGTACACCGATAAGGTCTTCGCCGGTTTGGCCGTGGTGATCCTGATCGGCCTGCTGGTGGAAAACCTGGTGTTTGATACCTTCGAGCGGCTCACCGTAAAGCGTTGGGGTATGCAGCGTTAAATAGGAATGATTGCTCTTTGTCGGGTGTGAACCCGATAATGCCGGCCGAACCTGACGTCGCCCTGGCGTCAGGCATTACCGGTAGAAGGATTTACGGCGATGCGGTTTTTTGTCTTGGTGGCGGCTTTGTTTTTGTCGGCGTCGGCTTTTGCTCAGTTCACCCCGCAAGCGGTGTCGATGCCCAAGCCGACCTACCCATCCAACCTGATTGGCGTCCAGGGGCACGCGCGCATCAGTTTGAATATCCATAACGACGGCTCGGTCAGTGATGTCAAAGCGCTCAGTGCTACTAAGCCGGCTTTTGGCGAAGCCGCCGTAGCCGCAGCCACGCTGTGGCGCTTCAAACCCTGGGAGGTGACCGCAGACCAACCCGCCCATGTCGTGGCGCAAAACGACATGGTCTTCACGCCTACACAGTCCAGCAAAGAAAGCGTCCAGCTGAGCTTTACTCAAACCACCTATCAATCCTGCAGCGCCTTGAACGAAGAAGTCAGCCAGTTCCAGCGTGAGCATCCCAACCGTCCTTTGATCGACATGAAGAGCTTTGCCATCACCCGAGTCGCGGTGATGTTCCCGGCATTGAGCGGTAAAAAGGACTACTACGAGGGGCTGTCCAAGGCGGACGACTTTGAGAAAGCCCTGCCGGATATCGTGCGCAAGTGCCAGGCCAATCCCAAAGCCGCTTTCGCCGACTTCCTGCCACGCGGCACCAAGCTCTACCTGTAAAGCCTGCTAGGATTGCGTGCAATTCACTCCCCACTGATCACGAGTGCTTGGCATGCAACTACCGGACATGAACCTGCTGGTCGCCCTCGACGCCTTGCTCGACGAGGGCAGCGTGGTTGGCGCGGCGCGGCGGATGAACCTCAGCCCGGCGGCCATGAGCCGCACGCTCACACGGATTCGCGAGGCGGTAGGCGACCCGATCCTGGTGCGTGCCGGTCGCGGCCTGGTGCCGACGCCCAAGGCTTTGCAGCTGCAAGGCCAGGTGCGCAACGTGGTGGAACAGGCGGCGTTGTTGTTTCGTTCGGCGGACCAGGTAGACCTGAGCACCTTGCGCCGCCGCTTCAGCGTAAGGGCCAACGACTTTTTTGTCGGCGTGTATGGCGGCCGGCTGTTCGACACCATGGAGCGCATGGCGCCGCTGTGCGAGCTGTGCTTTGTGCCCGAAGGGGATACCGACGACGACGCACTGCGCGAAGGGCGCCTGGACCTGCGCGTGAGCAATACGTTGCCGGCCAGCCCGGAGGTGAAGGTACAGAATTTGTTTTCCACCACCTTCGTCGGTTTGGCGCGGCAAGATCATCCGCTGTTCGACGAAGAAATCACCGCCGCACGGTTTGCCAGTTATTCCCATATCAGCATTTCGCGACGCGGCATCGCCCGTGGCCCGATTGACACTGCGCTGAGTGCCCAAGGCCTGGAGCGCCGCGTGGCCATGATCGCCCCGGGCTTTCACGGCGCGATGTTCATGCTGCCCGATTCCGATCTACTGCTGCCGGTGCCAAAGGAAGCGTTGCTGAGCGCCAACCGCCTGAACCTGCCATTGCGCGCCTTCCCGTTGCCGATCTCCTTGCCGACATTGGTATTGGCCCAATCCTGGCACCCACGCTTCGACAAAGACCCGGCGCATAAGTGGCTGCGCGAGACCATGCGCGAGAGCTGCCATGCCACCTGGCTCGAAGCCCAGCCCAGCTGAGATGCACTCGATCAATGTGGGAGCTGGCTTGCCTGCGATGGCGGTCTGACTGTGCAGGGATTCATCGCCTGACTCACCGCTATCGCAGCAGAGGTATTTACACAACTTTTGGAGGCAACCAATTACCCGTGTGGCGAGCAGGCTTGCCCTGCGTTGGGCTGCGAAGCGGCCCCAAACCCAGACGCTGAGTACTTTCAGGAAAAACTGCAGTGTCTTTACTGGGGCCGCTTCGCGGCCCAACGCAGGGCAAGCCTGCTCGCCACAACAGGCCACTTGGCAAAGACCTCGTATTAACCCTCTGAGGATTGCGTCTGGCGCACTTATAAGCTTCCAACAAGTAACTTTTTTGTCATGTATGCGCCCCTTAAACTGCTCGGGTATTTCTAATCCCGAGTTACGCGTTCATGACATCCCTCGCTGCCCCCGCTCTCCAGGCTGCAGCCAAACCCACTGCCCTGAGCCCACCTGTGTTCGGCACGCGCATCATCATCGGCTTGGTCGGTGTGTTGTTGGCGGTGCTGGTCTCTGGCCTCAATGAGATGGTCACCAAGGTAGCCCTCGCCGATATTCGCGGTGCGCTGTTCATCGGCTTTGACGAAGGCACCTGGCTGGTTGCGGCCTATACGGCCACCTCCGTGGCGGCCATGGCCTTTGCGCCGTGGTGTTCGGTGACGTTTTCGCTGCGCCGATTCACCCTGTGCGCTATCGGTCTGTTCACCCTGCTGGGGATCCTGTGCCCGTTTGCGCCGAACTACGAAAGCCTGTTGGTGCTGCGCACCGTGCAAGGCTTGGCCGGCGGTGCGCTGCCGCCCATGCTGATGACCGTGGCGCTGCGTTTCCTGCCGGCCCACGTCAAGCTCTACGGCCTGGCCGGTTATGCGCTCACCGCCACGTTCGGCCCGAGCCTGGGCACGCCGCTGGCGGCGTTGTGGACCGAATACGTCGGCTGGCAATGGGCGTTCTGGCAAATCGTCGGGCCGTGCCTGTTGGCAATGGTTGCCGTGGCTTACGGCTTGCCGCAGGACCCGCTGCGCCTGGAGCGTCTCAAGCAGTTCAACTGGCGCGGCCTGCTGCTGGGGTTTCCGGCGATCTGCATGCTGGTGATCGGCCTGTTGCAGGGCAATCGCCTGGACTGGTTCGAGTCGGGCCTGATCACCTTTTTGCTGATCGGCGGTGGCGTGTTGCTGGTGCTGTTCATATTCAATGAATGGTCGCAGCCTGTGCCGTTTTTCAAGTTGCAGATGCTCGGCCTGCGCAACCTGGCGTTCGCCCTGATCGTACTGGCGGGCGTGCTGATGGTGCTGACCTCGGTGATCATCATCCCGTCGAGTTTTCTCGCCCAGGTTCAGGGCTACCGGCCACTGCAAACCGCGCCGGTGATGCTGTTGATGGCGTTGCCGCAATTGATTGCGCTGCCGCTGGTGGCGGCGCTGTGCAACCTGCGTTGGGTCGACTGCCGCTGGGTGCTGGGGATTGGTTTGAGCATGCTGGTGCTGTGCTGCATCGGCAGTTCGCACCTCACCTCGGCATGGATACGCGACGATTTTTATGGCTGGTACCTGCTGCAGATTTTCGGCCAACCCATGGCCGTATTGCCGCTGCTGATGCTCTCTACCGGCAGCATCCAGCCGATGGATGGGCCGTTCGCCTCGGCCTGGTTCAACACCGTCAAAGGCCTCGCTGCGGTTATCGCCACGGCCGTGCTGGACACGCTGACCACCCAGCGTGAGCACTTCCATTCGACCATGCTCGTGGACCATCTGGGCAACTCGCCCCTGGCCGACGGCGACGCGCCGGGCCTGGCGCAGCGCCTGCACCAGCAAGCGGTAGTGCTGACCTCTTCGGACCTCTATTACGTCATGGCCGGTGTCGCGGTGGCGTTGATCCTGCTGATTTTCTGGATGCCCACGCGGATCTTTCCGCCTCGCGCACCCACCTAGCCTCAAGGACTTCTCATGAAACGCAAAGACAAAATTGCCGTCTCCGTTATTGCTGTGTTTGCCGTCGGCGTACTGGTTTATCTGGTCGCGCCGGGCGTGTTGGGCAGCAAGCGCCAGACCACCAACGACGCCTTCGTCGCCGCCGACTTCACGCTGGTGGCGCCGCGCGTAGCCGGCTTCATCAAGGAAGTGCTGGTGGAAGACAACCAGCGCGTCAAGGCTGGCCAACTGTTGGCGTTGATCGACGACCGCGATTTTCGTGCTGCCGCCCAGGCTGCCGACGCCGACACCTTGGTCGCCCAGGCCCAACTGAAGAACGCCACCGCAACCCTGGAGCGTCAAAGCTCGGTGATCGCCCAGGCTCAGGCCACCGTCGCGGCCGACCGTGCCGAAGTGGCATTCGCCGAGCACGAACTGAACCGCTACAACCACCTCGCCGGCGTGGGCGCAGGCACCGTGCAGAACGCCCAGCAAGCCAAAACCCGCATCGATCAAGCCACCGCAAACCTGGCCAAAGCCACGGCCGTGCTGGCGGCTGAACGCAAGCAAGTGGAAATCCTCACCGCCCAGCGTGACGCCGCCGACGGTGGGCTCAAACGCGCCCAGGCCGCATTGGAAATGGCCAGCTACCAGTTGTCCTATACACGCATTGTCGCGCCGGTGGATGGCATGGTCGGTGAACGTGCCGTGCGCGTCGGCGCCTATGTGACGCCGGGCAGCAAGATCCTCGCTGTTGTGCCGTTGGCTGAGGCCTATGTGGTGGCCAATTTCCAGGAGACCCAACTGTCGCATATGCATGCCGGCCAAGCTGTAGAACTCAGCGTCGACAGCCTCGACGGCGAGTTGCTCAAGGGCCATCTGGAGAGCCTGGCGCCTGCCACCGGCGTGACCTTTGCGTCGGTCAGGCCAGACAACGCCACCGGTAACTTCACCAAGGTGGTACAGCGCATCCCGGTGAAGATCATCCTGGAGCCGAACCAGCCCCATATTGAACGCCTGCGCGTGGGTATGTCGGTGGAAGCCAGTGTCGACACTCAGCCAGTCGCGCAGTCGCGTGAGGTGGCCCAGCAATGAAACAATTGGCCTGGCTCACCTTGAGCATTATCAGCCTGAGCGCCTGCACGGTTGGCCCGGATTTCCAGCGGCCCCAAGGCCCGCAAGTCACCCAGTGGCGCGAACCCCAGGGCCGTCAGGCGCAGAGCCGTGCGGTGAGCGACCCTTTGCAGGAGCGTTGGTGGGACGTGTTCCACGATGCAGAGCTCTCGGCCCTCACACGCCGTGCGCTCACCGATAACCTCGACCTGAAACTGGCCAGCAGCCGCTTGCAACAAAGCCGCGCGGTGCGTCAGGTGACCACTGCCGAGCGTTATCCTAACGTCAACGCCACCGGTGATTATTTACGCCAACGCAATAGCGGCAAAGGTTTGAGCGACCCGTCCAACCGCAATGGTCAGTCGGCCTACAACCAGTGGGACATGGGCTTCTCCGCCGCCTGGGAACTGGACTTCTGGGGCCGCGTCAAACGCGAAACCGAAGCCGCCGACGCTACCCTGCAAGTCGCTGAAGATGACCGTCGCGCCGTGTTGCTGTCAGTGCTCGCCGAGACCGCCCAGGACTACATCCAACTGCGCGGTGTGCAGAACACCCGCGCCGTCACCGAGCAAAACCTCGACGTCGCCCGCCACAGCCTCAAGCTCTCGCAACTGCGCCTGGCCGACGGCGTGGCCACCGACCTGGATGTGGCTGAAGCCGCCGCCCAGGTCGCCGCCATCGAAGCACGGTTGCCGGATTTGCAGCAGCGTCAGGACCAACTGATCAATGCCCTGAGCCTGCTGATGGGCGAGCCGCCGCAAGCGCTGCATGCGCAATTGTCCAAGGACGCCGCCGTGCCGCAAACCCCGCGCCAGGTCGCTATCGGCTTGCCGTCGGAACTGGCCGAACGCCGGCCCGATATTCGCCAGGCCGAAGCGCGCCTGCATGCGGTAACCGCCAGTATCGGCGTGGCCAAAGGTGATTTTTACCCGCGTATCACCTTGTCCGGCAGCCTCGGTTCCCAAGCCCTGCAACTTTCCGATTTCGGCTCCTGGGGCTCGCGCGCGTTTGCCTTCGGCCCGCAGTTCAGCCTGCCGTTGTTCAATGGCGGGCGCCTGCAAGGCATGTTGAATTTGCGTGAAGCCCAGCAACAGGAAGCGGCGCTGGCGTACCAGCAAACCGTACTGCGTGCCTGGCATGAAATCGATGATCAACTGACCCGCTACAACGCCAGCCAACTGCGCCGCGACAGCCTCGCCGAAGCGGTGCGTCAGAACCAGATCGCGTTGAGCACCGCACAACAGCAGTACGTCGAAGGCGTGGTGGATTTCGTCAACGTGCTCACCGTGCAAAGCGCGCTGCTGGCCACGCAGGAGCAGTGGGTAGAAAGCTCCACCGGCGTGTCGCTGGCGATGGTGGGGCTGTACAAGGCGTTGGGCGGTGGCTGGGAGTCGGTCTACCCCGAAACAGCTTCCATTCCCGCAGGCTGAACATAACCCAATGTGGGAGCGCGCTTGCCCGCGATAGCGGTAGTTCAGCCACAGTTATGTTGACTGAAGTGCCCTCATCGCGGCATAGGTATCTACACAACTTTTGAAGGCCGCCACTTTCTCCTGTGGCGCGCAGGCTTGTCCTGCGTTGGGCCGCGAAGCGGCCCCAAACCCTGACACTAAGTACTTTCAGA
>NZ_JAAAFV010000027.1:60709-134708 GCF_019352915.1 Pseudomonas sp. Xaverov 259 | reverse complement strand
GCAGGACAAGCCTGCTCGCCACAACAGCCCACCTGCCACAGACTTCGTGTTAACCGGTTGTGTAGATACCTATGCTCATCGCGGGCAAGCCCACATGAAATATTGCGTGATTTAAGGGTTCTGCAAAAACACCACATACCCCCTGAACCATTCACTCCCTTTCAAATACCCCGGCTCCTCCCACACGCCGCCCTGAATCAGCCCCACCTTGAACGGCAGCCCCAGCCGGTTCATGCGTGGCAAATACGCCGCGTAATCCGGGATGCTGTGGCGTCCTTGGTAGGTCTGTACCACCACTTCATCGACCACGCCTTTGAGCTGGGCGATGGCGGCTGGGTCGGCGTTGCTGCTCCAATCCATAAGCCCCGTGATGCTCAACTTCATCTCAACGGGCAGGCGTTGGCGCAGGTCGCGCAGGAAGCTTGTGTATTCGTGCAGGTATTGGGTGCGGGCGTCGAAGTCGATCTGGATGCCGACCACCGGGTTGCCCGCATCGCGCCAGCGTTGCACCTGGCCGAGCAGTTGGCTGTAGACGCGCTCGGGCCAGTGCAGGGTGTGGGCGCGGTACACCACCCAGACTTCGCCTTGGGTGATGCGCGGTACGCTGATGCCTTGGGCGATAAATTGCACGCCCCGTTGCGGCGCGCGGCGGGTGGAGTTGATCTGGCCCTGGAGGATGTACAGGGTTTTCGCTTGCTTGAGCACTGGCTGCGGCGTGACCCCGCTCCACAGCCAGAAGGCGTCGTAGTCGCGGGCGTCAACGCCGGCAAAGGCCGGGCTTGCCAGGAGCAGCAAGCCTAGCCATAGGTGCTTCACCAGTAGTACTTCAGCGACTGCGCCCACTCGGTGTCGGCGAACCCGGTTTTGAGCTGGCGGAACCAGCCTTTACGCACGGATTTATCCACATCTACACCGCCGCAACCGTTATAGCCGGCCCGTGCATAGCAGTTGATCGCACGGAACAGCGCGTAGGCTTTGTCGTTGTGTGGCGCCTTGGGGTTGGCGATGACCTGGCGATAACCGTCGAGGCGCGAGAAGGTCTCGCCCTTGAACAACGAGGCGGTGCTGCCCAGGCTGCCGGCGGCGCGCACTTGGTCCAATGGCATGCCATCGAGGTTGTTGCGCAGGATGAACTCACCCAGGCAGTTCAGGCCCTTGGGGTTTTTCCCATCGGCCTGCAGGGTGCTGGCGACTTGCGCAATGCTCGGGCAGGCGTAGCCGGATTCGGCTTTATCACCGTTCCACTGGAACAACTGCAGCGAGCGGCCATCGCCATACACATAGCCCAGGCTGGTGCCGAGTTTGTCGGCGGGCGCCGATGCCGGCAGTTGCTTGAGGTCGTCGGCGAAGGTGGCGTACTGGCCGCGCATCAGGTCTTTGTACAGCAGCACAAACTGGGCGGTGGCACGTTCGACCGGGTCGCTGGCCTGGCTGATCTGCTGGCGCAGCAGGTCCTGGCCTGCGATGTTGCGCAGCAAGATGTAGCGCACCTGCTTGGCGCTGATCGGCGAATCGCTGGCGAACACGTTGGCCAGTTGGTCATTGCGCTCGTAGTTCATCGCCAGCGCCAGTTCCAGCTGGTCGCGCTGCAAGGGTTGCTTGGCGAGGGGCAGCAGCTTCAGCCACAGCGCTTGCGCGCCTTGCCAATCCTTCTTGGCTTCCAGGGCAAGGCCACGCAGGGTTTGCTGGCTGAAGGTGAAGTAGTCGAGGCTGGCGGGCACCTCCTGAGGCAGCAGTTTCAAGGTGCTGTCGGGCTGATGTTCGACGTACAGCGCAAACGCCGCTTGCACGTAGTCGTATAGCGCAGGCTCCTGGGCAAACACCGGTTTTTGCGCGTCCAGGGCCGCTCGGCTCAGCAGCGGCGGGTTGCCGGCGCGCATCCACATCAAGTCATTGACCGCCAGCATCAGTGGGTTAGCCGAAGGTTTTTGGGTGGCACTGAGCAGCTTGTTGTCGGCTTCCTGCACCAGCTCGTCCAGCGACACATTGCGCTGTTTGGCGCTCAACTGTGCGGCCAGGTCGTTGGCCAGTTTGTCGGTATCGCCCGCCAGCCAATGCACCCGGCGCAACAGGCCCAGGGCAGAGACGGCGTATTCGCCCTGTGGGTAAGTTTTCAGGTACAGGTTAAAGCTGGTGTCTGCATTGGCCAGCACCGACTTATCCACATGCTCCAATTGCGGCATGCCGTATTCGTCGAAGGCGTTTTCCTGGGCCTGGTTCAACTCGGTGCGCGCGATCATGTAGAACGCGGCTTCCTTGACCCACGGCAGGCTGCCGGCGGCGGCGACGACAAAACCGCGCTGCGCATCAGCGAAACGGCCACTGTAGAAGTCACCGGCGGCTTGCAGGTAAGTGCGCAGCTCGCGGCCTGCGGTGGACTGGATCTGCTCCGGGTCACCCAGGCTGGCGCCGTCCCAGGTACAGGCGCCGAGCATCTGTACACGTCCCTTGGCCAGCAGTTGGCGCTCCGCTTCGGGCACGTCGGCTTTAACCACTTGGCTGATAAACGCCGTGGCGCTGCTTTCATCATTGCTGCGGCAGCGGCTGCCTTCGCCGGTCAGGAAGGCGTCACCCGCCGCCTTGTCGCCTTCACGCTGAATGCCCAGTGGCGCGAGCAACTCGTCGAGTTTGCTGGGTGTGGGTGCCGCGTCGGTTTGTTCGTCGGCTACCGGGGTCAGGCGGTACACCGGGAACGGCACCGGGCCGAAGCCTTCTTCCAGGTCCGTCTCGCCCAGTGCATTGGGCGTCAGCGCTGCCACCTGTTTATCCGCCAGCAACAGGCGCAGGTTGACCCGGCTGTCATTGCCCGGGCTCAGGAAGGGCAGGTTGCTGCAGCCTTCAAGGCTGTCGCGTGAGACCCGCCAGTCGGGGTAACACGAGTCATCGCCGCTGGCCTGGGCCTGGAAGGAGAGGCCGGCGAGCAATGCCAGGGCCAGTGGTGACAGAAAACCGATGCGCATGGGCGTGTCCTTGATCCTGAATCCTTGGAAGGCCGCAATAATAGCGTGATCTGGCAAGTGCTTCGATGAAGGCCTACACAAATCGCCGATTTGTCCGATTCCAGCAGCGAATAAAGGGTTTTTGTCCTAGAGTGGCGGTCATTCAGGCGCAGGGCTTTTTAGCCGGCCGGAAAAGGCAATGGCAGGGGAATCGAGGTGCGACGGTCTGTGGTGGAGCAAGATGAAAAGGTGGCGGCATTGCCCGCATTTGATCGCGTCGCGAGTCGCTGGGACGTTGCCGGCTGGATGAGTCGTCTGTGGTGGGTGCCGATCCTGGTACTGGCCGTCGCCCTGCGTTTTTACAACCTGACGTCCGCCGCAATCTGGGGTGACGAAGGCTCCAGCCTGCTGCTCAGCGAATACGCTGCCGCTGACCTGTGGTTTCACGCCGCCCACGATGTGCACCCACCGCTGTACTTTTTTATGCTGCGTGGCTGGATCGAGCTGTTCGGTGACAGTATCTGGTCGATTCGCAGCATGAGTGCGATCCCCGGTGCGATGGCCGTGGGCCTGGGCATCTGGTTGACGCGGCAACTGACTACCCGGCGTGCCGCCGTACTCGCCGGGATCCTGCTTGCATTGCTACCCACGGCGGTGCGCTACAGCCAGGAAGTGCGCATGTATTCGCTGTTGGGCGTGTGGCTGCTGGGTGCCACGCTGGCGCTGGTGTATTGGGTGCGCCAACCAGAGCGCACGCGCTATCTGGCGGCGTATGTCGTGCTGATGAGCGCCGGTTTCTATACCCATTACTTCACGGCCTTGTGTGTGCTGGTGCACTGGGCGTATCTGGCGTTGCTGAGTTCAGCCCAGGCGCCAGGCCAACGTTTGCTCACGCGCCCCGCGTGGTGGGTGGCTAATGCCGCGATCGTCGTGGTGTACCTGCCGTGGTTGCCGAATTTGCTTGGCCTGGTGCAACACGTCGAACAACTGAAGGTGGGCGGGGACATCGGCTGGGAAGACCCGGTCAACCTGTTTTCACTGCCGTCGATGATCTGGCAATTCATTGTCCAGGACGAGGGCATCGGCTTATGGGCACCGTTGTACTGGTTGGTGCCGTTGCTGCTGATTGCGGTGGTGGGCATCACCGCCTGGCAGGATCGCGAACGCTATCGCCCGGCCAGCCTGCTGGCGCTGTTTTTCCTGCTGCCGCTGCTGCTGGTGTTCGCGGCTTCGTTCGTTTCACCGGTGTTTATCGAGCGTTACCTGACGGTTTACGCCCTGGGTTTGCCCATCTTGGTGGCGCTGGCCATTGATCGCCTGTCGGCACGCTGGTCATGGCTGGGCGTCGCGTTGTTCGTGCTGTTTGCAGGTGTGGAGTTGATGGGGCTCAAAAACAACTTCACCGTCGATGAACATGACCAGTTCAACGTGCCCGTGGAGTTCGTCAATCGTAATTACCAGGAAGACGACCGCATCGTTCTCAGCGACATGCTGTGGTACCTCAGCTATGTGTATTACGACCAGACCGACGCCCAATTGCAGCTCTACACGCCGCCCAAACCCGACGGCACGCCGACCCGCCCGAACGCCTACGGTTTCGGCACATTGGTCGATCAGGACGGCGGGCGCATTTACCTCGACCGCCTGTCGGCATTGCCTGCCGATACCCGCCGCGTCTGGCTGATCAGCAGCAACGAAGCGCCGGATGAATTCGCGCCGTTACCTGAAGGCTGGCGTGAATTGAGCCGTCAGGATGGCGGCGGTGCCAGGGCGCGATTGTTCGTGCTGTGCAACGGGGCGCAGCCGCAACCTGAAAGCTGCCGCTAGACTCAGTTAAGTCTTCTTTTACCTGGAGCCCGCCATGGAATCGCCTGTGCACAGCTTGCCATCACTGTTCAAACAGCTCGGGCTGCCGGATGACACGGTCAGTATTGAGAAGTTTGTGGCAGTGCATTCTCCGCTTAAACCAGATCTGAAATTGGCAGATGCCTTTTTCTGGACTGCCAGCCAGAAAGCGTTTTTGCGTGAAGAAATTTTGGAGGATGCGGATTGGGCTGAGGTGGTGGATGAGCTGAACCTGTTATTGCGGGGTGGGCGCGGGGTGTAAGGGCCGATCGTTCCCCCGCTCCGCGTGGGAATGCCTCCTGTGACGCTTTGCGTCACCACTTCAAGAGCGGACGCGGAGCGTCCTGGGCTGCATTCCAACGCAGAGCGTGGGAACGATCAAAATCCAGCGCCGCCGGATGTTCACGCCGAACAGCCAGCCTGAAGCCAACGCTGAACTAAATGTGGGAGCTGGCTTGCCTGCGATGGCGGTGGTTCAGTCAACATCGACCTCGACTGATCTACCGCTATCGCAGGCAAGCCAGCTCCCACAGGTGTTTTGTCTGATCTGATCGTTCCCACGCTCCGCGTGGGAATGCCTCCTGTGACGCTCTGCGTCACCCCTTCAAGAGCGGACGCGGAGCGTCCTGGGCTGCATTCCCACGCAGAGCGTGGGAACGATCAAAATCCAGCGCCGCCGGATGTTCACGCCGAACAGCCAGCCTGAGGCCAACACTGAACTAAATGTGGGAGCTGGCTTGCCTGCGATGGCGGTGGTTCAGTCAACATCAACCTCGACTGATACACCGCTATCGCAGGCAAGCCAGCTCCCACAGGTGTTTTGTTCTGCCGCAAATCCAACGTTCGCGCTTAAACCCGCTTTACTTACCCACAACACTCACCACCCATCACAAAAGTGTTTCAAAACTTGACGGCTTTGGATCCATCCACCATATTGATAGTTAGCAAACTAACTGTATGCGAACAATCCAGTGTCCCAAACCCTCGAACAACTCCATATGAACCTCAGCAGCAGCATGGTGGTGGGCGCCCGTAACTGGCGCAAAATCTGCCAGACCACGCTGGTGAGCTACGGTATTTCCGAAGCCTGCGCCGTGCCGTTGCTGATGATCGGCCGCTTGGGCGACGGTGTGCACCAGGTGAAAGTGGCCCAGGCCTCCGGCATGGAAAGCCCGTCGTTGGTGCGCCTGCTTGATCGTTTGTGCCATGACGGCTACGTGTGCCGCACCGAAGACGTTCACGACCGTCGCGCCAAGGCCTTGAGCCTCACCGAGCGCGGCCGTGAGCTGGTGCAAGCGGTGGAAGTGCAACTGGTGCGCCTGCGCCAGGAAGTGTTGGCCGACATCGCCCACGGCGACCTTGAAGCGGCGTTGCGCGTACTGCGGGCCTTCGAGGCGGCAGAGGCGACCTCTTGAACGGATTTTTTACCGGCATGCCGCCGGCCCGCGACTGGTTCTACGGCGTGCGCACCTTTGCGGCGTCGATGATCGCCCTGTACATCGCCATGCTCATGCAAATGCCGCGTCCGTATTGGGCGATGGCCACGGTGTATATCGTCTCCAGCCCGTTTGTCGGCCCTACCAGCTCCAAGGCGTTGTACCGCGCCATCGGCACCTTCATGGGCGCGGCGGCGGCGGTGTTTTTTGTGCCGATGTTCATTCAGACGCCGTACCTGCTGGTGGTGATCATTGCGCTGTGGACCGGCACCTTGTTGTTTTTGTCTTTGCACCTGCGTACCGCCAACAGCTACGCGCTGATGCTGGCCGGCTACACCTTGCCGCTGATTGCCTTGCCGGTGGTGGATAACCCGCTGGCGGTGTGGGATGTGGCCGAGGCGCGTACCGAAGAAATCTTCCTCGGCATTGCCGTTGCGGCCGTTGTGGGCGCGATGTTCTGGCCGCGACGCCTGATGCCGGTGTTCGACGGCTCCGTGGCCAAGTGGTTTGCCGATGCCCAAGTCTACAGCCAGCGCTTTCTGACCCGAAACGTTGCGCCCGAAGAAATCAGCACTTTGCGCGGCGGCATGGTCGCCACCTTCAACACCCTGGAATTGATGATCGGCCAGTTGCCCCACGAAGGCGCACGGCCGCAAACGGTGCGCAACACCAAGGAACTGCGCGGGCGCATGATCCACCTGCTGCCGGTGATCGACGCGCTGGACGACGCGGTCTACGCGATCGAACACCGCGCCCCGGAGTTTCTCGAGCGGTTCACACCGTTGCTGCAAGAAGCCAACGCCTGGCTGCAGAGCACCACCGAGCAGGCGCCCCTGGAGCGCTGGCGCGTGCTGCGCGACAAGATCGACGCCGCACAGCCCCAGGGCGAAGCGCTGGACGATCGCCATACGCTGCTGTTTTCCAACGCCCTGTACCGCCTCGGCGAGTGGGTCGACCTGTGGCAAGACTGCCGCAGCCTGCAAGCCGCCATCCAGTGCGAAAGCCAAGACACCTGGCGCGCCGTGTACCGCCACTGGCGGCTGGGCCGGCTCACGCCGTTCCTCGACCGTGGCCTGATGTTCTACTCGGCGTTTTCCACCGTTACCGCGATCATCGTCGCCTCGGTGCTGTGGATATTGCTGGGCTGGACCGATGGCGGCAGCGCGGTGATCCTCGCCGCCGTGGCCTGCAGCTTTTTCGCCTCCATGGACGACCCCGCGCCGCAGATTTACCGGTTCTTTTTCTGGACCGCGATGTCGGTGCTGTTCGCCAGCCTGTACCTGTTTCTGGTGCTGCCCAACCTGCATGATTTCCCCATGCTGGTGCTGGCATTTGCCGTGCCGTTTATCTGCATCGGCACCCTCACGGTGCAGCCGCGTTTCTACCTCGGCATGTTGCTGACGCTGGTCAACACTTCCTCGTTTATCAGCATCCAGGGCGCCTACGACGCGGACTTCCTCAACTTCGCCAACGTCAACCTGGCCGGGCCAGTAGGCTTGCTGTTCGCCTTTGTGTGGACGCTGATCGCACGGCCGTTCGGCGCTGAATTGGCGGCCAAACGCCTGACCCGCTTCAGCTGGCGCGACATCGTCACGCTCACCGAGCCTGCGACCCTGGCCGAACACCGGCACATGGCCGCGCAAATGCTCGACCGCCTGATGCAGCACCTGCCGCGCCTGGCCCTGATCGGCCAGGACACCGGCAGCGCCCTGCGCGACTTGCGTGTGGCGCTGAACCTGCTCGACCTGCTGGCCTACTCGCCACGCATCTACGGCGTACCACGGGTGCTGCTCAACCAGGTGGTCGAAGGCGTGGGCGGTTACTTCAAGGCCTGCCTCAAGGCGGGTGAACGCTTGCCCGCGCCGAGTGGTCTGCTGATGACCCTCGACCGCACCCGTCGCGCCCTCAACGGCCAGGGCAAGCAAGACGAAGAAGACACCCGCCTGCATCTGCTGCATGCACTGGCCGGCCTGCGCCTGTCGTTGCTGCCGGGCGTGGAATTTATCGACGGCACCGAGCGGGAAGCGCCGTTACCTGATGGAGCGCCTTTATGATCGGTGATCTGGATATCAGCGGGGTGTTCCTGCCCACGCTACTGGTGCTGATGGGCATTACGTATGTGTTGTTTCTGGTGGTGCACGGGCTGTTGACGCGCATTCACTTCTATCGCCTGGTCTGGCACCGGGCATTGTTCAATGTGGGGCTCTACGCGCTGTTACTGGGCGCCGTGGACTCACTCAGTCGATACCTCATGACATGAAAAAACCTTTTTTGACCATCGGCCGTGTCGTCCTGACGTTATTGATAGTGACCTTCGCTGTCGTCGTTGTGTGGCGCATGGTCATGTATTACATGTTTGCGCCCTGGACCCGTGACGGGCATATCCGTGCCGACATCGTGCAGATCGCCCCGGACGTGTCCGGGTTGATCCAGCAGGTCGACGTGCGCGACAACCAGTTGGTGACCAAGGGCCAGGTGCTGTTCGCCGTCGACCAGGACCGCTTCAAGCTGGCCCTGCGCCAAGCTCAGGCTGCCGTGGCCGACCGCCAGGAAACCCTGGCCCAGGCTAGCCGCGAGTACAAGCGTAACCGTGGCCTGGGCAACCTGGTGCCGAGCGAGCAGCTGGAAGAAAGCCAGTCGCGCGTAGCCCGTGCCCAATCGGCCCTGGCCGAGGCGCAAGTGAGCGTGGACGCTGCCCAACTGAACCTCGACCGTTCGGTGATCCGCAGCCCCGTGGACGGCTACGTCAACGACCGTGCACCGCGCAATCAGGAGTTCGTCACCGCCGGGCGGCCGGTGCTGTCGGTGGTGGACAGCAATTCTTTTCATATCGATGGCTACTTTGAAGAGACCAAGCTCGACGGCATCCATGTCGGCATGGCCGTGGATATTCGCGTGATCGGCGACGACGCCCGTCTGCGCGGCCATGTGCAGAGCATCGTCGCCGGTATCGAAGACCGCGACCGCACCAGCGGCTCCAACCTGCTGCCCAACGTCAATCCAGCGTTCAGCTGGGTGCGCCTGGCCCAACGGATTCCGGTGCGCATTGCCTTTGATGATGTGCCGGCGGATTTCCGCATGATCGCCGGGCGCACGGCCACGGTGTCGATCATCGGCGATAAGGTCAAAGACGGAGAAAAACCATGAAGCAGCTGCTGGCAACCGCTGCGCTGGGTTTGCTGCTGTCGGCCTGCCAGGCGGTAGGTCCGGATTACAAGCTGCCGGAAACGTCCGCCATCAACCGTGGCGACCTGCAAGGGCAGCTCGCGGGCGAGGGCAACAACGTGGTGTCGGCACCGGTGCCGGCCGACTGGTGGAAGCTCTACAACGACCCGCGCCTGGACGAACTGGTGCGCCAGGCCATGGACTCCAACACCGATTTGCGCGTGGCCGCCGCCAACCTGCAACGCGCGCGTTTCCAGACCCAGGAAGCCGAATCCGCAGGCGGTTGGAGTGTCGGCGCCAAGGCTGAGGCCCAGCGCCTGCAAGAGTCGGGCGAAGCCTATTTGCTGACGGAAAAAGTCCCGGTGGCCAACATCGGCAGCGCCAGCATCAGCACGTCCTACCAGTTTGACCTGTTCGGCACCTTGCAGCGCGGTATCGAAAGCGCCCAGGCCAGCACCGACGCCGCCCAGGCTGCCGCTGATATTGCGCGCATTACCCTGGTGGCGGATGTGGTGCGTTCCTACACCCAAGTGTGTGCGGCCAACGAAGAACTGGCGATTGCCAACGAGTCCCTCGACCTGCAAGGCCAGAGCACCAAACTCACCCAGCGCCTGCGCGACGCCGGGCGCGGTGACGAAACCCAGGTGACCCGCTCGCAAACCCAATACAAATCCTTGCGCGCCGAGATCCCGCGCTATCAAGCATCCCGCCAGGCAGGCTTGTTCCGCTTGTCGATGTTGCTGGCCAAGCCGGTGGACCAACTGCCAACGGGCACCGGCACCTGCGCCGAGCTGCCGCATATCGCCCAATTGCTGCCTGTGGGCGACGGCGCTGCGCTGCTCAAGCGCCGCCCCGACGTGCGTCAGGCCGAACGCCAACTGGCGGCGGCCACCGCGCGTATCGGCGTGGCCACCGGCGCGCTGTACCCGGACATCAGCATCGGCGCCACAGTGGGCACGGTCGGTATCCTCGATGACCTCGGCACGCCAGCCACCAACCGCTGGGGCTTTGGCCCGCTGATCAGCTGGACGGTGCCGACCAACGGCGCTCGCGCACGTATCCACGAAGCCGAAGCCGCGACCCAGGGCGCCCTGGCGCACTTTGACGGCGTGGTACTCAATGCCATCCGCGAAACCCAGACCGGCCTCGCGCAATACACCGCTCAACTGCAACGCCGCGACGCGCTGGCCGATGCCGGTGCGTCCGCCAAGGAAGCCTCGGAGCAGACGCACCGCTTCTTCCAGGCCGGCCGCGCCTCGTTCCTGGCCGACTTGCAGGCCACGCGCACCTACACCGATGTGCGCGCGCAATTGGCGGCAGCCAACACGCAAGTTGCCATGAGCCAGATCGATCTGTTCCTGGCCCTGGGCGGCGGTTGGGAAAGCGGACGAACGCAGGCGTCACAACCCGGCAAACCCTGAGCGAAAAGCTATGCTTTGACAGGCGGGCCGCCGTGATGGCTCGCAGGTCAAAGTTCGCGTTTGCTCATGGGGATTCCAATAATGAAAAACCCTTATGCTCCCGCTTTCTGGTGCGTGCTGTTTGCACTGGTGTTGTTATCGGCTGCCTACTTCTACGGCGTCATGCTTGCCCACCAACTCGACAAAGCCATGGTGTTTCTCGATAGCGCCTGCCTGGTGATCGGCACGTTGTCCATCGGCGTGGTGGCCTGGGCGTCCTATCAAAATCAACGGGTGAAGCGAAAGCTGCTTCAACAAGGCAAGACCCGCGTGGCGATCTGGGACACCAAGGTCGCGCTGCGCCGCGTCGAAACCGTGTTCGACCGCTATTTCTGGGGCAGCTACTGGCAGCCTGGGCGCACTTTCCAGGAAGTCATGGGCGAGCTTACCGGCACGCCGCTGGAAAAAAGCCTCGAAGCCCTGAAAAAACAATGTGTGCTGCTCGACCAGCAGGTCGCCGACGGTAGGCATTGGCTGAATAACGCACGGGAATTGTCCGACGTGGCCACGCAGATGGCGCGGGAACGCTACCAACTGGACTTCTGCGACCCCAAGGCCGATACCCCCAGCAACACAGTGATACACCGCGAGTTTGAGGTGTTGGTGTACACCTGGACCGCACGCTTGAAGAGTTTCGATCACCAACTCGATGAGGTTGAATTGGAATACTCGTGAACCAACCGCTGACCTGACCCCTCTGAAAAGCTGGGCCGTTTTCGGCCGCCAGTGCTAATCTTCCCCCGTTTTCGGCGGGTTTGAGCCAACCCCTCCTGGGGTTCAAGGAAGACAGCCCACTTCTCACAGGATTTGATCAGGTCACTTCATGAATAAGCCAGCAGTTGTTTTCTTGGGTTTCGTTGTCGCCGTCGGCGCCATCAGTGCAGGCGGCGCCTGGTACACCGGCAAGCAACTGGAGCCGGTGTTGCAAACCGCGATCCAGAACGCCAACAAAGAACTGCAGACCTCCATGGCCGGTGTCGATGGCACGGTGAACCTGGAGCTGGTGTCCCTGGACCGTGGCCTGTTCAGCAGCACCGCGCACTACCGTCTCAAAGGCCAAGGCAGTGTGTTCGGTGAAGAAAACCCGAACCCTGAGCTGTTGTTCGTCGACCATATCGAACACGGCCCGCTGCCGTTCTCGCGCCTGGTGACGCTGAAATGGCTGCCGGTCATGGCCACCAGTCACTATGAACTGGAAAAGAACGCCACCACCGAAAAATGGTTCGCCGCCAGCAAAGACGTGTCGCCGCTCAAAGGTGTGGCCAATATCGGCTACAACCGCTCTGTCGACGGCAACGTCGAGCTGCTGCCGCTGGACATCAAGGACGACAAGTCCTCGGTGAGCTTCTCCGGTGCCAACCTGGACTTCGACAGCAGCGCCGAAGGCCAGAAGGTCAAGGCCAGCGGCTACATGAACAGCCTCAAGGTGGCAGTGATCGACGCCAACGGCCAGCCGCTTGAAGCCGAACTGTCCGGCCTGACCGTGGCCAGCAACCTGGAGAAATCCACCTTCGGTTTCTACACCGGGCAAAACACCGTTGAGCTGACCGACACCAAAGTCACCTTCGGCCCGCAGAAAGCCGTGCTGACCCTCAAGGGCTTCGAGCAAAAAGACACCAGCGAAACCAAGGACAACAACCTGGCAGGCCGTGTCGACTACAAGATCGACGAAATCGGCTACCAGGGTAAACCCGTCGGCTCGGCGGCCATGGCCCTGAGCATGAAGAACATCGACATCCCGGCCATGCTGGTGCTGACCAAGCTCTATCAGGACAAGATGCAGCCGGTGCAAGCCGCCGCCGCTGCCGGCCAACCGGTGCCTGAGCTGCAACTGACCGAAGCCGAGCAAACCCTGGCCGAAGCCAACGTCAACCAGGTGCTGGCCGCCAAGCCGCAAGTGGCTGTGGAAAACCTGTCGCTGAAAACCACCCACGGTGAAAGCAAATTCAACCTGGTGGTGGACCTGACCAAACCCACCTCGATGGAATTGCCGCCGGTTGAGCTGGGCAAGCAGGTTATCGCGCTGCTGGATGCCAACCTGACCCTGTCCAAGCCGATGATCGGCGACGTTGCAGCGTTGCAAGCCGAAGTGGGTGGTGTGACCGACCCTAAAGCCATCGAGCAGCAATCGCAGATGGCGGCTGAGATGGTCAGCGGTATGGCCGTCGGCACGCAACTGGCAACCCTGGTGGGCACCGACGTGGTTTCCAAACTGCACTACGCCAACAACGAAGTGACGTTCAACGGCCAGAAGATGACCGTGGAGCAATTTATTGGCTTTGTGATGGCTAAAGCGGGTGCGGTCAGCGGCGCGCAGTAAGATTTCTTACATCGGTAAGAAATAAATAATGGAGGCATGGGTTGGCCTGAAGCGGCAGTCAAACAATCGGCGTACAGGCCGGCTGTGATTGCTTGGCTCAGGCAACCCTTCGCCTCCATTGGTTTTTCTGCAGTTGGACAATTCTGAACAATTGTTCTGAATTGGACATATTCCTACATTCCTAAGGGATAGTTCCTTCAGGAAAGCTAGGCCGGGTCCCGAGACGCCGGCACCCTGATGCGTTTCGCTCAGGACCACCTATCGTTACAGCTTTCCGTGTGTAAGGAAGCTCACGATATGCTGCGAACACTACCCATCAGTGCTTCAGGCCGCTTGCGTCTGCTCATTGGGGCCGCCTTATGCAGCCAATTGCTGACGCCCAGCCTTGCCTTCGCCGACTCAGCCTATGACGCGCTGATTATCCAGGCGCGTAACGGCAACTTCACCCCTGCGTTGACCCAGTTGCGCCAACTGCCGCCTGAACGCCAGACTCCCGGCCAGATCAGTGATCACCTGGTGATTGCCGGTTGGGCAGGGCAGGACGCCGAAGTGCTGAAGGTGTACGAGGCCCAGGGCAAAAATCGCAACCTCACCACCCAGGCGCTGGCCACGGTGGCGCGTACTTATCGCAACCAGAAGCAGTGGCCGCAGGCTATGGCGGTTTATCAGCAAGCGCTGGTGCGTGAGCCGGGTAATGTCGACCTGCAGCTGGGTCAGGCGCTGACCCAGGCCGACGGCGGCCAGGCCAGCACGGCCGTGCAGCGCTTGCGCGCACTGGTGGCGGCGCAACCCAATGATCCCAACCGCCGCATGGCCCTGGGTTATGCGCTGACCCGCGCAGGCTTGAACTACGACGCGTTGTTTGAGTTCGATCAAGCCTTTACCCGCGGCGGTGACAAACCTGAAGTGGTTCGCGAATACATCGTCGCCCTGCAAAAGGCCCGCCTGCCGGAGCCAGCGCTGCGTTTGTCGGCCAAACACCCGGGCCTACTCGACGCGGTGACCCAGCGCCGTCTCGAAGGTGACCTCGCCGCCGAGCGCGTGCGCATGGCCGAGTTCGCCACCCGTACCGAAAAAGAACGCTACGTGGTTGCCGACCGCGCCCTCAATGACTACGACAAACTGCTCACGCGCTGGACCCCGGACGCCAGCGCTCATGACGACGTGGTGCGCTGGCGCATCGACCGCCTGGGTGCCCTCAAGGCGCGAGCACGCACCGCCGATGTGATCCGCGACTACGAAACCCTCAAGGGCGAGGGCGTGCAGTTGCCGACCTATGCCCTGCGTTGGGTCGCCGCGTCTTACCTCGACCAGCGCCTGCCGGAAAAAGCCGAGCCGTTGTACCGCCAGGTGATCAGCGCTGCCGATGCCGAGCCCGATGACCGGGTTGAAGACACCACGGCCCTGTTCTACACCTTGCAGGAAAGCGACAAAGGCGCCGATGCGCGCGAAGTTGCCAACAGCCTCGCCAACAGCCAGAAACCTCGGGTCGAACTCAAGGGCTTGCCCATCGGTAACCCCAACGACGCCTGGATGGACGCGCAACAGCTGTCGGCCCAGGCCGGCGTCTATGGCGGCGACCTGCCGGGCAGCGAAGCCGGGCTGGACGCGTTGGTGGCCAAGGCCCCCGGCAATGTCGGCCTGCGCCTGGCCCAGGCCGACATGTACCGCGCCCGCGACCTGCCACGCCGCGCCGAGGGCATCCTCAAGGAAACCGAAGCCCAGACCCCACGGGACATTGGCCTGGAAGTCAGCCAGGCCTACACCGCCATGGACCTGCAGGAATGGCGGCAAATGGACGTGCTCACCGATGACGTGCTCGCCCGTAACCCGGACAGCCGCCAAGTGCAGCGCCTGAGCCGCCTGCGCGATGTACACGACATGGCCGAGCTGCGCGTGGAAGCCTACACCGGTAAAAGCTACGGCGGCGGCAATAACAACGACGCCGGCGCAGTGGCCGGCAGCCGTGATTGGGGCATCGAAAGCGTGCTCTACACCCCGCCCATCGACGAAGACTGGCGCCTGTTCGCCGGCGCCGGCTACGCCACCGCCGACTTCAGCGAAGGCACCGGCCAACACCGTTGGCAGCGCGTCGGAGTGGAGCGCCGCACCCGCGACATGACCCTGGAAGCCGAAGTCTCCAACCATTCCTATGGCTACGGCTCCAAGCAGGGCGCGGCCGTGTCGATTGCCCGCGACATCAACGACAACTGGCAGTACGGCGGCAGCCTTGGCTACCTGCTCACCACCACGCCGCTGCGGGCGTTGAATGCCGATGTCACCGCCAACGGCGGCAGTGGTTTTATCCGCTGGCGTGCGAATGAAAGCCGCGAGTGGAAACTGGCCCTGAGCCCGTCGCATTTCAGCGATGGCAACAACCGCTTCGAAGCGGTACTCACCGGCCGCGAGGGCATCTACAGCGCGCCCGGCGTGCAGGTCGACCTGGGCCTGGAAGTCGGCACCAGCCACAACAGCAAAGAAGACACGGTGTACTTCAACCCCAAATCCGACTTCACCGTGTTGCCCACGGTCACGGTCAATCATGTGCTTTATCACCGCTACGAGACTCAGTGGAGTCAGCAGTTCCAGCTCGGTGCAGGTACGTACAGCCAACGGGATTACTCCACCGGTGGCGTCGGTTTGATCGGCTATGGCCAACGTTTTCGCTGGAACGATGTACTCGACGTGGGCGCCAACCTGAGCCTGATCAGCCGACCTTATGACGGTGATCGCGAACGCGATCTGCGCTTGCTCGTCGACCTCACTTACCGTTTCTAAAAGAGCCTGACCATGACCGTCCTTTGCCGTTGCCTGTTGGTCCTGGGTGTAATGCTGGCCAGTGCCTGCGCCCAGCAACCCGCGCCTTTCACTCCACCCGCCGAGCGGCCGATAGCGGCCAACGAAGCGCCGTGGCCGAAAAACCATTTCCTGGGCATCGCCTACCACGACGTCGAGGATCGCGACCCCGACCAGGCGGTGGTGGCGGTGCGCACCGAGCGCTTGATCGAACAGCTGGCGTGGTTGCGTGAGAACGGCTACCAGGCGGTCAGCGTCGACCAGATCCTGGCGGCCCGCAACGGCGGCCCCGAGTTGCCGCCCAAAGCCATCATGCTCAGCTTCGATGACGGCTATTCGAGCTTCTACACCCGCGTGATGCCGATTCTGCGCGCCTATCGCTGGCCGGCCTTGCTGGCGCCGGTGGGGTATTGGATCGACACGCCGCTCAACCAACCGGTGGACTTCGCCGGCTCGCCGCGCCCACGTGGGGAATTCCTCACCTGGCAGCAGATTCGTGAAGTGTCGCAGTCGGGCCTGGTGGAAATCGCCGCGCACACCGACAACAACCACAAAGGGATTTTGGCCAACCCCCAGGGCAACCTGGAGCCGGCGGCGACCAGCCTGCGCTTTGACCCGGCCACCGGGCGTTATGAAGACTCGGCCAAATTCGATGCGCGCATGCGGGCAGATGTCGCGGCGATCACCAACAAGATCCGCAGCGTGACCGGCAAGGCGCCTCGGGTGTGGGTGTGGCCTTACGGCGCCGCCAAGGGCACCTCGCTGGCGATTGTCGGCGAGCAGGGCTACCAGATGGCGCTGACCCTGGAAGACGGCCTCGACAGCCTCGGCAACCTGATGAACAGCCCGCGCTTTTTGGTGGCCTCGGACCCGGACGGCGAACACTTCGCCAACAGCATGGTGGCCGTGCAAACCCAGGCACCGCTGCGCGTGCTGCACGTGGACCTGGACAACGTTTACGATCCCGACCCGGCCCAACAAGCGCGCAACCTCGACCAGTTGGTACAACGGGTGGTCGACATGGGCGCGGGCACCGTGTTCCTGCAAGCTTTTGCCGACCCCAAAGGCGACGGCCTGGTGCATTCGCTGTACTTCCCCAACCGCCATTTGCCGGTGCGCGCCGACCTGTTCAACCGCGTCTCCTGGCAGCTGCATACCCGTGCCCACGCGGCGGTGTACGCCTGGATGCCGGTGCTGAGTTTCGCCCTCGACGCCAAGTTGCCGCGTGTGACTCGCTGGGACCCGCAAACCGGCCAGGTCGCCACCGACCCGGACCAATACAAGCGTTTGTCGCCGTTCGACCCGCAGGTGCGCAAGATCATCGGCGAGATCTATGAAGACCTGGCCCGCAACAATGCCATCGACGGTGTGCTGTACCACGACGACGCTGTGCTTTCCGACTTCGAAGACGCCAGCCCCGCTGCGCTCAAGGCTTATGCCGCCAACGGCCTGCCGGGCAGCATTGCTGCACTGCGCGCAGACCCGGCAGTGATGCAACGCTGGACGCGCTTCAAGAGCCGCTACCTGATCGACTTCACCAACGAGCTGACCGCCAAGGTCCGCGCCATCGGTGGCCCGCAGGTGCAGACCGCACGCAATATCTTTGCCGAGCCGATGCTCAACCCGGCCAGCGAAGCCTGGTTTGCGCAGAACCTCGATGACTTCCTCCAGGCCTACGACTGGACCGCGCCCATGGCCATGCCGTTGATGGAAGGCCAGGAGCTGAAAACCTCCAATGCCTGGCTGGAAAAACTCGTCGCCACGGTCAAGGCACGCCCCGGCGCGCTGGAAAAAACCGTGTTCGAGCTGCAAGCCAAAGACTGGCGGACCAAAGCAGCGCCGGATATCAATGGCGCGCAAATGGCTGAATGGATGGGCGTACTCAAACGCCAGGGGGTCAAGAGCTTTGGCTACTACCCGGATAACTTCCTGGAAAACTCGCCGGACCTGAAGACAGTTCGCCCGGCCCTTTCCAACCAGTGGAACCCTTGATCATGTTCGACAGAATCCTGGCTTTACTCGTGTTGGCGTTGGTATTGGGTGTGCCCCTGGGCCTGATCTTCCTGGTTACCGGGCAGTTCCTGATGGACTTCGTGTTTTTCTACCCGCTGTTCATGTCGGCGCTGTGGATCGCCGGCGGCCTGTACTTCTGGCTGCATTGGGAGCGGCATTGGCCGTGGAAGGAAGACACGCCGGCACCGACCCTGGCCGGCAACCCGCTGATCTCGATCATCATCCCTTGCTACAACGAAGGTGATAACGCCGCCGACACCATTCATGCCGCACTCGGCCAGTTGTACCCGAACGTTGAAGTCATCGCCGTCAACGACGGTTCCAGCGACAACACCGCCGCCGTGCTCGACGCCCTGGCCCTGGAAAACCCGCGCCTGCGCGTGTTGCACCTGGCGCAGAACCAAGGCAAGGCTGTGGCCTTGCGCATGGGTGCCGTGGCGGCGCGCAGTGAGTACCTGGTGTGCATCGACGGCGATGCCTTGCTCGACAAAAACGCAGCGGCCTACATGGTCGCGCCGATGCTCGACAACCCGCGCCTGGGCGCCGTGACCGGCAACCCACGCATCCGCACGCGTTCGACCTTGATCGGCCGGGTGCAGGTGGGCGAGTTCTCCTCGATCATCGGCTTGATCAAGCGTACCCAGCGCGTGTTCGGGCGGATCTTCACGGTGTCGGGTGTGGTAGTGGCGTTTCGCAAGAAAGCGCTGGACCGCATCGACTACTGGTCCACCGACATGATCACCGAAGACATCGACGTGAGCTGGAAGCTGCAATTGGACCACTGGGCGATCTTCTACGAGCCCCGTGCCCTGTGCTGGATCCTCATGCCCGAAACCGTCGGCGGCCTGTGGAAACAGCGCCTGCGCTGGGCCCAGGGCGGCGCCGAGGTGCTGTTCAAGAACATCCGAGGTATCTGGCAATGGCGCCATCGCTACCTGTGGCCACTGCTGTTCGAATACTGCCTGTCCACCGGCTGGGCCTTTACCTTCCTGCTGTCGGTGATCTTCTGGGGTGTGGGCAAGTTCGTGGTACTGCCCCAGGCGATTGCCGTGGACTCCCTGGTGCCACCGGCCTTTACCGGCCTGGTACTGGCGATGGTGTGTCTGCTGCAATTTGCGGTGAGCATCCTGATCGATCGGCGCTATGAGAAGGACCTGTGGAAGACCCTGTTCTGGACCGTGTGGTACCCGATGGTGTTCTGGCTGGTCAGCCTGTTCACCACCCTGGTGAGTTTTCCCAAAGTGCTGTTCAACCAGCACCAGAAACGCGCGCGCTGGGTCAGCCCGGACCGCGGCATCAAACCCAGTGAAGAGGAGGCGTGACCATGAAGCTGGTCAGAACTCGCCAAAACACCGTGATGTGGATCATCGACGTGCTGCTGACGCTGCTGGCGTGGGGCGGGCTGATCTGGCTGCTCGCGCGTGGCATCGGCGCCATGTTGGAAACCCACGGCGGCCCGCGAATCGAGGCGCCCATATTTGCGGCGCTCAACACCTTGCAGATCTACCTGTGGATCGCCTTGTTCAACGCGGTCATCCTGATCAGTTGGGCGCGCTATCAACAACGCCGTGGGCGCAAATTCGCCCAGCGCCGCGCCGAGGCCAATGCGCTGAGCGACAAACACCTGAGTGAGAGTTTCAATTTGGGCGACGGCCACCTGGAGCAGTTTCGCAAGCCGGGTGTGCTGGTGATCCACAACGACGAAGACGGCGGCGTGGAGGATGTGAAGGCGCACGTGTCCCGCGACGTGGAGCGCCCCGGCCTGACCCTGGTGCCCGGCGCGGAAAAAGGCAAAGACGCCGGCTAGAAATTCCAAAGCACCAAAAAGATCGTTCCCACGCTCCGCGTGGGAATGCATCCCGTGACGCTCCGCGTCACCCTAGGGCTGATGTCACCGGGACGCGGAGCGTCCGAGGCGGCATTCCCACGCAGAGCGTGGGAACGATCCTGAGGCAGTAATCCGATAAATGGGATCCAATTCACAAAACAACCGCGAACTTTTCGCTATTCCCCTGCACTAACCTAACTCGGCAACTAGTTGATGGCTAAATAATGGCCTTCTCTTGGTTGTTTGCCGAATTACTATCAAAAGAGTTGCCGCTGGTCGGAATAAAAGTTCTAACGACCGACGCTATCTCTGTTTGATAATTTTTTGTTGTTAATAATCAATGTGTTGCGGATGTAATAAGTACGAATGTGCAACTGTCCCCGTTTTTTGGGGCAGCGCTAGTTCGATGGTAGTTTGCCGCCCCTTGATTTTCGATGGATCGAACATGTCTTTTTTATTGCCACGGACTCGGTACTTGTTGTGCACTTTCATGCTCGCCTGCCTGAGCATGAGCACGGCCATCGCCGCCCCCACGCCTGGGGATCAAGACCTGATCCGCGATCGGCAGAACCGCCTGCTCGAAGAGCAAAGCCGGCGCCTGCAAGAGCTTCAGGACCTGCCCGGCAAAGAGGCCAAGCCCCAGGCACCGGCCACGCCTGCCGACACCCGTTGCTTCCCGATCAAAGACATCGAACTCAAAGGCGCCGACAGCCTGCCTGCCGGCGACCGCACGCTGCTGCTCAAACCCTATATGGGCCAATGCCTGGGCGTCTCGCAGCTCAATGAGCTGCTCAAGGTCATCACCGACTATTACATCGCCAAAGGCCGCGTCACCAGCCGCGCCTACTTGCCGCAGCAAGACCTTTCCAGCGGCCATCTGCAGGTGTTGGTGGTCGAAGGCAAACTCGAAGCCGTGCGCAGCGCCGAAGGCAGCACCGTCACTGAGCGTGAACTGGCCATGGCGTTTCCCGGCAAGGTCGGCGAGGCGCTGAACCTGCGCGAAGTCGAGCAACTGGTGGACCAGCTCAACCGGTTGCCGTCCAAACAGGCGCAAATGGAGCTGACCCCCGGCAAGCAAGTGGGCGGCAGCGACGTGGTGGTCAAGAACACCCCGCAAAAGCCCTGGCGCGCTAGCCTGTCGCGCAACAACGACGGGCAACGCAGCACCGGCGAGCAACAATGGGGCGCGGGCCTGGAGTGGGACAGCCCGCTCGGCCTGGCTGACCAACTGGTGCTGCGCGGCGGCCACGACGCCATCAGCGACCATCAGAAAACCTCGAAAAACACCATGCTCTACTACAACGTGCCGTGGGGCTGGTGGAACTTCACTTACACCTACAGCGAGAGCGATTATCGCGCGCTGGGTTACACCGACACCTTCAAGTTCAAGCAGTCGGGCGACAACCAGAACCACCAGTTGCGCGCCGAACGTGTGATCCACCGCGATGACGTCAGCAAAACCTCGCTGAACGTCGGCCTGGCTCACCTGCGCACCAACAACTACATCAACGACGCCCAGCTCGAAATCAGCAGCAACCGCCTCAGTGAGTTGCAGTTTGGTATCAACCACGGACGGCGCATCGGCAATGCCTTCGTCAACATCGACCTGGGTGTGCAGAACGGCATCGGCGCCTTTGACGCCCAGCGCAATGACCAGCACCGCGACCAGTTCGGCAACCTCACGCCCACCCCGGATTACCGCAAATACACCGCCACGGTCAGCTATTTGCAGCCGTTTCGCCTGTGGGGCGAGTCGTTCAGCTTCACCAGCCTGGCCACCGGCCAACGCAGTGAAGACGTGCTGTTCTCGCCGCAGCGCATCAGCCTCGGCGGCTCGTCGTCGGTGCGCGGTTTGAAGGACCAGCAACTGTCTGGCGACAGCGGCGGCTACTGGCGCAACGAAGTGCGCTGGGCGCGCCCGGTCACCTTGGAATGGCTGCGCCCGGCCTTCGCCGAATACGGCACCAGCCTCGGTTACGACCAAGGCGTGATCCGCAACGACCGTTACAACGGCGACAACCACGGCCGCGTTTCAAGCAACTCCGTGGAGCTGTTCGCCCGTGGCAAATACGTCAACACCAGTGTGACCTTTGCCCACTCGTTAGAAAGACCTGGAGTGGTAACGGAGCGTGAAGCGCCGATCTACTTCCGCATGGATTTCTTCCTGTAATTCAACGCCCCGCTGCAACGAGAATTTGACCATGGATGTTCGCCACTTTGCCTTTCTGGCCCGCCAACCTTCTGCTGCCCTGAAGCGCCGCGACGCGTTCTTCGGCCTGCCCAAGCGCGGCCTGGTGCTGATCCTGGCCAACGCGCTGTTCTGGCAACCGTTGCTGGCCCAGGCCGAAGGCATTGTGGTGAGCAACCCGGCCACCAGCGTCGGCCAGGCCGGCAATGGCGTGCCGGTGGTGAACATCGCCACACCCAATGGCAGTGGCTTGTCCCACAACCAGTTCAAGGACTACAACGTCGGCCCCAACGGCGTGATCCTCAACAATGCCACCGGCGCGGTGCAGAACACCCAACTGGGCGGTTACATCGTCGGCAACCCCAACCTCAAGGGCGGCGCGGCGAACGTTATCCTCAACGAAGTCAACGGCGGCAGCCCGAGCCAGCTGCGCGGTTACACCGAAGTGGCGGGGCAGTCGGCCAAGGTGATCGTCGCCAACCCTTACGGCATCACGTGCAGCGGCTGCGGGTTTATCAACACGCCCAACGTGACCCTGACCACCGGCAAGCCGATGATGGACAACGTCGGTCGCCTGGACCACTACCAGGTTGACGGCGGCGCCGTGACCATCGACGGCGAAGGCCTGAACGCCAGCAACGTCGACCGCTTCGAAATCATTACCCGCTCGGCCAAGATCAACGCGCAAATCAACGCCCGCGAACTGGCCGTTATCGCCGGGCGCAACGACGTCGATGCCAAAAGCCTGAAAGCCACCGCCCGTGCCGACGACGGCAGCACCAAACCCGAGCTGGCCATCGACTCCAGCGCCTTGGGCGGCATGTACGCCGGCGCAATTAAACTGGTGGGCACCGAAGCCGGTGTGGGCGTGAAACTCGACGGCACGCTGGCGGCCAGTGGTGGTGATATCCAACTCGATGCCAATGGGCATTTGAGCATGGCGCAAACTGCCGCCAGCGGCGCGGTCAACATCAACGCCGCAAGCCTGGACGCCAAAGGGCCGGTGTACGCCGGTACAGCCCTTAACGTGAACACCCAGGGCGACCTAACCAACCGCCAGAGCCTGGCTGCCCGTGACCGCATTGCGCTGTCCAGTGGCGGCACGCTGACCAATGGCGACATCATCGAAGCCGGCGTCAACGCCGACAACACTCGCAACGCCACGGGCGACGTGAGCCTGCGCGGCAAGGCCGTCACCAACACCGGCGCCAGTGTGATTGCCAGCCGCGCGTTGAGCGTGGATGCCCAAGCGCTGAACAACCAGGGCGGTACACTGGGTGCCAAACAACACACCCAAATTACCGCCGCCACGGTCGACAACCAGAACAAAGGCCGCATTCTCAGCAACGGCGGCCTGGCCATCACGGCCGATCGCCTGCAGAACACCCAAGGTGGGTTGGTCACCAGCAACGGGCCGCTGACCGCCGTCGTCGGTGAGGTGCATAACCAGGGCGGTGAACTCTCAAGCCTCGACACCGCAGCGCTCACAGTCGCGACCCTCGATAACGTCGCAGGCCTCATCACGGCGGGCAATGCGCTGATCCTCAACGTCGGCAGCCTCAACAACCAAGCCGGGTTGGTCACCAGCCAAGGCACGGTGAGCGTGGCCGGTAATAGCCTCGACAACCGCCAAAAAGGCTTGGTTGCAGGCGTGGGTGGTGTGCAGGCCAATGTCGTCAATATCGACAACCGCAACGGCGAGCTGTCCAGCCGTTCGGGCGTTGTGGTGACCGCTACGCAACTGGATAACAGCGACGGCGGGTTGCTGATTGCCGGTGGCGGCGCAGGTTTGAATGTCGACCAACTGCTCAACCGCAACCAGGGTTTGATCAGCAGCGAAGGGCTGCTGAGCATCACCGCGCGCACGCTGGCCAACGGCGGCGGCACGCTCTCCAGCGCCGGCCCGCTGACGCTCAGCGCACTCGGCGCGGTGGACAACCGAGGCGGGCGGCTGGTCACCGATGGCAGCCTGATACTCAACGCCGCAAGCGTCGACAACAGCCAGAACGGCACCCTGAGTGCGCGCCAGGCCCTGGCCCTCGGCACCGCCGACCTGAACAACCAGCAAGGCGGCCAGATCACCAGCGCCGAGGCGCTGACGCTGGACCTGCACCGTGGCGAGTTCAACAACCAGGGCGGGCTGATCAACGCGCCGTTGCTGATGCTCAACAACCTCAAGAACGTGCATAACCAGGGCGGCGAAATCTCCAGCAGCCAGGCGTTCACACTCACCGCCGACAACCTCGACAACAGCAGCGGCAAACTGCTGAGCAACGCCGCACTGAGCCTGCGCATCGGCCAGGCCCTGGCCAACGTCAAAGGCCTGATTGCCGCCGCCTCGGTTGACGCCCAGGCCACCGACCTCGACAACAGTGGCGGCACCCTCACCAGCCGTGGCGACACGCTGCTCAACGTGGCTGGCCGCCTGACCAACCGCGACCAAGGCCTGCTCAACGCGAGCAATACGCTGACGCTCAACAGCGCCGCGCTGGACAACCAGAACGGCTCGCTGCTGGGCAACGCGATTGCCCTGGACTTCGGCACCGCCACCGGCGACCTGAACAACACCGGTGGCCTGATCACCACCGCCGGCAACCTCTCCATCAACCACCTGCGTGACCTCAGCAACCAGGGTGGCGAACTCTCCAGCGCGCAAACCCTGAACCTCAGTGGCCGCACGTTGAACAACAGCAACGGCAAGCTGATCAGCAATAACCTGCTGGTGCTCAATGCCGAAAACCTTATCAACCAGAATGGCCTGATGTCCGGCTGGCAGGGCCTCACCGTCAGCGGCGCGAACCTCGACAACCGCAACAGCGGCACCTTGTCGAGCCGTTACGGCGACCTTAATGCCACGCTGACCGCCAACCTGCTCAACAGCGCGGGCGGCGCACTGGTGAGCCAGAAAGCGCTGACCGTTAATGCTGGCGAACTGGACAACAGCAACAAAGGCGTACTTTCCAGCGCGGCCGGGCAGACGCTTACCGTCGGCGGTTTGCTCAACAACGCCCAGGGCGGCGTGATCGACAGCGGCGCGGCCCTGAGCCTGACTACGCAAAACCTGGACAACAGCGCCGGCAGCATCAGTGGCGGCACCGCCACCACCCTCGACCTGCTCGCGACCCTGACCAACACCAACGGCAAACTGGCCAGCGGCGGCCCGCTGCTGATCAGCCGCGCGGCGCAGATCAACAACCAAGGCGGCCAGATTGCCAGCCAAGGCCTGTTGACCCTGCTGACCGGCGGCCTGGATAACCGCAACCGTGGCACCCTGGCCGCCAACGAGCGCTTGAGCCTCACCGCCAGCGGCCTGGTGCAGAACGGCAACGACGGCTTGATCTACAGCCAGAACGCCGACCTGCTGCTCACCGCCAACCGCTTGGACAATGGCAAAGGCACCGTGCAAAGCCAGGGCGGCATGACCGCCAACGTGGCCGACACGCTGGACAACCAGAGCGGCAAACTGATCGCCCAGGCCGGTGACCTGAATATCAACGCGGCCAGCCTCGACAACCGTGGCGGCACCCTCGCCAGCCTCAAGGCCGCACTGCAAACCCAAGTGGTCGGCGTGCTGCGTAACGGTTACGACCTCAACAACAACCGCCAGGGCGGCGTGATGCAGGGGCAAAGCCTCAACCTGCAAGCCGGCAGCGTAGACAACTATGGCGGGCGCATCGCGGCGCAGGGTGGCAACGCACTGGTCACCACCGGCAATTTCGACAATCACAACGGCGGGCTGTATGCCAAAGGCCTGATGCGCGTGGTCGGGCATGACTTCGATAACAGCGGCGACAACGACGGCCAGATCGCCGGCCAACAGATCGACCTGGACCTGAGCGGCGCACTCAACAACCGCCTCGGCATCATCGAAAGCGAAAGCACCCTGAAGGTGCGTGCGGCCAGCCTCGATAACCAGACCGGGCGCCTGCGTGCGCTGGGCACGGCGGGCACCACCGAATTCGCCATCGGCGGCCTGTTCGACAACCGCAACGGCGTGGTGGAAACCGCCAACAACGACCTGACCCTCAACGCCGGCAGCTTCCAGAACCTGGGCGGCAACGTACTGCACGTGGGCACCGGCAATTTCGGTATTGCCCCGGCCAACCTCAACGACGTGGGCGGCAGCCTGGTCACCCGTGGTGACCTGACCATCACCCAGGGCAACTGGACCAACAGCAGCGTGATCCAGGCCGGGCAACTCACGGTCAACGTCGATACCCTTGACCAGACCGCCACCGGCCAACTGCTCGGCGCCCGGCGCTTTGTCGGCAATGGTGCCAACTGGACCACCCACGGCCTGATCGCCAGCGACGGCGCGCTCGACCTGACCTTGAGCGGCGCGCTCAACAGCAGCGGGCGCATCAGCAGCCTGGGCAACCTCAACCTCAGCGCCGCACAGGCCAACTTGAGCGACACGGCCAGCATTGCCGGCGGCGGGGTTACTACCGCCAACATCGCCGGCACACTCAACAACCGTGGGCGCCTCACCGCCGCCACCGACCTGGTGGTCAACGCCGGCACACTCAACAACTACGCGACCCTGGGCAGCGGCCAACGACTGGTCGCCACCACCGGCGCCTTGCTCAATGACCACGGCCTGATCTTCAGCGGTGGCGACATGAGCCTGCGTGTGGACGCGCTGAACAACAGCTACGCCGACGTCTACAGCCTGGGCAACCTCAGCGTCGACCGCGACGGCAAGGGCGGCCTGGCCAGCAGCATCCTCAACAGCTCATCCACGATTCAGAGTGACGGCAACCTCAGCCTGTCCGCCAACTCGATCAAAAACCAGCGGGCGGTACTCGACGTCAACGATGCGGGCGTCTACACCGCCTCGGCCACCGAAGGCACCTGCATTGAGTACGTCAACGCCGGTGACTGCCATGCGGGCGGCACCCCGCGTAACTACGTGTGGGAGTTGGTGACCCGCGACAAACTGGAAGTCACCGCTGCCAGTGCCGGTTCAAGCATCACCGCCGGCGGCAACATGACCTTGGCCGGCGGCGACCTGCTCAACAGCAGCAGCTCGATCGCGGCTGGAGGTAACTTCACTGCGCGCCTGAACAACCTGGTCAACACCGGCATCGAAACCGGCGAGACCGAGACTTATCGTCTTTTCACGTCAAAGCGCACCAAGCACCCTGAAGGCTGGTTCGGCGCCGCCGCCGCACTCACCAACAAATACTGGTACAAAAGCGCCGGTTACAACCCCAATGACCTCGGCGGCCTTGAAGCCACCGTGGCCAACTTCATCGGCATGATGGAGATCGAGCGCACCCAGTTCGGCAAAGTCACCAAAATCGCCAGCGATGACCAGCGCTACGCCGCCGTGATTCAGGCGGGCGGCGCGGTAGACGTAAAGGCACAAGCCGGTATCGACAACAGCGTGGTACGCCTGGGCTATAGCTACATCGGTGCGGGCGCCAAAACCACCACCGACGCCACCGGTGCCAGTGGCGCAGCCGGTTACTCGACACGCGTCACGCTCAACCAGCAACTGCCGCCGGACCTGGCCCAACAGCAGATCAACCCGCTGAGCCTGCCCGGCTTCACCTTGCCTACCGGCCAAGGCGGGCTATTCCGCCTCAGTGGCCAAAGCGCCAGCGCGCCAGCCAGCACCGGCCCGCAAGGCTGGACCTTGGGCGGCGGCAGCGTAGACCGCACGCCGGTTACCGGCCCGGTCGTACCCGGCAGCGGCACCTCGGCCGACGGCGTGGTTATCAACCGCGTGCAAGGCCTGCCAGACAGCCAGTTCGTCTCCAACCCACAGAAATACCTGATCGAAACCAACCCGCTGCTGACCAACCTCAGCCAGTTCTTAAGCTCCGATTACATGCTGTCCAAACTGGGCTACGACCCGGACCAGGCACAAAAGCGCCTGGGTGACGGCCTGTATGAACAGCGCCTGATCCAGCAAGCCGTGATCGCCCGTACCGGCCAGCGCTTCATCGATGGCCAGACCAGCGACACAGCAATGTTCAAGTACCTGATGGACAACGCCATCGGCACCAAACAGGCGCTTAACCTGGCCGTAGGCGTGAGCCTCACCGCCGAGCAAGTCGCGGCCCTGACCCACGACATCGTGTGGATGGAAAACGCCACCGTCGCCGGCCAACAAGTGCTGGTGCCCGTGCTCTACCTGGCCCAGGCCAACAACCGCCTGGCGCCCAACGGCGCACTTATCACCGGCAGCGACCTGAACCTGGTCAGCGGCACCGACCTCAACAACGTCGGCACCCTGCGCGCCACCAACAACCTCGCCGCCAGCGCCGGGCGCAACATGGTCAACAGCGGCCTCGTGCAAGCGGGCAACCGCCTCGACCTGCTCGCGGGCAACACCCTCACCAACCGCGCCGGCGGCATCATCGCCGGGCGCGACGTCAGCGTGAGCGCAGTGAATGGCGATGTGCTCAACGAACGCACCGTCACCAGCCACCAGAGCAGCAGCGGCTACCGCACCGAGCGCACCGACTTTGTCGACAACGCCGCCCGCATCGAAGCCGCCAACACCCTCACCCTGCAAGCCGGGCGCGACGTCAACAGCACCGGCGGCGCCTTCAAAAGCGGCGCCGACCTGGGCGTTCAAGCCGGGCGCGACGTGAACCTGGCCACCGCCGAACAACGCAACGCCAATGCCGTCAGCACCTACATGCGCAGCAGCAGCGCAAACCAGTACGGCACCGTGATCGAGGCCGGTCGCGACTTCCAGGTGGTGGCTGCGCGGGACATCAGCGCCATCGGCAGCCAGTTGAATGCCACGCGTGATCTGGCGCTGGCGGCCAAGGGCAATGTGAACCTGGCGTCGGCGGCAAATGAACAGCATTCGGCGTTTAATTCCAAGAAGGTGACCAGCCAGGAAGACCACGTTCAGCAAGTGGGCACATCGCTGGTTGCCGGTGAGAACCTCTCCCTGAGTGCCGGCAACGACCTGGTGGTCAGCGCCAGCCGTGCGAGTGCCGGCAAGGAAGCCTACCTGTACGCAGGCAATGACCTGGCGCTGAACGCCGCGCAAGACAGCGACTACAGTTATTACCGCAAAACCAAAACCAGCAAAGGGTTGCTGTCCAGCAGCCAGAAAACGCGCATCGACAGCAGTAACCAGATCAGCCAGCAGGGTTCTTCCATCAGCGCTGATACCGTGGTCGTGCGTGCTGGCCGTGACATCGGCACTACCGCCAGCGACGTGGTTTCCACCAACGCCACCAGCCTGATTGCCGGGCGCAATGTGGTGATTGATGGGGCAACGGAAACCTTTGAACAAAGCCATTCGTCTTCGACCAAAAAATCGGGCTTGATGAGCAGCGGCGGCATCGGCGTTACGTTGGGTTCAAGCAGCAACCAGAACACCTTCACCAGCAGCACCGAAACCACCCGGGCCAGCAACATCGGCAGTGTGCTGGGCAGTGTGGATATCCAGGCTGGCAAAGACCTGACCATTCGCGGTTCTGATGTGGTTGCCGGTAAGGACATCAGCCTGGTTGGGCAAAATGTCAGCATCCTGGCTTCCGAGAACAACAACCGTAGCGAGCAGACCTCCAAGAGCAAAACCAGTGGTTTGACCCTGGCGTTGTCCGGCACCTTGGGCAGTGCGGTGGACTCCGCTTATAAGACCGCCAAGCAAGCCAGGAACGAGGACGACGGCCGCCTCTCGGCGCTGCAGGGTGTGAAGGCGGGTTTGACGGGGGTGCAGGCGTGGCAAGCGGCGCAGCAGAATGGCGGCATGACCGGCGCTAACGCCGGGGAATTTGTCGGCATCGCCATCTCGCTCGGCTCGCAAAAATCCAGCTCCAAACAGACCCAGGAGCAGACAGCAAGCCAAGGTAGCAGCCTCACCAGTGGCAATAACCTCAGTATTGTAGCCGCCGGTAACGGCACGCCTGGCGCAGATGGAGACATCCGCGTTCAGGGCAGCAAGCTGCAGGCCGGCAATGAAATGCTGTTGGCAGCAGAGCGTGATATCCGCCTGGAAGCAGCCGCCAACACACAAAAACTCGATGGCAAGAACAGCAGTGGCGGCGGGGCCGTAGGCGTTAGCCTCGGGTTTGGTTCCAGTGGTGCAGGCCTGAGTATTTTTGCTAATGCGAACAAGGGCACCGGCAGCGAAAAGGGCAATGGCACAACCTGGACGGAAACGACGCTGGATGCGGGCAAGCAAGTCAGCCTGATCAGTGGGCGAGACACCGTCATCAAAGGTGCGCAGGTCAGTGCAGACCAGATCAAGGCCGCGGTAGGCCGCGATCTTACGCTGCAAAGCCTGCAAGACACTGATGACTACAAGTCCAAACAAACCGATGTCAGCGGTGGCGCAAGTTTCACGTTTGGCACCATGACGGGCAGTGGTTCGCTCAGCATCAGCAAGAGCAAGATCGACTCCAACTATAAGAGTGTGCAGGAGCAAACCGGCCTGTTCGGCGGTAAGGGCGGCTACCAGATTGATGTGGGCAACCACACGCAACTCGATGGCAGCGTGATCGCCAGCACTGCAACAGCGGACAAAAACCGCCTGAGCACCGGCACCCTCGGCTGGAGCGTTTTAAAGAACAAAGCCGACTACACAAGCCAGTTGCAGAGCGCCAGCGTCAGCAGTGGCGCAAGCGGCGCGAACGCCTTCATCAGCAATATGCCCTCCGGCAGCTTGATCGCGTTCAATCATGGCGACAGTGACAGCGGCACCACGTCATCGGCCATTTCCAACGGCACCCTCGACATCCGCGACCCGGCCAAACAGCAGCAGGACGTTGCAACGCTGAGCCACGATGTTGAACACGCCAATGGCAGCATCAGCCCGATCTTCGATAAGGAAAAGGAGCAGAAGCGCCTGCGGCAGGTGCAGTTGATTGCGGATATTGGTACTCAGGCAGTAGACATCGTTCGAACTCAAGGCCAGATCGATGCTGATAAAGAGGCGCGTGCTGAACTTGATAAGCGTGGCATCAAGGACCCTGGAAAAGATGCCAAAAAAGAGGACGTCGATGCCTACAAGAAACAACTGATTGCCACTGACGCTTATCAACGGATCATGGCGGACTACGGGGTCGGCGGCAATTACCCACGTGTAGCGCAGGCGGTGACAGCAGCACTGCAAGGGTTGGTGGGCGGCGATATCGGTTCCGCTATTGCGGGCGCGTCGGCGCCGTACATGGCGCAAGTCATCAGGAAAACCACCGGAGACAACGCTGTACTCAACACCATGGCGCATGCCGTATTGGGTGCGGTGGTGGCGCAGGCGCAAGGCAACTCTGCGGGAGCGGGGGCTGCGGGAGCGGCGACGGGTGAATTCATCGCCCATCAGTTGTATCCGGACAAGAAGACAATCGAGTTGACGGAGGAGGAGAGAGAGACGGTTGTTGCACTTTCGGGTCTAGCAGCAGGGTTGGCTGGGGGGATAGCTGGTGGTGATCTGGGCGGTGCGGTTACTGGGGCAAAGGCGGGAAGCAATGCGGTAGAGAACAACTCCCTCAGTGATATTGCAGAAGCATTAGCCGCACATAAGACACTTGAGCAGCAGGCTGAAGACCGCGTCAAAGCAGAAAACCAACACTACAAGGAGCAAAACTGCGCTGGCATGAGTGAGCAAGCGTGCTCGGTCAAGATGTATACTCAGCGGCGTGAAGAGCTCAAAGGTGCCCTGTCAGAAGGCGCAAATTTTGTACCAGTTGTCGGCACAGTTAAAAGCGTAGCGGAGGCTGAGAGTGCACTTGATTACCTTGAGGTAGCAGCATCACTTATTCCAGGTGAACGGATTATTTCCGGCACCTTGAAAATGGCACGCAAAGCTCTGAACAGGGGCGATATCAGCGAAGCATCGAAGCTGATTAGCAGCGCCAGTAATGAGATTCAGGGTGCAAAGGCGCCATACACCTCGATTTCCTCGCCGGATGCTGAGGCTGGCATGCCGTATGCCCACCCGATAAAGGAGGCTGGTGAAAAAGGAACAGAGCAAGCTTTACGGGAAGTCGAGATTAGTTCTGGTGGTAAAGGTGCATGGAATAAAGAGCTGAATAATCCTGTGCCGAATACCGTATATAAAGTCGATGGGAATAAAACCTTCCAAACAGATGGCTTCGGCCGCGTTGAGAAAGTCGAGTCAAATCTTTCATTGACTAAAAATGATCGGAATACATATCAGCAATGTGTGGCAGGAAAGTGCGGTGTCACTGGGGACGAGGGTGGGCACTTGATTGCTAGTATATTCAACGGACCTGGGGAGAGATTGAACCTACTTCCCATGAATGGAAACTTGAATAAAGGTACTTGGAAAACTATGGAGAATACATGGGCGTCCGCACTTAAGGAGGGCAAACAGGTTAGTGTGAAGATTGAGCCTGTGTATTCTGGTAAAAGTGTTCGGCCAGATAGCTTTAATGTGGAGTATTCAATAGGCGGTGCTCGTCCAAAAGAGATTGTATTTAAAAACTCACCGGGTGGAAATTGATGCGTAGTGATGATGATATCTACAATGACATTGGGAGCATTTTATTTCAGATTGCTCCCGATGGAGCATGTAAAATTATAATGCGTGCACAGCTATCCCAAGAGCTAGATAGCTGTGAGTATGAGTATGACTACATTGATAAACAAGGTAACGTTGCCTGGTTCACGGCAGGCGGGCGAGCCAATACAGATATTTTAGCTCTTTTAACAGAGCTGCGTAGTTGGTATGTTGAGAATAAACTTACAGGAGGGCTGCCAGCGTGGAGTGGCTGTGAGGTGACCTTGGATTTAGTTGAAGTTAAAATTAGTATAGACTTTGTTTATCCTTGATAATTAAGCTGCAAGTTTGAAGGGAAATAGGGGTCAGACCACGTTTGAGTTTTTTAGAGTTCAGTGAAGTTGTTCTTTAAAAATATGGTTTATTTTTTGGAAAAATAGGAAAAATAGGAAAAATAGGAAAAATAGGGGTCAGACCCTGAGGGATCCCACGGCATTTGGACGCGCATATGCCAGGAGGATTTAGATATAATCCGGGCGGTCCAGGGTCAGCTCTCCCGGCATACCCTTCGAAAAAAGGAGCTGAGTAATGCATTCCATACCGCTAGAGCTTGCGAAGCAAAAGTTAATTTTTTACGTGGCTCAGGATTTGGACCAGTCTATTAGATCTAATGTGCAGCAGCTTGTGAATGAGGTTGCTGCGTCAAGAATATGGAGCGTTACTCCGCCAACCTTTATTGACGAGATAGACGAGAGTGGCGCGGAAGTAGTAGGTGGGTTTTTGGAAATTTATTCGGCTTTGCCGCCAAACATACTTCCTATTGAGATGGACTCAAAAAATCTAGATGACGTAGAGGCGCTGGTAGGTGCCGTAAAAAAACTATCTGAAAATGAAAATCTTTCCTTTGAGTTTCAGTTAGATACTACTTTTGTTGGCGCTATTGAGGACGGTGTTATTGATCGAGTCCTGCTGGACGGTTTGCTTGTACCGTGGCGAAATCACCTCAAAGGGAAAAGTTGAGTTGGTGCAACCGATTCCGCCAATAAAGTTATCCTGCCTCGCGATGTTCATCGGCAGCAGGTAAGTCCTTGGTGGAACCAATTGCAGAGAGACTTAGGAAAATAGCTATGGAATATCATCTAACAGAGGGGCAGCTCAATGGTCCGGCTGAAATTCCGGCTGTTGATGGTCTGTCAACACACTTGGGAGTCGCACTTCCTGAGAGTTACATTAATTTCCTTAAGACGCACGACGGAGGCGAAGGATTCATTGGAGATAGCTACATTATTTTTTGGAAGGCAGAAGAGCTAGTCGAATTCAATCGTGAATATGAGGTCGAGACATATGCGCCAGGTATATTTTTGTTCGCTTCTAACGGCGGAGGGGAGGGGTATGGGTTTGAGACATTGGATGCAGCAATGCCGGTAGTTCGAATTCCGTTTATAGGTATGAATCGTCAGTATGCTATATCGGTAGCGAGCGACCTTCCCGATCTATTTGCTCGATTGGCAGACCAAAATGAGTGAGCTTAATAAGCACTCACGCCCTAAAGGCATGGAGCTATTCGAGATTAAACCCGCTATCGTTGGTGGTGATCCGACCAGTCCTGAGAACAAAACTTGGTTGACGAGACAGCAGCATTTTGAGGCTGTACGCTACTGGAATCGGATTATCAGCAGTCTGCGTGATGAACGGATGTAACTAGAGGTGCAAAAGCGACGGCAGGCGCGAAACCCATCGCAGAGAAATAGGGGGCAGACCACGGTTTTGTTTTTTAGAGTTCAGCAGAGTTGCTCTTTAAAAACATGATTTATTTTTTGTAATTATTCCACTCTGTTGGCTTGTTGAAGGGCGGCTAAGCTGTAAGCTCTTATCCAGTTAGGGGTTTATATGGCTCGCCGTCCTAGGGATTTACTGCCGGATATCCCGTTGCATATTATTCAACGGGGAAATAATCGGCCTGCGTGTTTTTACTCAGATGAAGACTATATTTTTTACATTGATACATTAGCGGTGCTTGCTAAATTGTATGGCTGTAAAGTTCACGCATTGTGCTTAATGACAAATCATGTTCATTTGTTGTTGACTCCCACCTGCTGCGCAGGGGCTGGCCTGCTTATGAAGGGGCTAGGGTAGTGCTACGTTCAGTATGTCAATCGAACATATCAATGAACGGGCACGTTGTGGGAAGGCCGTTTCCGTTCCTGTTTGGTTCAACAAGACAACTATGTTTTAGCTTGTTATCGATATATCGAAATGAACCCGGTCAGAGCGGGTATGGTTGCTCATCCGGGCGACTACCGTTGGACCAGCTATAGGACAAACGCACAGGGCGAGCTATCAGGCTTTATAAGTCCGCATGCAGTTTATAGCGACTTAGGTAGCGGCGCCGCGCAACGAGCCGAAGCTTACCGGTCAATATTCATGGATCGGCTTTCACCTGAGTTGATAGAACAAATTCGATCTTCTACAAACGGTAATTATGTTTTGGGCGATCAGAAGTTTGCGTCAGAGATTGCGCAGATATTAGGTAATAGAGTTTCAGTGAGTGTGTCAGGACGCCCGAAAAAGTGTATGTTAAAAGTTTAAAATAGTGGTCTGACCCCTGTTTCCCCTGTTTCCCCTGAGTCCGTCGTTGGATAAAGGCGTCCGTGATGCACGCCAAACGGCAGTTGGCAAAGAGGGATTGCCAACGGATGTGGGGGGGCACATCCAGGGTTGTCAGCTTGGTGGTACCTGTGACAGATTCAACCTCTTTCCGCAGGATGGTAATTTCAATAACTCTGCCTATAAGCGCTGGGAAACAGAAATTAAGAAGGGGTTGAACAACGGTGATCAGGTCGGCGCCGTAACAGTGCGCTTTTCTAGAACGGATCCTGTGTCGGCAAGATCAGATTCATTAGTTATTGACTACTCAATCAATGGAACAAAAATGCGCAAGTCATTCAGAAATGAGGCCGGGCAATGAGCATTGAGCAACAAGTACAGGTCTTGAATGCGCTCACGCAGATCATGCATGACTCTGCGAATGGTCCGTACGAAGAAATGCGTTGTGAATTTGAGTATGAAGTTTATGACGGAGGGTGGTCTGTAGGTTCTAAATACTCATTCGTTCGCGATGGCTTGTTCTTCAGCGAGCTTTTGGATGACCCTGAAGATAGAGCTTCTAGTCACGTCCATAAGTTGCACGAGCTGATGAGGTCGCACACGGGTGGTGATTGGAGAAAATTTGTACTGGTTATCGACCCTAGTGGAAAGGCTAATACCAAATTCATTTATTAAGTTGGTGCAAAAGGTGGTGTCAAACTGGCTAGGGAAATAGGGGGCAGACCACGTTTTGTGGACCACGTTTTGCGTTTTTTAGAGTTCAGTAAAGTTGTTATTTAAAAATATGGTTCATTTTTTTGAAAAATAAGGTGGGCCACGATTTTGCTTTTTTAGAGTTTAGTAGAGTTGTTATTTTCAAAGCATAATTTAGTTTTGTAATAGTTTTATTTCGTCGGCCTAGTGATCGAAGGCTAAGCTATAATCTCTTGTCCAACAAGGGGTTTATATGGCTCGCCTTCCTAGGGTTTTAATGCCGAATATCCCGTTGCATATTATTCAGCGGGGAAACAATCGGGCTGCGTGTTTTTATTCAGATAAAGACTATATTTTTTACATTGATACATTAGCCCTACTTGCAGATCTGTATGGCTGTAAAGTTCACGAAGGAAAAAGGGGGCGGATTTATTTAATTTTCCGAGTACTTTGTTAATTAAATAAATCCGTCCCCTTTGACCCAGCCCCCTTTGACCCACGAGAAACGTACGATTATTGGATGGCGCTGATAAGTCAGGGGACATAGAGTGGAGGCCGTGGGTTTGCAGTGCTGTTTTATAAGCGAGAAATTTTTAAATATGAAAATCTGTCCTTGGTCGCCGACAGTGCTACTTAGTAATTAGAGGTTTTTATGCCGGGGGGATATAGGGGGCAGACCAAGTTTTTGGAATGAACCGGCGCATATCTGTACGAGGTTCCCATGACACGTGAGGTTCAGATGGCAGGTTTAGCGGTAGTCGGATGGCGGTTGGTGCAGGGGTTGTGTCTGCTGCTGATGTTCGTCAGTGCCAGCGTTTGTATGTTGGCGTGGGGCTCCTTCGACAGCTCCACCGCCGGCGCTTTCGGAGCGGCGCTGGGCGGTTTCCTGATGTGTGGCATTGGGCTGCTGTTCGCCTTTGTGTTCGAGCGCGTGCGCACGCCTAGGGCCACGGCGCGCTACATGGCGACGCGTGTGGCCGTGGTTCTGCTGCTGGCAGCGGGCGCGGTGTACTTGGCCGACGCGGTATGGCTTGCGCCTGAGCGCGACGCGCTCGACGCGAATTTGGAAGGGGCGACCTGTGGCAAGTACACCGGCACCATCGTGAAAGGCTGGGAGCAGATTTGCGCCGGGAGGAAATAGGGGGCAGACCACGTTTTGCGTTCTTTTCTTAGTCCCCTTTTCGCCTATAGGCTTGAGGTATTTATGATGAAAGAATGGTCATCGCTGTGCAAGTCAAAGGTTGGAGACGCCGTTGTTTTACGGGAGCAATGCGTTATCGCTATGGACGACGGTGCATACAAAATTTCAGACGATCAATATTTTTTAGCTGACGCTTTTTCTGATGAGGGAGAGGAAAAACTTCGTTTGCTATCCCTCTACTGGGCCTGCAGTGAGCCTGCATTTAGAAGAGCCTACTACAGGGATGTTGAAAATGATGACATGGCCGTATGCCGGCCGCCGCCTGAATTGCTTCCAGTTGGGGCGGGGGGGACCTATAGTCAGATAAAAAATGCTCTTGGCTCTCTTGGTTCTGACAAATTTACTGAGTACGCCTCCTATCGAGTTATGTCTGATGGTGCATTTGTTCATAAGGGCTTAGAAAGCTCATTGGCTGTTTATTATTTTCGCTTGCATGATATTGTTGATGAAGAGCTGCCTTACGCGATACTGTGGAAGCTTTCTAATGTGTAATTTGATGGAGGGGAAAGAGGACGGATTTATTTAGTTTTCCGAGTGCTTTGTTAATTAAATAAATCTGTCCCCTTTCCGCCATTTTCACGCCAAAGTTGCATAGGCGACAGGCCACTTTTACTGCCCAAGCGTGGCCCGCACCTACTCACTGCCTCACCGTTAACAGGGCAACTCGTCAGCCGCCCTGTCGCGGTCAGTTGACGCTGTTAAGCCTGCGAATAATGACATCCAGCAAATCACACCCATCACGCAGCGGTATAGCCAGTAGTTGGGCGAAGTCTTGAAGCACCACAGCATCGCTGCTGAGCTGTTCGCGGAAGGCCAGGTTTTCCAACAGTTGGGTGACGGCTCGAATCCGGTACGCGGCGGCGTCGTGGAGCACGTCGAGGGGCGCGCGGGTGTCGATAAGCAGAGCGGGGACGGTGCAGTCGTGGCCCGTTAGGGGCATGTATTGGTTCATTTTCAGTACTCTGTTAGTGGATTAAGCCACCACGCATTCGTCGCCAAACGAATGGGTGGCAGCTGTACGCAGGTTGGCGAACCGGAACAGAGTAACCGGCAGACCCGAAGGTCTCCCGCGCACAGCCGCCATAACATGCACAGCTTTGCGGGTGCAAAAACACCTGCATAGAAGCGGGTTGCTTTTGCACTCTGTTGTCAGGTCGCCAAACCTGATCGCCATATGGGCGACGGGCCGGACTATAAGCCCCCCACCCAAACCCACGCAAGGCACCAACGCCCTGACTCAACCCCCTTTCGCCTATCCCCAACCCCACCATCCCCAACGTATTCCGCCGTCCGGTCACGGATATCAGGCAAACCCTCGGTAGTTTGGGGAAGTTTCCTACCGCAAAAGGAACCATTTCCCTCAGGCCCGGGTCTTTAACCCGCCCACCCGCAACCGGTCGGGCTGCATGGACTGCAGCGTTTTAAAACGACATTAAGGATTAATGTGAACTTCGCCTCCCCAATCCCTTGTCTGCCACCACCGGCTGCGGTGCGATTGCCCGCGCCTGTGGTTCAGCAAAGTGCCTTGGGGAATGCATTCGGATCATCTTATCCCTCGCTCAGCACACCTACAGCCGCCGGGCGTATTGGCGGCTTTGACTGTAGTTCATGGAGTTTGAAATGAAGCGTAAGCCGTTCCAGAAAACCCTGTTGGCCCTGATGGTCAGCGCAGGCGCCGCGCATGTTGCAGCGGTGGAATTCGACGTGAGCAGCGGCCAGAATAAGTGGAAAGGCCAGGTGTTCAACGAGCCTGTCACCTTGGTCGGATCGCGCAATGTGGTGGCCACCCAGCGTTATGTCGATGGGGCGAGTGTTGCCGAGACCGATATTCAGGGCTCGCTGATCAACCGCGCCGACTACAGCATCGATGGCAGTGGCCTCAACATCCGTGGTTTTGTGGTGGATGGCGCACTGGACTCTGATCTGCGCGCCCGTGGCGGCACGATCACCGGTGATGTGATCCAGGCCGGTACGATCAGGCTCACCAACCAGACCTGGGCCGAAGGTTTTGAAGTGGGCGCCGCGAACATCGGCGGCAGTGTGATCAACTCCGGAACTATCGTCGCCGTTGACGTGCCGGGGTCGGACAGTGACGGTGAGGGCATGTACCTCAATGGTACGACCGTCGGTGGTGACGTGATCAACTCCGGCCTGATTGATGTCACTTCCATCTACGGTTACGGCCTGATCCTGGACACCCATAACAACATGCCGGTGACCGTGGGCGGCAAAATCCTCAACTCCGGCACCATCCGCGTCACGGGTGAAGAGGCGTTGGGCATTGAAGTTGAAACCGACACCAGTGACCTGCGTATAGAAAACAGCGGTGTGGTGACGGTCAACGGTGGCATGGCCAGGGCCGTACAGTTCAACTCCGGTACCTTCGATTACTTGCTCAACACCGGCACGATTGAAGCCAACGGCGCCAATGCGGTGGCTGTGCATCTGACTGGGGCGACCTTTACCCAGAACCCGCAGTCGGGCGCGCGCGGCGTTATCAACCGTGGCCTGATCAGTGCCGACAGCACCGCGATCCTGGTCGATGCCCGTGACCAGACTTCGCCGTTCGAGATCAACCAGCAAGCAGGCGAGATCCGCAGCAAATCCGGCACGGCCATCGACGCTGCCAACCTTGCCACGCTGAACTGGACGGGCGGCAAAATCACCGGCGACCTGCTCAACCTGAGTGCGGTGAATGTCGCTGGCCAAGCTGATTTTGTCGGCCAGCGCATCATCGCGCCGGTGTCGATCAATTCCGGCTCGCTGAACCTGGCCGCGCCCGGCACCACGATCAGCGGCAACCTTAATGTCGCCAGCGGCGCGGGCATTGATATGCACCTGGCCGACAGCGTGGTACCGACCACGCCGTATCTATCGGTTAATGGCATGGCCAATTTCGCCCAGGCGTCGAAGCTCACGGTGAGTGCGCAGCCAGGCGACTTTGCGCATACCAATAACGGCACCCAATACACGCTGTTGCAGGCCACCAGTGTGCAGAACAACGGCTTGTCGGTTGCCAGTTCGTCGTCGCTGCTCAACGTGCTGAGCTACTCGGCGGATGCGCAAACGGTCAAGGCTGTCGTCGCAGTTAAAGACAATCAGCAAGTGCAGCAGGAACTTGTCGGCGCAGGTGCCAGCGCCGCAGCGGCCACGGCCGTGAATACGTTCAAGAACGAGGTGCTCGGCGGGCTGAATCAGAACGACCCAGTGTTCCAGTCCCTCGCCAACGCCGGGACTGCGCAACAGCTTGCTCAGGTGAGTGAGCAGCTCAAGCCGGACGTCAACCGTGGCGCGCTGGATGTGGCGTTGTCGGGGCAGACTGTTATCAATGGCGCGATCTTCAACCGCCTTACCGACCAGCGCGAAAACCGTCAAACCGGCGGCGTGTGGGTGCAGGGTTTGAGCAGCAACATGGACCAGGATGGGCGCGGCGGGAATAACGGTTACTCGGCCAACAGCAGCGGCATGGCGGTGGGTGTGGACGGGCGTTTGAACGACACCACCACCTTGGGCGTGGCTTACAGCTACCTCAATTCCAACATCCATTCGGACATCGGCAACAAGACCGATGTGGAGGGCCACGCGCTGTCGCTGTATGGCAACTGGGCGCTGCAAAACTGGTTTGTCGATGGCAGCCTCAGCTACGGTCATAACGACAACGACAGCAAGCGCCATGTGGCCGGCACCACGGCCAAGGGCAGTTATGACAGCAATGTGTTGTCGGCCAGCGTGATCGGCGGCTACAGCTTCAAGCCATCGCAGGCGGTGGTGATCGAACCGCGTGTGGCGGCGCGTTATGCCAATGTGCGCATGGACGGTTTTGACGAGAAGGGTTCGGCCGCCGCGCTGAGCACGCGTTCGCAGCGTTATGAAGTGGGTGAGCTGGGCGCCGGTGTGCGTTTGGCCGGCAACTTGCCGATGGGCGCAGGCAGCCTGCAACCGGAAGCGACCTTGATGGCCTATCACGACCTGATGGGTGATCGCGTCGCGCAAACCTCCAACTTTGTGGCGGGTGGTGCGGCGTTCACCACCACCGGCGCATCGGTGGCGCGTGACAGCTACGAGGCGAGCGTGGGCGTGAACTACCAGGTGTCGGACTTCACCGTGGGCGCCAGCTACACCCGCCAGGCGCGCAGTGGCTTTGACGCCGATGGCGTGATGCTCAAAGCGCGTTACGCGTTCTAAACCACAGCACCAAACCCCTGTGGGAGCGGGCTTGCTCGCGAAAGCCGCAGGTCAGTCAATACATGCATTGACTGACACACCGCCTTCGCGAGCAAGCCCGCTCCCACATTTGGATGTGGGTGTTTCAGGTAGCTGGGTTTTGCTTTCAGCTCAGCTGTCGCCAGTGCGTTACGCGCTTCAAGCCAACACCACCAAACCCCTGTGGGAGCGGGCTTGCTCGCGAAAGCGGCAGGTCAGTCGATACATGCACTGGCTGACACACCGCCTTCGCGAGCAAGCCCGCTCCCACATTTGGATAGAGGTGTTTCAGGAAGCTGGATTTTGCTTTCAGCTCAGCTGTCACCAGTGCGTTACGCGCTTCAAGCCAACACCACCAAACCCCTGTGGGAGCGGGCTTGCTCGCGAAAGCGGTAGACCAGTCGATACATGCACTGGCTGACACACCGCCTTCGCGAGCAAGCCCGCTCCCACATTTGGATGTGGGTGTTTCAGGTAGCTGGGTTTTGCTTTCAGCTCAGCTGTCGTCAGTGCGGCATGCGTTGCAAGCCATCACCACCTGACCCTGTGGGAGCGGGCTTGCTCGCGAAAGCGGTAGACCAGTCGATACATGCATTGGCTGACACACCGCCTTCGCGAGCAAGCCCGCTCCCACATGTGGTGTTGCGTTTGTCAGAACAACTTGCGCTGCACGGCCTCATCCAGCGTGCTGCGGGTCAGCGCTTCAACCACTTCACCGGTATTGGCCTGGAACGGTATACCCACGATCAGCACCAGGTGCATCCAGGTGCGCACGGATTCGCTTTTCTTGACCCGGCCCAACTCTTTGCCGTCCTTGTCCTTGAACACGGTTTCCAGGGTGAAGGTGTTTTTCGCCGTGGACGGGATGATGAAGAACGTGGCGCCGGTGATGATTGCCGAGGCCATGCTGAACTGTTCGTTGTTGTACAGCGTGGCGTCAGCGTAGATGTCCGAGTCGACCTTGTCGGTGCTCACCCGTGCAAAGCGGTTGGATTGGCGGAAAGCGTCAGTCACGGCCTTGTCCCACAGGGCCGCGGGTGCGCCAGCAACCGTATTGCCGGGGCCGCCGTTGACTTGTCGCAGTGCCGTTGTGCGCACGTAGGCAGTAGGCTTTTGCGCGGGTGTGGCGGCGGTCGGCGGCCAGGTTTGCACGGCTGGCAATTCGTGTTGCGAGTAGGACACGCAGCCGGTCAACAAGACGGCGGCGAGGACCAGGCTGTGTTTGATCAACCCTTTCATGTGTTGCTCCCTGAAATTACGGTTTGGCGAGTTTGGCGGTGGCGGTGTCGAGCAGTTGTGCGACCAGTTCGTTCAACTGTTTGGCGCCCATGGTCGGGGCCCAGTATTCGCGGCCGTAGAGGCCCACGTTGCGTTCAAACTTGACCTCTTGCTTGGCGCTCGCCAGTTCTTTGCCGTCGCGGTCGACAATCACCAGGTCGCCGGCCACGTCGAAGGTGTCGACGAAAATCGGGCCGTTGACCCAGATCCAGATCGTCAGCGTCAGCAGCGCGCCAGGCACGTAGGCGGGGTGAACGCCACGGTGACCCTTGAGGGAAGTCATGTTGAATTTCAGCGCGACGTCGTTTTCGCCCAAACGCACCGGGTACTCAGTGATCTGCTTGAAGTAGCCCGCCGTACGCACGTACTGGTTGAGCTGGGCCGTGAGCGAACGGCTGATCGCGGTTTTGTTGGCGTCGTTGACGTCGGCGGCGCTTACCGTCACATCAGCGACTTGCGCACTGCGTGGGCTGCTGACGGGTGCCGGGTGGAGCGGGGTGCCGATGGGGCCGCTGACGGTGTAGGAGACGCAGCCGGTCATCGACAGCGTCGCGATCAGGGCCGCAGCCCGAAGGAGGGTTTTCAACACGCAATATCCCTATTTAATGAACAAGCCAAGCCAATGTCTCGACCGATGGTTGTGTAACTTGAGGCGGGCGCGCAACGTAACAGAATGCCGTTGAGCGGGGAACGCCCCCGCAGCAGCGAAACCGCTTGAGTACACAGGGCAACCCCGTAAAATGCCGCGCACTGGATACAAGGCATTTTCAAGGATGAATCAAGCAATGCGCCTCTCTGCTTTTCTCCCTGCCACCCGCCTCACCGCGGGCCGCACGTTTCAACCGCACTGCTGCGTGGCAGTCACCCTTCCTGATACCGCTATTGGCGGGCTCGACACTGTCGATGTTGAGGCTGCGCGCAAACACGCGCGTTTTTTCAGCAAAATCTGATTGCCGCGACTTCGTTGATAACTTACATAACAGCCCTTTCCGCTGGTTCCACCCCTAGGAGCACTCTGTGAAAAAACTGTCCAAAATCCTGCTGTCGGGCCTCACCGCCGCAGCGCTGCTGAGCGTGGCCGGTTGCGCCACCGAGAGCAACCGCGCGATGCCGGTGGAGCAAGTTGCCAGCGCCCACGTCGCTTATTCCGGCGTGCGTGTGCCGATTGCCGTGGGCAAGTTCGATAACCGCTCCAGCTACATGCGCGGCATCTTCTCCGACGGCGTTGACCGCCTCGGCGGCCAGGCCAAGACCATCCTGATCACCCACCTGCAGCAGACCAACCGCTTCAGCGTGCTGGACCGCGACAACATGGGCGAAATCTCCCAGGAAGCCGCGATCAAAGGCACCGTGCAAAAGCTTAAAGGCGCTGACTACGTGGTGACGGGCGACGTGACCGAATTCGGCCGCAAAGAGACCGGCGACCGCCAGTTGTTCGGCATTCTCGGCCGTGGCAAAACCCAAGTGGCTTACGCCAAAGTCGCGCTGAATATCGTCAACATCAGCACCTCCGAAGTGGTGTATTCCACCCAGGGCGCCGGTGAGTACGCGCTCTCCAACCGTGAAGTCATCGGTTTTGGCGGCACTGCCAGCTACGACTCCACCCTCAATGGCAAGGTTCTGGACCTGGCCATGCGCGAAGCGATCAACCGCCTGGTAGACGGCATCAACGCCGGCGCCTGGAACCCGCGTAACTGATAACAAAAACGCCAAGGAGCACTACACGGATGAGCAAGGCAGTTAAGTTGGCGCTGATGCTGACAGCAATCGCGACGGTCGCCGGGTGCCAGACGGCGCCCCAACCCCTGTATCAATGGGAAAGCTACCAGCCGCAGGTTTACGAGTACTTCAAGGGCGAGCCCAAGGAAGCGCAAGTGGAAGCCCTGGAGCGTGATCTGCAAAAGATCAACGCCAGCGGCCGTAAAGCCCCGCCGGGTTACCACGCGCACTTGGGCATGCTGTACCTGAGCATGGGCAAGGATGACCAGATGGTGCAGGAGTTTCGTACCGAGAAGGCGTTGTTCCCTGAATCTGCCGCGTACATGGATTTTCTGCTGAAAAACGCCAAGGCTGGAGTCGCCACTAAATGAACCTGTTAAAACTCACCGGCGCCTTGCTGGCCCTGGCGTTGCTCGGCGGCTGCGCGGCGCCCAAGACCATTGATTACACAGCGTTCAAACAGGCTCGGCCGAAGTCGATTCTGGTACTGCCGCCGATCAATGAGTCACCGGAAGTGCAGGCCTCCTACAGCCTGGTTTCGCAGGTCACCTACCCGTTGGCCGAAGCCGGTTACTACGTGTTGCCGATTGCCCTGGTGGACGAAACTTTCCGCCAGAACGGTCTCACCACCGCCAACGATATCCAGGGCGTGGCGCCGGGCAAGCTGCATGACATTTTTGGTGCGGACGCGGCGCTGTACATCACCATCAGCGATTACGGCACCAAGTACATGCTGATCTCCAGCGACACCTCCGTGACCGCCTCGGCCAAGCTGGTGGACCTGCGCACTGGCACCACGTTGTGGACCGGCTCCGCGCGTGCGTCCAGCGAGGAAGGCAACAACAATGGTGGCGGCCTGGTGGGCATGCTGGTGTCGGCGGCGGTGAAGCAGGTGATCAACAGCTCCACCGATGCGGCGCACCCGATTGCCGGCATTGCCAGTGTCCGCCTGCTGTCGGCGGGGCAGCGCACCGGCATTTTGTATGGCCCGCGTAACCCGAAGTACGGCACCGACTAAGTGCCTGTTCAACCGTGAATAGCCTTTGCTGGCCGCTCGCGTCCGCAAAGGCTTCGCGGGTTTGGTGTCACGCGTTGCCGTCAGTTTACAAGCACATCCGGTGGCCTGATCACTTGCGTACTGGTCACCACGAAGTCGGCTGTGCGGTTGCCAGTCAAGTCGATAGCGATGAAGTAGAGCTGGGTCTGCGGGTTGAAGCCTACGATCGCGTCGCCGATGCGCCCGCTGAACGCTTTGACAGGTTTAAATTGCGTGTTGGACCTTCGCTCCAGCCCGCGCAGGTCAATCTTGTCGGTGCCGCTGGTGAAATCCATGATTACGTCGGGGTTTGCAGGCGTGGAGTCGCTGGCGTGGTTATAGACGAAACTGTCGGCGCCGCCGCCGCCGCTCAACGTGTCTGCGCCGCCCCCACCCTTGAGGCGGTTGTTAGCGTGGTTGCCGATCAACGTATCGTCATGGCTGCCGCCAATGGCATTTTCCACGGTCACGCCCTTGGCGATGGAAACATTGCCTTTCATACCGCCCACATCAGAGAAGGCTTCGGCGTTCAAGTTGATGGTTTGTTTCTGATTGAAACCGGAGCAGTCCAACGTATCGTTGCCGCCGCCATCCCATATGCAAAAAACCGGAGCGTCCCGTGAGGACGTCAGGCTGAAATGATCGCGCTCGGTGTTGGAGTTGAAACCGTAAATGGTATCGCCGCGCCGGGTCTGGTAGTTGGCGCCGTAGGCGGCCTGTATGGCTGCAATGTCATGCATCAGGGGCGCCGCCGAATAGTAGGTCCACTGTGCGTTTTTCGAGAAGTTCTGACCACTTCTGATTTCGGGGTTGTAACTCATCACGCTGTAGGCTTGAGTGTCCTCCAGGTATTCGCGCTTGGCGGGTTGCTCGGTATAGTTGCCGGTATGGTCAAGGCCCAGCGTATGCCCAATTTCGTGGGTCATGACATGTCGGTCGTGACGGTCCGTCTTGGGTTGTGCATGCCCTGAGTCCAGCCATGCCTCGCCGCCTTCTTTGAAGCGCTTGGGAAAGGGCAGGGACGCATAGGATTCCTCGTTGCCCTCGTAGATACCCAGGGTCAGCCGCCCCTCGGTACTCGCGCTTTTATGCGAGAACTTTATACGGGCGACATCGGCCCAGGCTTGCATCGACATCAGCGCACGTTTTTTTTGTTGTCCATTTAACTCACTGGCTCCCTTGGGAACATGACTGACCCTGTGCGGCTCACCCGGCTTAAAGAACTCATAGGCAATATCAATGACGCCGTCGCGGTTGCGGTCTTGCCATTTCAATCCCATTTCCCGACTGGCGCGCAGCAGTTGCCTGGCGGCTTGGTCGGTGGTGTAGGACAGCAATGGTGTGTCGTTTAAGGCGCCAGGTGGTTGCCGGGCCGATTTAAATAATGCAAGCGGCGTATAAGGCTTGTTAATAACAGAGTGCATCTACTTGAATCCTTTTAATAGACGAGCGGAGGAGGGAACGTTAACGTTCATGGGTAACGGGATTGCTCCAGGGGTGATAGGGTAAAGCGTTGGAATTACTACCTGCGTGAAGATGACCCGGCTTGGCTTTAAATATTTGCAGTTAAACCCATAATGTCCTCGGGTTTTATTAGTTGAGTACTTTTGATCAGAAAGTCGGTCTGGCGATTACCCGTCAAGTCCACGCCCACAAAGTATCGACCACTGTGTGAGTTGAACTTAATCACGGTATCGCCAATGCGGCCTGTATAGTTGGCGACAAGCCGCAGCGGTGTGCCGGTATTCTTTACCAGGTCGGTGAGATCGATCTTGTCTTTGCCACTGACAAAGTCCTCGATCAAGTCGGCATTGTGATAGGACGAGTCATTGAGCTTTTCGTAAGTGTGTGTAATTGAGCGATGGGCTTGTTGGGTGGGTGTGACCGCGGATCGAGTAGTTGGGGCGTCAGGCTGTTGATGAGGGGCTGGAGTGTTTGCGGAGGCGACAATATCTTCTGCTTTGACTTGCCCATAGGTGCGGATCAGCAGGTCGGCTTTGCCGTCGCCCGTCAGGTCAATCGCCACGCTGCCCTTGCCGCTGTGTTCATCGTAGGTGAGCACGGTTTCACCGGCCTTGCCTGTCATTTCGTTGACGAAGGCCAGGGCGCTGACATTGGCGTTCTTCATGGCCACGGACACATTGATTTTGTCGGTGCCGCTGACGAAATCCATAATCGTATCGGGGTTTTCGGGCGTGGAGTCAGTGGCACTGTTGTAGTCAAACGTATCCGCGCCGCTGCCGCCGCGCAGCCGGTCAGCACCCGCGCCGCCGGTGAACCGGTTATCGGCATCGTTGCCGATCAGCGCGTCGTCGCCTGAGCCACCGATGGCGTTTTCCATGACGACACCGCGAGCGATGGAAACGTTGCCCCTGAGCCCGCCGACATCGGAGTACGAGCCGGCCTTGAGATTGATCGTCTGATTGGAAACGTAGCCGGAGACATCGAGCGTATCATTGCCGCCCCCATCCCATATACAGAACACCGCATTTTGCCGGCTGGAATTGAGCGTGTAGTGGTCACGCTGGCTGTTGGAATTGAATCCGTAGGTGGTGTCGTCCTGACGGATTTGGCGATTGACGCCATAGAGCGCCTGGATGGTGGAAATATCATCCATCATGGGTGAATCTGGATCGGAACGGCCATGGCTTTTGCCGCTTTTCTCTGCACTGAAATAACTCATGACGCTATGAGCCTTCGAGTCTTGTGCATGGCTCCATTGGCTTTCGCTCAGGCCGCCATCGTAATTACCGCTATGTGCCAGCCCCAGTGCGTGGCCTGTTTCGTGAACAACCATGTCGTCCGTCACATAATTGGGGTTGTAGATCGTGACGCCGGCATCGTCGTGGTTACCTGGTGATTTGCCAGAGCCGGTGGGCACTGCGGAGGATATGTGAAACGACATCCTCCCTTCTGTGCGAGGCCCATTTTCCACGAAGGAAAGGTTGGCCGCGTCGCTCCACGACTGCAGGGCACGGCGTGCTATTTCTTTCTGGTGCTCATTGAACTGCCTGAAACCGGAGTTGAACGAGTAGCCCACAGAGACCTTGCCATCCCCATTAATGTCACGCCAACGAGCGTTCCAGCGAGTGAGGTTATTGACGGCCTGGCGTGCATCGAATGAGCGCTTGTTGAGGTTGGCCACATACGGGTCGTCAGGTCGCAGAGTAGGGTCTTTGCCATCCCAGTTGCGCTTGGTCGGTGTGTCGGAGGTATTGGGAAGGGTTCCGGGGTTTGGGTCCGACGGGGTGTACGTAGTCGGTTGAATAAGCTGGCGCACAAACGGGTGCTGAACGAATGGCTGTATAAATGGACGAAAAATCGAGTGCCGGTATACTTGGGCCAAAGGCCAAAGTAACGGTTGCAAAAAATCCCCCCCGAAGTTCTGGTGTGGAAGTGCTAACGACCTCAAGTCGACTCTCATAAGAATAATCCAGATTTTATTGTGGGATGAGTTCCTTTTTCGTATGGGAAGCGCATGTCCGTGTGCTGACAATACCTTCGCATCCTATAAGTTTATTGGCAATGAGGTGAATATTTGTTGGGTGTTTCTGGGGTGGAGTTTACATGAATTGCAATGCTGGTCATGTTTATTGAGTTCTTGATTTTTGCGAGTGCTACACTGTTTTCCATGCTGATATTTTTCATTTTGAAAGCGCTCTTTTCAATCTTGTTTATTATGTGCTTTTTCGACATACAGAACTGCTTACAGAATCGGCATTGTTGGTGAAGCTATTATTGATGCTTAAGTAAGAAATTTTACTAAAGTAGTTTTATTTTAAGTTTTTCCCACAGGGCGGCAAATTTTCTTGGACTCGACAGCGTTGAATCGCTTACGGCCTTCTACGCCATGAGCTGACATTTGGCGTTCACTGCGCAGTCGGACGAGCGTGCAGTGCAAGCGAATCTTGGTCATTAACCCGAACCCACTGTGGTTCGCGTCTGAACCTGTGAACGGATTATTTACTGTTGAGGTTCGGCACCATGTCACATGTACCTTTAATTACGCGTCCCATCGCCTGTAGTGTCGCCGTCACCGTACTGATGACGCTTGCAGGCTGTGAGTTGTCATCTTCTCCCGAGGCAACCAAGCCGGTCGGGCCCCTATCTGCTCCCCGCCCTGAGGGCGCCTTGGCCAAGCGAGCAGCTACGCCTGTATTGATGGCCGCGCCAATGCCCATGCATGAGGCTGTGGCTTTGGCGTACCGGGCCGAGCCTCAAGAGCGCTATCAGGATCTGCCCGACAACCCGGTCTACAGCGTTGCACAAACCCCGGTCTCGACCTTCAGCGCAGACGTCGACACCGGCAGCTACGCCAACGTGAGACGTTTCCTCAACCAAGGGCGGCTGCCACCTGACGGCGCCGTTAGGCTTGAGGAAATGCTCAATTATTTCCCCTATGACTACGCGCTGCCCACTGATGGCTCGCCCTTTGGCGTGACCACCGAAGTCGCCGCCACGCCGTGGAACCCACACACGCGACTGCTGCGCATCGGCATCAAGGCGTCCGACCGCGCGGTGGCCGACCTGGCGCCGGCCAACCTGGTGTTTCTGGTGGATGTGTCGGGCTCCATGGACCGCCGTGAAGGGTTGCCGCTGGTGAAAAGCACGCTGAAATTGCTGGTGGACCAGCTGCGTGATCAAGACCGTGTGTCGCTGGTGGTCTACGCCGGTGAGTCGCGTGTGGTGCTTGAGCCGACTTCCGGGCGCGACAAAACCAAGATCCGCAACGCCATCGACCAACTCACCGCCGGCGGTTCCACGGCAGGCGCCTCCGGCATCGAGCTGGCTTACCAGATGGCCCGTGCCGGCTTTATAGAGAAGGGCATCAACCGCATCCTGCTGGCCACCGACGGTGACTTCAATGTGGGCGTCAGCGACTTCGACAGCCTCAAGCAGATGGCCGTCGACCAGCGCAAAAGCGGCGTGTCCTTGACCACCCTGGGTTTCGGTGTGGATAACTACAACGAGCACCTGATGGAGCAACTGGCCGACGCCGGCGACGGTAACTACGCTTACATCGACAACCTGCGCGAAGCCCGCAAGGTGCTGGTGGATCAGCTCAGCTCGACCCTGGCGGTGGTGGCGCGGGATGTGAAGTTGCAGGTGGAATTCAACCCCGCTCAGGTCAGCGAGTACCGTTTGCTGGGTTATGAAAACCGCGCCCTGAAACGCGAGGACTTTAACAACGACAAGGTCGACGCCGGTGAAATTGGCGCCGGGCACACCGTGACCGCGCTGTACGAAATTGTGCCCAAAGGTGAAAAGGGCTGGTTGGAGCCGTTGCGTTACGCTGCCGCGCCTGGGGCTGAAAACACCTCCGCTGAGCTGGCCATGCTGCGCGTGCGCTACAAACCAGCGGTGGGCGGTGCCAGCCAATTGGTTGAACGGCCCATCCGCAACGAAACCACCCCGGCCAGCGCCGACCTGCGCTTCGCGGCAGCGGTGGCCGCCTTCGCCCAACAGCTCAAGGTTGATGGCCGCTACACTGGCAGCATGAGCTTGAAGGACACCGCCGCACTGGCCCGCTCGGCACGCGGCGATGACCCGTTCGGGTTGCGCAACGAGTTCGTGCAACTGGTGGAAGTGGCGCAGAGCCTCAAACGTTGACCCCGAACACGCAACCATCAAATGTGGGAGCTGGCTTGCCTGCGATTGCAGCAACTCGGTGTATAGGATGTACCGAGTCGTCTGCATCGCAGGCAAGCCAGCTCCCACAGTCAATGTGCATCGATCCATCGAAAGGAGTTCGCAACCTACATGGCCGTCCCCGATGACTCACCCAGCGACGAATCGCTGCTGGCCCGCTACCGAACCGGCGACGCTGCCGCGTTCGAGGTGTTATACGCGCGGCACCGCCAAGGCCTTTACCGGTTCCTGGTATCACTGAGCAACAAGGCCGAACTGGCCGAAGAGGTGTACCAGGAAACCTGGCTCAGCCTGATCCGCAGCACCACCCAGCCACAGGGCCGGGCGAGTTTTCGTACATGGCTGTTCCAAATTGCCCGCAACCGCCTGATCGACCACTGGCGCAAGCACGGCATCCACAACCCGCTGCACGACAGCTACGACGAACAACTGCACGCCCAGGCCGACGACAGCGCCGGCCCTGAGCAGCAACTGAGCCTGAGCCGTGACCAGGCGCGCCTCGACGCCGCTTTGCAAGACCTGCCCGAAGACCAGCGCGAAGTCTTCCTGCTACGCCTGCACGGCGACCTCGAAGTGCCGCAAATCGCCGCCCTCACCGGCGCCCCGCTGGAAACCGTCAAAAGCCGCCTGCGTTACGCCCAGCAGAAACTGCGCCGCCTGCTGGCCGAGGAGATACTCGTATGACCCACTCCCCACACACACCTGACGACGAGCTGATCCAGCATTTGCGTCAACACAGCACCGGCGAGCCGCCTGCGTCCCTCGACGCCTTCCTCCTCGCCACCGCCCGCCGCGAAGCCCCCAAGCTGCAACCCAGCCTGTGGCGACGCTGGCTGCAAGCCTGCCGCCAACCACGCTGGCAAATGGCATTCGCCACCGTCGCCGGTGTGGCACTGATGATCGGCGTGGTGATGCGCGTGCCCGTGACCCAGCCGGAGATATCCCCCGCGACATTTTCCGCGGCGCCAGCCCCACAGATGTATGCCGCACCTGCGCCCGCACCCATGGCGCGGATGGCAGCAGCGCCGAAAGTTGAGCATGCGCTGGTTCAGGCTGAAGCCATCGGTGCGTTTGCCGATCAGCCGGCAGAAAAACTCAGTAAGCGCGTACCGCTGGCCTTGCCTTCGTTGGAGGAAGGGCTGCAGGAGATTGTGAACCTGCGCATGGCGGGGCAAGCCAAAGCGGCGGATGAAAAGCTGTTGGCGCTGCATGAGCGCTTTCCCGAGGAAGACTTGCCGGCGCGGTTGGAGGCGTTGCAGAAGCGATAAATGCCTTCAAAGAAAGCCCGACACCGACTACTCGGTGGTGGGCTTTTTAATCGAGTCTTGAAAACAACTTGGCCAAATGTGGGAGCGGGCTTGCTCGCGAAAGCGGTGTATCAGTCACACCTGTATTGGCTGACACTCCGCTTTCGCGAGCAAGCCCGCTCCCACATTTTGATCATCGTTCGCCTGGAAAGGCGCTGCGGGGGAAATGGGCACAGATTTATTTACACCCCAAGTCAACTATTCGGATAGTGCGGATGCTTGAAGCCCAGGACATACAAAAAACGCCCACAAAAAAGCCCCAGGTCTTCCGACCTGGGGCTTTTTCATCTGTATGTGGTGCACCCGGCGGGATTCGAACCCACGACCCCTGCCTTCGGAGGGCAGTACTCTATCCAGCTGAGCTACGGATGCTTGTGCGGGCGACATCATACCCATGTCGACCTTGGGCGTCCATGCTGGTCTTTGGCCGTTTATGGGTAGGAATTTGCTGCCAAGCGGCTCTACGCCGGGTGCCAGCGATCGAAAGGTTGGAACCCGGCCGAAACACGCTGATCAGAAAGATTCGGCAAATGCGCCGTTTTCGTTCTTTTTTTCGAACAGACTATTGCCCTGTACCCCCATTGATCCTAGGATTCGTTTGAGATTTCAAACGCTCTGTCTCCCGTGCGCTATTTCACTTATCTCGCGTGCTGGGGCTGATTTCCCTGACGGCAGCCCATAAGGCGCCTTTCAACAACTCTAATTCGCTCCGCGTGCGCGCGGTGCTGTTAAGGAAAGCCGACATGCAGCTCAAAGATACCCAGTTGTTCCGCCAACAAGCCTTTATCGATGGCGCTTGGGTCGATGCGGACAACGGTCAAACCATCAAGGTCAACAATCCGGCTACGGGCGAAATTCTTGGCACCGTGCCGAAGATGGGCGCGGCTGAAACCCGCCGTGCCATCGAAGCCGCCGACAAGGCGTTGCCGGCCTGGCGTGCACTCACCGCCAAGGACCGCGCCAACAAACTGCGTCGCTGGTTTGAGCTGATCATCGAGAACCAGGACGACCTGGCGCGCCTGATGACCCTGGAGCAGGGCAAGCCGCTGGCCGAAGCCAAAGGCGAAATCGTCTATGCCGCCTCCTTTATCGAGTGGTTCGCCGAAGAGGCCAAGCGCGTCTACGGTGATGTGATTCCTGGCCACCAGCCGGACAAGCGTCTGATCGTGATCAAACAACCGATCGGCGTTACCGCGGCCATCACGCCGTGGAACTTCCCGGCTGCGATGATCACCCGTAAAGCCGGCCCGGCCCTGGCCGCTGGTTGCACCATGGTGCTTAAGCCGGCTTCGCAAACCCCGTACTCGGCGTTCGCCCTGGCTGAACTGGCCCAGCGTGCAGGCATTCCGAAAGGCGTGTTCAGCGTGGTATCCGGCAGCGCCGGTGATATCGGCAGCGAGCTGACCAGCAACCCGATCGTGCGTAAATTGTCCTTCACCGGCTCCACCGAGATCGGTCGCCAGTTAATGGCCGAGTGCGCCAAGGACATCAAGAAAGTCTCCCTGGAGCTGGGCGGCAACGCGCCGTTTATCGTGTTTGACGACGCCGACCTGGATAAGGCCGTCGAAGGCGCGATCATCTCCAAGTACCGCAACAACGGCCAGACTTGCGTGTGTGCCAACCGCCTGTACATTCAGGATTCGGTGTACGACGCGTTCGCCGAAAAACTCAAAGTGGCCGTGGCTAAACTCAAGATCGGCAACGGTCTGGAAGAAGGCACCACCACTGGCCCGCTGATCGACGAAAAAGCCGTGGCCAAGGTGCAGGAGCACATCGCTGATGCCCTGAGCAAAGGCGCCAAGCTGTTGGCCGGCGGCAAGGTGATGGAAGGCAACTTCTTTGAGCCGACCATTCTGGTCAATGTGCCCAAAGATGCTGCTGTCGCCAAGGAAGAAACCTTCGGCCCACTGGCGCCGCTGTTCCGCTTCAAAGACGAAGCCGAAGTGATCGCGATGTCCAACGACACCGAGTTCGGCCTGGCTTCTTACTTCTATGCGCGCGACCTGGGCCGTGTGTTCCGTGTGGCTGAAGCCCTGGAATACGGCATGGTTGGCGTCAACACCGGGTTGATCTCCAACGAAGTGGCGCCGTTCGGCGGCATCAAGGCTTCGGGCCTGGGCCGTGAAGGCTCCAAGTACGGGATCGAGGATTACCTGGAAATCAAATACCTCTGCCTGGGCATCTAAGCTCAGCGAGAGATTGCAGTAAACGCAGAGGGCACGAGAGCGCTGACCCTTTGCGTGTTTCGAGACGTTATTCGTAGTGGCCGGGAAAGCTGTGGCAGTCGATCATCGCATGCTGCCGTAGTTGCCTCCCCTCCACGTATTCCTTGGACCACGCCACCCGATGAGTGGCGAATGAGGACTTTATGAGCAAGACCAACGCATCCCTGATGAAACGCCGCGAAGCCGCTGTACCGCGCGGTGTTGGCCAGATTCACCCGATCTTCGCCGAATCCGCGAAGAACGCCACCGTGACCGACGTTGAAGGTCGCGAGTTCATCGACTTCGCCGGCGGTATCGCCGTGTTGAACACCGGCCACGTGCACCCGAAAATCATCGCGGCCGTGACCGAGCAACTGAACAAGCTGACTCACACCTGCTTCCAGGTGCTGGCCTACGAGCCGTACGTGGAGCTGTGCGAAAAAATCAACGCCAAGGTGCCAGGTGATTTCGCCAAGAAAACCCTGCTGGTCACCACCGGTTCCGAAGCGGTCGAAAACGCCGTGAAAATCGCCCGCGCCGCCACTGGCCGTGCTGGCGTGATCGCGTTCACCGGCGCTTACCACGGCCGCACCATGATGACGTTGGGCCTGACCGGTAAAGTCGTGCCTTACTCGGCCGGCATGGGCCTGATGCCAGGCGGCGTGTTCCGCGCACTGTTCCCGAATGAACTGCACGGCGTGAGCGATGACGATGCCATCGCCAGCATCGAGCGCATCTTCAAGAACGATGCCGAGCCGCGTGATATCGCTGCCATCATCATCGAGCCGGTGCAGGGCGAAGGCGGTTTCTACGTCGCGCCTAAATCCTTCATGAAGCGCCTGCGCGAGCTGTGCGACAAGCACGGCATCCTGCTGATCGCCGACGAAGTGCAAACCGGTGCCGGCCGTACCGGTACGTTCTTCGCCATGGAACAGATGGGCGTTGCCGCCGACCTGACCACCTTTGCCAAATCCATCGCTGGCGGTTTCCCGCTGGCCGGTGTGTGCGGCAAGGCTGAATACATGGACGCCATTGCCCCAGGCGGCCTGGGCGGCACTTACGCCGGTAGCCCGATTGCTTGCGCTGCTGCGCTGGCGGTGATGGAAGTGTTCGAAGAAGAGCACTTGCTGGACCGCTGCAAGGCGGTGGGCGAGCGCTTGGTGACGGGCCTCAAAGCCATTCAAGCCAAGTACCCGGTGATCGGTGAAGTGCGTGCCTTGGGCGCGATGATCGCGGTGGAGCTGTTCGAAGATGGCGACAGCCACAAGCCGAACGCGGCTGCCGTGGCTTCCGTGGTGGCCAAGGCACGTGACAAGGGCCTGATCCTGCTGTCTTGCGGCACCTACGGCAACGTGTTGCGCGTACTGGTGCCGCTGACCTCGCCGGACGAGCAGTTGGACAAAGGTTTGGCGATCATCGAAGAGTGCTTCTCCGAGCTGTAAGCGGATGCTGACTTGATCGACAGAAAAAACCCGCCTCGGCGGGTTTTTTTGTGCCCGATGCAGCACATTCAGGCCATGTTCATTGTACGTAGGTAGCGTGATTGTCTAAGGTGCAAGCATTGCCGATGGAGCGTGCTGGATGACTGCTGTTGATTTACCCGCTGTACCCCGCGTGTTAATTGCCGAGGCGGACCCTTGGTCGCGGGACCTGCTCAAGCAAGTATTGTTGAATGTGCGCTGCGACGCGCGGCTGGATGTGTGTGCCGATGGCCAGGAAGCGGCCACGCTGTTGCGAGACAAAACCTACGACCTGATCCTGGCGGATTGGGAGCTGTCGGGCGTCGATGGCCTGAGCCTGCTGCGCAGCGTGCGCCAGAAGCACCGTTCGCTGCCGTTCATTCTGCTGAGCAATCGCAATGACAGCGCCAGCGTGCGCGAAGCCTTGCCCCTGGCGCCCACCGCGTACCTGACCAAACCCCTGAACATGGAAGGCCTGACCCAGCGCCTGCAAGACCTGCTGCTCAATGAAGGCGAAAGTGTGTATTGCGAGATACCGCCGCTGGCGCCGGGCATGACCTTGCCGGCCTTTCTGGAGCGCCGCCGCGAAGCGTCCGACGGCGCGCCGCTGCGAGTGGATGTGAAAGCCGCCGTGCAGCACAGCCTCGCCCCGGAAGGTCTTGACCTCAGGCAACTGGAAGATCAGGTAAAAACCGACCCGCAAATCACCGCTGTACTGATCGCCGCCGCCAACAGCGCTGGCTATCACGGCACGCCGGTGCAGACCTTGTCCGCTGCGCTGCAAAAGCTCGCGGCCGGGCAGAGCATGAACCTGATCCTGGGCCTCGCGCTCAAGCACAACGTAGTGCTGGGTGACCCGGCACTGGTGGCCTACGCCGAGCGCTATTGGCAGTTGTCCCAGGACACCGCCGAATACGCCCGCCGCCTGGCGCGCATGCTGGAGCTGGACCACGAACGTTGTTACTGCGCCGGCATTCTGCATCGGCTGGGTGACTTGGCCCTGTTACGCTGCCTGGAAGACTGGCGCCAGGGTGGTGGGGCGCTGGATGACGAAGTGATTGGCGAATCCCTGTTCACCTTTGGTGCCGCCTACGGTTCGGCGTTGCGCACGCGCTGGCGCTTGCCGCTGGAGCTGCGGCAGTTGATTGCGGCGACCTATTCACTCGAAGGCGGGGTGTATTCGCGCGATGCGCTGGTGGTGAACCTGGCGGCGCAGATGGCGCGATTGACCGAGCATGAGGGGTTGGAAGCATTGGCCAAGGGCAAGACCGCGCGGTTGCTCAAGGTGGGCTTGTCGGAGTTGATGCGGGTGCGCAAAACCTAGCTGGCCACGAGGAGCCAATGTGGGAGCGGGCTTGCTCGCGAATGCGGTGGATCAGTCAATATTTTCGGTGGCTGGCACACCGCATTCGCGAGCAAGCCCGCTCCCACATTTTGACCGAGTCCTAACCTTCTATGACGCGGTTTTTGCCTTGGCGCTTGGCCTCGTACATGGCGGCATCGGCCCGTGCGAACAGGCTGTCCAGGGTTGAGTCGTCTTCGCGCAGGTTGGCCAGGCCTTGGCTGACGGTCACGGTAAAGTTCCGGCCTTCAAAGCTGAAGCTCAGTGCCTGGATTTCCTTACCCAGCCGCTCGGCCACCTGTAACGCCATCTGCGGGGCACAGCCAGGCAGCACGGCGGCGAACTCTTCGCCGCCAATGCGTCCGAACAGGTCACCACGGCGCAGTACGCCGCGACCGCTCTCGGCGATACGCCGCAACACCTGATCGCCTTCCAGGTGGCCGTAGCTGTCGTTGACGTCTTTGAAGTCATCGATGTCCAGCAGCAGGAACGCCAGTGGAGCGCCTTGGGCGCAGGCGCTGTCGAACGCCTGGTTGGCGCATTCGAAAAAGTGCCTGCGGTTGCTGCTTTGGGTCAGCACGTCAGTGGTGGCGAGTCGGTGCAGCTCCAACTCCATGTGCTTTTTTTCGGTGATGTCTTCGGCCATGCCCACCACAATTACCGGCTTGCCGGGTTCGACCTGCTGGTTGATATAGCACTTGTCGCTCAGCCAGCGAATCTGACCATCGGCGGTGATTATGCGGTACTCGCGGTCCTCCACGGCGCCGTCTTCCATCACGCGGGCCAGGCTGTGTTCGGCGTAGTCGAGGTCCTCGGGGTGAATGCTGTTGCGCCATTCGCGGTGGTCGGCGAGCAGTAAGCCGGCGGATCGGCCAAACACCCGCTCGTAGGCCGGGCTTACGTACAACACGCGACGGGTTTCCCAATCGATGGCCCACAGCACGGCATTCACGCTGACCAGCAGTGAACTGAGCAGTTGTTCGCGTTCACTCAGCCGTTCGACTTCACCCTGGGCATGCATCAGCGCCAGCAGGGTAGCCGCCGCAGCCGGGCGCGGGTGCTCAGCGACGGGCGCATCGGTTGAATAGGGCTTTTCGGGAACCATCGGCACAACTCTCTCTGGGCACGCCGCAGGATGGAGCAGCGGTCACTACAAGGGGCCGCCATGATGGCGAAGTGTTCCTTGAGAGAGGGGAATTGCGGTGAAGTTCCGTGAACGGGCTGACTAAGAAATGGCGTCAGAAACCAGTATGCGCAGCGCGGGCTTACTGTGGCGAGCGGGCTTGCCCCGCGTTGGGGCGCGCAGCGGCCCCAATAAAAACACCGCGTTCTGACAGGCAGGGCGCGGTGTTTGGTTTCAGGGCTGCTTCGCAGCCCAACGCAGGGCAAGCCTGCTCGCCACGGCAAGCCGGCTCACCACAAGGTCGTCTCAGACCGCTGCAGGGCGCAGCGAGTAGGTCTTCAACTGGTGGGCAAAATCACGCAAGGACTGAATGCCACTGGCCTCAGCCTCATGCACCCATTCCTTGATCGCAGCCAGCATGTCGTGGCCATTGGTGCTGGTCTTGAGCCAGATCTGCTGCAGTGCCAGGCGCTTCTCGTAGATCACCGTCAGCGCGTGGCTGTGTTCGAGCATGCTCTGGATGCGCACGTGATGGCGGTCATCCAGCAGGCTGGTTTCACGCGACAGCAGGCGTTTGGCACGGTGGAACTGGTGACGTACCGAATGATCGACCTTTTCCAGCTCCTGCTTGACCAGTGGGCCGATCACCAACTTGCGGTACTGGGCCATGATCTGGAAGCGGTTGTTGAGGATCGCCATGGCAGTGTCCATGTCCAGGTGGCCTTTGCCCTCGACGCGGTGGGCAATCGGCGCGACGCGCTGCACCTTGGCCAGGCGCAGGAAGCTGAATACTTTGATCCATGCCCAACCCAGGTCGAATTCCCACTTTTTCACCGACAGCTTGGCCGAGTTCGGGTAGGTGTGGTGGTTGTTGTGCAGCTCTTCACCGCCAACGATGATGCCCCACGGCACCAGGTTGGTGGCGGCGTCACGGCACTCGAAGTTGCGATAACCAACCGCATGGCCCAGGCCGTTGATCACACCGGCGGCCCAGAACGGGATCCACATCATCTGGATCGCCCAGATGGTGATGCCGATGGTGCCGAACAGCAGCAGGTCGATGACGCCCATGATCGCCACGCCCAGCAGCGGGTAAGGCGTATAGATTTTGCGCTCGATCCAATCATCCGGGCAGTTTTTGCCGTAGATGCGCAGGGTCTCGGGGTTCTCGGCTTCGGCGCGGTACAGCTCGGCGCCTTTGCGCAGCACGGTGGACAAACCCTTGATGACCGGGCTGTGCGGGTCGTCGACGGTTTCGCACTTGGCGTGGTGTTTGCGGTGGATGGCGGTCCACTCGCGGGTGTTCTGCGCCGTGGTCAGCCACAGCCAGAAGCGGAAGAAGTGTTTCAGGCCGGCATTGAGCTCCAGGGAGCGATGGGCTGAATAACGGTGCAGATAGACCGTGACCCCAACAATGGTCACGTGGGTCATCAACAGCGTGACTGCCACCAGTTGCCAGGCTGACAGGTCAAGAAAACCGTTGTACCACATAGGCTGTATGGCCCTCAGATAAAGAAAAAAACAGCTCACGCATTATCACTAAGCCTACAGAGAAAACCAGCCGCCCTTTCAGATAGGAGTGACTGGATGTTTCTTATTCTATAATCCGCAGCCTTTGTAGGGCGATTTTGTTTTTTGGGTAAGGATTACTGACCATATGCTGTTTTCGTACCGAGGTGCCCTGCGTGTGGGGCTGGTATACCTGCTGGTTTCCATTGTGTGGCTCCAGCTCAGCAACCAGCTATTGATCAACTTTCTCGATGACCCGAGGCAGTTAGGGCGCTGGCTGCAGGTGCGCGGCTATGTGTGGGTGGCCCTGAGCGCGTGGGTCATTTACCTGATCTGTGCGCGTTTTGCCCGTACCCATCGGTTGCTGCAACCCTTGAAAGAAAACCGCGAACGCCTGCAACAGGCCGCCGCCGTGTTCGATTGCACCCGCGAAGGCGTACTGGTCACCGACGCCCAGGGGCTGATCGTGCATGTGAACCGGGCCTTTATGGAGATCACCGGTTATAGCCGTGGGGACGTGATGGGCGAACGGCCGAGCCTGTTCAAGTCCGGGCGCCATTCGTCGAATTTTTATCAACAGGTGTTCCAGACCCTCGAACGCACCGGCGAATGGAGCGGCGAAATCTGGAACCGGCGCAAAAGCGGTGAGATTTATCCACAGTGGCAAACCATCCGGGTTATCCACAATGACCAGGGCGAGGTCAGCCATTACGTCGCGGTCTTTTCCGACATCAGCGCCATCAAAGACTCCGAGCACGAACTGGCGCACCTGGCCCACCACGACCCGCTTACCGACCTGCCCAACCGCCTGCTGTTCACCGACCGCGCCGAGCAGGCGCTGGCCTCAGCGCAAGTGCATAAACGCGGCTGCGCGCTGCTGTTGATGGACTTGGACCACTTCAAGATCATCAACGACAGCCTCGGCCATAACGTCGGTGACCAGTTGCTCAAGGCCGTTGGCGAGCGGTTAAAAGGCCTGTTTGGCCCCGGCGTGACCCTGGCGCGCCTCGGCGGCGATGAGTTCGCCGTGCTGGCCGAAAGTTGTCCACAGGTGGTGCAGGCCGCCGCGCTGGCGCAGCGCATGCTTGATGCGATGAAAGAGCCGTTTGTGTTTGATGGCAACCAGTTGTTCATCAGCGCCAGCATCGGCATCAGCCTGTTCCCCAGTGATGCCCTGAGCGCCGAACAACTGCTGCGCAATGCCGACTCCGCGCTGTTCAAGGCCAAGAGCGCCGGCCGCGAAGGGTATGCGCTGTACACCGAAGAGCTGACCGCCCACGCCCAGCACCGTGTGGAAATCGCCAGCGAACTGCGCCGCGCACTCGATCAGCAAGAGCTGCGTGTGTATTACCAGCCCGTGCACGACCTGCAAGACAGCCGCCTGGTTGGCGTCGAAGCCCTGGTGCGCTGGCAACACCCGGAGCGCGGCCTGGTGCCGCCGGGTGAATTTATCCCGATTGCCGAGCGCACCGGGCTGATTGCCGACATCGACGGCTGGGTGATGGACCAGGCCTGCCGCCAGATGGGCCAATGGCTGGCCGACGGCGCGCCGTTGAGCTTTATTGCGGTGAATGTCTCCAGCCGTTTGTTTGCCCGGCGTGAACTGTATGAGCAAGTCGCCCAGGTGCTGCACACCACCGGCCTGGATCCGGCATTTCTGGAGCTGGAAGTCACCGAAAGCGCGGTGATGGAAGACCCCGAAGTCGCCCTTGAGCAACTGCACCGTCTGCGCGAGTTGGGCTTGCGGTTGGCCATCGATGACTTTGGTACCGGTTATTCGTCACTGCTGCGGCTCAAGCGCCTGCCGGTGCAGAAGCTCAAGATCGACCAGGGATTTGTCGCCGGGTTGCCGTGGGATGAAGACGACGCGGCGATTGTGCGCGTGGTGATCGCCCTGGCTAAAAGCATGGGCATGCAGGTACACGCCGAAGGCATTGAGCAGGTGGAGCAGGCAAGGTTCTTGTTGGCGCAGGAATGTGATTTGGGCCAAGGGTACTGGTTTGGCCGGCCAGTGCCGGCGCAAGAAATGGATTGGGCCAGGTCACCGCCCATCAGGACTTGAAATACGATCAAATGTGGGAGCGGGCTTGCTCGCGAAAGCGGACTGTCAGTCAAGACATGTGTGGCTGATTTACCGCATTCGCGAGCAAGCCCGCTCCCACATTTGGATCTCGGCATGCCTTATTTTCTGCGCTGAACTCGTAAATACCCACGCAACCCCACGTCCTGTCAGAAAATTCTTTCTGGTTATATAAACATTCTTAAATAGTATTTTTAAGAATATCCGCGCTTATCTACTATCGCCCTCACGCCGCAAGCAGTGCCGCCACTGCCAGGCACTATTCATTTCAGGAGCGAGACCATGAGCGCATCTCTACGTAGCGTCGACGGCCAGGACGAAGCAGCCATTTTGCGTGAGATCCAGAGCGCCTTGCGCGACCTGCGGTTTGGCGCGGTGGAAATCACTGTGCATAACGCCCAAGTGGTACAGATCGAACGCAAGGAAAAATTCCGTTTGCAGAACCCGGGTAACAAACCGAGCTAAGCAACAACGGCGATTCGCATGCAAGACCCGCAACTATAAGAAAAAGCCAACACCCAAGAATTTCAGGAGCTTCTATGTCGTCGATTCGCCGTTACGCCTTGGCCGCACTGGCCAGCGCCGTGTTTGCCGGTTCCGCCGTTGCCAAGGACTACGAGTTGCTCAACGTCTCGTATGACCCGACCCGTGAGCTGTACCAGGACTACAACGCTGAGTTCACCAGCTACTGGAAACAGTCCCACCCTGGCGACAACGTCAAGATCCAGCAATCCCATGGCGGCTCGGGCAAGCAAGGCCGTGCGGTGATCGACGGCCTGCGCGCCGACGTAGTGACCCTGGCCCTGGCCGGCGACATCGATGAAATCGCCAAACTGGGCAAGACCCTGCCGGAAAACTGGCAAACCCGCCTGCCGGATGCGAGTACCCCGTACACCTCGACCATCGTGTTCCTGGTGCGCAAGGGCAACCCTAAAGGCATCAAGGACTGGGGCGACCTGATCAAGAAAGACGTTTCCGTTATCACGCCTAACCCGAAAACCTCCGGCGGTGCGCGCTGGAACTTCCTCGCCGCGTGGGCCTACGGCCTCAAATCCGGCGGCAGCGAAGCCAAGGCCCAGGAATACGTAAAAGAGCTGTTCAAACACGTGCCGATCCTCGACACCGGCGCTCGTGGTTCGACCATCACCTTCGTCAACAACGGTCAGGGTGACGTGTTGCTGGCCTGGGAAAACGAGGCGTTCCTGGCACTCAAAGAAGACGGCGGCGCCGACAAGTTCGACATCGTCGTGCCGTCCCTGTCGATCCTCGCGGAGCCGCCGGTGGCCGTGGTCGACAAAAACGCCGAGAAAAAGGGCAATACCGAGATCGCCACCGAATACCTCAAGCACCTGTACAGCCCGGCTGGCCAGGAGATTGCGGCGAAGAACTTCTACCGCCCACGCGATGAGAAAGTCGCCGCCAAATACGCCCAGCAGTTCCCGAAACTGGACCTGGTGACTATCGACAAAGACTTCGGCGGCTGGAAAACTGCCCAACCGAAATTCTTTAACGACGGTGGCGTGTTCGACCAGATCTACACGGCGCAGTAAGCCGAGAAACACACACTCACGAAGCCCGCATTCACCTGCGGGTTTTGTGTGTCAGTTCCGCTAACCAAGGACTCTTATGTCGCGTCGTATTTCCCCCGTCATACCCGGCTTCGGGCTGACGCTGGGCTACACCGTGGTGTACCTCAGCCTGATCGTACTCATCCCCCTGGCGGCGATGTTTGTACATGCCGCTCAACTCACTTGGGATCAGTTCTGGGCCATCATTACCGCACCGCGGGTGCTGGCAGCGTTAAAACTGAGCTTCGGCACCGCGTTCGTCGCGGCGATCATCAACGGCGTGATCGGCACACTGCTGGCCTGGGTGCTGGTGCGTTATACCTTCCCCGGCCGCAAGATCATCGATGCGATGATCGACTTGCCGTTTGCGCTGCCCACCGCCGTAGCCGGTATTGCCCTCACGGCGCTGTACGCACCGGCAGGCCTGGTCGGGCAATTCGCGACCGACCTGGGCTTTAAAATCGCCTACACCCCCATCGGCATCACCCTGGCACTGACCTTTGTCACCTTGCCCTTCGTGGTGCGTACGGTGCAGCCGGTGCTCGCCGATATCCCGCGTGAAATCGAAGAAGCTGCCGCTTGCCTGGGCGCCAAGCCCTTGCAGGTGTTCCGCTACATCCTCGTGCCCGCATTGCTGCCCGCGTGGCTGACCGGCTTCGCGCTGGCCTTCGCCCGTGGCGTGGGTGAGTACGGTTCGGTGATCTTCATCGCCGGCAACATGCCGATGAAAACCGAGATTCTGCCGTTGCTGATCATGGTCAAGCTCGACCAATACGACTACACCGGCGCCACCGCCATCGGCGTGATGATGCTGGTGGTTTCCTTTGTCCTGCTGCTGCTGATCAACTTGCTGCAGCGGCGCATCGAAACCCCATAAGGAGGCGCGGAACATGTCCCAATCGTCTATTTCCGCCGCGTCCTCGGCCAACGCTGCCCGTCGTGGCAGCGCGGTGTCGCGTCGCATCCTGATCACGCTGGGCTGGCTGGTGTTCGCGCTGTTCCTGCTGCTGCCGCTGTTTATCGTGGTGTCCCAGGGCTTGAAGAACGGCCTCGGCGCGTTCTTCACGGCGATCCTTGAGCCGGACGCGCTGTCGGCATTGAAGCTCACGGTGATCGCCGTGGTGATTTCGGTGCCGCTCAACCTGGTGTTTGGCGTCAGCGCCGCGTGGTGTGTGAGCAAGTACTCGTTCCGTGGCAAGAGCATTCTGGTCACGCTGATCGACCTGCCGTTCTCGGTGTCGCCGGTGATCGCGGGCCTGGTCTACGTGCTGATGTTCGGCGCCCAGGGCTTCTTTGGCCCGTGGCTGCAAGACCATGACATCCAGATCGTGTTTGCCCTGCCGGGCATTGTGCTGGCGACCATCTTCGTCACGGTGCCGTTCGTGGCCCGTGAACTGATCCCGCTGATGCAGGAGCAGGGCACCCAGGAAGAAGAAGCCGCACGCCTGCTGGGCGCCAATGGCTGGCAGATGTTCTGGCATGTGACCGTGCCGAACATCAAGTGGGGCCTGATCTACGGCGTGGTGCTGTGTACCGCGCGGGCGATGGGTGAGTTCGGCGCGGTGTCGGTGGTGTCCGGCCACATTCGCGGCGTGACCAACACCTTGCCGCTGCACGTCGAGATCCTCTACAACGAATACAACCATGTCGCCGCGTTTGCCGTTGCGAGCCTGTTGCTGATCCTGGCGCTCTTCATCCTGCTGCTCAAGCAGTGGAGCGAGAACCGTATCAACCGCCTGCGCAACAGCGCCGGTGAGGAATAAGTCATGTCGATCGAAGTCCGTAATGTCAGCAAGAATTTCAACGCCTTCAAGGCCCTGAACAGCATCAATCTGGACATCCAGAGTGGCGAGCTGGTGGCGTTGCTGGGCCCGTCCGGCTGCGGCAAGACCACCTTGCTGCGCATCATCGCGGGTCTTGAAACCCCGGATGACGGCAGCATCGTGTTCCACGGTGAAGACGTGTCCGGCCACGACGTGCGTGATCGCAACGTCGGCTTTGTGTTCCAGCACTACGCGTTGTTCCGCCACATGACTGTGTTCGACAACGTTGCCTTCGGCCTGCGCATGAAGCCGAAAAACCAGCGCCCGAGCGAAAGCCAGATCGCGGTCAAGGTGCATGAGCTGCTGAACATGGTGCAGCTCGATTGGCTGTCTGATCGCTACCCGGAACAACTCTCCGGCGGCCAGCGCCAACGTATCGCCCTGGCACGCGCCCTGGCGGTAGAACCCAAAGTGCTATTGCTCGACGAACCCTTCGGCGCCCTCGACGCCAAGGTGCGTAAAGAGCTGCGCCGCTGGCTGGCGCGCCTGCACGAAGACATCAACCTGACCTCGGTGTTCGTGACCCACGACCAGGAAGAGGCCATGGAAGTCGCCGACCGTATCGTGGTGATGAACAAGGGCGTGATCGAGCAGATCGGCTCACCGGGCGAAGTCTACGAAAACCCGGCCAGCGATTTTGTGTATCACTTCCTCGGTGATTCCAACCGCCTGCATCTGGGTGAAGACAAGCACGTGCTGTTCCGCCCGCATGAAGTGTCGCTGTCGCGCCATGAGCTGGAAGATCACCACGCGGCGCAAGTGCGCGATATTCGCCCGCTCGGCGCCACCACACGGGTAACGCTGAAGGTCGAAGGCCAAAGCGAGTTGATCGAGGCCGAAGTGGTCAAAGACCACGACAGCCTGACCGGTCTGGCGCGTGGCGAGACCTTGTTCTTCAAGCCCAAGGTCTGGCAAAAAGCCTGACCCTCCGATCGTTCCCACGCTCCGCGTGGGAACGCCTCTTGTGACGCTCTGCGTCACGCTTTGGGACGCGGAGCGTCCTGGGCTGCATTCCCACGCAGAGCGTGGGAACGATCATGTGGGAGCTGGCTCGACTTTAGATCGCGGCGTTCTACCGGGCCGGAGCGCGCCTCAATCTGCTCCTTGAGACCATGCCGCAACCCCAGCAAAAACGCCAACTCCGCCACCACAAACAACGGACCCACAATTAGCCCCGACACATCATCCACAAACGCCGGCTTTCTGCCTTCGTAGTAATGCCCGACAAACTGAATCACCCAGCCCACCACAAACATCCCGATGCCGCTGCTCAGCCACACCAGCGTGCTCTGCGCCGCCAGCGCATGCCCGGCCCACACCGACAGGCCCATCAACACCGTCATCAGCACGCCCAGCGCCAGTTCCAGGCGAAGGTAAAACCACGCCGAAAACAGCGCGAGTAGCACTGCCGGAGATATCCACAGGTTGCTGACGGCCCATTCGGGGCGCGACAACAGCACCGCTACGGCGACGACGATCAGCGGGATGCCGATAAAGTGGCTGGCGATATTGCGCGGGTCGCGGTGGTAAGCGGCGTATTGGCTGAGGTGGTCGACGAGGCTTTTCATTGTTGTTCCTCCTGTAGGATGCTTGATCATGCCCTGTCCGCCTGTGACTGACTGTCAGCTGGGCGACAATCTTCGGAGTGCTCATGGACACAGAGAAATGGCGTACTCGCTTGGCCTGCGGCCACTGGTTCAGCCACCTGCCTGAGCCTTTTCAGCATAGCCTGCTGGCCCACGCCCGGCTGCGACAGCTGGCGGCGGGGCAAACCCTGTTCAAGCGTGGCGACCCGCCCTGTGGCCTGTACGCGGTGCTCGACGGCGCCTTGCGCATCAGCGCGGTGAATGAGCACGGCAAGGAAGCGCTGTTGAGTCTGGTGGAATCACCCTTCTGGTTGGGTGAGATTTGCCTGTTCGACGGCCTGCCACGCACCCATGACGCCTGCGCCGTCGGGCCGTGCACGCTGCTGCAGGTGCCACAGCAGGCGCTGTTGAATATCCTCAATGACAGCCCGCAGTACTGGCGCGACCTGGCCTTGTTGATGAGCCAGAAACTGCGCCTGAGTTTTATCAATATCGAGCAACTGAGCTTGATGCCGGCCTCGGTGCGCTTGGCCCATCGTCTGTTGATGATTGTTGAGGGTTACGGCGAGGCCGAGTATTCAAAAAGCGTGCTGCAACTGCCCCAGGAAGACCTGGCCGCAATGTTGAGCCTGTCACGCCAGACCACCAACGCCTTGCTCAAAGACCTGCAAGCCCAAGGCATCGTGCGCCTGGGTTACGGCGAGATCGAAATCCTCGACGCCCGGCGACTGCGTGAGGCGGCGCACACCTGAGGGTGTTAGCCTGCAAGCCTGATTAATCGAGGTGTGTTATGCGCGTGCTGTTAGTGGAACATGAATCCGAAGAGGCACAGCGGATGGCCCAGGGCTTGAACGAGGCCAGTTACAGCGTCGAAGTCGCGGCCAACGGCATGGCGGCGTTGCGCCTGGTTGAAAGCAGCGAATACGACCTGGTGATCCTGGATGTGATGCTGCCGGGCCTGAATGCCTGGAAATTGCAGCAGGCGATTCGGTTGAAGGGTGAGACTCCGGTGTTGTTCCTGACCACGCCGGGCGGGATTGAAGACCGCTTGCGTGGGCTGGAACTGCATGAGGATGATTATTTGCTCAAGCCGTTTGATGCCAAAGTGCTGGTGGCGCGGGTGAAAAAACTCTTGCGGCGTGGTCGCTGAGCCACCGCTATCGCAGGCAAGCCAGCTACCACAGTTGGAATGCATTCCCCTGTGGGAGCCGGGCTTGCCCGCGATGAGGCCCGACCTAACGCAACCCATCGCGAAACTGCCCCGGCGTCATCCCCGTCCAGCGCTTGAACGCTCGGCTGAAACTGCTGGTATCGGCAAACCCAAGCAAATAACTGATCTCGGCCAATGAGCAGTGCGGATCGCGCAAGTGCAGCAGCGCCAGGTTTTCGCGGCACTCGTTGAGCAACGCATCAAACCGACAGCCCTCATCCGCCAAATGCCGCTGCAAGCTGCGCAGGCTCAGGTGCAACGCCTGGGCAATGCGCTCGGCACTCGGCTCGCCCTCCGGCAATTGTTCCTCGATCGCCCTGCGCACCTTGCGTTCCCAGGTCAGCGGTTGTAACTGGGCAAGGGTGCGCTTGAGCACGGTTTCATTGTGCTCGGCCAACTCGGGGTTGGCGTCGTCCAGGTGGCTGTCGAAATCCCGTGCAGCGAACTCCAGGCGGTCTTCCTCGGCGCCAAAAAACACCGGCGCGCGGAATACCGCATGCCAGGGTTTGGGATCGGCCGGTTCGGGGCGGCGCAGGTACACCGCCAACGGCGCATAGTCGCGGCCCAGGCGGTTGCGACAGGTACGCACGTAAATCGCCGCAAACGCATCAATGGCTTCCAGCGCCGGCGCCGGGCTGTCGGGCGGTTGCAGCAGGCGAAAGTGGTAACGCTCGCCCTCTGCACTAAGCTCCAGGGTCAGCGCATCGCTGACCACCTGGTGATAACGCACGATGCGCTCGAACACCTCACGCAAACTGCCGCTGGCCACCAGTGCATAACCCAGCGCATGAAAGGTGGTGGGGCTCACGAACCGCGACACTCGCAACCCAATCGCCGGGTCGCCGCTGGCCTGCACCGCCAGTTCCCACAAGCGCGTGGTGGCCGACAGCGGGTAACGCGCATTCGGGTCGTCCATTTGTTGCGGGTCGAGCCCGGCCTCACTGCACAGCGCGGCGCTGTCCAGGTTAAGGGCGTCGAGCTGCTTGCGCAGGGCGCGGGTCCAGCTGGCGAGGGAGGTGGGTTCAGTCATGGTGATTGGCGCTTGCGGTCAACAGGTTGGCGTCCGGGGCTAGCGTCCCGCCCGATCGCTTGGGGCAGGATGGACGTATCACTTAACAAGAGGATGGGAGCATGGACGGTACTTCTGCAAGTCCCCAACAGATGAACGCGCAACAGCGCTCGGCAATAATCCGCGAAGTGGTGCTCGCCGAAGGCGTGCGGTTGCGCCAGCAGCACCCCTGGCTGCTGCATCAGGACGCGTTGGGCGCGGGCATCCTGGCCTTGGCCTTGCTCGGCATGCTTGGCTCGGCGGCGCTGTATATCACCGGCCATATGGCCTGGTGGGCGTGCCTGCTGCTCAATGCCTTCCTCGCTTCGCTGACCCACGAGCTGGAACACGATCTGATCCACAGCATGTACTTTCGCAAGCAACGCGTGCCCCACAACCTGATGATGGGCCTGGTGTGGCTGGCGCGGCCGAGCACCATCAACCCGTGGATACGCCGGCACCTGCACCTTAACCACCACAAGGTGTCGGGCACCGAGACCGATATGGAAGAACGCGCCATCACCAATGGCGAACCCTGGGGGTTCGCGCGGTTGTTGATGGTGGGGGATAACGTGATGTCAGCGTTTATCCGCATGCTGCGGGCCAAGACCTGGAGTCACAAACTCAAGATCCTCAAGCGCTCGCTGCTGGTCTACGCACCGCTGGCACTGCTGCATTGGGGCGCGTGGTATGTGTTCCTGGGTTTTCATGCCGCCAATGGCATTGCCAGCCTGATGGGCGCGCCCATCGACTGGTCCGCCGGCACTTTGCAGGTGATGCAGGTGATTGATATCGCCGCCGTGGTGATCATCGGCCCCAACGTGCTGCGCACCTTTTGCCTGCACTTTGTCAGCTCCAACATGCACTATTACGGCGATGTGGAACTGGGCAACGTGATCCAGCAAACCCAGGTGCTCAACCCGTGGTGGATGTGGCCGTTGCAGGCGTTCTGCTTCAACTTCGGCAGCACCCACGGCATCCACCATTTTGTGGTGAAGGAGCCGTTCTACATTCGCCAGATGACCGCCAAGGTGGCCCACAAAGTCATGCGCGGGATGGGCGTGCGCTTCAATGATATCGGCACATTTGCCCGCGCCAATCGGCTTGAGCGCCAGGAACGGCCGGACGCCGAATTGGCGTTCAGCAAGCAATAAACGCCAGCGGCAGGTCGCGAATCTGTTCGCGCAGCGGCGGTTGATAGTGGTCGTCGCTGATCAGTTCATGCAGCAGCTCTTCGCGCAGTTGGTGGAACTCGAAGCTGCTGCGCTGGCGCGGATGGGGCAGGGCGATGTCCACCACCTGCTTGATGCGCCCGGGTCGCGGCTCCATCACCACCACGCGGTCGGCCAGAAAAATCGCTTCTTCCACATCGTGGGTTACCAGCACCGTGGTGATTTTGGCGCGGGCGCGAATCGCCAACAGCTCGTCCTGCATCTGCTGGCGGGTCAGCGCATCGAGGGCGCCGAACGGCTCGTCGAGCAACAGAATACGCGGGCTGGCCACCAGGCCACGGGCGATAGCCACACGTTGCGCCATGCCGCCGGACAGCTGATGCGGATAAGCGCGGGTAAAGTCGGTAAGGCCCACCAATTCGATAAAGTCACCGATGCGCCGGTTGCGCTCGGCCTCGCTCAACGGCTCGTTGACCAGGCCCAGGCCGATGTTTTCTGCGACGGTCAGCCAGGGGAACAACCTGTGTTCCTGGAACACGATGCCGCGTTCGCCGCCGATACCCTTTACGGCGTTGCCGTCCACCCGGATCTCGCCACGAAACTGCGTATCCAGCCCCACCAGCAGGCGTAGCAGGGTGGATTTGCCGCAGCCGCTTGCGCCCACAATCGCCACGAACTCGCCTTCGGCGATGTCCAGGTTGAATTCGCGAATCGCCTCCAGCTCAAAGCCGTCGACGTCAAAGGTCTTGCCCACATGGTTGAAGCTGACGATAGGTGCGTTCATGCGTGTCTCCAGCGCGTGGCGCGGGTTTCGATGCGTTGGCCGATAAGGTTGAGCGTCGCGCCGGTAAGGCCGACCAGCAGCATGCCGCCCATGATCAGGTCCATGCGCAGCAGCTGTTGGGCGCCGATCATCAGGCTGCCGATGCCGCCATTGGACGGCATGAAATATTCCGCACCGATGGTGCCCAGCCAGGCATAGATCAGGCTCAGGCGCAGGCCGGCGAAGATCCCCGCCGCCGCGCCCGGCAGCACCAGGCGGCGCAGGCGCTGGAACAGGTTCAGGCGCAGCACTTGCGCGGCTTCGCGCAACTGTGGCGACAGGTTCAACACGCTGCGTTGGGTAGCGATAAACAGCGGAAAAAACGCCGCGAGGGCGATAAACACCCACTTGGCCAACTCACCCAGGCCGAACCAGGCGGTGAGCAACGGCACCCAGGCGAAAATTGCGATCTGGCGCAGCGCGGCCAGGGTCGGCCCGAGTACTCGTTCGCTGCGTCGCGACAACCCCAGCCACACGCCCATGGCAAATCCCAGGCTGCCGCCGAGCAACAGGCCACCCAGCGTGCGGCCGAGGCTTTTGCCCAACGCGCCGGACAGGCTGCCATCCAGCACACCCGCGCCGGTGGTTTGCAGCACGGCCCATGGGCTGACCAGAATATTGGGGTCCACCCAAGCCTGATCCGTCGCCACCTGCCACAACGCCAACAACAGCAGCGGCAATAACCACGGTTGCAGGCGTTGCCACCCTTCATAGCGCGGGCCACGCCGAATCTGCGCGGTGGCTGGGTGCGGCCAATGCACCCATTTGCGGTCCAGCCAGCCGATGCCGCGATCCATTACCACGCCCAACACACCGATGACCACGATGCACACGAAGACGATATCGAGCATGAACAACTGGCGTGCCCAGACCATCAGGTAGCCGATGCCTTCGCTGGACGCCAGCAACTCCACGGCCAGCAACGAGGTCCAGCCCGCCGCCAGCGCCAGGCGCACACCGGCCATGAAGGCCGGCAATGCAGCGGGCAGGATCAGCCGACGAATCAGCAGGTGGGTGGGCAGTCGCAGTACGCGGGCGGCTTCACGCAGGTTGGGTTGCGCGTCACGCACGCCGACCAGTGTGTGCAAGGTAACGGGCACCACAATCGCCTTCACCAGCACCACCAGTTTCAAGGTTTCGCCGATGCCGAAAAACACCATGAACAACGGGATCCAGGCCAGGGTCGGCACTTGCGACAACGCGCTGAAGGTGGGGAACACCAGGCGTTCGGCGCGTGCGCTGAAACCTAATAGCGCACCCAATACGGCCCCCGCACCGATACCGGCCAACAGCCCCCAGAACAAACGCTGCAAGCTGATCGCCAGGTTGCTCCACAGCTCGCCGCCGGCCAGTTCCACGGCGCTGCTCCACACCAGTGAAGGTGCGGGCAAAATTTGTTCGCTCATCCACTGATGACGGCTGGCCAACCACCACAGCGCAAACAGCGCCAGCGGCAACAGCCAGGGCAGCAAACGCTCACTGAGCAAGGGCCAGCGCGGCGCGGGGGTTGGAAGAGGCAGGCTCAACTGTGAAGTGCGGGCCATGGCAGACCTCCCTCGGCGTTATGTGATTTTGATCTTATAAAAATGGAATCAAGATGATTGTGAGATAAGAAAAATCATTTAAAGCCTCTGCCCGGCACGCATCCAATGCATTCGAAGAATATTTTCGATGCTGTTTATGCATACGCCGCTGGAGCCAGCGTTTCTGCGCGCATAGTCCAAAAAGCTATTAAATTGTGAATTTATAGTATTTAAAGTTTTGCTCGGGCTATGCCTACTTTCTGCTCCCCAGGCGACCGTCGCCCACCAGGAGCTGCGCTTATGAAACTGCCCTTCAAACGTCTGATCAGCCTGTTCGCGGGCACCGCCCTGGCCGGGCTGGTACACGCCGCCGACCTCAAGGAAATCCGCATCGCCGTGCCTGACCTGAGTGCCGGGAGCCAGCACAGCGGCGGCGGTATAACGGATGTATTGCGCGAGCAGCAGATCTTCGAAAAGGCCTTTGCCGACCAAGGCATCAAGATCCAGTGGAATTACTTCAAGGGCGCCGGTCCCGTGATCAATGAAGCCTTCGCCAATGGCCAGGTGGACCTGGCCTACCTGGGCGACCTGGCGGCGATCATCGGTCGCTCCAATGGGCTGGACACACGTTTGCTCAGCGCCACCGCGCGCGACATCAAACAGTACCTGGGCGTGGTGCCTGGCTCGGGGATCAAAACCTTGCAAGACCTCAAGGGCAAGCGTGTGGCGGTGTTCCGTGGCACGGCCAGCCAGTTGTCGTTCGACAGCGCATTGGCCAGCCAGGGCTTGAATGAAAAGGACCTGAAAGTCATCAACCTGGATTTCAACGCGGCGGGAGCGGCGTTGGCCGCCAAGCAAATTGATGCGACCTGGGGCGGTTCGAACCTGACGGCGTTGCAGGCCAAAGGGCTGGCGGAAATACCGCTCACCACCAAGGACCTCGGCGGCGCCGGCAGCGTCCAGGCGGTGCTGGTGGGCAGCAAACAGTTTGTCGACGAACACCCCGATGCGGTAGCCAAACTGCTCAAGGCCCAGCAGCAAGCGGTGCAGTGGTTGACCACCGACAGCAACAAGCAGTCCTATATCGAGCTGGTGTCGGGGCGAGCCAGTTATCCACCGGTGATCCTGACCAACGACTTGAAAGACCAGCAGCTCAGCGAGATTTTCCCGGCGACCCTGGATCCGGTGTTCCTGGGCAAGTTGCAGGGCGCGGTGGACTTGGCGTCCAAGGAACGGCTGATTCGCAAGTCGTTTCAGGTGAGTGACTGGGTGGCGCCGAACCTGGCCGCCGCGGGGCTCTGAGAGTTTTGGTGCCTGGGATATCGCTATCGCAGGCAAGCCAGCTCCCACATTTGACTGTGTTCACACATCAAACTGTGGGAGCTGGCTTGCCTGCGATGAGTATAGGTACCG
>NZ_JAAAFV010000027.1:12135-60575 GCF_019352915.1 Pseudomonas sp. Xaverov 259 | reverse complement strand
CCGCTTCGCAGCCCAACGCAGGACAAGCCTGCTCGCCACAACAACGGGTTGTGTCGATACCTATGCTGCTATGAGGCCCGTCAAACCGCCACACTCACCTCCTGCCTGTCGACCTCCACCAATGTCTCGATCATCGCCTTCGCCGCCGGCGACAACCTCGACCCCGTGCGGCTGACAATCCCGCACCGCGCACTCATGGTCTCCATGTTTTGCGGCAAATTGCGCCAGTGCAGCAGCACCAGCGAACCCTGTGCAATGTCCTCGGCAAAGGCTTCCTCGGTGCCCACGCCGATGGCGTTCGATTGCAGCACGATTTTTACCAGCGCCGGGAAGTGTTCAGTCTGAATGCTGGGTGAAAAATCCATGCGCCCACTCAGGTTCGCCAGCAGTTTGCGAATGCCCTGGGAGATCAGCGGCGAGGCCAGCGGGTAGTCGAACATATCGTTGGTCGACAGGCTGTCCTTGGCCAGCAACGGGTGCCCCGGACGGCAGAAAAACACGCCGCGCTTGGGCGTCAATGCGCGGGTCTGGAAGTTCGGGTCGGCCTCGAACTGGCGGATGTCGGCGATAAAGAACTCGATCTCTTCGCGGCTCAAGGCGCGGCTGAGTTTCTCCCAGTTATCCACCTGGAAACTGGTGCGGATTTTCGGGTGCGAGCCGATAAAACGCGCCACTGCATCCGGCACCAGTTTTACCGCCGGCGCCGGGCCGCAACCGAAGCGCAGGTCGCCGGCGTCGAGCTTGGTCATGCGCGTGACTTCACTGCTCAGCAGCGCCGCGCCGTGTACCAGGGTCAAGGCATGTTGCAGCACCACCTGGCCTTCTGGCGTGGGGCGCAAGTCCTTGTGGCCACGGTCGACCAGCACGCAGCCGAACTCCTGCTCCAGCCCTTGGATGCTGCGGCTGAACGCCGGTTGGGTGATGCCCATGGCGTCGGCTGCGCGCACGAAACTGCGGTGTTCGTTGAGGGCGATGAAGTACCGAAGTTGGCGAAGATCCATATGCTTTCCCGGCATTTGAAAAATAGGTCGAAGGCATTTGCGACCGTGGGAGCTGAGGTTTTAAATGCAAGCTCTTATTCCGTCAACGAAGCATTGGTTCATTTGCTAGATCTAAATTGCATATGAATAGAGCGTTGCTGGAAAGCTTCCCACCATCAGCAGGCACATGAGGGTCATCACAATGAGCAACGCCGCATTAGCTATTCAACCCGTCGCCCAGGCGCTCGACATCCACCCGGTGGCAGGCCGCATCGGTGCCGAGATCCGTGGCATCAAACTCTCCGGTGACCTGGATGCCGCCACCGTCGAGGCCATCCAGCAAGCGCTGGTGCAGTACAAAGTGATCTTCTTCCGCGAACAAACTCACCTCGATGACCAGAGCCAGGAAGCCTTCGCGCACCTGCTCGGCGAGCCAATCGCACACCCGACGGTGCCAGTGCGCGACGGCACGCGCTTCCTGTTGGAACTCGATGGCGCCCGTGGCCAGCGCGCCAATTCCTGGCACACCGACGTGACCTTCGTGGATGCCTACCCGAAAGCCTCGATCCTGCGTTCGGTGCTGGCGCCAAAATCCGGTGGCGACACGGTGTGGGCCAACACGGCCACCGCCTACAACGACCTCAGCGTCGACCTGCGCGCACTCGCCGACAACCTGTGGGCGGTACACAGCAATGAGTACGACTACGCCGGGCGCAAGCCGGATGTGTCGGTAGAAAAGCTCGAGGAATACCGCAAAATCTTTACCTCCACCGTGTATGAAACCGAGCACCCAGTGGTGCGTGTACACCCGGTCAGCGGCGAAAAAACCTTGCTGCTGGGCCACTTCGTCAAACGCCTCAAAGGCTATTCACAGACCGAATCGGCGCAGCTGTTCAACCTGCTGCAAGGCCACGTCACCCGCCTGGAAAACACCGTGCGCTGGCGCTGGAACACCGGCGATGTGGCGATCTGGGACAACCGCGCGACTCAGCACTACGCGGTGGACGATTACGGCACTCAGGAACGCATCGTGCGCCGGGTCACGCTCAAGGGCGATGTGCCGGTGAGCGTGCAAGGGCAGCGCAGCCAGACCACCAAAGGCCTCTAAACCTGTTGGAGATTAAACAATGTGGGAGCTGGCTTGCCTGCGATAGCATCGCCTCGGTGTGACTGATACACCGAGGTGTCTGCATCGCAGGCAAGCCAGCTCCCACATTAGTTTTGTGTGATTACCAGACGCCGATTTTCACTACTTTTTCCGCCTCAGGCTCACCGTACCGAAACCATTGTCCACGGGAGTCAACCTCTGCATGGCTGATGGTGGTGCGCCGCTTCAACCCACGCAGCCACTCGAACAGATAACCCAAGTGAGTTTCGCGCACCGCCGCATACGCGGGGTCCTCGCCTAAATCGTGTACTTCCTGCGGGTCATTCTGCAGGTCAAACAGCTGCGGACGAAAACCGTCATAGGCCAGGTATTTCCAACGCTCACTGCGCACCATGGTCATGCGGCAGCGGTCGATCGGTTGTGCCAGGCGCTCACGAGCCGGGGCCTGGAAGGCATAGTCGTATTCGGCGATGGCGTAGTTGCGCCACGTGATGGGTTGGCCGTGCAGCAGCGGAATCAGCGAACGGCCTTCCAGGCGATGGTCTGCGGCGGGCAAGCCCAGGGCATCGAGGAACGTTGGCAGGGCGTCTATGGTTTCCGCCAGGCGCTCATCCACCGTGCCACGGCTGATATCGGCACTGGCACGCGGGTCGCGCACGATCAGCGGAATGCCCACTGCAGGCTCCAGCAGGAATTCTTTTTCGCCCAGGAAGTGGTCGCCGAGGAAGTCGCCATGGTCGCTGGTGAACACGATCAGCGTGTCGTCCCAGCGGCCGTTGCTTTGCAGAAAATCGAACAGCCGCCCGAGTTGATCATCGACTTGTTTGATCAGGCCCATGTAGGTCGGAACCACCGTGAGCCGCACTTCATCACGGGAAAAATTCACGCTCTCCTGATGCTGACGGAAAGCCTGGTAAACCGGATGATCGCTGGTGTGCGCAGGCTGAATCGGCGCCTGGATATGCTCGGCGCCATACAGCGCGTGATACGGCGCCGGCGCGATGTAGGGCCAGTGCGGCTTGATGTATGACAGGTGCAGACACCACGGCTGCTCGCCTTGTTCAGCGATAAAGTCGATGGCGCGGTCGGTGGTGTAGACGGTTTCCGAATGCTCCTCTGCTACTCGCGCAGGTAGCCCGGCGTTGCGCATATGCCAGCCGCTGAGCACTTCGCCGTTTTCGCCGGCAGCGGCGTTGGCCCATTCATGCCATGGGTTGGTGCCGTCGTAGCCGTGCTCGCGCAGGTACTGAGTGTAGGGCGCAGACTCGCGTTTTTCCGCGAACAGCGGGCTGTCGGGGTAGATGCCGTCGTGGCGCAAATAAGCGTCGAAGCCCACCTCGTTGAAAGGCTCGGCCTGCTGGCTGTCGGGGTCGATATTCAGGCGCTGCAACGCCTCCAGGTTCGGCGTGGCGTGGGTCTTGCCCACCAGCGCGATGCGGATGCCATGGGGGCGCAGGTAATCGCCGATGGTCAGCTCTTCCAAGGGCAGCGGCACCGCGTTCCAGGCCACCTGATGGCTGCTGACATAACGCCCGGTGTACGCCGACATCCGCGACGGCCCGCAAATGGTGCCCTGGGTGTAGGCGCGGCTGAAGCGCACGCCGGCAGCGGCGAGGCGGTCGATATTCGGCGTGTGCAAATGCGCGTGGCCGTAGCACGACAGGTAATCGCGGCGCAGTTGATCGCACATGATGTAGAGCACATTGCGCACGGGTTGTGAGTTGGACATGAGGCTTCACCGAACGGAGGACAGGTGAAGGTTTTCGCTGTTCGGGCAGGGCGCTGGCAAGTGCATTTTAGGACTGGGTTTGATGCAGGGAATGCATGGGTGTTGCTACTGGCGTTATCGCAGGCAAGCCAGCTCCCACACTTGAAATGCGTTCCCCTGTGGGAGCTGGCTTGCCTGCGATAGCGCCCGCTCAGACGGCGACATTCTCCAGCGCGCACACGTCCTCATCCAGCTCATCCATATGCTTGATCTGCTCAATCATCGCCTCCGCCAACGGCGACAGCCGATACCCCGCACGGCTGACAATCCCATAGCGCGTATAGCGCTCCTCCAGATCCTCAGCCAGCCCATCAATCTTCAAACACACCAACTCACCCCGCGCCATGTGCAGCACATCGCTGTTGGCACTGACGATGCCGATCGCATCCGAGCGCAGCACCACACCCATCAGGCTGTAGCCGTTTTCGCACTCCACATTGGGCAGGTAATCCGGCCGGCCGCTGAGGTCGACGATGACTTTGCGCAGGTTCGGCGGGCGAATCGTCACCGCCAGCGGGTAGCTCATCAGCTCGGCGGCGCTGACGCTTTCGCGCTCGGCCAGCGGGTGCCCGGCGCGGCAGCAGAAGTACCAGCGCCGCGCGCGCAGGCGGTGGGTGTGGTAGTCCGGGTTGGCTTCGAAGTGGCGGGTGTCGGCGACGAAAAATTCGAACTCTTCGCTGAGCAGGCGCTTGCTCAAACTTTGCCAGTCATCCACCTGGAACTGCACGCGGGCCTTGGGGTAGCGCCCGATAAAACTGCCGATGGCACGCGGGATCAACCCGGCAGCGGGCGCCGGGCCGCAGCCGAAGCGCAGTTCACCGGCTTCCAGGCCATTGAACTGGCTGATCTCGTTAGCCAGTTGCTGCGCGCCGCTGACCAGGCGCCGTGCATGTTCGAGCAGCACCTGGCCTTGTTTGGTCGGCGCCAGGTCCTTGCGGCCACGGTCCACCAGTTGGCAACCAGCACTGTGTTCCAGCGCCTGGATGCTGCGACTGAACGCCGACTGCGACAGGTTCACGGCCAACGCCGCCGCGACAAAACTGCGTTGTTCGGCAAGGGCAATGAAGTGGCGAAGTTGGCGCAAGTCGATATGCATTTTTCACATCAAAAATATCCGGGAAATGCATTGGCTATGCATTAGGTCGACTCCTTATAAAGGCTATCTCTTATGCAGTAAATGTTCGATAAAACATAAATAAATAACTTTTGGGAATATATACTGATGGATATTTCCGGGTTTCGGAGCCGCTTATGAGTCTGTTGAAGTCCTTGCCCCTGGCCATGTTGGTGGCCGGCAGCACCAGTTGGTCGCCGACCCAGGCCGCCGAAACACCTGCGCCGGCAGGCAAGGGCGAAAACGCCAGCGGCCAGCTTGAGACCGTCACTGTGACCGCCCGGCGGCGCACCGAGAGCGCCCAGGCAGTGCCGACGCCCATGAGCGTCATCGGCGGCCAGGCGTTGGAGAGCCAACGGGTCTACCGCATTCAGGATTTGCAGCAACTGGTGCCCAGTGTCAACGTCGCCTACATGCATGCGCGTCAGTCCAGCGTGTCGATTCGCGGGCTGGGCAACAACCCGGCCAGCGACGGCCTGGAAGGCAGCGTGGGGCTGTATATCGACAACGTGTACCTTGGGCGGCCAGGCATGGCGGTGTTCGACTTGATGGACATCGAGCAGCTCGAAGTCTTGCGCGGGCCGCAAGGCACCTTGTTCGGCAAGAACACCACGGCGGGCGTGATCAATATCAGCACGCGCGCGCCGAGTTTCACTCCGGAGCGCAGCATCGAAACATCATTGGGCGAGGACGGTTATTTCCAGACCAAGGGCACGATTTCCGGCCCGCTCACCGACGATCTGGCGGGGCGTTTTTCGGCCTATCGCACACGCAGCGATGGCGACATCAAGAACGAGTACGACGGCCATGATCTTAACGGCGGCTCACGCCAGGGCTTTCGCGGGCAGTTGCTGTACAAGCCCAGCGACACCTTCAACCTGCGCTGGATCGGCGACTACAACGAAGAAGATTCCAGCGCCGGCACCCGCGTGCTGTACAGCACCGGGCCGACCATCAATGGCACCAACCTCTACCAATCCCGCGCCGCAGCGGCGGGCGCAACCCTGGTGGATGGCACGCACCGCAAGGTCAACCTGGACAACGACCAGCATGTCACGGTGTTCCAAGGTGGCACGTCCCTTGAGGCTAACTGGACGCTACCAAGCGACTTCACGCTGACCTCGGTCAGCTCCTATCGTTGGTGGAATTTCACCCCGCGCAATGACGACGGCCTTAACGTGCCGGCGTCGTATAACGCTGGTGTGTCGGTGGAAGATAAGCAGTGGTCCCAGGAGTTCCGCCTGGCGTCACCTACCGGTGGGTTCTTCGACTATGTGCTGGGCGCCTACTACTTCGGTAACTCGCTGGATAACAAATCCTTCGCCTATTACGGGCCCAAGGCGGATATCTGGAACGGCACGCCGACCGGCGCGCTGAACGATGTGAGCAGCGTCGGCAACGGGCACATCCGCACCGACAGTTTTGCCCTGTTCGCCCAAGGCACCTGGCACCTCACTGAACGCCTGGATTTCACCGCCGGTGTGCGTGGCACCTACGAAGAAAAAAGCGCCTGGGTCAGCCGCAATGCGCCCGTGGGTGGCGCTGCGGTCACCGGCGCCGCTGCCACGGCGCGGCGAGGACGCACCGGCGCGTATGACTCCGGCGATCTCAACCAGTACAGCGCCACGCCGTCGGGGCTGCTCAACCTGAGTTACCACTTCAACGATAATTTGCTGGGCTATGCGACGTTGTCCCATGGCGAGAAGTCCGGCGGGGTCAATTTGGTGGTGGGTTCTGCGCCGACGGCCGGGGCGGATTCGCTGCTGGTGGGCACCGAGCGCGCCAACAACGCCGAGTTGGGGTTTAAAAGCACGCTGTGGGACCGTCGTCTGCAACTCAATGCCAACCTGTTCTGGACCCAGGTCAACGGCTACCAGACCAACGCCTACGACCAGGACAACCGCGTGCAATACCTGACCAACGCCGGTTCGGTGCGCTCGCGCGGCGTGGAAGTGGAAAGCACGCTGGTGCCGATCCGGGGCCTGACGTTGAATATCAATGGCTCGCTCAACGATGTGAGTTACCTGTCTTACAAAGATGCGCCGTGCCCACCGGAAGTCAGCTTGCGCCCGGGTGCGCCAGCCTCCTGCGACCTGAGCGGCCACCAAGTGGTGGGCGCGTCCAAGTGGATCGCCAACGCCAACGGCGAGTACAAGTGGAACCTGGATAACGGCTTCGAACCTTACGTGACCGCCAGCTATGCATTCCGCTCCAAAGCGGTGGGCACGGTCGAGGATTCCGACTATGGGCAGATTCCGGCCTACGCGGTGGTCAACCTCTCTACCGGCCTGCGCGGCAACTACCAGCAAGGGCAGTGGGATGTGTCGTTATGGCTGAAAAACGCCTTCGACAAAACCTACTACACCACCCTGTGGACGGGCGGCAACGGCGGCTACGAAGGTTTGCTGGGCACGCCGCGCACCCTAGGCGTGACGGGGCGCTACGACTTCTGAGTGGGTGCGGTAGGTGGCGGGGCTGAACACCCGCGTCACCACCAGCATCGCCAGCACCGTGACCGTCAGCACCACCCAGGCGCTGACAAAGTTGCCGGTGAGTTCGCGCAGCCAGCCGGTCAGCCAAGGCGAGACCGCGTTGATCAAAAAGCCCACGCCCTGCACGAAGGCCGCCAGTTGCCCGGCCTGGCGTGGGTCGCGGTGGTGGTCGAGGGTCAGCAGCAGGCTCAGGGCGAAACACGCGCCCAGGCCAAAACCACACAAGGCGACCCACAGGTGGGGATACTCGAGCGGTGCGAGGATCAGGCCGAGGTAGCCGACAGTCTGTGCCAACAGGCTGATGCCGAGCAGCGGGCGACGGTCGATACCGCGCTGGGCCAACACCGGCATCAGCAGCGCGGCGATCACCTGGAAAATGGTCATGAACGCCAACAACGAACCGCTCGGCAACACGCCCCACCCCAGTTGCTGGTAGTAGGCGGGCAGCCACGCGACCATGCTCATGTAGCCGCAATTCACCAGCCCGAAATACAACGCCAGCAGCCACGCCCGACGGTTGCGCAGCCCCTTGAATGGCGGCGCGATTTGCAGGTTTCTCGCCGCGCCCAGCGGTAGCCAGGCCCACAGCAACAACGCCCCCAGCGCGGGTAGCAGCCACACGCCGAGCCCCGCCTGCCATTGCTGAAAATGCGTGGCCACCAGCGGGCTGAGCAACGCCGCCAGCCCGCCGCCAGCCATCAGCGAGGCCGAGTACACACCCATCGCCACCGGCACGCGGTGATGAAATTCGCGCTTGATCATCGCCGGCACCAACGCCTGGATCAGCGCCACACCGGCGCCGCCCAGCAACGCCGTGACCAGTAGCGCCGACGCCTGGCCCATCAACCAGCGCGCCAGGCACGCCAGCAGAATCATCATCAGGCCCAATGCGATGCCGCGTCGTTCGCCCAGGCGCGCTTCCACGCGCACACCGACCAGCGCCACCAGGCCCATGCACACCACCGGCAGGCTGGTGAGCAGGGCGCTGCTCTGGAAGCTCAGGCCAGTGGCCTGGCGGATTTCGCCGAGCAAGGGGCTGATGGAGCTGAGGATGGGCCGCAGGTTGAGGCCCAGAACCACCAGCAACCCCCAGCCGGCGAGTTTGCTCATGAATGAAGGGTTAAGCGGCATGCATGACCTGCGGGCGCACAAAAGGGGCATCAAGTATGGATAGTCAGCGATGCATTTTGAAGTTAAATGTCCCCCCATATGCTTCTCTGGGCGTATAAAGCAACTTCAAGGCTGCAGCCCATGGGTTTGGCCGGTAGCCCACCCTGCCGTAATGATCTTTTCTGCCATTGAGTACGGTGACGACGTGGTCGTTTTCGGCCATGACCCCAGGTGCGCCGTTGATCAAATCTTGTGCATTAGTGTGCTGAACATAATTTGCCAGTCCCAGACGGTTCAGCCCTTCTGCGGTATGTTCCCAGGTGTCCAGGCTGTGCACCGCGGCTGTAAAGCCACGTGCGGCATAGCCATCATTGTTTTCTAGCTGTGCCCGCTTGGCACTCACGGCATACATGAAGTTGGCTTCGTTGAGTATCTTCTGGTTGTTGCCCCCAAATCCTGAAAATCTGGCTGCGTATGCAAGCTCATCAAATGTCACATGGTAGACATTCCTGGGGTTGTCTCTCATCCTGACGTCAAACCCGCCGTAAGTTCTTTGTACCGAAAAGTACACTTCATTGGGGCCGCCAAAGCGTTGCATTGCGGCTTTTATTCCCGCAACGGTGACGCAATTCATCGTGCCCCATTTTTGCCAGAAACCATCTAGAAGCGCTGCTGGGGAGTAGGGGCCGTTGGCTTGAGGCTGGACGCTCCGTTCCTGTCTACCTGAGGCATGTGTGCCAGGCGAGTAAGCCGCTGGATTGAGGGGCGGGTAATATGCATTTGTATTGCTGAACCGGGCGTTGATAGTCATGAGGTCCTCTGCCCTGTGTGATCTCCCCATCCAAGGAGCCGTCAGGTGTGTATGCATTTTGACGCGCTATCCAGGCATGTCGGTATAGCGCTGGGTGGTTCATGGTGGGTTTTGGTTCCGATAGCGTGTTTGAAAAAACGCTGTTATCCAGCAGATCTGGGATCCGTCCTACACTTGCGATGCGCTACCAATCGACGGAAAAACCATGCCTTTGGTGAATATTTTTTATGCCTTAAAAGCATCGTTATTCAGCGCCTGCGCTACAAGCTACGCCGGCCGTGGCTTTGGCGTTTCAGCGTGTTTCTTTTATTCAAATTTGATCTATGTATAACTTCAAATATTACTTTAAGAGATAAGCGTCTAGCCCCGATGATTCAGCCCTCGACGGCCGCTTTAGCAGGCCTGTCGGTTTTTTTGTGTGAAAACCGTAGGGAGTGAATCAATGGGCAATGTCCAGACCGCCGCCAGTGCACCCGAGGCGCAGTGGCGCCAGGCACCGGGTGGTGAGTTGGTCGACCTTGGCCGGCCGCACCGCGCGCCGTTGGGGCAATTGCGTTTGCAGCAAACCCCGAAGCGTTTTTCGAGCCGTCGCGAAGGGATTCTGCTCGGGTTGCTGGTGTTGGCCCTGCACGGTGCGGTGATCTATTGGGTGAGCCAGAAGCCCACGCCGGTACTGCCGATTGTGCCGCCGGAAATCCCGCCGATGACCATTGAATTTTCCCAACCGGCGCCGCCAGTGGTGGAGCCGCCTCCGCCTGTACCGCCACCACCACCGCCACCTGTGGTTGAGCCTCCGCCGCCGGTTGTCGATGAGTTGGCGGCCAAGCCTGCGCCGCCAAAACCTGTTCCAAAACCCAAACCAAAGCCGGTGCCGAAACCAGAACCCAAGCCTGTGCCGAAAGCGGTCGAACAGCCGCCTGTGCCACCGACGCCTGCGCCTCCTGCTCCGCCAGCACCGGCTGCTCCACCGTCACCCGCACCGGTGACACCCGCTTCAGCCAACGCCGCGTACTTGAAGAACCCGGCGCCGGAGTACCCGTCACTGGCCCAGCGCCGTGGCTGGGAAGGCACAGTGTTGTTGCGCGTGCATGTGTTGGCCAGCGGCAAGCCGGGTGAGATCCAGATTCAGAAAAGCAGCGGTCGCCAGCAACTCGACGACGCCGCATTGACCGCCGTGAAGCGTTGGAGCTTTGTGCCGGCCAAGCAGGGCGATGTGGCGCAGGACGGCTGGGTCAGCGTCCCGATCGATTTCAAGATTCACTAACTATTCGGCAGCGGTGTGTTGGACACGCCGTCACCTGCACAGAGGGAAAACATCATGGCATTAGCATCTCCACTTGAATCCATCGAAAGCGCGGTGATCTGGCTGCTGGTGGTCTTTTCGGTCGCCACCTGGGGCCTGGCGTTATTGAAGGGCGTGCAGTTCGGGCGCCTCAAAGCGCAGGATCGCAAGTTCCACAAACAGTTCTGGGCGGCGTCGAGTCTCGATTCCGCCGCTGAATTGGCCGAAACCCAGCCCGGCGCTGCTGCCCGTGTGGCCCAGGCCGGTTATGCCGCGATCCAGGTCAGTGATGCACCGCACGCGGCAGACCTGAGCCAGGCCATCAATCACCAGGACCGCCTTGAACGCGCCCTGCGCCAGCAAATTGTGCGTGAGCGCCGCTCTCTGGAAACCGGCCTGGCCGTGGTCGCCAGTATCGGCAGCACCTCGCCGTTTATCGGCCTGTTCGGCACCGTGTGGGGCATTATGGAAGCCCTCAAGGGCATCAGCGCCGCCGGCTCGGCCAGCCTGGAAACCGTGGCTGGCCCGATTGGTGCGGCACTGGTGGCCACCGGTGTGGGGATCGCCGTCGCCGTGCCGGCGGTGCTGGTCTACAACTACTTCCTGCGCCGCCTGAAGCTCACGGCGGCGGACCTGGATGACTTCGCCCACGACTTCTACAGCCTGGCGCAGAAGAATTCCTTCCGCGTGCTGCTGCACCCTGCGCTGACCAAAAGCGCGGCCAGCAACCCGCAAAAAGTGAAGGAGGCGTCCTGAAATGGCCTTCTCCACGCAAGACAGTGATGAAGTGCTGAGCGAGATCAACGTCACGCCGCTGGTGGACGTGATGCTGGTGCTGCTGGTGGTGTTTATCGTCACCGCGCCGTTGTTGACCAACTCGATCCCGATCAACCTGCCCAAGACTCAAGCAGTCGCCCCGGTGGAGCAGAAAGACCCGCTGGTGGTGAGCATCGACGGCGCGGGCAAATTGTTTATCAACAAGGACGAAATCCAGCCCGACCTGCTGGAATTCAACCTGCAGTCGGCCAAGGCCAAGGACCCCGATGTGCGGGTGCAACTGCAGGCTGACGATGGAGTGAACTACGGCGAGGTGGCGCGAGCCATGGCGTCGATCGAGCGCGCGGGCATAACCAAGTTGTCGGTGATCACCGCACGTTAGTTTCAAAAAGTCTCGACAGTTTTTTGGCCGCTTTCCTTGGCAGGGTGCGGCCTTTTTTATTTAAGTGTTTTGGCGTTGATAGGAGAAAAGAATTGACACGTTTTTGAATGTTTCCAAGCGTGCAATTCGCAACGGTATGCTTATTCTGGTCGGCGCACGGAGTAATTTAATTAAAGGAGTAGTTGCATGACCGTACGTTTTCCTATTCATTCAGTAAGTGCATTCGTGAACCCGCAAGTAACGACCGCTCAACCTGAAGAAAAACAACCCGTCGGTGTTTTTTCACGGCCTGATAGGCCCGGCCCGCAACACCCTTTAGCGCAACGGTCGTCAAGTCATGTCGGCTCTCGGGAAAGTGCCACTTCAAAAGGGCTCAAGCCTAATCCTGAAATAGATGCTTATATCAGCACGCACGCATCCGATTTTATTTCGCCTGAAAAAGAAATTTCGACCATTTTGTCCACCAAGATAAAGCAGCATTGGGGGGTGGACGTTGATCCTGACACCACGTATCTGGTTACGTTTAAACATAATGGTACTGATGAAAAGGATGTTGTAGAGAAAGTAACGCTGACCCAGGCGGCTTTGAAAAATAGGCAAGATGTAAAAATTGAAGATAATGAGGGGTGGTTTCGAAAAATCGCCAAGTTTTTTTCACCGGCAGTTTATATAACCAATAAGATTGAAGGCTGGGTGGAGGAAGCACACAGTCGACAAGGTATTTATCGGCAGCCAGGTTCTCCAGGTGCTGCGCTCTATAGCGCGGCCACTCAAGTGTCCATTCCTGTTGAGGACTTCAAAGCCTTGGTCTGGGATACAGACCGAACCCAACTTTACAAGAATACGCTGGACGGGTTTTGGGACAAGCACAGCGGTTCATACGCTTCATTGAGTAAAATATCCTATCTTAAAGCGATCCATCTACAGCGCTTGGAAGGGACGCTTGGCCCTGTCGAGGCGGCACTTGCCCAGCGGGCGTTAGGGCCTATTGCGCAAAAGGAATGGTCGGAGCTGACGGTGCAGGATTTTTCAGCGCCTGGGATAAAGGATCCTAATGTGGATATTGGGTTGCTGAGCATCAATGGCTTGCAGTCAACCGACTTGATGTGTGTGACCGATCGCAGAACCCAGCTGACGTTGCTGTACATCCCTGGTAACTCCTCGCCGATACATCGTTTCGATAACCCTCAGAAAATGAAAACCTGGTTGGCCGAGCAAGCCACCGATCCAGTAAAGCGCGCCTCACTGCTAACGCATTTCTCTCTCAAGGACCAAGCCGACAAGTCGTTTTCAGACGGTGTGCGTCAATCCTTGGAAGGGATGGCAAATTGGTCCAATGCGCAGGCGTCAGGGAACGCTTTCCTTTCAGGGCTCAATGGCTGGATACCTGATCGCTTTATCACTGTTGACCCGTTGCGCAACGATCCTTTTGAAGCGGTCAAGGTTCGGCAAAAGGCGCGGTCTTATTCGGATGCGGAAAACGCGATCGTCAGTGATGGTGACTACACCAAGAACAAAGTCTTGCAAGGCGTGGAAGAGGCCACGAAGGTCGCCATGTTCATGACGCCTCTCGCGTTGGTCATGCCGGAAGTCGCAATAGGCCTGGATGTTTTCTTCATGGCTGCCGGGGCCACTCAAACAGGTATCGGTATTGATGATGCCGTCAAAGGTAAAGCGACGGCCTCTGACCGAATCGTTTTCGGGGTATTGAACGCGGTACCGCCCCTAGCCACCCATGCGGGGGCTCCATTGGCGAAAGTGATGACAGGGAGAGTGTCCAGCGAGGGCATTGCCGCCGGGGTTGATGCTACAGCTCGGGAGCCCGCTCAAGTGGGTGAACAGGAGCGCCCATTCTTCAATCCGCCACGACGGGTCAATGGCCAAATCGGCTACCCGATGGGGCCTGTTTCGCCGCCGGTGATCCGCGAAGAGTTCACGATCCCCATGGACGGTGTGCAACCAGCACTCATGGGAGGCAATATGATTGATATTAAACAATACCTTTTTCCAGTTACGTATGACGTCGGGGCAGGCCTCTGGCGTGGGCTTACCAATGAAGGTGAGGCGGCAGACATATTTTATTGGCGTAATAGTCAAGGGGAGTGGCTGAGTGGCACCGAGTCTGAAGCGCTTGCAGGTAGTAAAAGCTCACCTGTTTCGGTTATCAATAGAACGCTGAAGCTGCCGAAGTTACCGCCGCTACCGTCGGGCGCTACGCCGGTACCTAAAGTGATTCACTATTTTTGGGCAGGCAACGAGATGCCAGAACATTTGATCGAAAATATTGCGGAAAACTCTAGAAAAAGTCCAGGATACAAGTCCATTGTTCATGTGGATGCAAATAACGCGAATGCTTTTCAGAAAATAAAGTCCGCGCTGGATCACAAAGTGGGTGGGCTGGAAGTGCATGATCTAAAAGACGATGAGGCTTTTCGAGAACTAAATGATAGTAAGTATGGAGAAATGTATCAGTACTTTCGCTCAGGCCAGGGGCAGAATTTGGCAGCCTCATCGGACGTGATGCGCGTGGCGTTGATAAAAAAGTACGGTGGAATATATCTGGATACAGATGATGCGCTGACGTTTGACGTGGGCGGGGTCACGCTGAACGCTACGCAAAGTGATGTATTGATGAGCGCGCCCGTCAAGTATGCAGGTGCGGATTTCCACGGGTTCAATACAAGTAATTTTGCAAGTCATCCAGGTAATCCGTTGTTCGATAAGATTCTGGAGGAGTCGTATCAGCGATACAAAGCCAACGAACCGTGGTTTAACACCCATCGTCCTTTCCTGAACGACAGCTCGACAGCTATAGAGCGGCAAACCTATAAAGAGTACGAAATGAAAGTTTTCGAGGTGACCGGGCCGAGAATGTTTAGTGATGTAGCGGAGCAAGAAGAATATGGGTTTTTCCCGGTGATTGATGAAATTACTGAACTAATGGCGGAGCGTTTTATACTTCCCGAGGACTATAAAAATAAGTACAAAGAAGCACTGAGTTTTTATATGCCAATGCACAATAGGTTTGGGGTAACTATTGGCTCAGAGCACTCTATGTATCACTCGCGTTGAATTGGCAAAGCGGTCGTCGTCGTTGAGACCTGGGTTATACAACTCAACGACTGACGGCATTACAGTCACCGCCCCCTGATGCCTTGGTGTTGGGGGGGCAATGGTTTGGGTTCCATGAATGTCGGAGCAACAGGCTTCGAAAAAAGTAATTTCATGAGTTTTTGGTTATTAACAAATTCCTTTTTATTCCTTATTTGATTGTTTGAGTGCCTCTATACTGACCAGCAACGTTAAACGCTGCAGGAGGGCACACCCATGCACAGCGAGTCGATTCGTTATCTGATCGTGCCGGGCTGGCAAGGATCGCCAGAAGATCATTGGCAAAGTCATTGGCAGAACAGCCTGCCCAACAGCGCACGCGTGGAGCAGGCCGATTGGCTTACCCCGCGTCGCGAAGACTGGGTGGCCGCGCTGGCCGAGGCCATCGCCGCCGACAGCACGCCGGTGATTCTGATCGCGCATAGCCTGGGTTGCATCACCGTGGCCCACTGGGCCGCCACCGCACCCGTGCATTTCTTGCGTCAGATACGCGGCGCGTTGCTGGTGGCTCCGGCAGATGTCGAACGCCCGGCGTGTGCACCGGCACTGCGCAATTTCGCACCGATTCCTGCCGATTTGTTGCCATTCCCCAGCCAAGTGGTCAGCTCCGACAACGACAGTGCCGTCAGCGCCTCCAGGGCTTTGGAGTTGGCACGTCAATGGGGCGCCGAAGCCGGCATCCTCTCGGGTGCCGGGCATATCAATGTGAAGTCCGGCCACCGGCGCTGGGAACAAGGTTTTGCTTACCTTTATCGCCTGCAACATCGCCCCGAGCACCACGCTCGGCGTAGCGCCTAATATTTTTCAACGCCCCGTCCCTGAGTGGATTGGGGCGGGAGCCCGCCATGAGTCTGCATGAAACCTACGGCCAGCCTTTGCTGACCTTTCCCGATGCCGAAAAAAGCCCACTGAGCATCCGCGCCAAGGCGTTGGTGTTCGTCGACCCACGCTCACGCCAGCTGCGTGAAGAATTGGAAAGCCTTGCGCCGCGCGCCTTACCCGTATTGATCTGCGGTGAAACCGGCAGTGGTAAAGAACTGCTGGCGCGACACATCCACCGTGGCAGTGACCGTACTGGCCTGTTTGTCTCGGTCAACTGTGGTGCCATCAGCCCCACCTATGCGGATGCCGAGTTGTTTGGCTATGCCGCCGGTAGCCACAGCGGCGCAGAGAGTAGTCGGGCGGGCTGGTTTGGCTCTGCCAACGGCGGCACCTTGTACCTGGACGAGATTGGTGACTTGCCGCTGCCGATCCAGGTGAAATTGCTCGCGGCCCTGGAAAATCACGAAGTCACACGTGTCGGCGCGCATCAGCCGAGCCCGGTGGATGTACGCCTGGTGGCCGCTACCAGCATCGACCTGGCCCAGGCTGTAGCCGCCGGCAAGTTTCATGAGCGCCTGTTCCATTACTTGAGCGAAGGCCAGCTCGACCTGCCGGCCCTGCGCGAGCGGGTGGGCGATATTTTGTCCCTGGCTGAATATTTCCTCGGCATCTACAGCCAACGCCTGGACTTGCCGGTGCCGCTGATCAGTGACGCCGCCCAGCGTGTGCTGGAACATCACAGTTGGCCGGGCAATACCCGCGAGCTGGAAAACGTTATTCACTTTGCGTTGTTGGTAAGCAGTGGCGATGAGATTTTGCCCGAGCATTTGAACCTGCCCGCCGCAGGCTCGCCGCTGGAACAACTGCAGCGGATCTTCGCGAGTGCCAGCGCCGCCGAGCGGCACACCTTGCTCAGCTTTCTAAATGAACAGCGGCTACATGAACAAAATGGAATATCAACTTGAATAAAAGATATTGTTCGGGAATAAAAAAACTAGGTATTGTCCATTCCACGCCGCGATAGCACTTCGCTGGCACACCATAAAAAACGGTCGTCAGAGACGCCCCGGAATTTCGATAAGGACACTGCATGAAAAAGGTTCTGTTGTTTACCGCACTGGCGGCTGCCCTGACTGCAAGCTTCGCCCAAGCCAACGAGAAACTGGTGGTAGCGGCTACCCCGATCCCGCACGCGGAGATCCTTGAGCTGGTCAAGCCGACCCTGGCTAAAGAAGGCGTGGACCTGCAAATCAAAGTCTTCACTGACTATGTGCAACCCAACACCCAGGTCGCCGAGAAGCGTCTGGACGCCAACTACTTCCAGACCCTGCCGTACCTGGAAAACTTCAACAAGGGCAAGGGCACCAACCTGGTCACCGTGATTGGTGTGCACGTTGAGCCGATCGGTGGTTACTCGAAAAAGATCAAGAACATCTCTGAACTTAAAGAGGGCGCCACCGTAGCTATCCCGAACGAAGGCTCCAACGCCGGCCGTGCCCTGTTGCTGCTGCAAAAGAACGGTCTGATTACGCTGAAAGACCCGACCAATGCACTGGCTACGCCGAAAGACATCGCCAGCAACCCGAAAAACCTGAAATTCAAAGAGCTGGAATCGGCGCTGCTGCCACGTGTACTGGACCAGGTTGACCTGGACGTGATCAACACCAACTACGCCTTGGAAGCCGGCCTCAACCCAGCCAAAGACGCGCTGATCATCGAAGACGCCAAGTCGCCGTACGTGAACTTCCTGGTGGCCCGCCCGGACAACAAGGACAGCGATGCTATCCAGAAACTGGCCAAAGCCCTGACCAGCCCGGAAGTCAAAGCCTTCATCGAGAAGAAGTACAACGGCGCGGTAGTGCCTGCGTTCTGATGTAGACCAAACCCCCTTCAAGGTTTGAACGCCGACGGCTACTGCAGCGTCGGCGTTTTTTTGATCGTTCCCACGCTCCGCGTGGGAATGCCTCCTGTGACGCTCCGCGTCACGACTTTAGAGCGGACGCGGAGCGTCCTGCGCTGCATTCCCACGCAGAGCGTGGGAACGATCAGGGCAGTGGCTCAGAGATCGCGGCTGTTGATCGCCCGACGCAACGCCACCAGCCACTTCACCAGCTCCTGCGGATCAATCGGTTTCGCTTCGTTCATTATTCATTCCCTCGAATCCAGACCCAGCAACCATAGCCGTCACCCGCCAAGGCCGCGAATCCGTCGGTTATCTTTTTGGGTGATATCAATATGCTATTTTGGTATTTAAATTTTACTTTTTATACCTTTAAAGTTCGCGCTATCCGGCGTTACCCTCGTCGGAACGGACAGCGCCCGCCGCATTACCATGCGGCGTCATGGACTCAAGATGACCTTCGATTTTGCTTTTATCCTCAGCACCTTGCCGGCGTTTCTAAAGGCCGTGGGGGTGACGCTGCAAGTGGGCTTGATCGCCATTGCCACCTCGTTGCTGGTGGCGCTGATCAACGCCGCATTGCTGGTGTTTCGCACGCCCTACCTGTCACGCCTGGTGGCGCTGTATGTGGAGCTGGCACGCAATACACCGCTGCTGATCCAACTGTTTTTCGTGTACTTCGCCTTGCCGGCCCTGGGCTTCAACATCTCCGGGTTCTGGGCGGCGATCATCACCATGACCTTCCTCGGCGGCGCCTACCTCACTGAAGTGCTGCGCGCCGGGGTGGAAGCGGTGCCGCTGGCGCAGATCGAATCGGGCAAGTCCATCGGCCTGTCCGACTGGCAACTGCTGCGCCACGTGATCCTGCCCCAGGCCGGTATCCTCAGCCTGCCGGCGCTGTTCGCCAATTTCATCTTTTTGCTCAAAGAGACCACCGTAGTGTCCGCCGTGGCGGTGCCGGAGATTCTCTACACCACCAAGAGCTACATCGCGCTCTACTACAAGACCTACGAAATGCTCGCCGTGCTGACGCTGATTTGCGTGTTGCTGTTCTTGCCGCTGTCGCTGTTGCTCAGCCGCCTGGAAAGGAGGCTCCAGCATGGCCAGTTCGGGTCTTGAGTTATTGTGGGTGTCGTTGCCGCAATTGGGCAAGGGCGCGGCGCAAACCCTGTCGATATCGTTTTTGAGCATCGCCTTCAGCACCGTCGGCGGTGTGTTGTACGGCGTGTTGCGCACTTTGAATAACTGGCTGATCAACGCGGTGCTACGGGTTTACCTGGAACTGTTCCGGGCGATCCCGGTGCTGGTGTGGTTGTACCTGCTGTTTTTCGGGCTGCCGATCTTCTTTGGCCTGAGCATTCCAAGTTTCTGGTGCGCGGTGCTGGTGCTGTCGCTCTGGGGCGCCAGCGAGGTGGGCGAGGTGGTGCGTGGCGCGCTGCATTCGCTGCCACGTGGCCAGCGCGAGGCAGGGTTGTCGATTGGTTTATCCGACCCGCAACTGTACGGCTACGTATTGCTGCCCCAAGCCCTCAAACGCATGACGCCGCCGACCATCAACGTCTACACACGCATCATCAAGACCAGCTCGCTGGCGGTGCTGATCGGCGTGGTGGATGTGATCAAGGTCGGCCAGCAAATCATCGAGCGCACCTACGAGTCGGTACTGATCTACGGCGTGCTGTTCCTGTTTTTCTTTTTCATCTGCTACCCGTTGTCGGCCGCCTCCAAGGTGCTGGAACGGCGCTGGGGCCAGGCATGAGCGCATTGATCGAGTTCCAGGGTTTCAACAAATTCTTCGGCGAGGCGCAGGTGCTCAAGGGCATCGACCTGAGTGTGCAAAGTGGCGAAGTGGTGGTGATCCTCGGCCCCAGTGGCTGCGGCAAAAGCACGTTGCTGCGCTGCCTTAATGGTTTGGAAGTCGCCCACAGCGGCAGCCTGCGGTTTGCCGGCAAGGAGCTGCTGGACAAAAACACCGATTGGCGCCAGGTGCGTCAGGAGGTGGGCATGGTGTTCCAGAGCTACCACCTGTTCCCGCACATGAGCGTGCTCGACAACATCCTGCTCGGCCCGTTGAAAGTGCAAAAACGCAACCCACGCGAAGCCCGTGAGCAAGCAGAGAAACTGCTGGCGCGCGTAGGTCTCGCCGACAAGCGCGACGCCTTCCCGCGCCAGCTGTCCGGCGGCCAGCAGCAACGCATCGCCATCGTCCGTTCGCTGTGCATGAACCCGCAGGTCATGCTGTTTGATGAAGTCACCGCCGCCCTCGACCCGGAGATGGTCAAGGAAGTACTGGAAGTGATTCAAGGCCTGGCCCGCGATGGCATGACCCTGTTGATCGTCACCCATGAAATGGCCTTCGCCCGCGCCGTCGCTGACCGCGTGGTGTTTATGGAGGCCGGTCGCATTCTCGAACACAACACCCCCGAGGCATTCTTTACGAACCCGCAAACCGCACGCGCGCAGCAGTTTCTGGAGAAGTTCTCCTTTGTTTCAACACTGCCCAAAAAGACCAAGGAATTGGAGCTGATATGAAAAAACTACTGCTGCCACTGTTTGCCGTTGCCTTACTGGCCGGCTGCGATAAAAAGGCCGAAGAGCCTGCCAAACCCGTCGCTGCTGCCAGCTACATCGACAAGATCAAAGCACGCGACAAGCTGATTGTCGGCGTGTTTACCGACAAGCCACCCTTTGGTTTCGTGAACGAAGCGGGGCGCTATGTGGGGTTTGATACCGACATCGGCCGCCAATTCGCCAAGGACCTGCTGGGCGATGAAAACAAGGTCGAGTTCGTAGCCGTCGAGCCGGCCAGCCGTATTCCGTTCCTGCAAAGCGACAAGGTCGACCTGATCCTCGCCAACATGACCGTGACGCCGGAGCGCAAGGACGCGGTGGACTTCACCAACCCCAACCTCAAAGTTGCGGTACAAGCCCTGGTGCCGAATGACAGCGCGGTGAAAAGCCTGGATGACCTGGCGACCCGCACCACCATCGTCACCACCGGCACCACCGCCGACATCTGGCTGACCAAGAACCACCCGGACTGGAAACTGCTCAAGTTCGAGAAAAACTCCGAGTCACTGCAAGCCCTGTCGGCCGGTCGTGGCGATGCCTACGCGCAAGACAACCTGGTGCTGTTCAGCTGGGCCAAGCAAAACCCTGGCTACCGCGTGCTGGAAGAGAAACTCGGCGATGAAGCGCCGATTGCGCCGGCGGTGAAGAAGGGCAATATCGAACTGCGCGACTGGGTGAACGCGGAGCTGGCGAAGTTGGGTGAGGAGAAGTTTTTGCTCAAGCTGTATGACCAGTATGTGCGTAAGGAATTGAGCGATGACACCAAGCCTGAGAGTGTGATTGTTGAAGGCGGTAAGTGGCAGGGTTGATCCGTTGCTTTTGTGGTGACTGATCTACCGCTTTCGCGAGCAAGCCCGCTCCCACATTTTGATTTGTGCATACCTTCAAGTGTGGGAGCGGGCTTGCCCGCGATGAGGCCCTTCCAGGCACCGATTATTCCGGCCAATGCCAGGCCGGTGCATCCAGAATCCCCTGGCCGACAATCTGAGTCTGCCCCATCACCTTCTCCAGCACGATGCAATTGCATTGCTCATCCTGCTGCAACGCCGCAATCAAGCGGCTGGCATGCGACACCACCCACACCTGGCACTGCGTCGAGGCCTGGATAATCAAGCGCGCCAACGCCGGCAATAAGTCCGGGTGCAGGCTGGTTTCCGGCTCGTTGAGTACCATCATGGTCGGCGGCCGTGGCGTCAGCAGTGCCGCGATCAGCAGCAGGTAGCGCAAGGTGCCGTCTGACAATTCCGCTGCCGACAACGGCCGCAGCAAACCTTCCTGATAAAACTCAATCGCAAAACGCCCGCCTTGCAACGGCTCGATATTCAACCGCGCGCCGGGGAAGGCATCACTGACTGCGCGTTGCAACGCCTCGGGGTCGCCGATTTCGCGGATGGTCTGCAATGCTGCAGCCAAGTCGCGCCCGTCGTGATGCAGTACCGGCGTGCGCGTGCCCAGTTGCGGCTGGCGCACGGGTGCATCCACATCACTGCGAAAATGATCATAAAAACGCCAGCCACGAATGCTTTCGCGCAGCAGCAACACTTCCGGCGAGCCACGCAGGCTGCCGACCTGATCGAACAGGCTGTGGTAGTTGGGCGTGTGCTGGGCCAGTACATCCCAGGCGCGGCCATCACGGGCGCGCACCATCGGCCCGGAGCGCTGCACCAGCAGGCTGGCCGGGCGGTAGATGTGACCGGCCCAGATGCATTCTTTCTTTACCTCCGGGTCCAGTTGGAACGCGGATAGGGTCTTTTCCGGCAAGCCAAGGGAGATTGCGTAGCTGAAATCCTCAGCGGCAAACCCCAGGCGCAGGCGTTTGACGCCCTGGCGCACGGTTGGCTCAACGGCCACCTCGCCATTGCGCATGCGTCGGCTGACGTTCTCGGGCCCGGCCCAAAAGGTCGAATCCAGCCCGCCTTCACGCGCCAATGCATTGATCACCCCGCCTTGGGCGGTTTCGGCCAGCAAGCGTAAGGCGCGGTACAGGTTGGACTTGCCGCTGCCATTGGGACCGGTCACCAGGTTCAAGCGGTCCAGCGGCACCACCAGTTTATTGATCGAGCGGTAGTTGGCCACCGCGAGGGTTTTGAGCATGTGTATTTAGTCGGCGTGGGAACCCTTGGAGTATGGGATGCTCCATGCAGATAAGGAACCCTGATCTAAGCTCACAGTCGCATACTCACTGTCACATCGCGTCACGCAAAAGGAGCCTGCATGGGCGGTCGTATTTACACCTGTATTTTCGGACTTGGCCTGCTGACGCTGTTGAGCGGCTGCGGCCAGGAAAAGACCGAACCCAAGGAACATTCGCGGGTGTTTGTGCAGACCGTGCAGCCCGCGGATTTTGCCGCGGCCGTGACCCTGACCGGCGATATCCAGGCCCGCGTGCAAACTGACTTGTCCTTTCGCGTGGGCGGCAAGATCATCCAGCGCATGGTCGACGTGGGCGACCGCGTGACCGCCAAGCAAGTGCTGGCCAAGCTCGACCCCAAGGATTTGCAGACCAATGTCGATTCCGCCCAGGCCCAGGTCGTGGCCGAGCAGGCGCGGGTCAAGCAAACCGCTGCCGCCTTTGTGCGCCAGGAAAAGCTCTTGCCCAAGGGCTACACCAGCCGCAGCGAATACGACGCCGCCCAGGCCGCGTTGCGCAGCAGCCAAAGTGCCCTGGCTGCCGCCCAAGCCCAATTGGCCAATGCCCGCGAACAACTCGGCTACACCGCGCTGATCGCCGATGCGCCGGGCGTGATCACGGCGCGCCAGGCCGAAGTCGGCCAGGTGGTGCAGGCCACCGTGCCGATTTTCAGCCTGGCCACCGATGGTGAGCGCGATGCGGTGTTCAATGTCTATGAATCCTTGCTGGTGGAGCCGCCGCCCGATGCGCCCATTACCGTGAGCCTGCTGGACAACCCGAGCATCAAGGCGGTGGGTAAAGTGCGTGAAGTCACGCCCGCCGTGGCGGCCAATACCGGCACCGTGCAAGTGAAAATCGCCCTGCAATCGCTGCCCAAAGGCATGCAGTTGGGTTCGGTGGTCAGCGCCACGGCCAACGGCCCGGCCAAGGCCAGTATCGAGCTGCCGTGGTCGGCGCTGACCAAAGACCTCAACGAACCCGCCGTGTGGCTGATTGACGGCGACGGCAAGGCGCAACTGCACAAAGTGACGGTAGCGCGCTACCTGACCGGCAAAGTGATCATTGGCGATGGCCTCAAAGGCGGCGAAAAAGTCGTGGTGGCCGGCGGGCAATTGCTGCACCCCGGCATGATCGTCGAGATCGCCCAACAAGGAGTCCAGCCATGAAGCGCCTGACGGCATTGCTTGCCGCCAGCCTGTTGTTGGCCGCCTGCTCCAAAGAGGAAGCGCCGCCCGAGCCCGTGCGCCCGGTGCTGTCCATGGAAGTGAAGTCCGAAGACCAGGAAACCCTCGGCCGCTTCGCCGGCACCATCCAGGCCCGCTACGAAAGCAACCTGGGTTTCCGCGTGCCCGGCCGTATCGCCCGCCGTGCCGTGGATGTTGGCGCCGAAGTGGAGAAGGGCGCCTTGCTGGCGGTGCTCGACCCCACCGACCAGCAAAACCAGTTGCGCGCCGCCCAAGGCGACCTCGCCCGGGTGCAGGCGCAGTTCATCAACGCCCAGGCCAACGCTCGGCGCCAGCAGGAACTGTTCAATCGCGGCGTCGGTGCCCAGGCCCAGCTGGATGTGGCCCAGACCGACCTGAAAACCACCCAGGCGACCCTTGATCAAGCCAAAGCCTCGGTCAACCAGGCTAAAGACCAACTCAACTACGCCGAACTGCGCACCGACCACGCCGGTATCGTTACCGCCTGGAATGCCGAGGCCGGCCAAGTGGTCAGCGCCGGCCAGCAAGTGGTAACGCTGGCGCGTCCGGACATCAAGGAAGCGGTGATCGACCTGCCCGCCGGGCTCGCCGAGCGCCTGCCGCCGGACGTGGTGTTTCTGGTCGCCGGGCAGCTCGACCCCAGCGTCAATACCACCGCCATCGTGCGCGAAATCGAACCCCAGGCCCAAAGCGCCACGCGCACCCGCCGCGCGCGCCTGACCCTGGCCGAGACGCCACCTGCGTTTCGCCTTGGCACGGCCATCAGCGTGACCTTGAGCAGCGCCATCGCTCCGCGTATCGAACTGCCGTTGACCGCGTTGCAGGAAGTCGACGGCAAGACCCGCATCTGGCTGCTCGACACCCAAAGCCAGACCGTGCAGCCGCGTGACGTCACGGTGATCAGCCGCGATGCCAACAGCGCCCTGCTTAACGGCGGCGTCAAACCCGGCGAACGCATCGTCACCGCTGGTGTGAACAGCCTGAAACCCGGGCAAAAAGTCAAAATCGACGAGGACAGCCCGCGATGAAAGGGAGCTTCAACTTATCCGACTGGGCCCTCAAGCATCAGTCCTTCGTCTGGTACCTGATGTTCGTCGCGCTGCTGATGGGCGTGTTCTCCTACATGAACCTGGGCCGCGAGGAAGACCCGTCGTTCACCATCAAGACCATGGTGATCCAGACCCGCTGGCCGGGCGCGACCCAGGAAGAAACCCTTAAGCAGGTCACCGACCGCATCGAGAAAAAACTCGAAGAACTCGACTCCCTCGACTACGTGAAAAGCTACACGCGGCCGGGTGAATCCACGGTATTCGTATTCCTCAAGGACACCACCAGCGCCAAGGCCATCCCGGAGATCTGGTACCAGGTGCGCAAGAAGATCGATGATATTCGCGGCACCTTCCCCCAGGGTTTGCAGGGGCCGTCGTTCAACGATGAGTTTGGTGATGTGTTCGGCTCGGTGTATGCCTTTACCGGCGACGGCCTGTCGATGCGCCAGCTGCGCGACTACGTAGAACAGGTGCGCGCCGAGATCCGTTCGGTGCCGGGGCTGGGCAAGGTCGAGATGATCGGCCAGCAGGACGAAGTGATTTACCTGAACTTCTCCACGCGCAAACTGGCGGCGCTGGGCATTGATCAGCGCCAAGTGGTGCAAAGCCTGCAATCACAGAACGCCGTGACCCCCGCCGGGGTGATCGAGGCCGGGCCGGAGCGGATTTCGGTGCGCACGTCCGGGCAATTCGCCTCGGAAAAAGACCTGGCCAACGTCAACCTGCGGCTCAATGACCGCTTCTATCGGTTGGCGGACATTGCCGATATCAGCCGTGGCTACGTCGACCCGGCGCGGCCGATGTTCCGCTTCAATGGCAAGCCGGCGATCGGTTTGGCCATCGCCATGCAGAAGGGCGGCAATATCCAGTCGTTCGGCAAGGCGCTGCACACGCGCATGGACGAACTGACCGCTGACCTGCCGGTGGGCGTTGGCGTGCATAAGGTTTCCGACCAGGCCGAAGTGGTGGAAGAAGCCGTCGGCGGCTTTACCAGCGCCTTGTTTGAAGCGGTGATCATCGTGTTGGTGGTGAGCTTTATCAGCCTCGGCATGCGTGCTGGCCTGGTGGTGGCGTGCTCGATTCCACTGGTGCTGGCGCTGGTGTTTGTGTTCATGGAATACAGCGGCATCACCATGCAGCGGGTGTCGTTGGGCGCCTTGATCATTGCCCTCGGCCTGTTGGTGGACGACGCGATGATCACCGTGGAGATGATGATCACGCGCCTGGAAAAAGGCGAAACCAAGGAGCAGGCGGCGACTTACGCCTACACCTCCACAGCCTTCCCGATGCTTACCGGTACGCTGGTGACCGTCGCCGGTTTTGTGCCGATTGGCCTCAACGCCAGTTCGGCGGGTGAGTACACTTTTACCCTGTTCGCGGTGATTGCCGTGGCCATGTTGGTGTCGTGGGTGGTGGCGGTGCTGTTTGCGCCAGTGATTGGCGTGCATATCCTCAGCGCCAACGTAAAGCCGCATAACGCCGAGCCGGGGCGTATCGGCCGCGCCTTCAATGGCGGCATGCTCTGGGCCATGCGCAACCGCTGGTGGGCCATCGGCATTACCGTGGGCCTGTTTGTGGCCTCGGTGTTTTCCATGCAGTTTGTGCAGAACCAGTTCTTCCCGTCCTCGGACCGCCCGGAAATCCTGGTCGACCTCAACCTGCCGCAAAACGCCTCGATCAACGAGACGCGCAAGGCCGTCGACCGCCTTGAAGCAATCATCAAGGACGACCCGGACATTGCGCGTTGGAGCACCTATATCGGCCAGGGCGCGATTCGTTTCTACCTGCCTTTGGATCAGCAACTGGAAAACCCCTACTACGCGCAGTTGGTCATCGTAAGCAAAGGCCTGGAGGAGCGCGGCGCCTTGATTGCGCGCCTGCAAAGGCGCCTGCGTGATGACTTTGTCGGCATCGGCAGTTATGTGCAGCCGCTGGAAATGGGCCCGCCGGTGGGGCGGCCGATTCAATATCGTGTGTCGGGCAAAGACATCGACCAGGTGCGCAAACACGCGATCGAACTGGCAACGTTGCTGGATCAAAACACCCACTTGGGCGAGATCATCTACGACTGGAACGAACCGGGCAAAGTACTGCGCGTGGACATTGCCCAGGACAAGGCGCGGCAACTGGGGCTGTCGTCGGAAGACGTGGCGCAGTTGATGAACAGCGTGGTCAGCGGCGCCTCGGTGACCCAGGTACACGACGATATTTACCTGATTAACGTGGTCGGCCGCGCCGAAGATGCCGAGCGTGGCACGCCGGAAACCTTGCAGAACCTGCAGATCGTCACGCCCAACGGCACCTCGATTCCGCTGCTGGCCTTCGCCACCGTGCGTTATGAGCTGGAGCAGCCGCTGGTATGGCGTCGCGACCGCAAGCCGACGATCACCATCAAGGCCTCGGTGCGCGACGAGATGCAACCCACGGACCTGGTGAAACAGCTGGCGCCGACCATCGACAAATTCAGCGCCGAGCTGCCGGTGGGTTACAAGGTGGCCACCGGCGGCACCGTCGAAGAAAGCGGCAAGGCCCAAGGCCCGATTGCCAAGGTGGTGCCGCTGATGCTGTTCCTGATGGCGACCTTCCTGATGATCCAGCTGCACAGCGTGCAGAAGATGTTCCTGGTGGCCAGTGTCGCGCCGCTGGGCCTTATTGGCGTGGTGCTGGCGCTGATTCCCACCGGCACGCCCATGGGCTTTGTGGCGATCCTCGGCATCCTTGCGCTGATCGGTATTATCATCCGTAACTCGGTGATTCTGGTGACGCAGATCCACGAATATGAAGTGGCCGGCTACACACCGTGGGACGCGGTGGTGGAAGCCACCGAGCACCGCCGCCGGCCGATCCTGCTCACTGCAGCGGCGGCCAGCCTGGGCATGATCCCGATTGCGCGGGAGGTGTTCTGGGGGCCGATGGCCTACGCGATGATTGGCGGGATCATCATTGCCACCTTGTTGACGCTGCTGTTTTTGCCGGCGTTGTATGTGGCTTGGTACAAGATTCGCGAGCCGAAAAAAGAACAGGCCTGACCATCGGAGCCTTCCTAAAAGGATGTGGGAAGGTTCTTTGAAACACTTTTCGAACATTTTCTGAGGGTTATGTGCATTACCCTCCGGGCCTGATCTTGTCTGGAAGGCCCGTGCCATGCGTCATTTTTTGCTGGTTGTCTGCCTGTTTCTGTCTCCATTGGCATTAGCCGGTACTGTGTTGGAAAACGCCCTGTGGCGTGTCGAACTCGACCCCGCCACGCTCGCGCTGAGTGTCACTCCCGCAGGCGAGGCCGCTGTGCAGGCGTCCAGCGGGGTGGCTGCCCATGCTGTCAGTGATATGCAGGCGGGTGCCGAGCAGGCTGCCTGGCAGTGGGACAACGGCGCTTATCACCTGTCGGCTCGCCTTGAGCAACGCGACCTGTCCCTGACCATCAGCGCCCGCGAGCCGGGTGAGTTGCCGCTGCTGCGCCAACCCGCGGCGGCCATGGGCAAGGGCTTGATCTGGCCCTTGGCCGAAGGGCATTACATACCGGCCGGTAACGCCGTATGGAAAGCGTTTCTGCTGGAGCAGGGCGAACTCAATACCACTCAGGATCTCAGCCTGCCGCTGTGGGGCATGGATCACGGCCGCTTCACATTAAACTGGTTGCTGACCAACCCCTACAACAACCATTTGCAATGGCAGGCCGACGGCCAGGGCCTGGCACTCTCGGTGGCTCACGAATTTACCCGTCTTGACCCCACGGCGCCGATGACCTTGCGCTTGCACCTGGGCGACGCCGACCCCTTGGCCGGCGCCAAGCGCTATCGCCAATGGCTGGTGGAGCAAGGCCGCTATGAGCCGCTGGCCGACAAGCTGCGGCAAACGCCGGAGGCCGAAAAACTGCTGGGCGCCAGCCATATCTACCTGTGGGGCAACAGCCTGCTGACACGGGCCGATGTGCGGGATTGGCCACTACTGGTCAAGCGCTTGCGCGGCCATGACCTCAAAGGGTTATTGGACAAAGGGGCTGCTCAGGTTCTGGCCCAGGCCACCGCCTTGAATCGCTATGAGCAAGGTGTCTTGCTGCGCGGCCTCAATGGGGCGATCAACCAGCGAGCGCGGCAGGCATGGCAAGTAGAAGACCCGGACATGACCCGACTCGCCGCCCGCTATGGTGAACTGCGCAGCGAGCTGGCCAAGGACTTTGCCGGGGCCTTGACCGGCACCCCCGAGACCTGGGGCAACCAGACGATTCAATCCCTGCGCGACGCCGGCCTGCCGCGCCTGTTACTGACCCTGGGCGAAGGCTGGGAAGGCGGCCTGTGGCACCCCGAAGCGATTCGCGCCGGTGTCGAGGCTGGTTACCTGGTAGCGCCTTACGATTCTTACGAGACCGCCTTGTCCGCCAGCGAAAACCCGGACTGGACCACCGCGCACCTGGGCGCCAAGGCCTACCGCGACTGTGCGATTGTGCTCAAGGACGGCAAGTTGAAGACGGGCTTCCAGCAATCGGGCCACTACATCGACCCGCGCTGTATACGGCCTTCACTGGAAGCGCGGGTGAAGGCCGTGCAGGCCAAAGCCGGTTTCAACGCCTGGTTCCTGGATGCCTACGCCACCGGCATGGTGTTCGACAGCTACCGTGACAGTGCGCCAATGACTCAGGCGCAGAACGCTGAAGGCAATATCGACGCCTCCCGCTGGATCAGCACGGTACTCAAGCTGCCGGCGGGCTCCGAAGATGGCAATGCCAGCACTGCTCAAGGCACTCTGTTTGCCCACGGCATGCAGACGCCGGTGATCGGCTGGGGCGATCGGCAGATGACCCAGGACAAGCAGTCGCCCTATTACGTCGGCAACTGGTACCCGCCGGAACAGCCGGCGGTGTTCTTCAAGCCTGTACCGTTGAAAGAGCCGTTGCGCACGCTGTACTTCGACCCGACGACGCGCCTGCCGCTGTACCAGGCGGTGTTTCACGGCTCGGTGATTACCACCCACCATTGGCTGTTCGACAGCCTGAAGCTGAGCAATGTGCGGGCCGAGAACGAGCTGACCCAGTTGCTCTACAACGTGCCGCCGCTGTATCACCTGACGGATGCGACCTTTGCGCAGCGGCTGCCAGTGATCCAGCGTCAGGACCGCTTTTTCAGGCCGTTGCATCAGCGTTTGGCGGCTCAGGCGATGACCGATTTTCGTTGGCTGACAGCGGACAAAAAGGTGCAACAGACTACCTTTGCCGATGGCACAAGGTTGGTGGCGAATTTTTCTGTGCAGGAGCAAGCAGGGTATGTGGGGCGCAGTGTGACGGCGTTGGTGGCGGGTGAAAAACCGGTGGTGTATCAGGTCCAATGACCGTGCCGCAAAGACCTTCGCGAGCAAGCCCGCTCCCACATTTTATCGCATTCCAATATTGGAACTCGGTCAAATGTGGGAGCTGGCTTGCCTGCGAAAGCGTCTGACCAGGCAACCGAGTTCTAAAGCTTGCGCCACACACTCGCCAACCAAGGCTGCTGCTCCCGCGGCAACCCGGCCGGTCGGTAGTAATGCTCCAACTCCACAAACCCCGCCGCCGTCAGCAAACCCCGCCACGCCTCGAGGTCGTGATAAGACCCGTACCGAGGCCCGTTCCAGCCTTCCTGGTTCTCACCTCGAGGGTTGGAACTGAACAACACACCACCCGGCTTCAGCGCCCCATGCAGCTGCTTGAGCACCCGTGGCAGTTCCTGCTTGGGAATATGAAACAGCACCGCATTGGCAAACACCCCATCAAAGCGCGCGGCGGGTAAAGCCAGCTTCAGAAAGTCCTGCTGCAACACCTCACAACCACTGTCTTCACGCGCCATCTGCGCAAAGCGCTCAGAGCCGTCCAGCCCCACGGCGATATGCCCCATGCGCGTAAACGTGCGCAAATCCCGCCCAGGGCCGCAGCCGAAATCCAGCACGGTGAACGGCGCCGAGCCGTCGATATGCCGCAGCAGGGCGTCGATGTTCTGGCTCACATCGTGATCGCGCGTGCCTTCGCGGAAGTCTTCGGCGACTTTGTTGTAGTGGCCGAGGGTGGTGGTGGTGATTTGGTTGAGGTCGTCGGGCTTTAGGGTCATGACGGGTAATACCGGGCGCTGAGATTGCCTGACTATACCTCACCTCTACCTCACCTCTTGTTAAGCCCCCGCGCCAACCGATCTCCACCCAGCTGAATCACCGCCACCAACACCACCAGCAGCACAATTACCGTGAGCATGATCTGCGTATCAAAGCGCTGATACCCATACCGATACGCAATGTCCCCCAAACCGCCAGCCCCAATCGCCCCAGCCATGGCCGACGAGTTGATCATGGTCACCAGGGTAATCGTAAAACCACCCACAATCCCCGGCAGTGCTTCTGGCAGCAACACATGCCAGATAATGTGCCAGCGGCGGCAGCCCATGGCCTGTGCTGCTTCAATCAGGCCGTGGTCGACCTCACGCAAACTGACCTCGGCGATGCGCGCAAAGAACGGCGTGGCGGCGATGGTCAGCGGTACAACGGCGGCCCACACGCCGTAGGTAGTGCCGACGATCAGCCGGGTGAACGGGATCAGCGCCACCATCAGGATCAAAAACGGAATCGAACGGAACAGATTGACGAACGCTCCCAGCACGCGGTTCAGCGCCGGTGCCTGGTAGATGCCACCTTTGTCGCTGGTGACCAGGAACACCGCCAGCGGTATCCCCACCAGCAGTGCGATCAGCGATGACACGCCAACCATCAACAAGGTGTCGATGGCGCCCTGCAATAAACGTTCAAACCACATAGCCCAGCACCTCCACCTGTTGTGCCCAATGCCCGGCACGGTTGCGCAGTTCCTCGGCGTTGTGTGGCGAGCCATTTACCGCCAACAACAATTGCCCCAGTGCATGTCCCTGAATCCGTTCCACACCGCCTTGCAGCAAGCGCACGCGCCCGCCGAGGGCGCTGAACAGCGCGGCCAGGTCCGGTTCGTCTGCGGCGCTGCCGGTGAACTGCAACCGCAACACCACCGCCGCCGTCGACGAAGGTTCAGCCTGCAAGCGACTTTGCAGTTCGTCCGGCAGCCCGTGTTGCAACGGCGCCAGCAAAGTTTTACTGACCTCGTGCTGCGGGTTGCCGAACACTTGCCACACCGGGCCTTGTTCGACGATGCGCCCGTGTTCCAATACCACCACGCGGTCGCAGATATCGCGAATCACCGCCATCTCGTGGGTGATCAACACGATGGTCAGGCCCAGGCGCTGGTTGATCTCGCGCAACAGGCCGAGGATCGACTGGGTGGTTTCCGGGTCGAGGGCCGAAGTGGCTTCGTCGCACAGTAAAATCTGCGGGTCGTGCACCAGCGAACGGGCGATGCCCACGCGCTGTTTCTGCCCGCCGGAGAGTTGCGCCGGGTAGGCTCTGTGCTTGTCCTTGAGGCCGACCAGTTCCAGCAACTCGCGCACTTTTTGCTCCCGCTGCGGCTTGGGCACTCCGGCGACTTTCAGCGGCAGTTCGACGTTCTGCCACACGGTCTTGGCCGACATCAGGTTGAAGTGCTGGAAGATCATGCCGATGCGCCGACGCAGCGCCACCAGGCGGTCTTCGTCGAACTCACCGATGTCCACCTGATCGATCAATACGCGCCCGCTGCTGGGTTGTTCCAGGCGGTTGATGGTGCGGATCAGCGACGACTTGCCGGCGCCGCTGCGGCCGATAATGCCGAACACTTCACCATGCTGGATCGCCAGATCAATGCCTTGCAGGGCATGCACGGCGCCGTCATAGGTTTTGCCCAGGTTGATGAAGCGCACATGGGCGCGGTTCAGGTCCGGGTGCAGCTCTGTCTGCTCGGCGTCCCTGGGTGGTGTGCCCAGGTCGCGCAGTTGGGCGTGGGCGGCGGTCATTTTTTAGCTTCCCAGCCGACCTGGTAAAGCTTGCCGAGGGATTTATCCAGCGCGGCACGTACCACCGGCGAGTGCTGGTAAATGTCGACGAACTTGATCACCCGTGGGTCGGTTTTGCTCTTGGGCTGGATCACAAACTGAATCACGTATTCCGGGTGGTCGAGGCCGTCGAACAGCAGCGCCGACTCGGCATCGAAGGTCTTGGACAGACGGATGTAGGCCGGGTAGCCCTGCACCAGATCGGCGTCGTCATAGGCGCGCACCAGTTGCACGGCCTCGACTTGCAGGATCTTGAGCTTTTTCGGGTTGGCGATGATGTCTTCTTCGGTAGCCTTGTAGCCCACGCCCGGCTTGAGGCTGATCAGCCCGGCCTTGGCCAGCAATTGCAAGCCGCGACCGCTGTTGATCGGGTCGTTGGCAATCGCCACGCTGGCGCCTTGGGGCAGGTCGTTGATGGTTTTGTACTTCTTGGAGTACAGCCCGACGTTATTGATGATGCCCGGCGCGTATGGCACCAGGTCAAAACCGGCGGCGGCCTTGGCGTTTTCCAGGAACGGGATGTGCTGGAAGTAGTTCACGTCGATATCGCCGGCGGCCAGGCTGACGTTGGGCGCGATCCAGTCGGTGAACTCCACCAGCTCGACTTTCAGGCCTTGCTTGCCGGCTTCAGCGACGGCGGCTTCGAGGGGAATCGCGAAGGCGGCGGTGGTGCCGATTTTCAGCGGTGCGTCAGCGGCGAAAACGCTGGCGCTGAATAAGCCGAAGGCCAGGGCCAGTGCTTTGACTGGGTGGGAGAGCAGTGTTTTTTTCATAATCGATTTCCAGTCATAAGGTGTTGGTAAGAACAATGTGGCTCTAAATGTGGGAGCTGGCTTGCCTGCGATGGCGGCGTGTCAGCCACATATTTTTTGCTGACCCACCGCCATCGCAGGCAAGCCAGCTCCCACAGTTTTGGTTCAGTGTCGGTAGGTTGATCCGGTGTGTTGTTCGGGCAGGCGAGCGCCGGCGTGAAAGACCTTTTCGCGCAGTGTTCCCTGCTCATAAGCCGTCTTGTACGACCCACGCTTCTGCAACTCGGGCACCACCAAATCGATAAAGTCGACATAGCTTTCCGGCGTCACGATGCGCGTCAAATTGAAGCCATCCAGCCCTGTCTCGCTGATCCAGGATTCCAGCTCATCCGCCACCTGTTCGGGCGAGCCAACCAAAGTGATGTAGCGCCCACCCAAGGCGTGCTGCTCCAGCAATTTGCGCCGGGTCCAGTCGTTGTTCTGCAGGTTCTTGGTGGCCGACTGAATCGCGTTGCTCTTCACGTACTGGATCGGTTCGTCGATTTCGTATTGAGAAAAATCAATCGCGGTGGATGCCGAAAAGTGCGCCACGCCGGCCTCCGGGCTGGCGTAGCTCAAGTACTCGGCGTGTTTGGCCCAGGCCAGTTCTTCGGTGGCGCCAACGATCACGTTAAGCCCCATGAACACCTTGATGTCCTCCGGGTTGCGCCCGGCCGCGACGGCACTGGCGCGCACCTTGTCCACCTGGGCTTTGGTCGCGGCCTTGTTCTGGCCGCTGATGAACACGCACTCGGCATGTTGCCCGGCGAACAGCAGGCCACGGTCCGAACTGCCCGCCTGGAACAGCACCGGCGTGCGCTGCGGCGAGGGTTCGCACAGGTGATAACCCTCCACCTGATAAAACTCGCCGTGATGCTCGACCTTGTGCACCTTGCCCGGTTGCGCGTAGACCCGTTGCTTGGGGTCGTTGAGCACCGCGTCGTCTTCCCAGCTGCCTTCCCAGAGTTTGTACAGCACCTGCAGGTACTCATCGGCCTGGTCATAGCGGCGGTCATGCTCGACCTGCTCGGTCAGGCCCATGGCCTTGGCCGCGCTGTCGAGGTAGCCGGTGACGATGTTCCAACCGACCCGGCCACGGCTCAGGTGATCGAGCGTGGACATGCGCCGGGCGAACAGGTACGGCGGCTCGTAGGTGAGGTTGGCGGTGAGGCCGAAACCGAGGTTTTTGGTCACGGCGGCCATCGCCGAGACCAACAGCAACGGGTCATTGACCGGCAGTTGGATCGACTCTTTGAGCGGCACGTCAATAGCGTTCTGGTACACGTCGTACACGCCGACGATATCCGCGATGAACAAACCGTCGAACAGCCCGCGCTCCAGGGTTTGCGCCAGGTCGGTCCAGTATTCGACCGTTTTGTAGTGCGTCGAGGTGTCCCGTGGGTGGGTCCACAGGCCGTGGTTGATATGCCCGATGCAGTTCATGTTGAAGGCATTGAGCAGGATTTTTTTCTTGGCCATTCAGAGGGTCCCCCGCAGGGGTGGGTTTTCATCGTTGAGGTAGTAATTGCCCACCGCGTGGTATTTCCAGCGCACCGGGTCGTGCAGGGTATGTACGCGGGCGTTGCGCCAGTGGCGGTCGAGGCCATGCTCGGCCAGGGTCGCCTGGCTGCCCGCCAACTCGAACAAGGTGCTGCCGGCAGCCAGGGAAATTTCCGTGCTCAGGGCGCGCACTTCGGCGACAGCAATCGAGGCCGCCGCGACGGTCTGGGCATTGCTGTCGGCCTGGGCGCGGTCGAGGTATTCACCCGAGCGCTCCAGCAAGGCTTCGGCAGCGTGCAGGCGGACGCTCAAGTGGCCGAAGCTCTTGAGCGTCAGCGGGTCTTCGCTGGCCTTGTCGTTGCCGGCGTCGATCCACGGGCGAGTTTTGGTGCGCACAAAGTGCAGCGCGTCTTCGAAGGCGGCGCGGGCTATGCCGGTGTCGATGGCGGCGTGAAGGATCTGCGCCAGCGGGCCGACGGTGGTCGGGCGCGCGAAGGCGCTCTGGAACGGGATTACGTCCTGGGCTGCCACCCAGACGTTTTCGAACACCACCGAGCCGCTGCCAGTGGTGCGCTGACCGAAGCCACTCCAGTCGTCGATCACGCTCAAACCCTCGCTGTTACGGGGCACAAACGCCAGTTGCTGCACGCCGTGTTCATCCACCACCGAAGTAGGGATGCGTTGAGCGTAGATCGCACCAGTGGAGTAAAACTTGCGCCCGGTGATGCGAAAACCATCGCCATCGCGTGTGATGGAGGTGACGCGGTCGTGGGCGGTTTTGGTACCTAGTTCCGCCAGCGCATTGCCGAAACGTTGCCCGGCGAGTACTTCGGCGTACAGGCGTTGTTGCTGGGCCGGGCTGCCGTTTACGCGCAGGACCTCCAGCGCATAAAAGTGGTTTTGCGGGATCTGGCCCAGCGAGGCGTCGGCCTGGGCGATCAGGGCGATGACTTTGGCCAGGGTGACGTTGGACACGCCGGCGCCGCCATACTCCTTGGGCACGCTGATGCCCCACAGGCCGGAGCGCGAAAACACGTCCAATTCAGGCAAGGGCAGGCGGCGTTCGCGGTCGCGCTGGGCGCTGTCACGGCGAAAGTCTTCGGCCAGGTCGCTGGCGACAACAAGAGCTTGTTCGTCGCTGGTGATGACCGCGACGTTAGGGGAAAAAGTCATGGGTTTCTCCAGATGTCTGGTCGGTCAGATCCAGGAATGTCGAGCAGGCAAAGTGCCGTTCAGTCGATAGGCGCCGATGGCGTGATACTTCCAGCGCACCGGGTCGTGCAGGGTGTGTACGCGGGCATTGCGCCAGTGGCGGTCGAGGTTGAATTCGGCAAGGGTTGCGCGGCTGCCGGCGAGCTCGAAGAGCTTTTCGCTGACCAGCAACGACACTTCGGTAGTCAGCACCTTGGCTTCGGCCACGGCAATCGAGGCACGGGCGGCCGATTGCGCGGAGATCGGCGCGGCGCTGATGTCGTCCAGCAGCTTGCCGGCTTTGCGCAGCAGGGCTTCGGCGGCGTGCAGTTCGATTTTAAGTTTGCCGATATCGGCGATCACGTACAGGTCATCGCTGGCGCGTTCGACCTTGGCGTCGACCCACGGGCGCGAGCGTTCGCGCACGAAAGCGATGGTGTCGTCCAGCGCGCCACGGGCGATGCCGGCATCGATGGCGGCCTGGATCAGTTGCGAGACGGCGCCCTGGATATTCGGGCTGTCGGCGAGGCGCCAGTTGTCGACGACCAACTCTGCGTCCACCGGCACTTGGTCGAGCAGTACGGTGCCGCTGGCGGTGGTGCGTTGGCCAAAGCCCGACCAGTCATCGACGATGCGCAGCCCTGGCGTGCCACGGCGTACAAACGCCATGACTTGCTTGCCGTCATCGTTCAGTGCTTTTACCGCGACCCAATGGGCGAACAAGGCACCGGTGGAGTAGAACTTCTGGCCGCTGATCACATAGCCGTCATCCTTGGCAGTGAGGCGCGCCTTGAGTTCCAGGGTGTTTTTGGTGCCGCGTTCGGGGCCGCCATTGCCGATACGCCAGCCGTCGAGCACGCTCTGGAACAGCTGCTTTTTCTGGCGCTCGGTGGCGGTGCTTTGCAGCAGGTGCAGAATGCCGAAATGGTTCTGCGGGATTTGCCCGAGGGCCGGGTCCGCTGCGCTGATGATCGCGAACACTTCGGCCAGGGTCACGAATGACACTTGGGGGCCGCCGTATTCACGGGGAATCGAAATACTGCCCAGCCCGCTGCGGGTGAACTGCTCAAGCTGCGCCCAGGGCAGTTGGCGCTGCTGGTCGCGTTTGGCGGCTTGCAGGCGTGCGGCCTGGGCCAGCTCATGGGCCGCGCTCAACGCCTGGGCGTCGTTGCGCAGCACCGTGGCCGGCAACAGCAGTGGGGCTACGTCCAGATCACTCTGGGGGGGTGTTAGAGCCAAGTTAGACATCAGCGCCGCTCCTTGGCTGCACGTAATGCCCTGGCGTTATGCACCGGGGTAATTCTGACCATACCGACCTCGCATTCAATGAAATAGAAACAAAAAAATCAGAGATGTCCGGTGGTCCGGTGCATATACCCTAAGCGTGTTAAATCTTTAAATAAACTAACTTTTAGGAATATGCATAGAAGGGCTGTCACCCAGGTTCGCAGGGTGAACCGGGCTGACGCGGTTGATAGACCGTCGTGGCGCTGGCTGGCCGGGCCGGCGGCTGGGGCGCGCAGGTGGCGATGTTCAAGGTGCGCACCGGCGCCCAGCGCGAATTATTGCCGACGCGATCGAGAATGCAGTACGTGACGTCCAGGCGGCTGTCGTCGCCTGCTTCGATAATAATGGCCGACGGCACCCACACTTGTACCGGCAGGCCCACGCCTTTGGCCTGGATTCTCGGCAGGTCCAGGCGCACGTCGCCCCAGCGCAGGGTAATGGCGTCGCCCTTGGCCATGTTCAGGTAGGGCTGAATGGTCAGCGGGATACCGCGCCTTACCTGGCTGCCGTTGACGCCGTAGCGCCGGATGGTTTCGGGCAGGCCCACGGGGGCAAGGTTCTGGTTTTCACCGTCCAGCAGCGCAGAAGGGTGGCCACCGGGGTAGCAGGTCTTCACGGGCACCTGGGTGAGTTCTGAACGTGCCGGGCCGTGGCCGACTTGCATGACCTGATAGTGAACCCGTGCCGTGCCATCCTGAATAAAACTTTCGGGTACACGCAGGCGAGTCAGCGTGCCGACCTTGCACGCGGTAATCCGACGTGAGTCGGCAAAGCAGTTGTTCCAGAACAACTCGATCAGGTCGCCCTCGTCCATGCCAGGGTAAGGCGCGATATCCACCTGCAATTGGGTAGCGGCAAGGGCATTGATGCCGTGTCGATTCGCCTGGGGCAGGGTCGGGGCGGTGAGCGTGGCCTGGGGTGCGGTGCGCGTCATAAGTAATCTCCTTGATGCAGCCAGCAGCAATCGTTCCGGCGCCCGTGGCGCGATTGCGCGCGGGGTGCCGAAAGGAACGATTCAGTGAGTAGCCGGGATAGGATCCAATCCTCTGGGCGCTAGATAAGAGGGTTGGCTGGCAGTCGTCAATGGCGGCAAAAGGCTTAACGGCGAGTTGGAGCAGATTCAGAAAAGGCTGACGGGGCGGGGGATTTTAAGGTGGGTGTCGCGGGGAGTTTTACTGATGGGAACGAGGATTTTGTGTAGGAACGCTGTTAGGTGGGAGTTGGCAAGCCAGCTCCCACAAAAACTGTCAGTGGGCTAAAAACTTGCTCAAAAACTGCTTGGTCCGCTCTTCCTTGGGGTTGGCAAACAGCGCCTTGGCTTCGCCCTGTTCCACGATCACGCCTTTGTCGAAAAAGATCACCCGGTTGGCCACATCCCGGGCGAAGCTCATTTCGTGGGTGACGATGACCATGGTGCGGTTTTCTTCGGCCAGGCTGCGGATGGTCGCCAGCACTTCGCCGACCAGCTCCGGGTCGAGCGCCGAGGTGGGTTCGTCAAACAGAATCACCTCCGGCTCCATGGCCAAGGCACGGGCAATCGCCACGCGCTGTTGCTGGCCGCCGGACAAGCGCCTCGGGTACGCGTCTTCCTTGCCTGCCAGGCCGACCCTGGCCAAGAGCTTGCGACCGAGTGCGGTCGCCGCCTCGCGCGGCATCTTCTTGACCACGATCGGGCCTTCGATGACGTTTTCCAGCGCGGTGCGATGGGGGAACAGGTTGAAATTCTGGAACACAAAACCCACGTGCTGGCGCAAGCGCCGCACCAGGCCTTGTTGCTGGTTGAGCGGCTTGCTGCTGTCGATCTCGATATCACCGACCTTGATGCGACCGCTGGTGGGTTCTTCGAGGAAGTTCAGGCAGCGCAGCAAGGTGGTCTTGCCGGAACCGCTGGGGCCAATGATGGCGACCACTTCGCCTTCCTTGACCTCAAGGTCGATGCCGTTGAGTACCACCTGACCTTTGAATTGTTTGGTCAGTTTTTCAACCACGATCATGCTCAGGACTCCAGGTCATGCCGGTTGACCCGGTCTTCCAGGCGATTTTGAAAGTGCGCCAGGATGCTCGCCAGGATCCAGTAGATCAGGGCGGCGGACAGGTACATGGTGAAGATTTCGAAGGTACGCGCTGACACCAGCTGTGCCTGGCGGAACAACTCCGGCACCTGGATTGTGGCGGCCAGCGCCGTGTCCTTGACCAGCGAAATAAAGCTGTTGCCCAACGGCGGCAAGGCCGTGCGCATCGCCTGCGGCAGGATGGCCCGGCGCAGGGTCTGCGCGCGCGTCATGCCGATACTGGCGGCAGCTTCCCATTGGCCGCGCTCGATGGAACTGATCGCGGCGCGCAGGATTTCACAGGCGTAAGCGGCCATGTTCAGCGAAAAGCCGATCATGGCCGCCGGGATCGGATCCAGCTCGATGCCCACTTGCGGCAAGCCGTAGTAGATCAAAAACAGCTGCACCAGCAACGGCGTGCCGCGAAAGAACGACACGTAGACTCGGGCGGTCCAGCTTAGAAGCTTGAAGCGCGACAAGCGCATCAAGGCCAGGCCGAAGCCCAGCAACAAGCCGAAAAACATCCCGCCGAGGCTAAGAATCACCGTGTAGTACGCGCCCTTGAGCAGAAAGGGCGCGGAGTCCAGCGCGAGTTGGAAACCTGCTTCCATTATTCAGTGACGTCAGCGTTGAAGTACTTCTCGGACAGCTTCTTCAAGGTGCCATCGGCGCGCAGCTTGTCGAGGGCCTTGTTCACCGCGTCGAGCAGTTCTGGCTCGCCTTTGCGCAGGGCAATACCGGCTTCCTGGCGGGAGAAGGCATCACCGGCAGCAGCAGTGTCCGGGGCTTTCTTGGCGTATTCCAGCGCGGCCAGGCGGTCGATCAGGATGGCGTCGATACGGCCAATGCGCAGGTCCTGGAACTTGGTTGGGTCATCGTTGTAAGTCTTGATGATGGCTTTAGGCTGGTTGTCCTTGAGCCATTGCTCATAGTTGGTGCCCAGGCCTACGCCGACTTTCTTGCCGGCCAGGTCGTTGGCAGTCTTGATGGAGTCGACGTTTTTCTTCAGCACCAGTGCCTGGATACCCGACACGGTGTACGGCTTGGAGAAGTCATACTTCTTCTTGCGCTCTTCAGAGATGGTCACTTGGTTGACCACTGCGTCCAGGCGCTTGGATTCCAGGGCGGCGAGGATACCGTCCCACGGCGTGGCCTGCAGCTTGACCTTGACGCCCAGCTCCTTGGCCAGCGCTTCGGACAGCTCGACTTCGAAGCCGCTGAGCTTGCCGCTTTCATCGACAAAGCTGAACGGCGGGTAGGTGCCTTCCAGGCCGATCTTGATCTCGCCGGCTTTCTTGATGTTGCCCAACTGCTCGCCGGCGATGGCCTGGCCCATCAGACCTGCCCCGAGTGCCAAGCCCAAAGTGCCAACCAGCAACGTGCGACGCAATACAGAAATAGTCATGAACAGCCCCTGTGTTTTTATGTTGAGCGAAGCAGGTGACGCAGTAGTCGTATCCTGCCCTAAAGCACGATGCGCGTCTTCGCCTGCGGCGCGACTATAAAGCCAGTTTTTAAGACTTGAAAATAATATAAATTCTTTTTGATATTCTTTTATTGAATATTCAGGTGATCTAATGTGGGAGCTGGCTTGCCTGCGATAGCGGTGGATCAGCCAGCCCATCTGTAGCTGACGGACCGCTATCGCAGGCAAGCCAGCTCCCACATTTTGTTCCGTGTTCAGTCCGTTAGAATAGCGTCATACGCAAACAACGCCGGTGCCCCGCCGGTGTGCAGGAAAATGATCGGGCCGTCCTCAAACCGCTGACGCCCGATGCCATCAAGCAAGCCGGCCATGGCCTTGCCGGTGTAGACCGGGTCCAGCAGCAAGCCTTCCTGGCTGGCTAATAGCTTGACCGCAGCCAGGGTGCCGGCGTTCGGTTCGCCGTAGCGCGGGCCGAAATATTCGTCCCACAGGATCACCTTGAAGGCTTCGGGAATGTCCACGCCCAGCAATTCGGCGGTGCGTTCGGCCAGGCCCTGAACCTTCGGGAACTGCGCTTCTTCGGTGCGCGACACCGTAATGCCCACCACCGGCAGATTCGGCAGCACTTCACTCAACGCCAGCGCGAGGCCGCTGTGGGTGCCTGCGCTGCCCGAGGCCAGCACCACGGCGGCGAACTCAATGCCGCTGTCTGCGATCTGCCCGGCCAGCTCCAGCCCGGCGCGCACATAACCCAAGGCACCCAAGGCATTGGAACCACCGATGGGGACGAGGTACGGTTTTTTGCCGTTGCTGCGCAGGCGGTCGGCGAGGGCGTTGAGTTGGTCGTCGACGTTATCGAGGTTCTCGACCAATTCGACTTTGGCGTCGAACAACTCCAGCAGCAGGCGGTTGCCGTTGCCGAGGTAGTTGGGGTCTTCGGTGCCGGTGGGGTTTTCCAGCAGCGCGACGCAGCCCAGGCCAAGCTTGGCGGCCAGCGCGGCGGTCTGGCGCACATGGTTGGATTGGATGGCGCCGGCGGTCACCAGGGTGTCGGCGCCCTGGGCAATGGCATCGGCGGCCAGGTATTCAAGTTTGCGCAGCTTGTTACCGCCCATGGCCAGCGGCGTGGTGTCGTCGCGCTTGACGTAAATGTCCCTGCCCAGCCAGGCCGACAGCCGCTCGAGTTTTTCCAGGGCAGTGGCGCCGCCCAGCAGTTCCAGGCGGTTAAAACGGTCGAGCTGTTGTTTGATCATGGCGACGTACAGTGGCTAAGTGATGGGGCGACTATAGGCAGGCACTTTTCAACCGGCAACCGCCAATCGCTTATGCCGGATAGTTCTTAGCATCACACCATTGGTTCTTAAGGGCGGCCAGGGTGCATACCGTAAAGTGATGGCCATATCGTCAGGAGTGAATACCGTGAGTGAGCGTTCCAGCCATTGGCAATTGCAGACCATCGTCAGCCAACTGCGCAGCGCCCGGGATCAGTGGCGCACGCGCAATGGCCGCCTGAGTGGCGAACACGGTGGCCGCGAGTTGCCGTCCCGCGAGGCGGTGGCGCAGATTCTTGAAGCGTTGTGCGGCGCGTTGTTCCCGATGCGCCTGGGGCCGGTGGACCTGCGTGAAGAAAGTGAAGATTTTTACGTCGGGCATACCCTCGACGTCGCCCTGAATGCCTTGCTGGCCCAGGCTCGACTGGAACTGCGCTACGCCGCGCGCCAGGGCGCCAAGGATGACAGCGAGGTCGATGCGCTGGCCATCCGGCTGATCCAGGACTTCGCCCTGGCCTTGCCCTCACTGCGCAGTCTGTTGGACACCGACGTGCTTGCCGCCTACCACGGCGACCCGGCCGCACGCAGTGTGGATGAAGTGCTGCTGTGCTATCCGGGAATCCTGGCGGTGATTCACCATCGCCTGGCGCACCATCTGTACCGCTCCGGTCTGCCGTTGCTGGCGCGCATCAGCGCAGAGATTGCCCACTCGGCCACCGGCATCGACATTCACCCTGGTGCGCAGATCGGTCCGAGCTTCTTTATCGACCATGGCACAGGTGTGGTGATCGGCGAGACCGCGATCATCGGCGAGCGTGTGCGCATCTACCAGGCCGTTACGTTGGGCGCCAAGCGCTTCCCGGCGGATGAGGACGGGCAGTTGCAGAAAGGCCATCCGCGCCATCCGATTGTTGAGGACGATGTGGTGATTTACGCCGGGGCGACGATCCTGGGGCGCATCACCATCGGCAAGGGCTCGACCATTGGCGGCAATGTGTGGCTGACCCGCAGCGTGCCGGCGGGGGTGAACATCACCCAGGCGAATTTGCAGCATGACGACGGCGCGCAGAAATAGTATTTGAGCCAAACACCGATCAACTGTGGGAGCTGGCTTGCCTGCGATAGCGATCTGTCAGTTAAAGATTTGCTGACTGACCCACCGCTATCGCAGGCAAGCCAGCTCCCACAGGTTTAACCGCATTTCAAATTAGACCCGCAACCACTGAACGATTTGCCATCCCCGCCCGTCATACCAATCCTTGAGCTAGTGTAGGAATTGTCTACCGCTCGGCCCTGCGATTAGTCCCAAACCGCCTACCTATGTTTAACTTGAATGCTCGTTCAAGTTAAACCCGGTGGTTCGCTGCCCGCTCACAACAGGAGGCTTACCTTTGCTGAGTCCGTTATTTACAGCCACATCACACACCTTCGGGGTGCATCGATCATGAGTGCATCGTCCACCCCATCCAGCGGCCTGGTGCGCATGAATGCGCCGGTTTTCTACTTTGCCGCAAGCTTCATCCTGCTGTTTGGCATCACTGTCATCGCGATTCCGCAACAGGCCGGTGCCTGGCTGCTGGCCGCACAAAACTGGGCGGCCAACACGGTCGGCTGGTACTACATGCTCGCGATGACGCTGTATCTGGTCTTCGTGGTGGTCACCGCGCTATCGGGCTACGGCAAGATAAAACTCGGTGCCGACCACGACGAGCCCGAATTCAGTTACCTGTCCTGGGCCGGCATGCTGTTCGCGGCCGGGATCAGCATCACGCTGTTTTTCTTCTGTGTCTCCGAGCCATTGACGCACCTGGTGCAACCGCCTCAGGGCGCGCCGATGAACGCCGATGCGGCACGTCAGGCCATGCAGATTCTGTTTCTGCACTGGGGCCTGCACGGCTGGGGCGTGTTTGCCTTTGTCGGCATGGCCCTGGCGTACTTCGCCTACCGGCATAACCTGCCGCTGGCGCTGCGTTCGGCGCTGTACCCGCTGATCGGCAAGCGTATCAACGGGCCTATAGGCTATGCCGTCGATGGCTTCGGCATCATCGCCACGGTGTTCGGCCTGGGCGCCGACATGGGTTTTGGCGTGCTGCACCTCAACTCCGGTCTCGATTACCTGTTTGGCATCGCGCATACCCAGTGGATTCAGGTTGGCCTGATCACCTTGATGATGGGCGCCGCGATCCTCGTCGCCGTGGCTGGTGTCGACAAGGGTGTGCGAGTGATGTCCGACATCAACATGCTGCTGGCCTGCGCGCTGCTGCTGTTTGTGTTGTTCGCAGGCCCCACCCAGCACCTGCTCAACACCCTGATCCAGAACATCGGTGACTACCTCGGCGCCTTGCCGACCAAGAGCTTCGATGTGTACGCCTACGACAAACCCAGCGACTGGCTGGGCGGTTGGACGGTGTTCTACTGGGCCTGGTGGATCGCATGGTCGCCGTTCGTGGGCCTGTTTATCGCGCGTATTTCCCGTGGCCGTACCATCCGCGAGTTCGTCTTCGGCGTACTGTTGATTCCGCTGGGCTTTACCCTGGCGTGGATGTCGATTTTCGGCAACAGTGCCATCGACCAAGTGCTTAACCACGGCATGACCGCGCTCGGCCAGTCGGCCATCGACGACCCGTCGATGAGCCTCTACCTGCTGCTGGAAACCTACCCGTGGAGCAAGACGGTAATCGCCGTCACGGTGTTTATCAGCTTCGTGTTCTTCGTCACCTCGGCCGACTCCGGCACCGTAGTGCTGTCGACCTTGTCGTCCAAAGGCGGCAACGCCGATGAAGACGGGCCGAAATGGCTGCGGGTGTTCTGGGGCGCGATGACGGCGCTGGTCACCAGTGCCCTGCTGTTTGCCGGCAGTATCGACTCGCTCAAATCGGCGGTGGTGCTCACGTCGTTGCCGTTCTCGCTGATCCTGTTGTTGATGATGTGGGGGCTGCACAAGGCGTTCTACCTTGAATCGCAGAAGCAGATTGCCCAGCTGCATTCGCTGGCGCCGGTGTCGGCGGCGCGCAAAGGCCGAGGCGGTTGGCGTCAGCGCTTGAGCCAGGCCGTGCACTTCCCGTCACGGGATGAGGTGTACCGCTTCCTCGAAGCGACGGTGCGCCCGGCGATCGAAGAAGTGACGGCGGTGTTTGTCGAGAAGGGCCTGAATGTGGTGACTCAGCCTGATCCGTCCAACGACAGCGTCAGCCTGGAAATCGGGCATGGCGAGGAGCATCCGTTCGTTTACCAAGTGCAGATGCGCGGCTACTTCACGCCGTCGTTTGCGCGCGGTGGCATGGGTTCCAAAGAGATCAACAACCGCCGTTACTACCGTGCGGAAGTGCACTTGAGTGAGGGCAGCCAGGACTACGACCTGGTCGGCTACACCAAGGAGCAGATCATCAACGATATCCTCGACCAGTACGAGCGCCACCTGCAGTTCCTGCACCTGGTGCGCTGACCCACCGATCGTTCCCACGCTCCGCGTGGGAATGCCGACTGGGACGCTCCGCGTCCCGCCGCAGAGATGACGCAGAGTGTCAATGGATGCATTCCCACGCAGAGCGTGGGAACGATCAAATGCCCGCAAGCCCGCGTAATTAAAGGCTTTCTTAAACTTAATTTCATTCGTGAACTAAGTGTTTTGACTCCGAACTGTCATCTGGCCACTGCGTAATTGTGTGAAGCGTTTGACGCTTTCATTTCAGAACAGTGACGGAGACCGGTAACAATGAAGACGTTAATAAGCCCCATGGTGGGTGCCGCCATGGCGAGCTTTATGCTGTCCGCCCATGCCGATTTTATCGACGACAGCCACGCCGACGTGACCCTGCTCAACCGCTATCTCAACCAGCAAGGTCGTGACGTGGTGGGCAGCAACGCCAAGGCGCATAGCGTGCGGGATTGGGGCCAGGGTTTCGAGTTCAACTTCAAGTCTGGCTACACCGAAGGCCCGGTAGGTTTTGGCCTGGATTTGCAGGCGTTCTACGGCCTTAAACTCGACTCCGGTGGCGACCTCAACGACAAGGATCACCAGGGCCGTTACCCCGGCAGCATGTTCCCGCTGGACGACGGCAAGTCCGCCGACCAGTTCGGTGTGCTCAGCCCTACATTCAAGATGCGTTTCGCCAAGGATGAGCTGCGCGTCGGCACCTTGTTCGGCAACAACCCGGTACTGGCCAACACCGACGGCCGCCTGTACCAGCAGACCAATACCGGCGTGCAACTGGTCTCCAAAGACCTCAGCGACTTCACCTTCACCGGCGGCGATATCTTCAAGACCAAGATCCGCAACGAAACCGGCGACCAAGGCATGATCACCGCCGGCGGCACCAAAGAGAGCGACCGCTTCCTGTTCGGCGGTGCGGATTACACCGGCATCCAGAACACCACCGTGAGCCTGTGGTACTCCAACCTTGAGGATTACTACCAGCAGTTCTTCCTCGGTGCCAAGCGCCATGACGCGTTGTCCGTGGGCGCCATCGACACCGACGTGCGCGTGTTCCGCAGCCTCGGGGTAGGCGCCAACGCCGATGGCGATAAAGACTTTACCGGCGCCGGTCTGTATGGCGACGGCACCAGCAAAGGCCGCATCAACCAGACCACCGCCAGCTTGCTTGAGAGCTACAGCCTGGACGGTCACACCGTCGGCCTGGGCATCCAGAAAAACAGCGGCGACAGCGACTTTCCGTACCTTGATTCCGGCCTCAACAGCGGCGACAACCGCCAAGGGCCGGGCTCAGGCGCAGACACCCCGGCGCTCACCAACATGCAGTTGAATAAATTTCAACACGCCGGTGAGCGCACATGGCTTGCGCAGTACAAGTATGACTTCGGTAAGCTGGGCCTCAACGGCCTGACGTTCTCGGCCGCCTATGCCCACGGTGATGACATCCGCACCGTGCAAGGCACCACCAGCGAGTGGGAACGCAACATTGCCGTGGCTTACCAGGTACCCACCGGCACCCTCAAGGGCCTGGGCGTGACCTGGAAAAATGCCCACGCCAGCCCGGACATTACCGGTGCCACCGTCCAAGATGAAAATCGCTTTTATGTCAGCTATGTCGTTCCACTCTGGTAGGAAATTGCTGTAGAACGGAACGGCAGGCTTAAGCGATTCAGCTGGTTAAAAGGCCTGGGGATACCCTTATTCCCGGGCCTTATTTGCCTACGTCCAAGAGAGGATTCGATGACTTACATTGCTGCCGAAAACCGCTATGAATCTATCCCGTACCGCCGCGTAGGTCGCAGTGGATTGGTGCTGCCGGCACTGTCCCTGGGGCTGTGGCACAACTTTGGCGACAGCACCCCGATCGACACCCAGCGTTCCTTGCTGCGCACCGCGTTCGACCTGGGTATTAACCACTTCGACCTGGCCAACAACTATGGCCCGCCGTACGGCAGCGCCGAGATCAACTTTGGCCGTTTGCTGCGCGAAGACTTCAAGCACTACCGCGACGAACTGATCATCTCCAGCAAAGCCGGTTGGGACATGTGGCCCGGCCCTTACGGCCAGGGTGGTGGTTCGCGTAAATACGTACTGGCGAGCCTGGACCAGAGCCTGCAACGCCTGGGCGTCGACTACGTGGATATTTTCTACTCCCACCGTTTTGACGCCGACACCCCGCTGGAAGAAACCGCCAGCGCCCTCGCCACTGCCGTGCAACAGGGCAAGGCGTTGTACATTGGTATCTCGTCTTATTCGGGGGTGAAAACCCGCGAAATGGCGGCGCTGCTCCAAGAGTGGAAAGTGCCGTTGCTGATCCACCAGCCGGCCTACAACCTGCTCAACCGCTGGATTGAAAAAGACCTGCTGGACACCACCGATGAGCTGGGTGCCGGGGTGATTGCCTTTACGCCGCTGGCCCAGGGTTTGCTCACCGACAAGTACCTCAACGGCGTGCCGGCCGATGCGCGGGTCAACCGTCCAGGTGGCGGCTCGTTGCAGGCCAAGCACTTGTCCGAGGCCAATATCGCCCATGTGCGCGGGTTGAATGAAATCGCCAAGCGCCGTGGCCAAAGCCTGGCGCAACTGGCCTTGGCCTGGACCCTGCGAGACCCACGGGTGACCAGTGCCTTGATTGGTGCGAGCCGCCCGGAGCAGATCATTGAAAACGTCGGTGCGTTGAAGAACCTGAGCTTCAGTACAGAAGAACTGACGGAGATTGATCGGTTTGCGCAGGAAGGCGGGATTAACCTGTGGGAAAAACCGTCTACGGCTGAATAAGCTGGCACAACCCGGTCAAAAATGTGGGAGCGGGCTTGCTCGCGAAGGCGGTGAATCAGTCGACGAATCTGTTGGCTGACACTCCGCTTTCGCGAGCAAGCCCGCTCCCACATTTTGATCTTCGGTGTGGCAAATTCACTCGGTTGTACGCGGTCAATGTGGGAGCCGGGCTTGCCCGCGATGGCGGTG
>NZ_JAAAFV010000027.1:12052-12125 GCF_019352915.1 Pseudomonas sp. Xaverov 259 | reverse complement strand
GATCTTCGGTGTGGCAAATTCACTCGGTTGTACGCGGTCAATGTGGGAGCCGGGCTTGCCCGCGATGGCGGTA
>NZ_JAAAFV010000027.1:11795-11868 GCF_019352915.1 Pseudomonas sp. Xaverov 259 | reverse complement strand
ATCTTCGGTGTGGCAAATTCACTCGGTTGTACGCGGTCAATGTGGGAGCCGGGCTTGCCCGCGATGGCGGTGG
>NZ_JAAAFV010000027.1:0-11785 GCF_019352915.1 Pseudomonas sp. Xaverov 259 | reverse complement strand
GACACTCCGCTTTCGCGAGCAAGCCCGCTCCCACATTTTGATCTTCGGTGTGGCAGATTCATTCGGCAGTACGCGGTCAATGTGGGAGCCGGGCTTGCTCGCGAAGGCGGTGTGTCAGTCGATGATTGTATGGGCTGACCCACCGCTTTCGCGAGCAAGCCCGCTCCCACATTTTGATCTTCGGTGTGGCAAATTCACTCGGTTGTACGCGGTCAATGTGGGAGCCGGGCTTGCCCGCTATGGAGATGTGTCAGTCGATGATTGTATGGGCTGACCCACCGCTATCGCAGGCAAGCCAGCTCCCACATTTAGATGTTCAGTGTGGCAAATTCACTCGGCAGTACGCGGTCAATGTGGGAGCGGGCTTGCTCGCGAAGGCGGTGGGTCAGTCGATGAATCGGTTGGCTGACACTCCGCTTTCGCGAGCAAGCCCGCTCCCACATTTTGATCTTCGGTGTGGCAGATTCATTCGGCAGTACACGGTCAATGTGGGAGTCGGGCTTGCTCGCGAAGGCGGTGAATCAGTCGATGAATCTGTTGGCTGACACTCCGCTTTCGCGAGCAAGCCCGCTCCCACATTTTGATCTTCGGTGTGGCAAATTCATTCGGTTGAACTCGGTCAATGTGGGAGTCGGGCTTACCCGCGATGGCGGTGGGTCAGTCGATGAATGTATGGGATGGCCCACCGCTATCGCAGGCAAGCCAGCTCCCACATTTTGATCTTCATTGATGCAGAGGTTGTGCCTGGCTTAGAACGGTACGTCGCCCAGGATCGTGGCGCGATGCATCACTCGCCGCTGCGGGCGGTAGTCATCCACTGCGTAGTGCTGTGTCACGCGGTTGTCCCAGAACGCCACGTCGTTCTCCTGCCAGCGCCAGCGAATGGTGAATTCCGGCCGTGTTGCGTGGGCAAACAGAAGCTTGAGTATGGCCTCGCTTTCAGCCGGCTCCAGCTCGTTGATTTTGGTGGTGAAGCCGTCACTGACAAACAACGACTTACGCCCGCTTACCGGGTGCGTGCGCACCACCGGGTGTGACAGCGGTGGGTTTTTCTTGCGGGTCTCTTCCCAGCGCGCCAGGTCTTCGGCGGTGTTGCCGAAGCGCTCCAGGGGGAAGGATTTGGTGAAATCATGAGTCGCCGTCAGGCCATCGAGCAGGCGCTTGAAGGGTTCCGACAAGGCTTCATACGCCGCAATGCCACTGGCCCACAACGTGTCGCCACCAAACGCCGGCAGCAGCTTGGCGCTGAGTACGGCACCGAGCGCAGGCGTCGGCAGGAAGGTCACGTCGGTGTGCCATACGGCGTTGTCGCGCACGTCGGTCACGGCGGTGTCGAGGATCAGCACTTCGGGCTGCTCCGGCACGTTGGGGTAGATCGGGTGAATGTGCAGGTCGCCAAAATTTGCCGCAAACCGCGCCTGTTGCTGCGGCGTGACGGCTTGGCCACGGAAGAACAGCACCGAGTGGCTGAGCAGCGCCTGCTCAATAGCTTCACGTTCTTTGAGGCTCAACGGTTGGGTGATATCGACGCCACTGATCAGGGCGCCCAAGGCGGTGCTGATTGGCGTAACGGTCAGGCTGCTCATGCGGTTCTCACTTAATGTGCCTGGCCATGCCAAGGCACTAATTTGCGCTGCAGGGCACGCAGGCCCATTTCCATGGCGAAGGCGATCAGGGCGATCACCAGAATTCCCAGCACCACCACGTCGGTGACCAGGAACTGCGCCGCCGACTGCACCATAAAGCCCAGGCCGCTGGTGGCGGCGATCAGCTCGGCGGCAACCAGGGTCGACCAACCCACACCCAAGCCGATGCGCACGCCGGTAAGGATATCGGGCAGGGCGCTCGGCAGGATCACATGGCGGATCAACTGGGCGCGGGTGGCGCCCAACGACTGCGCGGCACGCAGCTTGGCCGGGTCGACCGTACGCACGCCGGTCGCGGTGGCGATGGCGATAGGCGCAAAGATCGCCAGGTAAATCAGCAACACCTTGGACAGCTCACCGATGCCGCACCAGATCACGATCAGCGGCAGGTAAGCCAGGGGCGGAATCGGCCGGTAGAACTCGATCAGCGGGTCGAGGATGCCACGGGCAATGCGGTTGGAACCAATGGCAATCCCTACAGGCACGGCGGTCAGCACCGCAAAGCCCAGGCCCAGGCCGATGCGCGTGAGGCTTGCGCCCAGGTGCTGCCACAAGGTGGAATCCATATAGCCGGTGGTCGCCAGCAGCCAGCCTTTTTGCAGCACTGCGGACGGCGGTGGCAGGAACAAGGGTTCAATCAAGCCAGTGGCGGTGACGGCCCACCAGATTGCCAGCAGGGTGACCAGGGTGAGTACGCTGATCCAACGCGTGCTCAGGCTGCGACGTACCGCAATAACCTTGTGCGCTCCCGGCTTGGCGGCCGTGGCGGGAAGTTCGTAGCTGCTCATGCGGACACCTGGCGTTGCGAGAACACTTTGCTCAGCACGTGTTCGCGGGTTTCGATAAAGCGCGGGTCGGACTTGATCGCCCGCGCCGACTCACCGGCGGCGTAGCGTTGACCGAAGTCCAGGTGCAGGCGCTCGACGATCTGGCCTGGGTTGGGCGCCAACAGGATCAGGTCGGTGGCGAGAAATACCGCCTCTTCAATGTCATGGGTAATCAGGAACACCGGCTTGGCCGTGCGCCGCCAGACTTGCAGGAGCAATTCCTGCATCTGTTCGCGGGTGAAGGCATCGAGGGCGCCGAAAGGCTCGTCCATCAGCAGCACACGCGGGTCGGCCGCCAGCGCGCGGGCCAGGCCGACACGTTGCTTCTGGCCACCGGAGAGCTGCCAGATACGGCGGCTGTCGAAACCGGCCAGGTCGACCAGCACGAGCATTTCCCGGGCGCGTACTTCGCGTTGTGCCTTGGGCACGCCGGCCAGTTCCAGGCCGAAGCCGACATTGGCCAGCACGTCCTGCCAGGGCAGCAGGGCATCGTCCTGGAACACCACGCCGCGTTCGGCGCTCGGGCCTTTGACCGGCACGCCATCGAGAGTGATGCGCCCGGCCGAAGGTTCGACGAAACCGGCAATCAGGTTCAACAGCGAAGTCTTGCCACTGCCGGACGGGCCGAGGGCTACCAGCAATTGCTGAGGCCCAAGATCGAGTGAAATATCGGACAGTACCGGTTCTGTGGCGCCTGGGTACTGTGCGCTGATGCGCTCCAGTTGTAGCAAGGCCATCGCGATGAACTCCTTGAATCAGTTGGTGATGAACTTGGCGCTGACGTAAGGGGCGTAATCCGGCAGCACGGCGTCGACCTTGCCTTGTTCCTTGAGGAACGCGGCGGTGTCGGTGACAGCCTTGGTGGTCGGTGCGCCCAGCAGGGTCACTTGGTCAGCGGCCAGTGGGTAGACGTTGCCTTGCAGCAGCAGTGGGATATCACTGGCCTTGGCGCCGGAGAGCTTCACCAGTTTGTCGACGTTGCCTTTGTCGGCCAGCCAGGCCTGTGGGTCTTTGCGGTAGGCGGCGTAGGCGTCCAGGGTGACTTTGGCGAAGGCGGTGACGATTTCCGGGTGTTTCTCGGCGAAGTCTTTGCGCACGATCCAGGCATCAAAGGTGGGCGCGCCGAACTTGGCCAACTCGCCGGAAGTGATCAGCACTTTGCCGTTTTCCTTGGCGACGCCAAGGGCCGGGTCCCATACGTAAGTCGCGTCGATATCGCCGCGCTTCCACGCCGCAATGATTGCCGGTGGTGCGAGGTTGAGGATGGTCACTTTGGATGGGTCGATGTTCCAGTGCTTCAGCGCGGCCAGCAGGCTGTAGTGGCCGGTGGAAACGAAGGGCACGGCAATCTTTTTGCCGACCAGGTCCTGCGGGCCGTTGATCCCCGAACCATTGCGCGCTACCAGCGCTTCGGCGCCGCCGATCTGGGTGGCGACCAGGAAGGTTTCAACCGGCACTTTGCGCGTTACCGCAGCGGTCAGCGGGCTGGAACCGAGGTAGCCGATCTGTACGTCGCCGGAAGCGATGGCGGCAATGATATCGGCGCCATTGTCGAATTTGCGCCAGTCGATCTTGGCGTTGGTGGCTTTTTCATAGGCGCCGTCGGCCTGGGCGACTTTCGCCGGGTCCACGGTGGTCTGGTAAGCGATGGTCACATCTGCCGCCTGGGCAAACAGGCTGGCACCGGCCAGGGACAATGCGGCCAAAAGGCGCAATGGGGTAAGCAGTTTCAAGGGGAAGCTCCTCAATCAGGCGGCCGAGGGTCGGCGTGTGAGGAGACTAAATGATCTAAGAATTCGAAAATAAATAACATTTTCGAATTAGCTTATTAGGAGAAGAGTGAACGCAGGTCTTCAACCCAATGAAGACAAATGTGGGAGCTGGCTTGCCTGCGATAGCGTCACCGGGGTATCACTGATACACCGAGGTGTTTGCATCGCAGGCAAGCCAGCTCCCACACAAGCCAGCTCCCACAGGGGGCCGAGCAGGTCCTTAGTTACTGATCGCCAGAATACTCGCCTGGTACGACCCGACAAACACGTCAAAGTCGCCCACTTCGTTCTGCTCCAGCTCCGCCTGTTGTGCCAGCGACTTACGCGCCAGCTCTTCAAAGCGTGCCTGCTCATCGGCCGGCAACGGTTCCTGACGGAAGTGCGCGGCGTGAACCTCGCTCTGATGCAGGGAGAACTGCGCAAAACTCTCTTTGCGCTCGGCCATCGCCGCCAGCACCTGGGCAGATGGCGTCAGGGACGCGTCCTTGACCTTCGCCAACTGAGCGTCCAGCGCCTGGCTGTGCTCGGTAATACCTTGGCTCTCATCCAGCAGGGCTGCCAGCGGGGCGATCTTCTCCAGCAGCTCGGTGGCCCATTCCTTCATGTCCACCGCCTGGCCTTCACGCTGCAATTGCAGGCCTGGGCGACGGCCTTCCTTGACCACGCTGAGGAAGTTGGAGGTGGCATTGCCGCACTCGTTGTTGGCGAACAGCGGGCTGTCGTTCAACGCGCAGTACAACAGGAACGCATCGAGGAAGCGTGATTCCGGCAGGTCGATGCCCATTGGCAGGAATGGGTTGATGTCCAGGCAGCGCACTTCGATGTACTGGATACCACGGGCCATCAGCGCCTGGATCGGCCGCTCGCCGGTGTAGGTCACGCGTTTGGGGCGGATGTTGGAGTAGTACTCGTTTTCGATCTGCAGGATGTTGGTGTTGAGCTGCACCCACTCACCGTCCTTGTGCGTGCCGACTTCGACGTAAGGCGCGTAGGGGGTTGCCACCGCTTCACGCAGGCTGTCGGTGTAGCTGCTCAAATCGTTGTAGCACGGCGTCAGGCCGGCTTGGGCGTTGCTCTGGTAACCCAGGTCGCTCATGCGCAGGCTGGTGGCGTACGGCAGGTACAGCGTGTCGGCGTCCAGCACTTCAAGCTGGTGCGAACGGCCGCGCAGGAAACCCGCGTCCAGGGCCGGTGAGGCACCGAACAGGTACATCAGCAGCCAGCTGTAGCGACGGAAGTTGCGGATCAGCGCGATGTAGGCCGTGGACTGGTAGTCGCGGTCGGTGCCGACGAAGCCTTCAGTCTCCTTTAGCAGCGGCCACAGCTGTTCCGGCAGGGAAAAGTTGTAGTGGATGCCGGCGATGCACTGCATGGTCTTGCCGTAACGCAGGGCCAGGCCCTTGCGGTACACGTACTTGAGCTGGCCGATATTGGAGGTGCCGTAATAGGCGATCGGGATATCTTCTTCGGCCGGCAACGGGCACGGCATCGAAGGGCTCCACAGGTACTCGTTGCCGAGCTTGCTGTAGGCAAACCGGTGGATCTTGTCCAGGCTGCTCAGGGTATCGGCCGGGTTGGGCAGGGCGGGAGTGATGAACTCCAGCAGCGATTCCGAGTAGTCGGTGGTGATCAATTCATTGGTCAACGCGGCGCCCAGGGCTTCGGGGTGCGGCGTTTGCGCCAGGCGACCCTCACCGGTGACGCGTAGGCATTCACGCTCGATGCCGTGCAAGCATTGCTCTAGCAGGGAGAGGTGTTCGCGCTTGCCGAGCAGGGCCAGGCGGCGGTTGAGAAGTTCGCTCAAGTTGGATTCCTTCACGCGTCAGTCGCCCCAATATGGGGGTGGGCAGGACGGTCTACAAGGGTGAAGTTGAAACTGGCGTTATCGCCTGGTTTAGAGTCGATTTGGCTCACATTGAAAAAGCCTACTTCACTCCATGAATTGGGCTATAGCGCAGCAAGAAAATTCCGACGCTGTTGTCGCAGCGCCGAAATTAACTCAAATCGAGGGCGGGGAGCTAGAGGACAGCGAAGGTGCCTTGTGCTTTTGCGACAAGTCTTTCGCCTTGATACACATCGGCTTCCACCACCAATGTGCGTCTGCCGGCGTGAATTACCCGGCTGGTGCACAGCACATCGCCGTCTTCGACGGCGCGGATATAGTTGATCTTGCACTCGATGGTCGCGCTCTGCTGATCAAAACCATGGGCGCTGGAACAGGCCAGCCCCATGGTGATGTCGACCAGGCTGAAAATCGCCCCGCCATGGAGCTTGCCCGCGCGGTTTCGCAGCTGCGGCTCCAGGGTCAGGGCCACCTCGGCAACGCCCTCGTCGAGGCGCTGCAGGCGGCAGCCGATCAGCTCGCTGAAGGCGCTCTGGGTCAAACCGGCCGGGATCTCCATCAGCGTTTCTTCAACTGCTTGGCGTTGGCAAACAGCGACGCCATGGCGTTGTTGCTCGGCGCAGCCGTGGCGGTGGGCTCTTTGCGCGGCGCGTTACCCTGGGACTGGCGCGGGGCCGAACCTGGGCGTGCACCACGGGCACCGTCGATTTTCTCGCCGGGGGTGTCGCTCATGCGCATCGACAGGCCCACGCGTTTACGCGGGATATCGACTTCCATGACCTTGACCTTGACCACGTCACCGGCCTTGACCGCTTCGCGTGGATCCTTGATGAACTTCTCCGAAAGCGCAGAGATATGCACCAAACCGTCCTGATGCACGCCGATGTCCACAAACGCGCCGAAGTTGGTCACGTTGGTGACCACGCCTTCGAGGATCATGCCCGGCTGCAGGTCCTTGAGGTCTTCAACACCGTCCTGGAACTCGGCAGTCTTGAACTCGGGACGCGGGTCGCGGCCAGGTTTTTCCAGCTCTTGCAGGATATCGGTGATGGTCGGCACACCGAAGGTTTCGTCGGTGTACTTCTTCGGGTCCAGGCGCTTGAGGAACGCGGCGTCACCGATCAACGAACGGATATCACGGTCGGTCTCGGCGGCAATGCGTTGTACCAGCGGGTAGGCTTCCGGGTGGACCGCAGACGAATCCAACGGGTTATCGCCATTCATGACGCGTAGGAAGCCGGCGGCCTGTTCAAAGGTTTTTTCGCCCAGGCGTGCGACTTTTTTCAGCGCGGCGCGGGTTTTGAACGCGCCGTTCTCGTCACGGTGGGTGACGATGTTCTGCGCCAGGGTGGTGTTCAGGCCGGAAATACGCGCCAGCAGCGCCACCGAGGCGGTGTTTACATCCACGCCCACCTTGTTCACGCAGTCTTCCACTACCGCATCCAGGCCGCGCGCCAGTTTCAGCTGCGACACGTCGTGCTGGTACTGGCCGACACCGATGGATTTAGGGTCGATCTTCACCAGCTCGGCCAACGGGTCTTGCAGGCGCCGAGCAATGGAGACGGCGCCACGGATCGACACGTCGAGGTCCGGGAATTCCTTGGAAGCCAGTTCCGACGCCGAATACACCGACGCGCCGGCCTCGGAGACCATGACCTTGGTCATCTTCATGGCAGGGTATTTTTTGATCAGCTCGGCGGCCAGCTTGTCGGTTTCACGGCTGGCGGTGCCGTTGCCGATGGCGATCAGGTCCACGGCGTGCTTGGCGCACAGGGCGGCCAGGATGGCGAGGGTCTGGTCCCACTTATTGTGCGGCACGTGCGGGTACACGGTGGCGTGGTCCAGCAGCTTGCCGGTGGAGTCGACCACCGCCACCTTGCAGCCGGTGCGCAAGCCTGGGTCGAGGCCCAAGGTGGCACGCGGGCCGGCCGGTGCGGCCAGCAGCAGGTCGTGCAGGTTGTGGGCGAACACATTGATCGCCTCGGTTTCGGCGCCGTCGCGCAGCTCGCCGAGCAGGTCGGTTTCCAGGTGGGTGTAGAGCTTGACCTTCCAGGTCCAGCGCACGACCTCACCGAGCCACTTGTCCGCCGGACGGTTCTGGTTCTGGATGCCGAATTGTTGACCGATCATGCCTTCGCACGGGTGCATGGTGCCGGGCAGTTCGTCGCCGACTTTGAGCGCGGAGCTCAGAATGCCCTCGTTGCGACCCCGGAAAATCGCGAGTGCGCGGTGCGACGGCATGCTCTTGAGCGGTTCGTCGTGCTCGAAATAATCGCGGAACTTGGCGCCTTCTTCCTCTTTGCCGGCGATAACGCGAGCGCTGAGAATGGCTTCCTGCTTGAGGTAGGTGCGCAGTTTTTCCAGCAGGCCGGCGTCTTCGGCGAAACGCTCCATGAGGATGTACTTGGCACCTTCGAGGGCGGCCTTGACGTCGGCGACGCCTTTTTCGGCATCGATAAAGCGTGCGGCTTCGGTTTCGGGGGCCAACGAAGGGTCGTTGAACAGGCCGTCGGCCAACTCGCCCAAACCGGCTTCCAGGGCGATCTGGCCCTTGGTGCGGCGCTTCTGTTTGTACGGCAGGTAAAGGTCTTCGAGGCGGGTCTTGGTGTCGGCAAGCTTGATGTCGCGTTCCAGTTGCGGGGTCAACTTGCCCTGTTCCTCGATGCTGGCGAGGATGCTGATGCGCCGTTCGTCGAGTTCTCGCAGGTAGCGCAGGCGCTCTTCCAGGTGACGTAATTGAATGTCGTCGAGGCTGCCGGTCACTTCTTTACGGTAACGGGCGATGAAAGGCACCGTGGAGCCTTCATCCAGTAGCGCGACGGCCGCTTCGACCTGCTGTGGGCGTACACCGAGTTCCTCGGCAATGCGGCTGTTGATGCTGTCCATAAAACCACCTGAAATTCTTGAAAGCAGCTCGCAGGCCCGGAAAACAAGGCGTTGCGAGGCTGGTTGAGCGGCGCCAGCGGCACCGCTGCCTGGGTCAAAAGGCTGCCTATTGACCCTCGAAATCGGGAAATTGCTGCCCAGCGCTGAAAAAACGGCTGAGGCTGCAAACAGTAAAGTCTGACAGTGCCCTGCGTGAAGGCGCCGCATTATAACCAGCGTTCTGCCCTTGGGGGGTACTGCGCCGGTGGTTGTAGGACGCGGGTTCGCTGGCGGTGGAGGAAAAATCTGCTAACAATGCACACGGTGCGTATAACGGCAGCTACGCCATAATGCGCGCCGAGATAAGAGGAGCATCTAATGAGCAGCACTGCACAAACTGCTGAAGGCGAAAAAATTCTCATCGTTGACGACGATCCGGGGCTGAGCAGCCTGCTGGAGCGTTTTTTCAACTCCAAGGGCTACCGTGCCCGCGCGGTGCCGAACACCGAGCAGATGGACCGCCTGTTGGGGCGTGAAGTATTCAATCTGGTCGTACTCGACCTGATGCTGCCCGGCGAAGACGGCCTTACCGCCTGCAAACGCCTGCGCGGTGCGAACAACCAGATCCCCATCATCATGCTCACCGCCAAAGGTGATGAGCTGAGCCGCATCAAGGGCCTGGAGCTGGGCGCTGATGACTACCTGGCCAAGCCGTTCAACCCGGATGAGTTGATGGCCCGGGTCAAAGCCGTACTGCGTCGCCAGGCACTGCCGGTACCGGGCGCACCAGGCAGCGAAGACGAGAGCGTCACCTTTGGCGAATACGAGCTGTCACTGGCGACCCGCGAGCTTAAGCGTGGCGAAGAAGTGCACATGCTGACCACCGGCGAGTTCGCCGTGCTCAAGGCACTGGTGATGAACGCTCGCCAGCCGCTGACCCGCGACAAGCTGATGAACCTGGCCCGTGGCCGCGAATGGGACGCCCTGGAGCGCTCCATCGACGTGCAGATCTCCCGTCTGCGCCGGATGATCGAGCCGGACCCGGCCAAGCCGCGGTACATCCAGACGGTGTGGGGCGTGGGTTATGTGTTTGTGCCGGATGGCACTGCAACCAAGTGACCGATGACTTGCAGGGGCGGGCATCCCGGCGTTTGACTCCATGAGGGTCGACGGGATGCCCGGCGTCTGCAATTCTGCGAGCGCCGCTCGTTCCTGCAAGGTGTTTAGCTGTCTCCTATGAAAACCCCGTTGTGGTTCCCGCAAAGTTTCTTCTCTCGCACCCTTTGGCTGGTGCTGATCGTCGTTCTGTTTTCCAAGGCACTCACACTGGTTTATCTGTTGATGAACGAAGACGTGCTGGTAGACCGGCAGTACAGCCACGGCGTGGCGTTGACGTTGCGTGCCTATTGGGCCGTTGACCCTGAAAACCGCGAAAAGGTAGCCAAGGCTTCGACGCTGATTCGCGTCGATGGCGCGGGTGTGCCCGAAGGTGAGCAGCACTGGCCTTACAGCGAGATTTATCAGCGTCAGATGCAGGCTGAGCTGGGAGAGGACACCGAGGTGCGCCTGCGCATGCATGTTTCACCTGCACTCTGGGTCCGGGCCCCGAGTCTGGGAGATGCCTGGATCAAAGTGCCCCTTTACCCTCATCCGCTGCGCGGGCAAAAAATCTGGAACGTGCTGGGCTGGTTCCTGGCCATCGGTTTACTTTCAACCGCTTCTGCGTGGATTTTCGTCCGGCAACTCAACCAACCGCTTAAACGCCTGGTGTTTGCCGCGCGTCAACTGGGGCAGGGGCGCAGTGTGCGCCTGCCAATCAGTGATACGCCCAGTGAGATGACCGAGGTGTACGGTGCCTTCAACCAGATGGCGGAGGATGTCGAACAGGCCGGGCGCGAACGCGAGCTGATGCTGGCGGGCGTGTCACATGACTTGCGCACGCCACTGACGCGTTTGCGGCTGTCCCTGGAGCTGATGGGCAACCATAACGACCTGACCGACGACATGGTGCGCGACATCGAGGACATGGACGCGATTCTCGACCAGTTCCTGGCGTTTATCCGCGATGGCCGTGATGAGGTGGTGGAGGAAGTCGACCTCACGGACCTGGTGCGCGAGGTAGTAGCGCCCTACAACCAGAATGGCGAACAGGTGCGCATGCGCCTGGAGCCGATCCAGCCGTTTGCATTGCGTCGTGTGTCGATGAAGCGCCTGTTGAACAACCTGATCGGCAACGCCTTGCATCACGCCGGTTCGGATGTCGAAGTAGCCGCGTATGTGTCCGGCGATAGCGCTGCGCCCTATGTGGTGTTGAGCGTGATGGACCGTGGTACGGGCATCGACCCGGCGGAGCTGGAAGGTATATTCAACCCGTTCACCCGTGGCGACCGTGCGCGGGGCGGCAAGGGCACGGGGTTGGGGCTGGCGATTGTGCGGCGAATTGCTTCGATGCATGGCGGCAATGTTGAGCTGCGCAACCGCGAAGAAGGCGGCCTGGAAGCGCGGGTGCGCTTGCCGCTGGGCTTGATGTTGCCAAGGGATGCGGTCTAACAAACAACATAGATCAAATGTGGGAGCTGGCTTGTCGGGTCGCCGCATCGCTGCGATAGCGGTGGGTCAGCAACCCATTCGTTGACTGATACTCCTGCTATCGCAGCATGGGTATCTACACAACTTTTGAAGGCAGCCAATTTCTCCTGTGGCGAGCAGGCTTGTCCTGCGTTGGGCTGCGAAGCAGCCCCAAACCCAGACGCTGAGTTCTTTCAGGAAAATTGCAGTGCCTTTACTGGGGCCGCTTCGCAGCCCAACGCAGGACAAGCCTGCTCGCCACAA
>NZ_JAAAFV010000026.1:0-1564 GCF_019352915.1 Pseudomonas sp. Xaverov 259 | reverse complement strand
AGGAAAGAATAAAGAGGAAAGAATAAAGAGGAAAGAATAAAGAGGAAAGAATAAAGAGGAAAGAATAAAGAGAAAAGAGTAATAAAGTATGTCATTTCGACGGGAGGGAGAAATCACACTAGAAACTCCGCAAGCACAATAACGAAAAATAAAAACTAAAAAAGGCTTTCTGAAATAATCAGAAAGCCTTTTTTTATTCGTGAAAATTCGTGTTTTAATTCAAGCTAAAGTTGTAAATAATTTTACCAACTTGTTTTGCCGGTGCATCGCTGTCAGCATCCCATTTAGTATTCATTGCAGCAATTTTGGCTTGATCTAATAAACATCTTGCGGTATTTGTTGTTCCTTTTATTCCAGGAGTTGCACTGATTGTTTTTCCGTTTTGATCTACCGTTATTTCAACAACTACTTTTCCTTCTTCGTTACAAGTATATTTTGGTGCCGGTTTAGATAATGCTTTTCTTGTTCCTAAAGAATATCCAGAACCTCCGCCAGAACCTCCGCCGCTTCCGGCTCCGTAACCGCTTCCGGTACCAATACCATTTCCTGTTCCGTTACCGCCTCCGGTTCCTCCGCCAGAACCTCCAGTTCCATAATAACCATTAGAACCTAAACTTCCGTTGGCTTTTCCTTTGTTTCCAGCTGCTTTATCATCTCCGTCTCCGCCTTTATTAGAACCTTTTAAAATACTTGATAAGGCATCGTTTGTTGAGTTCGAAACCTTTGGTTTTTCAGGTACAGGTTTTGTTTCCGGTTTTACAACAGGCGTATTTTTTTTAGGTTTTTCTTTTACAGGGATAATTACATCTTTTTCATCAGCATCTGCATTTTCTTGTGTAATAACAGCTTCATCAGGAGTTGCTTTTGCGGGTTTTTGTTTAGCCTCATTTTTAACTTCCAGAACTTCGCTTTTGTAATTTGCTCCGGAGCCTAAATCACTGTCTCCAAAATTCACAGTTACGCCGCCACCTCCGCCGCCTTCGGCAAGTGCTGCATTGTTTTCCGGATTATATGGAGGCCAAAAACGAATGAAAAACAATAATAGTATGATTACTGCATATATCGCTGTGGTGAATAATAAGGATTTCTTTTTATCTGAAGAAATAGTGGAACCCATTTTGATTCTGAATTTTGTAATGTATTATTTAAAAACGTTTAAAAGTACTAAAAATTGTTTACAATGAAAGGGCTGTGGTGATTTTGAAAGTGATTGTTTTTTACAGGCAGATTTTGCAGTTTTTTTTAATCTATCATTTTTTTTGCACGCAGATTTGGCAGATTGAGCAGATTTTTTTTAAAATCTACTATGGAATATTTTTTTTCACGCAGATTTGGCAGATTTAAACAGATTTTTTTAATCAATAATTATAAAATTTAAATCTGTATAAAATCTGCTGAATCTGCCAAATCTGCGTGAAACTTTTATGGCAAAAAAAACGAGCCAGATTATTATCTGGCTCGTTTATAATATTAAGATGTAAAAAAGATTACACCAATTGTTTCAATGCAATTTCAAATGCAGTTGCGCTGATATTTGTTTTTGATGAATTTAAAGCATGCGCTT
>NZ_JAAAFV010000025.1:22082-37219 GCF_019352915.1 Pseudomonas sp. Xaverov 259 | reverse complement strand
TCTAAATGTGGGAGCGGGCTTGCTCGCGAATGCGGTGTGTCAGTCAATTTATCTGTCACTGATACACCGCATTCGCGAGCAAGCCCGCTCCCACAATTGACCGTATGCAGTTTTGAAAATGAGGTCGGCTGCGGATTTGCATGCACTGAAGAGCTGCTTTTCTGTGGGAGCTGGCTTGTCGGGTCGCCGCATCGCTGCGATGCAGGCACCTCGGTACATCAGGCACACCAAGTTGATGCTATCGCAGCGGTGCGACGATTCGACAAGCCAGCTCCCACCTTTAACCGCGTATGGCTCTGCAGTTGCTGTTGCTCTGGCCCTTACATCCTTTTCGATGACGAAGTCAGCGGTCTTTTGATCTGCGCTTTTGATCTTGATCTGAAATCGCCCCGTCAAACACGATGGCCGCAATTCGACAGTGATTTGGGGGGGGGTAAACCGGCAGGGATGCCGGTTTAGCCGCGCTGGGCCAAGGATGGCCCATCGCGGCGGCCCCCCCAAATCACTGGCGGATTGCGGGCATGCCGAGCCATAGCGAGGCACCGAGTGTTGGGGCGAAGACCTTTGGTTACTTTTGTGTCTTTACAAAAGTGACCCGCCGTCAGGGCGGAACCATAAGCAGCCGTTACCGCAGCAACGGATATGTACACCACCAAAAGACCGCTATCGCAGGCAAGCCAGCTCCCACAGTTGGACTGTGTTGCACATCAGGATCAGAGCGCAGCCTTGACCAGCATCCCCGCAGCCACCACCACACACAGGCTGGCAAAGCCCACCTGCAAAGAGCGTGCGGGGATTATTGAACACAGGCGCCGACCGGCCAGCATGCCGACAATACTCGCGCCGATAAACACCCAGCCCATCGGCTCGATGCTCACACCGGCCTGCATCGACCCGGCCACGCCAATCAGCGAAATCAGGCTGATCACCATGAGCGAGGTGGCGACAATCCCGCGCATCTGCACATCGGTCAGTTGCTTGAACGCCGGCACGATCAGGAAACCACCGCCCACGCCGAGCAAGCCCGATACCGCGCCAGTCACGGCCCCCAAAGCCGCCAACGTGGCACTGCATTTGGCGGTCCAGGCCAGGCGCCCGGTCTGCTGGTTGAGCATGCAGTTTTTCTGGCCCCAGGACGCGGCGCCATGGTCGCTGGGCCCGGCTTCGAGCTTTTCGCGTTGCAACATGCGCCAGGCCACCAGCACCATCAAGGCACTGAACAAGCCCATCAGCAGGTGTTCGGGCAACTGGTGCGCAATAAATACGCCCAGCGGCGAGAACAGCGCGCCCAGCAACGCGATCAATAACGCGGCGCGGTAGCGCACCAGGCCATGGCGTAACCCGTCAATGGCGCCGACCGCCGCCGCTGCGCCCACGGCGAGCAACGACACCGGCGCCGCCTGGGTCATGGTCAAGCCAAGCCCCAACACCAAGGCCGGCACCCCGAGGATGCCACCGCCCGCGCCGGTCAGGCCCATGACCAGGCCCATCAATAAACCCAACAGACTTGCCAGCAGCATTTAATCCACCTTACTCAGGCGGGTCAGCCACTCGCGGCCCTTGAGCATGCCGTTCCAGTAGAACCACGGCAGCAGCGTGGCCTTGAGGAACCACATCGAGCGGCGTGCCTGGGTCGGGTCCAGCGCGAAGGTCGGCAGCAGCTTGCCGCCATAACCAAACTCGGCCAGCACCACCTTGCCCTTCTCCACCGTCAACGGGCAGGAGCCATAGCCGTCATACTTGAGCGGCAGCTGCGCCTGTTTGCGCAGGGCCAGCAGGTTTTCGGCCACCACCACAATCTGCTTGCGCACGGCGGCAGCGGTTTTGGCGTTGGTGGTGCCGCACACATCGCCGAGGCCGAAGGTGTGCGGGTAGCGCAGATGTTGCAGGCTGTGCGGGTTCACCTCGCACCAGCCGGCGGCGTCGGCCAACGGGCTCTGGCGGATAAAGTCCGGAGCCACTTGCGGCGGGACCACGTGCAACAGGTCGAAGGATTTTTCTTCGACGGTGGCATTGCCTTCGGCGTCTTTGACTTCAAACCAGGCTTTGCGGGCCGCGCCATCGACCTTGACCAGATTGGAATTGAACGCGAGGCGGGCGTTGTATTTCTCTACGTACTTCATCAACGGCGGCACAAAGGTGGCGACGCCAAACAGCGCAGCGCCGGCCAGGTTGAATTCGACGTCGATGTTTTTCAGGTTGCCCTGCTTGAGCCAGTGATCGCAGGACAGGTACATGGCCTTTTGCGGCGCGCCTGCGCATTTGATCGGCATGGCCGGCTGGGTAAAAATCGCCTTGCCGCTCTTGAGCTGCTGCACCAACTGCCAGGTGTAGGCCGCGTGTTCGTAGCTGTAGTTGGAGGTCACGCCGTTGTGGCCGAGGGTTTGTTCCAGGCCGTCGATTTTTTCCCAGGCCAGGCGCAAGCCGGGGCACACGATCAGGTTGTTCCAGGTGACGCGCTGACCATTGTCGAGCACCAGGGTTTGCTCGTCGGGCAGCAATTCGGCGACTGCGGCCTGCACCCAGGCGACGCCATTGGGCAGTACGTCGGCCAACGGCCGTCGGGTCTTTTTCAGGTCGTAGGCGCCGCCACCGACCAGCGTCCAGGCCGGCTGATAGCAGTGATAGTCGTTAGGTTCGATCAGGGTGATGTTCAGCTGCGGGTCGCGTTTGAGCAAGCTGGCCAGCAGGCCGATGCCTGCCGAGCCGCCGCCGATGACTACGATGTCGCCACTGATGGTCGGTCCCCAGTGTTGCTCGGTCATGGTCTTTTGCCTTTTATCGTCAATGCACACAAGGGTCGCTGCCGTATGGCGTCACGCCCAGCTTTTTATGACCGCACCGCAGTACAAGCCGGACAAGGTCTTCATCACTTGAATCACTTCGTGGCTGGCCAGCCCGTAGAAAATGTATTTACCTTCCCGACGGGTGGCGACCAACCCTTCGTCACGCAAAATGCCCAACTGTTGTGACAGCGTGGGCTGACGCACGCCGGTCATGGTTTCCAGCTCGCCGACATTGCGCTCGCCCTGGGTCAACTGGCACAGGATCAACAGGCGATCCTCGTTGGCCAGTGCCTTGAGCAAGGAGCAGGCCTTGGACGCCGATGCACGCAACTGGGCGACTTCGCCCTCACTCAGAGTAGATTCCATTTGCCTCGGGTCCTTTATGTCACTTAAGCTCAAAACATTATGTGTAAACGTAAACTGATTGTAACCACTTTTTTCGCTCCCGGGGACCGCCGCCATGCCAGCGTTGATTCAAGCCTTTCTGGACGAGGCATCGTCGACCTTCACCTACGTCATCTATGAACACGATGGCGGCCCGTGCGCTATCGTCGATTCGGTACTCAATTACGACCCCGCGTCCGGACGCACTGAAACCACCCAAGCCGATAAAGTCATAGCCTTTGTGCGTGAGCACGGTTTGCAGGTGCAGTGGCTGCTGGAAACCCACGCGCATGCCGATCACTTGTCGGCGGCGCCTTACCTGCGCCGCACGCTCGGCGGCAAAATCGCCATCGGCCAATCCATCAGCAAGGTGCAGGACGTCTTCAAGCACCTGTTCAACCTGGAGCCCGAATTTCGCGTCGATGGCTCGCAGTTCGACCACCTGTTTGCGCCGGATGAAATCTTTCATATCGGCAACTTGAAGGCCCAGGCGCTGCATGTGCCCGGCCACACCCCGGCCGACATGGCGTACCTGATCGACGGTCGATTGATTTTGGTGGGCGACACGCTGTTCATGCCGGATGTGGGCACTGCGCGTTGCGATTTCCCTGGCGGCGATGCGCGGCAGTTGTATGCGTCGATGCGCAAACTGCTGGCCTTTCCATTGGAGACTGAGCTGTATGTATGCCATGACTACCCGCCTGAAGGTCGCGAGGCCAAGTGCCTGACCACGGTCGCCGAGCAGCGCGCGGGCAATATTCATGTGCATGACGGTGTGGATGAAGCGGCGTTTGTGCAGATGCGCACCCAGCGTGATGCCGGGTTGGGGATGCCGACGCTGTTGCTGCCGGCGATTCAGGTGAATGTGCGGGCGGGGAATATGCCGCCGGCGGAAGACAATGGGGTGGTTTACCTGAAGATCCCACTTAACCAACTGTAGAAACGTCGATTCCCTTGTGGGAGCTGGCTTGCCTGCGATAGCGGTGTATGAGTAACCCATGTGTCAACTGGCCCACCGCTATCGCAGGCAAGCCAGCTCCCACATTGGATTTGTGTGATTCAGTTGCCCAGGCTGATGCCATTGGCCGGCAACGGCAGCGCGGTCTTGTAGCGCACCTGCTTGAGCGCAAAGCTTGAGCGGATGTTGGCCACGCCCGGCACCTTGGTCAGAAAGTCCATCATGAAGCGCTCCAGCGACTGGATTGTCGGCACCAGTACCCGGATCAAATAGTCCGGGTCACCCGCCATCAAATAACACTCCATCACTTCCGGCCGGTCCGAGATCGCGCCCTCGAACTGCTGCAATGCCAGCTCGTTCTGCTTTTCCAGGCTCACATGAATGAACACATTCACGTGCAGCCCCAGCAGGTCGGCGTCCAGCAAGGTGACCTGATCACGGATAAGCCCCAATTCCTCCATGGCCTTCACCCGGTTGAAGCACGGTGTGGGCGACAAGTTGACCGAGCGGGCCAGGTCGGCGTTGGTGATACGGGCGTTCTCCTGCAGGGCGTTGAGAATGCCGATATCGGTACGGTCCAGTTTGCGCATGAGACAAAATCACCTGTTTATTATGTTTATGCAGTTTTTTTATCCGCAAATGGTCTTGAGCGCAATGAAACACAGATAAATATTCTTCTACGCCACGCCTATGATGTTTGTAGGACAAGATTTCTCCTATCCGGAGACTGACTGTCAGCTAGCGCGCCCACTACAAGAAATTCACAAGATCGAGCGTAGAAAGCCATGAACCAGCCGTATGCACCACTGCGCCTGCACGTTCCCGAACCCTCGGGCCGCCCAGGCTGCAAGACCGACTTTACCTACCTGCGCCTGACTGACGCAGGTACGGTGCGCAAACCCGCCATCGACGTAGAACCCGCCGACACCGCTGACCTGGCCAAGGGCCTGATCCGCGTGCTCGACGACCAGGGCCAGGCCCTTGGCCCGTGGGCTGAAGGCGTATCCGCCGAGATCATGCGTAAAGGCATGCGCGCCATGCTCAAGACGCGCATCTTCGACAACCGCATGGTGGTCGCCCAGCGTCAGAAAAAAATGTCGTTCTACATGCAAAGCCTTGGCGAAGAGGCCATCGGCAGCGCCCAGGCCCTGGCCTTGAATATCGACGACATGTGCTTCCCCACCTACCGCCAGCAAAGCATCCTGATGGCCCGCGAAGTGCCGCTGGTGGACCTGATCTGCCAACTGCTGTCCAACGAGCGCGACCCGCTCAAGGGCCGTCAGTTGCCGATCATGTACTCGGTCAAGGACGCCGGTTTCTTCACCATTTCCGGCAACCTCGCCACCCAATTCGTGCAAGGCGTAGGCTGGGGCATGGCCTCGGCGATAAAGGGCGATACCAAGATTGCCTCGGCCTGGATCGGCGACGGCGCCACCGCCGAATCGGACTTCCACACCGCCCTCACCTTCGCCCACGTGTACCGCGCGCCGGTGATTCTCAACGTGGTCAACAACCAGTGGGCCATCTCCACCTTCCAGGCCATCGCCGGCGGTGAAGCCACCACCTTCGCCGGACGCGGCGTGGGTTGCGGCATCGCTTCCCTGCGTGTGGACGGCAACGACTTCATCGCCGTGTATGCGGCGTCTGCCTGGGCCGCCGAGCGGGCGCGCCGTAACCTTGGGCCAACTCTGATCGAGTGGGTCACCTACCGCGCCGGCCCGCACTCCACCTCGGACGATCCGTCCAAATACCGCCCGGCCGACGACTGGAGCCACTTCCCGCTCGGCGACCCGATTGCGCGTCTCAAGCAGCACCTGATCAAGATTGGCCAGTGGTCCGAAGAGGAGCACACCTCGGTGAGTGCCGAGCTTGAGGCCGAAGTGGTCAAGGCGCAGAAAGAAGCCGAACAGTACGGCACCCTGGCCGGTGGCCAGATTCCAAGCGCCGCGACCATGTTCGAAGACGTTTACAAAGAGATGCCGGAGCACTTGAAGCGCCAGCGTCAAGAGTTGGGGGTCTGACATGAACGATCACAACAACAGCATCGAATTGGAAACCGCCATGACCACCACCACCATGACCATGATCCAGGCCCTGCGCTCGGCCATGGATGTGATGCTTGAGCGTGACGATAACGTGGTGGTGTTCGGCCAGGACGTCGGCTACTTCGGCGGCGTGTTCCGTTGCACCGAAGGTTTGCAGAACAAGTACGGCAGCTCGCGGGTGTTCGACGCGCCGATCTCCGAAAGCGGCATCGTCGGCGTTGCCGTGGGCATGGGTGCGTATGGCCTGCGCCCGGTGGCAGAAATCCAGTTTGCCGATTACGTGTACCCGGCCACCGACCAGATCATCTCCGAAGCCGCCCGCCTGCGTTATCGCTCGGCGGGCCAGTTCACCGCCCCCTTGACCATGCGCATGCCGTGCGGCGGCGGCATCTACGGCGGTCAGACCCACAGCCAGAGTATCGAAGCGGTGTTCACCCAGGTCTGCGGCCTGCGCACGGTGATGCCGTCCAACCCGTATGACGCCAAGGGCCTGTTGATCGCCTCGATCGAAAACGACGACCCGGTGATCTTCCTCGAGCCTAAACGCCTGTACAACGGCCCGTTCGATGGCCACCACGATCGCCCGGTTACACCGTGGTCGAAACACCCGCAAGCGCAAGTGCCGGACGGTTACTACACCGTGCCGCTGGACGTGGCCGCCATCGTGCGCCCCGGCTCGGCCGTGACGGTGCTGACCTACGGCACCACCGTGTACGTGTCGCAAGTCGCCGCCGAAGAAACCGGCATCGACGCCGAGGTCATCGACCTGCGCAGCCTGTGGCCGCTGGACCTGGAAACCATCGTCAACTCCGTGAAGAAGACCGGCCGTTGCGTCGTGGTGCATGAAGCCACGCGTACCTGCGGCTTTGGTGCCGAGTTGGTGTCGCTGGTGCAAGAGCATTGCTTCCATCACCTGGAAGCGCCGATCGAACGCGTCACCGGTTGGGACACGCCCTACCCGCACGCGCAAGAGTGGGCGTATTTCCCAGGGCCGTCCCGCGTGGGCGCGGCGTTGAAACGGGTCATGGAGGTCTGAATGGGCACGCACGTTATCAAGATGCCGGACATTGGCGAAGGCATCGCAGAAGTTGAACTGTCGGTATGGCATGTAAAGGTCGGTGACCTAGTGGTTGAAGACCAGGTGCTGGCGGATGTGATGACCGACAAGGCGATGGTGGACATTCCCTCGCCGGTGCACGGCAAAGTGATTTCCCTCGGCGGCGAGCCGGGTGAAGTCATGGCGGTGGGCAGTATTTTGATCAGCATTGAAGTCGAAGGCGCAGGGAATGCCAAGGATGTGCCGGTGGTGGCTGAGCCGGTGAAAGCAACCCCCGTGATTGAAGCCAAACCCGCGCCAGTGGTTGAAACACAGCCGGTAGCCAAGCCCGCTGCTGCTCCGGTAGCCCGTGCCGCCGATGAACGCCCATTGGCTTCACCTGCCGTGCGCAAACACGCGCTGGATGCCGGCATTCAATTGCGTCTGGTGCAAGGTACTGGCCCGGCGGGTCGGGTGCTGCACGAAGACCTGGACGCTTACCTGCAACAAGGTGCAGCCCAGCCTTCGGCAACCGCCAACCCTTACGCCGAACGCAACACTGAAGAACAGATCCCGGTGATCGGCATGCGCCGCAAGATCGCCCAGCGCATGCAGGACGCCACCCGCCGCGCCGCGCATTTCAGCTACGTGGAAGAAATCGACGTCACGGCGCTGGACGAGTTGCGTGTACACCTCAATGAGAAGCACGGTGCCACGCGCGGCAAGCTGACTTTGCTGCCCTTCATCGTGCGCGCCATGGTCGTGGCGTTGCGGGACTTCCCGCAGATCAACGCCCGTTACGACGACGAAGCCCAAGTCATCACGCGCCTGGGCGCGGTGCATGTGGGCGTCGCTACCCAAAGCGACGTGGGCCTGATGGTGCCGGTGGTACGTCACGCCGAAGCCCGCAGCCTGTGGGGCAATGCCGAGGAAATCGCACGTTTGGCCAGCGCCGCGCGCAATGGCAAGGCCAGTCGCGATGAGCTGTCGGGCTCGACTATCACCCTGACCAGCCTCGGCGCGTTGGGCGGCATCGTCAGCACACCGGTGCTGAACCTGCCGGAAGTCGCCATCGTCGGCGTCAACCGCATCGTTGAACGGCCGATGGTGATCAAAGGCCAGATCGTGGTGCGCAAGATGATGAACCTCTCCAGCTCCTTCGATCACCGCGTGGTCGACGGCATGGACGCGGCGCAATTCATCCAGGCCATTCGTGGCCTGCTCGAACAACCCGCCAGCCTGTTTTTGGAGTAAGGCATGCCTCAGACATTGAACACCACGCTGCTGATCATCGGCGGCGGCCCTGGCGGTTATGTGGCGGCGATCCGTGCCGGCCAACTGGGCATCCCGACCATTCTGGTCGAGGGCCAGGCGCTCGGCGGCACCTGCCTGAACATCGGCTGCATTCCCTCCAAGGCCTTGATCCATGTGGCCGAGCAGTTCCAGCAAACCGTGCACCACAGCCAGGGTTCGCAGTTGGGCATTGAAGTGGATGTGCCGACCCTGGACATCCGCAAGAGCGTGGAATGGAAAGATGGCATTGTTGACCGCCTGACCACCGGCGTGGCCGCGTTGCTCAAGAAGCACAAAGTGCAGGTGATCCACGGTTGGGCCAAGGTGGTCGACGGCAAGACCGTCGACGTCGGCGACCAGCGCATTCAGTGCGAGCACCTGCTGCTGGCCACCGGCTCGAAAAGTGTCAACCTGCCGATGCTGCCGATTGGCGGGCCGATCATCTCGTCAACCGAAGCACTGGCGCCGACCCGCGTGCCCAAGCGCCTGATTGTGGTGGGTGGCGGCTATATCGGGCTGGAACTGGGCATTGCCTACCGCAAGCTCGGCGCCGAGGTCAGTGTGGTCGAGGCGCAGGAGCGCATCCTGCCCGCCTACGACGGTGAGCTGACGCTGCCGGTGGCCGAATCGCTCAAGCAGTTGGGGGTCAAGCTGTACCTCAGCCACAGCGTCACCGGTTTCGAAAACAACAGCCTGCAGGTACGTGACCCGAACGGCGACACGCTGTCGCTGGAAACCGATCAGGTGTTGGTGGCGGTGGGCCGCAAGCCCAACACCCAGGGCTGGAACCTCGAAGCGCTGAACCTGGCGATGAACGGTGCGGCGATCAAGATCGACAACCGTTGCCAGACCAGCATGCGCAATGTGTACGCCATCGGCGACCTGAGTGGCGAGCCGATGCTGGCGCACCGGGCCATGGCCCAGGGCGAGATGGTTGCCGAACTGATCAGCGGCAAACACCGCGAGTTCAACCCGGCGGCGATCCCGGCGGTGTGCTTTACCGACCCGGAGCTGGTGGTGGTCGGCAAGACCCCGGACGAAGCCAAGGCGGCTGGCCTGGACTGCATTGTGTCGAGCTTCCCGTTTGCGGCCAATGGCCGGGCGATGACCCTGGAGTCGAAAACCGGCTTTGTGCGCGTGGTCGCGCGGCGTGACAACCACCTGATTGTCGGCTGGCAGGCGGTGGGGGTTGGTGTGTCTGAGTTGTCTACGGCCTTTGGCCTGAGCCTGGAAATGGGCTCGCGCCTGGAAGATGTGGCGGGCACCATCTATGCGCATCCGACTTTGGGTGAAGCCGTGCAGGAAGCTGCTTTAAGAGCTTTGGGGCACGCGCTGCACCTGTAAAACCGTGGTGAGGCCATCGCAGGCAAGCCAGCTCCCACAGGGGAATGCATTGCAAATGTGGGAGCTGGCTTGCCTGCGATAGCGGTGGATCAGCCAATACACAGGCTCAATGGTCCACCCACCTGCTCCCACACCGGCCAAGAATGAAGTATTGTTGCGCCCATCCAGTAAAAAACCGACAAGCCTGCCTTCGACCAGGCGGTTGACCAGAGATAGAGGGTGTCATGGGTAACGAAAGCATCAATTGGGACAAGCTGGGTTTTGACTACATCAAGACCGACAAACGGTTTCTCCAAACCTGGAAAAACGGCGAGTGGCAAGCGGGCACCCTGACCGACGACAACGTGCTGCACATCAGCGAGGGTTCCACCGCCCTGCACTATGGCCAGCAGTGCTTTGAAGGCCTCAAGGCCTACCGCTGCAAGGACGGCTCGATCAACCTGTTCCGCCCGGACCAGAACGCCGCCCGTATGCAACGCAGCTGCGCACGCCTGCTGATGCCGCATGTGACCACCGAAGACTTCATCGAAGCCTGCAAACAAGTGGTCAAGGCCAACGAGCGGTTCATCCCGCCGTACGGCAGTGGCGGCGCGCTGTACCTGCGCCCGTTCGTGATCGGCACCGGTGAGAACATCGGCGTGCGTAGCGCACCGGAGTTTATCTTCTCGGTATTCGCCATCCCGGTCGGCGCCTACTTCAAAGGCGGCCTGGTGCCCCACAACTTCCAGATCTCCACGTTCGACCGCGCCGCACCACAAGGCACCGGTGCCGCCAAGGTCGGTGGCAACTACGCCGCCAGCCTGATGCCGGGCGCTGAAGCAAGGAAATCCGGTTTCGCCGACGCGATCTACCTGGACCCGATGACCCACTCGAAAATCGAGGAAGTCGGTTCGGCCAACTTCTTCGGTATCACCCGCGACAACCAGTTCATCACGCCGAAGTCGCCTTCGGTGCTGCCAGGCATCACCCGCCTGTCGCTGATCGAACTGGCCGAGACCCGCCTGGGCCTCAAAGTGGTCGAGGGCGACGTGTTCATCGACAAACTGGACCAGTTCAAGGAAGCCGGCGCCTGCGGTACCGCTGCCGTGATCTCGCCAATTGGCGGCATCCAGTACGACGGCAAGCTGCACGTGTTCCACAGCGAAACCGAAGTGGGCCCGATCACCCAGGCGCTCTACAAAGAACTGACCGGCGTGCAGACCGGCGACGTTGAAGCGCCAGCGGGTTGGATCGTCAAGGTCTGACTCAGCAAACGCAAAACCCAATGTGGGAGCTGGCTTGTGTGGGAGCTGGCTCCCACACAAGCCAGCTCCCACATTTGCTTGCGGTGTGCTCAGGATTGAGGCGGGATATTCACCGCAATCTTCTTACCCATGCTGATCCTCGGCTCCACCCCATACCCTAGCGCCTCGTAGAACCCCACGACCGCGTCATTGCCGCCCGTAATCTGCAGGTTGATCTTCATGCAACCCAACGCAGTCAGTGCCTGCTCGGCATAGCGCACCAGCGAAGCGCCCAGGCCCTGCCGACGATAATCGCTGTGTACCGCCACCGAATACAACCAGCCGCGATGCCCGTCATAGCCGGCCAGGATGGTGCCGATCACGGCCTTTTTATCCGTCGCTACAAAGAACAGCCCATCATTGACCGCCAGCTTTTTGTCGATTGCCAGGCTTGGCAGGTTGTGCGCGGTGTCATAGCCAAACGCCTGCTGCCACAGCGCCACCACCTGGGATCTGTGTGGACGATCGCGATATGGCCCGATGGGATGGCGCGATAACAAGGCCTTTTCCATCACCAGCGTGCGCTCATTGCCATGGTAAACGTCGCGTACTGTGTGAAAACCCAACTTGGTATAGAACGGCTCGGCCGTCAGCGAGGACGGCACGCTCAGGACCGTCACCCCGGCTTCAACGGCCCGCAGCTCAATCTCGATCATCAGCAGCCGGCCAATGCCCTGACCTTGCAACGCCGGGTTGACGAACACCGAGCGCACCACATTGCCATCAAGGGCGGCGGTGGCGACGATCATCTGATCCTGGCTCGCCACCAGCACCACCCGGCGCTGGAGCAACGCCAGCACGGCGTCGGGCGTGAAGTTGCTGGCAACCCGAGCAATCACATCTGCCGGGTAATCCCGCGCATTGCTGCTGTGCAAGGCCGCCAGGATGACCTGGCTGATGCCCTCGGCGTCGGTGGGTTGGGCAAGACGAACAGCGGTAGACATGCATTCTCCTTCCTGGCTCGGGGTTCACGACCGCCACCATACTAATGTGGGAGCTGGCTTGCCTGCGATAGCGGTCTGTCAGTCAGCGCATCTGGCGCAGACAGACCGCCATCGCAGGCAAGCCAGCTCCCACAGTTTGATTGCATTTCAACTTGCCAGCCGATTCGGCTGCGCTACCTCACTTTTCAGCTTTCCCGGCTGAGCCGCCCCGCTATATCAGCCGGGATTCACCCGCCACAGCGCACAAAATAGCCCCACAGCTCAACCCATGGATTCGTGCACCCATGCAAACCACCAACACCGTTTTGATGATTCGCCCGGCGCGCTTTGCCTTCAACCCGGACACCGCGATCAACAACCGCTTCCAACGCCAGCCACTGGATCCTCTTGGCGCGCAGCAAAAAGCGCTGCAAGAGTTCGACGGCTATGTCGATACCCTGCGCCAACATGGCGTAGAGGTGCTGGTGGTGCAAGACACCCCGGCGCCCCACACGCCCGACTCGATCTTCCCCAACAACTGGTGGAGCAGCCACGCCGACGGCAGCCTGGTGCTGTACCCGATGGAAGGCCAGAACCGACGACTGGAGCGCAACAAAGGCGTGCTGCAAGTACTGGAGCAACGCTTTGCAATCCATAGCACCATCGACCTGAGCCACCTCGAACAACAGAATATCTTCCTCGAAGGCACCGGCAGCATGGTGCTCGACCGCCAGCACCGCATCAGCTATGCCTGCCACTCCGGACGTACCCACCAAGACGCCTTGCGCCAGTTCGCCGAACGCCTCGACTACCAACTCTGCGTCTTCCACGCCGTCGACCGCCACCACGCGCCGATCTACCACAGCAACGTGATGATGAGTGTCGGCCGTGATCTTTCGGTGGTGTGCCTGCAAGCCCTGCCCGATGCCAGCGAACGCCAGGCCCTGGAACGCTCGCTGCGCGATACCGGCAAAGACATCCTCGCCCTCGACTTCGATCAGCTCGAAGCCTTCGCCGGCAACATGCTCGAAGTCCACGACCGTGACGGCCAACCGCTGCTGGTGATGTCGGCCAGCGCCTGGAGCGCCCTGCACCCGGCCCAGCGCACGCATGTCGAACGCCACACCCGCCCGGTGGTGGTGAACATCGACAACATCGAACGCATCGGCGGCGGCAGCGCCCGCTGCATGCTGGCGGAAGTACACCTGCCCGCCCGCGCCTCATTTCAATAAGGAGTCTTGCCATGACCCGCTATATCGACGTCAACGACCTCAGCTACCTGGTTTCACAAAAGGGCCTGCAAACCTGCATCAGCGAAATGGCCGAATACATCCGTGCCGACTACCTGCGCTGGCAGGACTTCGAAAAGTGCGCGCGCCTGGCCAACCATTCGCCGGACGGCGTGATCGAGTTGATGCCGGTGTCCGACGCCTCGCTGTACGCCTTCAAGTACGTGAACGGCCACCCGAAGAACACCCTGGCCGGCATGCTCACAGTGATGGCCTTTGGCGCCCTGGGCGATGTCGACACCGGCAAGCCGGTGCTGCTGGCCGAAATGACCCTGACCACCGCGATCCGCACCGCGGCCACCTCTGCCCTGGTAGCCCGCTACCTGGCGCGCGACAACAGCCGCAGCATGGCGTTGATCGGCAACGGCTCGCAAAGCGAGTTCCAGGCCCTGGCTTTCCACGCCATGCTCGGTATCAGCGAAATCCGCCTGTTCGATATCGACGCCAAGGCCACTGCCAAGCTGGCGGCCAACCTCAAGGCGTTCCCGGCGATCAAGGTGATCCTGGCCGCCAGCGTCGCCGAAGCGGTCAAAGGCGCGGACATCGTCACCACCGTCACGGCCGACAAGGCGTACGCCACCATCCTCACCGACGACATGATCGAACCGGGCATGCACCTGAATGCCGTGGGCGGCGATTGCCCCGGCAAAACCGAGCTGGACCGCCGCATCGTCGAGCGCGCTCGGGTGATCGTCGAGTACGAACCGCAAAGCCGTATCGAAGGTGAAATCCAGCACATGCCGGAAGATTCGCCGGTGACCGAGCTGTGGCAAGTCATCAATGGCCAGCAGCCCGGCCGCGAGAACGCGCGCCAAGTCACGCTGTTCGACTCAGTGGGTTTTGCCATCGAAGACTACTCGGCCCTGCGTTACGTGCTGGACGTGGCCAAGGCGCTGGATGTGGGCAGTACACTTGAGCTGGTGCCGGACCTCGCCGACCCGAAAGACCTGTTTGCACGCCTGGCCCAACAGCCACGCGTACAGCACAAAAAGCGCGCCTGAAACCGCTCTGGCCTGCCGCTTTGCGCCCAAGGCAGGCCGGATTTACATCAGTTAAAAGCCGATTTTGCGCGTGCCGCAGCCGATTCCGCTGCATTGCGCTTTTTAACAGCGCAATTCGCGCTTTATGCACGGGGTAAACGACACAAAAAACGCACCACCATGAAGCATTCTCTGCTCCCAGCGATTCACTGCCCTGACATCAATTACAAAATATAGGGACTGTCACATGACTCCATTGCGATCACTCTTCGCCGCGTTGCTGTTGCCACTGTGTGCCAGCGCTGCTTACGCCCAGGACTGGAAAGAAATCCGCTTCGGCGTATTCCCCGAGTACCCACCCTTTGAGTCAGTCGCCGCCGACGGCAGCCTGCAAGGTTTTGATATCGAGCTGGGCAACGCCATCTGCGCCAAGCTCGAAGTCAAATGCACCTGGGTGCACAACGAATTCGACGGCATGATCCCGGCCCTGCGCGCGCGCAAGTTCGACGCGATCATGTCGTCCATGGCCGTGACCCCGGCGCGTGAGAAAGTCATCGACTTCAGCGACCGCCTGTTCCTCAGCCCCACCTCGGTGATCACGCGTAAAAACGCCGACTTCGGCGACACGCCGGAGTCGCTCAAAGGCAAGCAGGTCGGCGTGCTGCAAGGTTCGCTGCAGGAAGCCTATGCACGTGCGCACCTGGCCAAGCTCGGCGCGCAGATCAAGGCGTACCAGTCCCAGGAGCAGAACTACGCCGACCTGCAAAACGGCCGCCTCGACGCCACCCTGACCGACAAGCTCGAAGCCCAGCTCAA
>NZ_JAAAFV010000025.1:0-21767 GCF_019352915.1 Pseudomonas sp. Xaverov 259 | reverse complement strand
GGGGAGAACCCCCCCTCGCCACAAAAGCCCGCTCCCGCAGGGGTATATCTACGCCCTTTTGAGATCCCCTCAATGAACGAACTCCTCAACCTGCAAGGCTACGGCCCGATGCTCGCTCAGGGTGCCTGGATGACGCTCAAGCTGGCATTACTGGCGCTGGCCCTGAGCCTCGCCTTGGGCCTGATCGCCGCCGGTGCCAAGCTTTCGAGCGTCAAGTGGCTGCGCGTGCCCGCCACCCTGTACACCACGTTGATCCGCAGCGTGCCGGACCTGGTGCTGATCCTGTTGATCTTCTACAGCCTGCAACTGTGGCTCAACGACCTGAGCGAAGTGTTCGGCTGGGGTTACTTTGAAATCGATCCGTTTACCGCCGGGGTGATCACCCTGGGGTTTATCTACGGCGCGTATTTCACCGAAAACTTTCGCGGCGCGATTCTCAGTGTGCCGGTCGGGCAACTGGAAGCCGCCACCGCCTACGGCCTGAGCCGCTGGCAGCGCTTTCACCTGGTGCTCTTCCCGCAATTGATGCGCTTTGCCCTGCCGGGCCTGGGCAACAACTGGCTGGTGCTGCTCAAGTCCACTGCGCTGGTGTCGATCATCGGCCTGTCGGACCTGGTCAAGGCTGCGCAAAACGCCGGCAAGACCACCAATGAACCACTGTACTTCCTGATCCTCGCGGGCCTGGTGTACCTGGTGATCACCACCCTCTCCAACCGCATCTTCAAGCGCCTCGAACGGCGCTATAACCTCGGCATCAAGGGGATGGCGCGATGATCGAACTGTTCCAGCAATACGGCCTGGCCTACCTGTTCAGCGATGGCACAGGGTTGTCCGGAGTCGCCATGACCTTATGGCTATTCATCATCTCGGTGGTCGCAGGGTTTGCGCTGTCGATCCCGCTGGCGCTGGCGCGCGTCTCGCAGCACGTCTGGCTGCGCTGGCCGGTGGAGGTCTATACCTACCTGTTTCGCGGCACGCCGTTATATATCCAATTGCTGATTTGCTACACCGGGCTGTACAGCCTGGAGGTGGTGCAGGACAACGCCCTGCTCAACCAGTTTTTCCGTAATGCGCTCAACTGCACACTGCTGGCGTTTGTGCTCAACACTTGCGCTTACACCGTGGAAATCTTCGCCGGGGCGATCCGCAACATTCCCCACGGCGAAATCGAAGCCGCGCGTGCCTATGGCCTGCACGGCTGGCGCCTCAACCTGTTTGTGGTGGTGCCCGCCGCGCTGCGCCGTGCGCTGCCGGCCTACAGCAATGAAATGATCCTGATGTTGCACGCCACCTCGCTGGCGTTTACCGCCACCGTCGCCGATATCCTCAAGGTCGCCCGCGACGCGAATGCCGAAACGTTCCTGACGTTCCAGGCTTTCGGCATCGCCGCCTTGCTCTACATGCTGCTGTCCTTTGCACTGGTGGGCCTGTTCCGACTGGCCGAACGTCGCTGGATGCGTTTTCTTGTTCCTACCCGAGGCTAACCCATGAATCAGTCCGCGCAGGCCCTGGCCGCTTACCCTGTTGACGAACCCGTTGCCCAACCGGCAACCGCTGCGATCAAGCTTCAAGTCGAAGGCATCCACAAACGTTACGGCGACCACGAAGTGCTCAAGGGCGTGTCCCTCAATGCACGCAACGGCGACGTCATCAGCCTGATCGGCGCCAGCGGCTCGGGCAAAAGCACAATGCTGCGCTGCATCAACTTTCTCGAACAGCCGGACGCCGGGGTCATCACCCTCGATGGCATCAGCATCGAAATGCGCCAGGGCCGCGCCGGAGCCCGTGCTCCCCATCAAGAGCAGCTGCAAAACCTGCGCACACGTCTGGCCATGGTGTTCCAACACTTCAACCTGTGGAGCCACATGACCGTGCTGGAAAACATCACCATGGCTCCGCGCCGGGTGTTGGGCGTGAGCGCGGCAGAGGCGGAAAAACGCGCGCGCCTGTACCTGGACAAGGTCGGCCTGCCAGGCCGCGTGGCCGATCAATACCCGGCGTTTCTGTCCGGCGGCCAGCAACAACGCGTGGCCATCGCACGGGCATTGGCGATGGAGCCGGAAATTATTCTGTTCGATGAACCGACCTCAGCGCTGGACCCGGAACTTGTAGGAGAAGTCCTCAAAGTCATACAGACGTTGGCCGAGGAAGGTCGTACCATGCTGATGGTCACCCACGAAATGGGCTTTGCCCGCCAGGTGTCCAGCCAAGTGCTGTTTTTGCACCAGGGCCGAGTCGAGGAACACGGCGGCGCCGAGATCCTCGACCATCCCAACAGCGAACGCTTGCAGCAATTTCTTTCCAACCGTTTGAAGTGAACTCATGGATACCAAGGCCAACGGACCCCACTCTTCGCCCACGCTGGACCGCATCGATGAGGCGATCATCGACGTGTTGCGCCACCAGGGGCGTATCACCTACGAAAAGCTTTCCTCGCTTGTTCACCTGACACCCAGGCCGTGCCTGGAACGGGTGCGCAAGCTGGAGCGACGCGGGGTGATCCGTGGTTATGGGGCGATCATCGATGTGCAGATGGTCTCCCCGGGGCTGTCGCTGCTGGTGCTGGTGGCCTTGTCCAATCAGAGCGGGCGCTCGGCGCAGAAGGCCTTTGAGGCCTGCGTCAAAGCCTGCCCGCAAGTGTTCGAGTGCCAACTGATCAGTGGGCCGTTCGACTACAGCCTGCGCATGCGCTGCCGGGATATGGAGCATTACCGGGTGCTGACGGAAACTTGGTTGAATAACGATGAACTGCACATCGATAAGTTGGTGGCGCACCCGGAGTTGGCGGTAGTCAAAAACACCGCGACCGAACTGGCCTGAAACCCACGCTAGATCGTTCCCACGCTCCGCGTGGGAATGCATCCAGTGACGCTCCGCGTCACGACCTCAAAGCGGACGCGGAGCGTCCAGGGCGGCATTCCCACGCAGAGCGTGGGAACGATCATCGAGCCAGCTCCCACATTTTTTAAGCGTGCCCGCTTGAGATTTTCTTGCCCGGCCTGGCGCCAATAAGCTTCGCCTGCCCATAGATCGTTCCCACGCTCCGCGTGGGAATGCATCCAGTGACGCTCCGCGTCACGACGTCAAAGCGGACGCGGAGCGTCCAGGGCGGCATTCCCACGCAGAGCGTGGGAACGATCATCGAGCCAGAGCCCAGATTTGTTAACCGTGCCCGCTTGAGATTTTCTTGCCCGGCCTGGCGCCGATCAGCTTCGCCTGCCCATCCTTCTGCTTGCCCGTGCGCGCCTCGCTGATCAACCCCGGTATCAGCTTACCCTCCGGCAGATTCTTCCAGAACCGGCTGGGCAAATGCCCTTCCATCACCTTGGGGTTCAACCGCGCCGGGTTGAAGATATGGCTGTAATAGGTCAGCCACATCGCGCTGTGCGGGTCTTCGACATTCTGCGCCAATTGTTGCCATGCCTCAGGGCACTGGCGTTGATGAATCAACTGCTCGCCGTCGTAATACACGCCGTCCAAGGGTGTTGCGATCATCCAGCGATGGCGGCCCATGCGCCCGACAAAATGCTGGCTGGCGGACTTCAAGATGTCATGGGCCGGTTCATGCCACGCCACATACTCCGGCAACTGGGGCCCAGCCTCTGCAGGCAAGGCAATAAACCGCACAAACGCATGCAGGTGATGGGCCTCGCGGCTGACCTGTTTAATGCGCCGCTGTAACTCACTGCCCAACTTGTCCCCGGCCAGCATCGCGGTGCGGTCGCCATGGCTGACACGCCATAACACCTCGTACAGCAGGCTCCAACGCTGGTCACCGTGGTAACAGGCGGCCGACTCCAGCAATTCCAGCAACGCCTTGGGGATTCGCGCCTGAAACGGACCGAGCTGCTCAGGTACAGGCTCGTCGGTGGCAAACAAGTCCGCCACTTCGGCCTCGCCCCAGCTCACCTGGCTGGGGTCGACCTGATGGCTAAGCAGCCAGCGCGCCTGCTCACGCCAGGTGCTGAACAGGTTGTCGCATTCCAGGCTGATCATCCCCACAGCCCCATCTGTTGCGGCTGCGGGCGGTCGCGCAGTTGCTCGCGCAGCAATACGCTGGTGCTGTCCGCCTGTTGCGGGTGGTAGTCACTGGTGATGAAGAACGGCTTGGCCTTGGCCAGCACGCAACGCATGCGGGCCAGGTCTTCAAAGCGAATTTTGCGTTCGCGGCGCAGGTCGACCAGGCGCTGGGTGGTGCGCAGGCCAATGCCGGGGATGCGTGCGATCAGCGTGGGTTCGGCGCGGTTCAGGTCCAACGGGAACACCTCGCGGTGCTCCAGCGCCCAGGCCAGCTTGGGGTCGATATCCAGGGCCAGATGGCCTGGGCCTTCGAACAGCTCATTGGCGCTGAAACCGTAACTGCGCAGCAGAAAGTCGGCCTGGTACAGACGGTGTTCACGCATCAGCGGCGGCGCGGCCAGCGGCACACTTTTCGGGCTGTTGGGGATGGGGCTGAACGCCGAGTAATACACGCGCCGCAGCTTGTAGTTGCCATACAGCGCCTCGGCACCGTGCAGGATGGTGCTGTCGTCGGTGTCATCGGCGCCGACGATCATCTGCGTGCTCTGCCCCGCCGGCGCAAAACGCGGTGCGCGCGGCTCGTTGAACACCGTCTGCTCGCCGGTGTAGATGGTCTGCATGGCTTGCTTGATCGAGCCGATCTGCTTCTCTGGCGCCAGGGTTTGCAGGCTGGCATCGGTGGGCAGTTCGATGTTCACGCTGAGGCGATCGGCATAACGCCCGGCTTCGGCGATCAGCGCAGGGTCGGCTTCGGGAATGGTCTTGAGGTGGATGTAACCGCGAAAGTCATGCTCTTCGCGCAATAGTTTGGCGACCCGAACCAGTTGCTCCATGGTGTAGTCGGCCGAACGGATGATGCCGGAGCTGAGGAACAGCCCGCTGACGCAATTGCGTTTGTAAAAGTCCAGGGTCAGGGTAACCACCTCCTCCGGGCTGAAACGCGCACGGGGCACATCGCTGGAGCGGCGGTTGACGCAGTATTGGCAGTCGTAGAGGCAGAAGTTGGTGAGCAACACCTTGAGCAACGACACACAACGCCCGTCCGGCGTGTAACTGTGGCAAATGCCCATGCCATCGGTAGAGCCCAACCCGGCCTTGCCCTCGGAGCTGCGCTTGGGCGCGCCACTGCTGGCGCAGGAGGCGTCGTACTTGGCGGCGTCGGCGAGGATGCTGAGTTTTTCGATCAACTGCATGAAGGGCTACCGATACTGGTTTTTTGTACAGTATCAGGCAGCCCCTATATGTCACAAGTACAGCTTGTCAGCTGGCCGTGGCCAGCAGTAAATCCTGCACCGAGCGGGCCTTGCCACGATGGCGATCGTTTTCATACAGCGAGGCGGCAATCTCATCCGCCCGGATCGGCAGTACCGACAGCAAGGTGTCGCTCAAGCCATGGCTGGCCTGGCTGAAGCCCTGGATATAGATACCGGCCTTGCAGCGCTCGTCGGTGACGATCCGATAGTCGCGGGCCACTTCGAAGTCGCCCATATAGGCTTGCAGCGGCGCCAGCAGTTCGCGGTGCATCTGGCGCTCGTAGCCGGTGGCCAGGATTACCGCGTCGTAATGGCTGACGCTGGTTTCGCCGTTGGCGTTGTTGCGCAGCACCAGCTCGATGCCCAGCGACCCGGCCGTGGCTTTGTCGACCACGGTCATGGTGCGGAAGGCCTGGCGGTTGATGCCGGAGACTTTCTGGCGGTAGAAAATCCCGTAGATGCGCTCGATCAGGTCCAGGTCGACCACCGAATAGTTGGTGTTCTGGTACTCGGCCACCAGGCGTTCACGCTCGGCGCCGACTTGCTGGAACACCAGGTCGGTAAAGGCCGGCGAGAACACCTCGTTGACGAACGGGCTGTCATCCGCCGGTTTAAGCGCCGAACCGCGCAGGATCATGTCCACCTGCACCGACGGGAAGCTGTCGTTGAGGTCGATAAAGGCTTCGGCTGCGCTCTGCCCGCCGCCGATGATGGCAATGCGCATCGGCTTGCCCTCCACGCACGGCTGCTGGGCCATGCGCTCGAGGTATTGGGAGTGGTGGAACACCCGGCCGTCATCCTTGAGTGCCTTGAACGCCTCGGGCACACGTGGCGTGCCGCCGGCGCTGACCACCACCGAACGGGTGGTGCGCACATGCTGTTCGCCCTGCGCATCACGGGAGATCACGCGCAACGCTTCAACCTGCTGCTGGTGCAGGATCGGCTCGATGGCCAGCACTTCCTCGCCATACCGCGCCTGGGCCTGGAACTGCCCGGCCACCCAGCGCAGGTAGTCGTTGTACTCCATGCGGCATGGGTAAAAAGTGCCCAGGTTGATGAAATCCACCAAGCGGTCATGGGCCTTCAGGTAGTTGACGAACGAGTACGGGCTGGTGGGGTTGCGCAGCGTCACCAGATCCTTGAGGAACGAAATCTGCAGCTCGCTCTGGGTGACCAGGGTATTGCCGTGCCAGCGGTAGTCGGCCTGCTTGTCGAGAAACACCACGTCCAGTTTGCCCTGGGCTTTTTCACGCTCCTGCAGGGCGATGGCCAGCGCCAGGTTCGATGGGCCGAAACCGATCCCGATCAGGTCGTGAACCGCGGGCGAAGCAATTGCCTGTGTCATTCCAGTGTCCTCTGGATAAGCCCCTTGGCGGTGGGGCGGGAATACCTGCAAAGCCTGAACAACAGGCCATGTGTTGATAGGAAACGAGGACAGTGAAATAAAATTTAACTGATCGGTGATCAGTGCGCGTCCCACTCACGCATGCGCACCCGGCAATGCTTCATGGCGTTGACGATATGTTTTTCCACCAGGCTGCGGGAAATGCTCAGGCGCTCGGCGATCTGCGGGTGAGAAAGGCCCTCGAGCTTGCGCAGCAGGAAGCTGTCGCGGCAGGCGCTGGGCAGCTCGGCCAAGGCACGATCGAGCAGGGCCAGGCGCTGGGCCTGATCGTGGTTGGCGTGGGGCGAACTGGAAGCGAAGCGCTCTTCGCTGTCCAGCACCTCCAGGGGCTCGGACTGGCGCAAGGCATTGCGCCGATGGCCGTCGATCACCAGGTTCAGCGCGGTGCGGTACAAAAACGCGCGCGGCTGTTCGATGGGCGTGTCGCTGGCGCGCTCCAGTACTCGCACGTAGGCGTCATGCACCACATCTTCGGCCACCTGACGGTTGCCCAGCTTGGCGTTGAGGAAACACACCAGCTCGCGATAGTAGTTTTCCAACATGACTCCCGACCGTCTGGGGAGACGGCATCTGATCCTTGAGTACTAAAGACGACAGGCCATGGATGATGGCAGTTTGAATGCGTGCAATTTATAGTAATTCTCATCTACTTTTAAAGAAGTCTTGCATCAACTGTCGATTTTTTTTATTCGACGCAGCTGTTACCTCGTATGTAAACGCCTAAATCTTCGGGCAATTTTCTCGTATAACTGTCAGCCCTCCGCAACTGCGGTCCACACTTCCCGGCTGGAACCAACGCATGAAACGCCCTCGCCCCGCCCGACGCGCCCTGCTGGTAGTCGCGTGCCTGATTCCCATCGTTGCGCTGGCGGCCTGGCAGATACTGCCGCCGGGCCGCGATAGCCTCGCCACCGTCACCGTCACACGCGGCAACATTGAAAACAGCGTCACCGCGCTGGGCACCCTGCAACCACGCCGTTATGTCGATGTGGGCGCGCAGGCATCCGGGCAAATCCGCAAGATTCATGTCGAGGCCGGTGACCAGGTCAAAGAAGGCCAGTTGCTGGTCGAAATCGACCCGGCCACACAACAGGCCAAGCTCGATGCCAGCCGCTATGCCATCGACAACCTCAAGGCCCAGTTGCAGGAGCAGAACGCCCAGCACGAACTGGCGCGCCAGAAATACCAGCGCCAGCAACGCCTGGTGGCCGGTAACGCCACCCGCGAAGAAGACGTGCAAACCGCCAAGGCCGAGCTGAGTGCCACCCAGGCACGGGTCGACATGTTCCAGGCGCAAATCCGCCAGGCCCAGGCCAGCCTGCGCAGCGACGAGGCTGAATTGGGCTATACACGCATCTTCGCGCCGATGAGCGGCACGGTGGTGGCGGTAGACGCGCGCGTCGGCCAGACCCTCAACGCCCAGCAGCAGACCCCGTTGATCCTGCGCATCGCCAAGTTGTCGCCGATGACCGTGTGGGCCGAGGTCTCCGAAGCTGACATCGGCCACGTCAAACCCGGCATGACCGCCTATTTCACCACGCTCAGCGGCGGTGGCCGGCGCTGGACCAGCACCGTGCGCCAGATCCTGCCGATCCCGCCCAAGCCCCTGAATGAAACCAGCCAGGGCAACGGCAGCCCCAGCAGCACCAGCAAAAGTGGGAGCGGCCGTGTGGTGCTCTACACCGTGCTGCTGGATGTGGACAACGCCGACAATGCCCTGATGGCCGAAATGACCACCCAGGTGTTTTTCGTCGCCAGCCAAGTCAAGGATGTGCTCACCGTGCCGGTTGCGGCCTTGCTCGGCAGCCAGGGTAGCGCTACGCAAACCGCCCGCGTGGTGGCCAAAAATGGCTCTATTGAGGAACGCGAGGTGCGCGTGGGTATCAGCGACCGCCTGCGCGTCGAAGTGCTGAGCGGCGTTAACGAAGGCGATCACCTGTTGATCGGCCCGGCCGACGCCAGTGGGGGTTGAGTTGACCACGCCGCTGATCGAACTCAAGAACATCCGCAAATCCTACGGCGGCGGTGACAGCCCGCAGGTCGACGTGCTGCGCGGGATCGACCTGTCGATCCACGCCGGGGAATTCGTCGCCATTGTCGGTGCCTCCGGCTCCGGCAAATCCACGCTGATGAACATCCTCGGCTGCCTCGACCGCCCCACCGAGGGCGACTACCTGTTCGCCGGTGAAAACGTCGCGCACCTGGGCAGCGACGAACTGGCCTGGCTGCGTCGCGAAGCCTTTGGTTTTGTGTTCCAGGGTTACCACCTGATTCCGTCCGGGTCGGCCCAGGAAAACGTCGAAATGCCGGCGATCTATGCCGGTATCAGCGCCACCGAGCGCCATGCCCGCGCCAAGGCCCTGCTCACACGCCTGGGCCTGGCCGACCGCACCGCCAACCGCCCGCACCAACTCTCCGGCGGCCAGCAGCAACGGGTGTCGATTGCTCGCGCACTGATGAACGGCGGGCACATCATCCTCGCCGACGAACCCACCGGTGCCCTCGACAGCCACAGCGGCGCCGAGGTGATGACGCTGCTGGATGAACTGGCGAGCCAGGGCCATGTGGTGATCCTGATTACCCACGACCGCGAAGTCGCGGCGCGGGCCAACCGCATTATCGAGATTCGCGACGGGCTGATCATCAGCGACTCGGCGCACAGTGACACCCATGTACCGGTCACGGCCAACAGCGACGCGCTGCAAGCCGTCGACCTGCGCCAGCGCCTGGCCGACGGTGCCGAGCACAACGGCGCCTGGAAAGCCGAACTGCTCGATGCGGTCCGCGCGGCCTGGCGGGTGATGTGGATCAATCGCTTTCGCACCGCGCTGACGCTGCTGGGGATCGTCATTGGCGTGGCCTCGGTGGTAGTGATGCTGGCCGTCGGTGAAGGCAGCAAGCGCCAGGTAATGGCGCAGATGGGCGCGTTCGGCTCCAATATCATCTACCTCAGCGGCTCCTCGCCCAACCCGCGCACGCCGCCGGGTATCGTGACCCTCAGCGATGTCGCGGCGCTGGCGATGCTGCCCCAGGTCAAGCGCATCATGCCGGTCAACGGCAACGACGCCGGGGTTCGCTTCGGCAACCTGGACTACCTGGCCTATGTGGGTGGCAACGACGTCAACTTCCCCGAGATTTTCAACTGGCCGGTGGTCGAAGGCAGCTATTTCACCCAGGAAGACGAGCGCGCCGGGGCTACCGTCGCGGTGATCGGCCACCGTATCCGCGAAAAGCTGTTCAAGAACGTCGCCAGCCCGATCGGCGAATACATCCTGATCGAAAACGTGCCTTTCCAGGTCATCGGCGTCCTCGCCGAAAAAGGCTCCGCCTCCGGCAATAAAGACAGCGACGACCGCGTCGCCATCCCCTACACCGCCGCCAGCGTGCGCCTGTTCGGCACTTATAACCCCGAATACGTGGCGATTGCCGCCGCCGATGCACGCAAGGTCCACGAGGCTGAAATGGCCATTGATCAGCTGATGCTCAAGCTGCACAACGGCAAGCGTGACTACCAGTTGACCAATAACGCCGCGATGATCCAGGCCGAAGCCCGCACGGCCAATACGCTGTCGCTGATGCTTGGCTCGATTGCAGCGATCTCCCTGCTGGTGGGCGGGATCGGTGTGATGAACATCATGTTGATGACCGTGCGTGAACGCACCCGTGAAATCGGCATTCGCATGGCCACCGGCGCGCGCCAGCGCGACATCCTGCGCCAGTTCCTCACCGAGGCGGTGATGCTCTCGGTGGTCGGTGGCCTGTTCGGCATTGCCCTCGCGCTGCTGGTGGGCGGCGTACTGGTGCTGGCCGAGGTGGCGGTGCAATTTTCTCTGTTGGCGGTGTTTGGCGCGTTTGGCTGTGCGCTGGTCACCGGTGTCGTATTCGGCTTTATGCCGGCCCGTAAAGCTGCCCGGCTCGATCCGGTTAAGGCGTTGACCAGTGAATAAACGATCTTCCCTACTGGGCGTGTGCCTGCTGCTCAACGCCTGCACCGGCAACCCGCCGACCGTCGACAGCGGCCTCGCGCCACCGCCCGCCTGGCAGTACGCCGAACGCGATGCCACACAGGCGACCAACCAGCGCTGGTGGACACAATTCGGCAGCCCGCCGCTCAACCGCCTGATCGACCAGGCGCGACGCGACAGTTATGACGTGGCCGCCGCCATGGCAAGGGTGCGTCAGGCCCAGGCGAGTGCGGTGATTGCCGGTGCGCCGTTGCTGCCTGAGGTCAAGTTCAACCTCACCGCCAGCCGTGAAAAACTGCTGCGCGGCAACGGCAATGCCTCGCTGGACGCCACCGACAGCAACAAGACCGTCGACAGTTTCGGTGCCAACCTCACCGCCAGCTATGAACTGGACTTCTGGGGCGGCCGCTTTGCCGCCCGCGACAGCGCCCTGCAAAGCCTGCGCGCCAGTGAGTTCGACCAGGCCACCGTGGAGCTGACCCTGCTCAGCAGCGTCGCCGACCGCTACGCGCAAACCCTCGCCGCGCAGCAACGCCAGCAGATCGCCGAGCTGAACCTGGCCAATGCGCGCAGTGTGCTGGCCCTGGTGCAAACCCGCTACAACGCAGGCTCCGCCACCGCCCTGGAGCTGGCCCAACAGAAAAGCCTGGTGGCCGGCCAGCAACGGCAATTGCCGCTGATTGCGCAAGTGGCCGAAGAGTCGCGGATCACCCTCGCCGCCCTGCTCGGTCAACCCGTACAAGCCCTGAACCTGGGCACCGAGCCGTTCCAGGCGCTGACCTGGCCAAGCATTGGCCCGGGCGTGCCGAGCCAACTGCTCAGCCGGCGCCCCGACCTGGCCCGCGCCGAGGCGCAACTGGCGGCGGCCAGTGCCGACGTCACGGTGGCACGCGCGGCGATGCTGCCCACTGTGACCTTGGGCGCGACAGTCGGCTCCGGCGCTTATAAAGCTGAAGATATCCTGCGCAGCCCGTTCTACACCCTGACCTCGGGGCTGGTCGCGCCGATCTTCAACAATGGCCGTTTAAGCGCCGAGCGCGACAAGGCCCGCGCCCGCCAGGACGAACTGCTGCAAACCTATCGCGGCGCGATCATCAACGGCTTTGCCGATGTGGAGAAAGCCCTCAGCAGCATCACGCGCCTGGACCAGCAACGCCAATGGCAAGCTGAAGAACTGCAACAGGCCCAGGCCGCCTTCCAGATCTCCGAGAGCCGCTACCAGGCGGGCGCCGAGGACTTGTTGACGGTGCTGGAAACCCAACGCACCCTGTACGCCGCCCAGGATTTGAACGTGCAACTGCGGCTGTCACGGCTGCAAGCCAGCATTGCCTTGTACAAAGCGCTGGGCGGCGGCTGGAATACGGAGCTGCGACAATAAAACTGTAAACTCCTACACAAAGCGTTTACTTACCCTACATTCTTTGACCCTGGGTCCTTGGTAAAAAAGCCGCCCTCACACGGCAGCCCGGACCCTCTTGATGAAACTCAGCGTTCTGGTCAGAAACCTGGCGTGCATCGGCCTCTGCCTGATCGCCGGCAAGGCGTTGGCCGAGCCACTGATCGCGCCGACCGCGATTGACTGGCTGCTCGATTGCCCCTTCCCCGCCCAGGAGCGGCCAGACCCCGAGGTGCTGGAACGCACCCAATGTGCCAGTGTGAACGTGCCCCGCGACTATGCCGCGCCCAAACGCGGCAGCGTGCGCCTGGCCCTGACCCGCGTGGGCGCCCGCCAGCCACTTAGCCGCGAAGGCGTGGTATTTATCCAGAGCGGTGAGCCGCAAAAGGGCCAAGGCGCAACCTTCGCCCTTCACCTGACCAGCCGTTGGGAGTCCTACGCCACCCAGGCCTATCGCACGTTGACCAACCGCTACGACGTGATCGAACTGAGCGCCCGTGACCTCAGCCAGGCCAGCGGCGTTGAGCAAGCGGCGCGTGATATGGAATTTGTGCGCGCCCAACTGGGCGAGGCCCAACTCAATTACCTCGGCAACGCGCAGGCCACCCGGCTCGGCAGCCGCTACGCCGCGTTGTTTCCCGAGCGCGTCGCACGCATGGTGTTGGTCAATGCCCAGGAGCCCGAGCCGGTCGCTGCCGGTGTCGAACAATTGCTGCTCAAGGAGCCGGCCCGGCCTGGCACCGCCGCCGGGTGCATTAACCGCTGGGTCGGCGATTTTCTGGTTTTCGGTAAACAGCCGCCTGTTTCCACACGCTGCCTCGACCTCGGCAGTTGGGAATAACCCGCGCATTTGCGACCACTTCAGGCCGAAAACGACACCCTGCGTTGACGCTCCGGTTCAATCGTTATTAAGTACTATTAATCCGCATTAATAGGATCAATAGAACAGCATGCTCAGCCGCCCGTTACGACGCAAACGCCAGAAGCTTTCCGATGTGATTGTCGAGTCGGTCAAGCGCTCGATCGTCACCGACGCGCTCAAGCCCGGCGACCGCCTGCCTACCGAGCGCGAATTAATGGAAAGCTTCCAGTGCTCCAAAGGCTCGGCCCGCGAAGCACTCAAGGCCCTGGAAGTGGAAGGTTTGGTGAGTACACGCACGGGCCCCAGTGGCGGTGCCTACTTGAACCAGGCCGGCACTGAACCGGCCAGCCGCGCGTTGCGTAACTACCTGCACTTCCAGCACCTGGACGGCGAGCAGGTGTACCAACTGCGCAAGGTCATTGAGGTGGAACTGGCAGTGTCGGTGCTGGGTCGCTTGAGCGAAGATGATTACCAGGCCCTGCAAGACAACGTGGATTTTTGCAGCGCGCCCGAAGACAGCGAAGCCGGCCAACGTGAGCAACGCCTGGCTGAACTGGAGTTCCATAACCTGTTGGCCAAGGCTTGCCCCAACCCGCTGCTGAGTTTTATGGCGCAGTTTCTCAACGACCTGCTGCGCGACCTGGTGGTGCTGAAAAAGGCCTACAAGCCCAAGCGCAAACAGTTCGACGCGGCCAACCTGGACTATCACAAGCAGTTGCTGCTGGCCTTTCGCGCCGGTGATGAAACGGCCGTGCGCAGCCTGATGCATGAACATATGTGCGACGCCGAACACCACATGACGGCGCTGGAAGGCGAAGTCAGCCCGCACTTTCTATTGGAGTTTGATCACTCTTAAGCACACCTGGATCCCAAATTGCAAACCCATTCAATGTGGGAGCTGGCTTGCCTGCGATGCAGACACCTTGGTGTTTCTGTCAAACCGGGTCGATGCCATCGCAGGCAAGCCAGCTCCCACATTTTGACCCAGTTTCAACCGCTAGACCGTTTCACCCAATTCAATAACAGGCCTGCCCACAGGCCCTTGCTCCACCGTATCGCCCTTGCCGCTCCTGCCAATAACTAAACCAGGGAGTCACCCCATGCAGCGTCGTACGTTGTTGAAAGCCAGTCTTACCGCCGCCGCCGCGCTCAGCCTTCCGCTGAGTGTGCGCTCTGCATTCGCCGCCGAGCCTTTTACCTTTTACGGCCTCAAGTCCATGTCCGGCGCATTTGCCAGCTATGGCAAGTTTGCCGACATGGGTTCGCGCCTGGCGGTGGAACAGCACCCCGAGGTGCTCGGCCGTCCGCTCAACTACAAGGTCATCGACACCGAAGGCAATGCCGGCAAAGCCGTGCGCAAGGTCCAGGAAGCGATCCAGCAGGACGGCGCGCGATTCTTCCAGGGCTGTACGCTGTCGTCCTCGGCGCTGGCGGTAGCCAAGGAAGTCGACAAGGTCGGCGGCGTATTCATGACCCCGGTGGGCGCCGATGAAGTGACCGGCAAAGACTGCAACAAGGCGACCTTCCGCTGGTCGGTGCCCACCTACGGCGCGATCCGCGAAACCATGCTGCCGCTGATCAAGCTGCTGCCTGACGCCAAGCGCTGGTACACCATCACGCCGCAATACGTGTTTGGCGAAGCCTTGCTCGAAGGCGCGAAAACCGTGCTCAAGGACAATGGCCTGGAACATGTCGGCAACAGCTACCACTCATTGCAGGAACAGGAATTCTCCGGCTACCTGACCAACGCCATCGCCGCCAAACCCGATGTGCTGGTACTGCTCAACTTCGGCAGCCAGTCGTCGAACACCCTGCGCCAGGCGGTGAACTTCGGGATCAAGGAGCGCATGAAAGTGCTGCTGGTGTGGTCCGCCGGGCTCGACCAGTTCCAGGAACTGGGCAGCGACGTGCTCGAAGGCGTGTACCTCGGCGCCCAGTATTGGCACCAGGTCGACACCCCGCTCAACCGTGAACTGGTCAAGCTCACCCAGGCCAAATACGGCATCAACCCCACCTACCCGCTGGCGGCTGATTACATCAGCACCAAAGTCATGCTGGAAACCATCATCAGCACCGCCAGCTTCGACGGCCCGACCGTGGCCAAAGCCCTGCAAGGCTTGAGCTACGAAGGCCCGACCGGCAAGGAGTCGATCCGCGCCGGCGACCATCAGGTGATCAAGGATTACTACCTGCTGATCGGCAAAGCCACCGGCGACATGGCCGACAAGGACGACCTGGCCAAGGTGCTCAGCGCCGGGCAATCGTTCCCGCCGGTCGAGGCGACGGGCTGCACGCTCGCCTGATCCTCTGAATTGCTTAGCGCAGGGCCGCGCGAGCGGCTGCCTGCCGAGGGTTTCTGCATGCTTAATCTTTACCTGTTCCAGATCCTCAACGGCCTAGGGCTGGGGATGATCTACTTCCTGATCGCGGTTGGGCTGACGATTATTTTCGGCCTGCTCAACTTCGTCAACTTCGCCCACGGCGCGTTCTTCCTGCTGGGCGCCTACATCTGCTACACCGCCGTGAGCCTCACCGGCAACTTCTGGCTGGCGCTGCTGATCGCGCCGCTGGTGGTGGCCGCGCTGGCGTGGGTGATCGAGCGATTACTGATCCAGCGGATTTACCACTTGCCGCACATGTTCCAGATCCTGGTGACCCTGGGGATCGCGCTGATCATCCAGGAAGCCAGCGTGATGATCTGGGGCCCTGTGGGCAAAAGTGTCGCCGTGCCGGAACTGCTGCGCGGCGTGCTGGTGGTGGGTGACTTCGTCTACCCCTACTACCGCCTGTTTCTCATCGTGTTTTCCGCGCTGATCGGCCTGGCCTTGTGGCTGCTGCTGGAGCGCACGCGCTTTGGCGCGCTGGTACGCGCCGGCAGTGAAAGCACCGAAACCGTGTCGCTGCTGGGCACCAATATCTTCCGTCTGTTTTCCATGACCTTTGCCCTCGGCGTGGCCCTGGCCGGTGTCGCGGGTGTGCTGTTTGCGCCCCTGCGCGGCGCGCAACCCTTTGTCGGCCCGGAGATCCTCGGCGTGGCCTTCGTGGTGGTGGTGATCGGCGGCATGGGCTCGTTCAGCGGTGCGCTGGTCGGCGGTTTGCTGGTGGGCGTGGTGCAAAGCCTGATGACCACACTCTGGCCCCAAGGCGCGAGCCTGATGATCTACGGCGCGATGGCCGTGGTGATTCTGGTACGCCCTTACGGCCTGTTCGGGAGAGCCTGACATGAGCGAGAAAAACCCCCTGCCGTTTGCCAAAACCCAATCCAAAGCCATGTTGCTGTGGGTGCTGGCGGTGCTGATCGGCTTGCCGTTGATTCTGCCCTCGGCGACCCTGGCAACCGAGATCCTGATCTTTGCCCTCGCCGCCCTGGCCTGCAACCTGTTGCTGGGCTACACCGGGCTGTTGTCGTTCGGCCAAGGCATCTTCTTTGGGGCCGGCGCCTACTGCGCGGCACTGTTGATGATCCACCTGCAACTGGGCTTGTTCAGCGCATTGCTCGGCGCCGCGATTGCCGGTGGTTTCCTGGCGTTTCTGGTCGGTGCGCTGGCGATCCGGCGCACCGGCATTTACTTCGTGATGCTCACGTTGGCGTTCAGCCAGATGGCCTACTTTGTCGCCTACACCTTGAGCGACTGGACCGGCGGCGACAACGGCCTGCTCAGCGTGCCGCGCCCGGAGATCCGCATCGGTGACACCGTGCTGCTGTCGCTGGCCGATGCCCGGGTGTTCTATGGCTTTGTCGCGGTGCTGTTCCTGCTGATCTTTATCGGCGCGCGCCGGGTAATCGCCTCGCCGTTCGGCAGCACCTTGATGGCGATCCGCGAAAACGAAACCCGCGCCTCGGCCATCGGCTATGACACGCGGCATTTCAAGATCCTGGTGTTCGTGCTGTCCGGCGCCGTCACCGGCATTGCCGGGGCGCTGTACGCCATGCTGCTGCACTTTGTGCCGCTGTCGAACATCGACCTGGCGATGTCCGAGAACATCCTGATCATGACCATCGTCGGCGGCACCGGCTCGCTGTTCGGCTCATTGCTGGGCGCAGGTTCCATCGTGCTGTTGGGGGACTTCCTCTCCGACCTGTGGCCACGCTGGCTGATGCTGCTGGGCGTAATCCTGATCTTCGTGGTGATCTTTATGCGCGGTGGTTTGTGGGGCGGCCTCGCGTCGTTGTTCGAACGGGTACGCGGCAGCCGCAAGACCGCCGCCATCGCCAAGGAGGAAGGGCTATGAGCATCCTGCTGGAAACCAAAGACCTGGAACTGGCCTATGGCGCGTTCCATGCGGTCAACGGCGTCAACCTCAAGGTCGAAGCCGGCACCATTCACACCATTATCGGCCCCAACGGCGCGGGCAAGACCAGCCTGTTTCACTGCCTCACCGGCGAGCGTCAGGCCACCGCCGGAGCGATTCATTTTGACGGCAAGAACCTAATGCGCAAGCCGGCTCACGGCCGCGTCGGCCTGGGCATGGCGCGCTCATTCCAGCTCACCAGCCTGTTCCAGAACCTCAGCGTGCGCGAAAACCTGCGCCTGGCCGCCCAAGGCCGCGACGGTGCGCGGGCGCTGAACTTCTGGCGCCGCGTCGACAGCAAGCGCGAGCACCTGGAGATGGCCGATCAAGTCCTCGAACGCCTGCAACTGACCCGCCGCGCCGACACCCTGGCCGGCGAGTTGTCCCACGGCCAGCAACGCGTGCTGGAAGTCGGCATGTCGATCTGCTCCAAACCCAAACTGCTGATGCTCGACGAACCGACGTCGGGCATGGGCATCGATGACATTCCGATCATGACCCAGTTGATCAGCGACCTTGGCCGCGACCACACGGTGCTGTTGATCGAACACAACATGAGCATTGTCATGTCCATCAGCCAAACCATCACCGTGATGAGTCACGGGCAGATCCTGGTGGAAGGCACGCCGGAATTCGTGCGTGCCGATGAGCGTGTGCGTACGGCGTATCTTGGGGAGGCTGCCTGATGCTGATTGTCGAGAATATCCATTCCTACTACGACAAAAGCCATGTGCTCGAAGGCGTGTCGCTCACGGTCAATCCCGGCGAACTGGTGACGCTGCTCGGCCGTAACGGCGCCGGCAAGACCACCACGCTGCGCAGCATTCTCGGGATTATCTGCCCGCGCCAGGGCCAGATTCACTTCAACGGCCAGGCGCTGGTGGGCCAGAAGATCTTTGAAATCGCCCGTCAGGGTTTGGCGCTGGTGCCGGAGAGCCGCGGGATTTTCCGCCTGCTGACCGTCGAGGAAAACCTGCGTATCGCCGTGCGCAAGACCAGCCGCTGGCAACTTGAAGACGTGTACGGCATGTTCCCGCGCCTTAAGGAGCGGCGTAAAAACGCCGGCCACGCCTTGTCCGGCGGCGAGCAACAGATGCTCGCCATCGCCCGTGCGCTGCTCAACGACCCCAAGCTGCTGATCCTCGACGAACCCACCGAAGGCCTGGCGCCGGTGATCGTCGACGAGCTGGTGAAAATCCTGCGCAAGGTCAAGGACGACGGCCTGCCGGTGTTGCTGGTGGAACAGAACCTGATGGTCTGCGACAAGCTTGCCGACCGCCATTACGTGCTCGAACAAGGCCGCGTCGTATACGAGGGCAGCGCCGCAGCCTTCCGCGCCGACCCGAGCATCAAGAACCGCTACCTGGCCCTGAGTGCCTGACCGGAGATTTGCACATGAATAGTTTTGCGCAACCGCTCAAGAGCAATGCTCCACTGATCAACCGCGACCGCTTGTGGCAATCGTTGATGGACCTGGCTCAGCTTGGCGCCACGGTCAAAGGTGGCGTGTGCCGCCTGGCGCTGACCGACCTCGACCGCCAGGCCCGCGACTTGTTTGTGCAGTGGTGCGAGGCCGCCGGGTGCAGCGTCAGTGTCGATGCCATCGGCAATATCTTTGCGCGGCGTCCAGGGCTTGATCCGACGCTGGCGCCGGTGATGACCGGCAGCCATATCGACACGCAGCCCACCGGCGGCAAGTTCGACGGCTGCTACGGCGTGATGGCCGGGCTGGAAGTGATCCGCACTTTGAATGACCTGAATATCCAGACCCAAGCCCCCATCGAGGTGGTGGTGTGGACCAACGAAGAAGGCTCGCGCTTCCCGCCGTGCATGATGGGTTCCGGGGTGTTTGCCGGCAAGTTCGACTTACAGGACACCCTCGACAAACTCGATGACCAAGGCCTGTCGGTGGGCGCAGAATTGCAGCGCATCGGTTATGCCGGTTCGCGCGCTGTGCTCGGCCACCCGGTCGGCGCGTATTTCGAGGCGCATATCGAGCAAGGCCCGGTGCTGGAAGACCGCGCCACCACCATCGGCGTGGTCATGGGCTGCCTCGGCCAGAAGTGGTTCGACCTGACCCTCACCGGCGTCGAAGCCCACGCCGGCCCAACGCCCATGCACTTGCGCAAGGACGCCCTGGTGGGCGCAGCCGAAGTGGTCAGCGCGGTCAACCGCATCGCCCATCAACAGCAACCCCACGCCTGCGGCACGGTCGGTTGCCTGACCCTTCACCCCGGCTCGCGCAATGTGATTCCAGGCCAGGTGCACATGACCATCGACTTGCGCCACCTGCATGCCGACAAGCTGCAAGCCATGGTCGATGAAGTGCGCGGCGTGATCGAAGCCACGTCTGCCCGGCACGGCCTGAGTTTTGAACTGACGCCCACCGCCGACTTCCCGCCGCTGGACTTCAACCCCGCCTGCGTCAACGCCGTGCGTGACGGTGCGCAGGCGCTGGGCTTGAGCCATATGGACATCGTCAGCGGCGCCGGGCATGACGCGATTTTCGTCGCCGAACTCGGCCCAGCCGGAATGATCTTTGTGCCCTGCGAAGGCGGCATCAGCCATAACGAAATCGAAAACGCCGCGCCGGATGATCTGGCAGCGGGCTGCGCGGTGTTGCTGCGCGCCATGGTCAACGCGGCGCAGGGAGAGGTGGCATGAGTGAGATTGGCCAACTGACGGCGGTGCAACTGCTGCAGCATTTTCGTGACAAGACCCTGTCACCGGTAGAAGTGACTGAAGATGCGTTGTTGCGGATCGAGCGCTTCAACCCGGTGGTGAACGCCTACTGCCACGTAGACCCCGAAGGCGCATTGAACGCAGCGCGCGCCTCGGAACAACGCTGGCTCAAGGGCCAACCCTGCGGCGCGCTGGACGGCGTACCGGCCTCGATCAAAGACCTGACGCTGACCGCCGGCATGCCCACCCGCAAGGGTTCGTGCACCACATCTGCCGAAGGGCCATGGGAGGTGGATGCGCCGTTCTCAGCGTTTATGCGCAAAGCCGGCGCGGTGATGCTGGGTAAAACCACCACGCCGGAGTTCGGCTGGAAAGGCGTCACCGATAACCCGCTGTACGGCATCACGCGCAACCCGTGGGACACGCGCACCACGGCGGGTGGTTCATCGGGTGGCGCGGGTGCGGCGGCGGCGCTGAATCTGGGTGTGCTGCACCAGGGCAGCGACGCGGGTGGCTCGATCCGCATTCCCTGTGCGTTCACCGGTACATTCGGCATCAAGCCGACCTTCGGCTATGTGCCGCAGTGGCCGGCCAGTTCCATGACGATTCTGTCGCACCTGGGGCCGATGACGCGCACCGTGGAAGACACCGTGCTGATGCTGCAAACCGTGGCCCAACCGGATGCGCGCGATGGCCTGATCGGTGCGCCGCGCAGTACGCCTTGGTTGTCGGGCGCTATGGATTTGAAGGGCTTGCGCGTGGCCTATAGCCCCACGTTCGGGTATGTGGACGTGGACCCGCAGGTGGCCAGAGTGGTCGCCCAAGCGGTTGAGGGGCTCGTGCAGCTGGGCGCGCATGTCGAGCAGATCGACCCAGGCTTCAGCGACCCGCTGGAGGTGTTCAGCACCTTGTGGGCAGCCGGTGCAGCGCGCCTGACGGGCTCTATGAGCGACGCACAAAAGCAGTTGCTGGACCCTGGCCTGCTGCGCATCGCCCAACAAGGCCAGCAGTTGAGCCTCGGCGCTTTCAACGACGCCCTTGAAGCCCGCGCCGCGTTGGTGGCGAGGATGGCGGCGTTTCATGAGCATTACGATGTGCTGGTTTCGCCGATGATGCCGCTCACCGCCTTTGAGGCTGGGCATAATGTGCCGCCGGGTTCGTCGATGACAGAGTGGATGGAGTGGACGCCCTTCACTTACCCCTTCAACCTCACGCAACAACCGGCCGCATCGGTGCCATGCGGTTTGGCAGCGAATGGTTTGCCGGTGGGCTTGCATGTGGTGGCTGCGCGGTTTGCGGATGAGCAGGTGTTGAGGGTGTGTCAGGCCTATGCCAAAGCCTTCCCGACTCAACACCTTGAAGCACCGCGCGTGCTCTGAACCGTGCATGTGCGGTGGCATACGGCTTATAATCCGCGCTTCATTTTTTGTTGCGCGGATTGTTTCAGATGCTATTTACAAGGACTTTTCTGGCGAGTGCAGTGCTCGCCGTCCTGCCGGTTATGGCCCATGCTACAGCGTTGGACTTGACGTACGAAGCGCCGTTGCCCGAGGTTGCGTCACAGGATGCACCGGCGACGGCCAAATCGTTGTTCCCGGTTCAGACCCAGGCGCCGGTGACGTTCGAGTACAAGTGCAAAGGGCCGCGTTGTCAGTATGAGGATGACCTGGAGCAGCGGCACGAGGATCAGACTACGCAAAGCTGGTCCATCGGTATTCACTAAGGTTCGGACTGCCTTGAGCTGAAATGCAATCAACTGTGGGAGCTGGCTTGCCTGCGATGGCGGTTGGGCGGTGTACATATCCGTTATTTGGGTAACGGCGGCTTAGGGTTCCGCCCTGACGGCGGGTCACTTTTGCAAGGACGCAAAAGTAACCAAAAGGTCCTCGCC
>NZ_JAAAFV010000024.1:69252-80697 GCF_019352915.1 Pseudomonas sp. Xaverov 259 | reverse complement strand
ACTTGATCTGGCTTTTGATTCAACCACTCAGGTCGGCTTTCAGGCCGCCGTGCTGTAGATCTTGATCTTGATTTTGATCTGAGGCGCCCCGTTAACCACGATGGCCGAACGCAGGCTTGAATCCGTGGGTAACCCGGCAGGACGCCGGGTTACCGCGCTGGGCCAAGGATGGCCCATCGCGGCGGCCCACGGATTCAAGCCGGAGTGCGGGCATGCCGAGCCTAGGCGAGGCACCGAGTGGTGGGGCGAGGACCTTTTGGTTACTTTTGCGTCCTTGCAAAAGTGACCCGCCGTCAGGGCGGAACCCTAAGTAGCCATTACCGCAGCAACGGATATGTACACCAAAAGACCGCCATCGCAGGCAAGCCAGCTCCCACACTTCTTACCTTATACAACCCCTAGAAATCCCGTTTGTAGAAGATATCCAACGAACTGGCCACACCACTGGCCACCTCCAGATACACCTTCTTGCTCAGCAAATACCGCAAGGCAATGGTATTGGCCGGCTCAAACACCCCCACCCCATAGCGCAGGCTGAGTTTCTCGGTGATCTTGCCACTGGCCACCACTGCTGTTTTGTTACCGCTGCCTTGGGTATCAAGGTCGAAATCCTGAATCCCCAGCTTGTTGGCAATATCCGAAGTCACCCCCGCACTGCCCATCAAACCCAGGCCCAGAGCAGCCTCAGCCAGCATATTGTTGTCTTCGCCGGTGTTGTTACGCGAACGCCCCAGCACCAGGTAGGACAACGCATCCTCCTGAGGCATCGCAGGCTCAGAGAAGATCTGCGTGGTCGGCTGTTCCGCGCTGCCGCTCAAGCGAATACCGGCAGTCACAGTCCTGGAATCCTCAACGACCACTCGTGTCGCTTCGATATCCAGGAACGGCTGATCCAAGGGACCTGCAAACAACAGCCGCGCACGCCGCACATTGAGGCGCTGCCCGTAAGCACGGTAACGGCCGTCGTTGAGCCACAGCTCACCACGGGTGTCCATGTTGTCGCCAATATGCACATGGCCCTGAACCTTGGCGGTCAGGCCGAAGCCGGCAAAGTTAAGCTGGTCTTCACCCACCTCGACGTCGATGTCCATGGCCATCGCCATCGGCGGCTTGCCCTGCTCGGTCTGGCTGCCGACGATCACCGTGTCATCCGAGACCTTGACCGTCGACGGCGGCAGTTCGCGCACAGTGATATCGCCGCGCGGGATGTGCACCTTGCCGGCGATCGCCAGCTTGTCGTCCTTGAGGCTGATCTTAAGGTCCGGCGCCACGTCCAACTTGGCATAGGGCTCAACCGTGACCGGCAATTTCGAACCTTGCAGGCTCAGGTCCACCGCGAGTGCCTGGCCCCAGCCGACATGGCCCTTGAGGCTGCCCTGCCCGCCTTTGCCGCTGCGCCAGGCACCGTTGAGCTGCACGCTTTCACCGGCGATCAGCGCCTGCACGTTCAAACCCTCGAGACTCATCGGCAGCTCAGGCCCGGAAATTTCACCGTCGACCAGGTTCACCGTGCCGTTGACCTGCGGCGCCAACAGCCCACCCGAGATGCGGCCGTTACCGTTGAGCTTGCCATTGAGGGTTTCCACCATTGGCACAAAGGGTCGCGCCACGGCGAGGTCCAGGCCAGTGAGGCTGAACGTGCCAGTGATCGGCTTGTCCTTGGGCAACGGGTTGATCTGCGCCTGCAACAGCAATTCGCCGAGCTTGCCCCCGCGAAAATTCAGCTGCGTGTCGATGCGCTTGGGGTTCAGGGTGGTTTCCAACTTCAAGGTGTCGTAGGGGAAATCCACCCACTGGTGCTTGTCCTTCACGCGCAGCGTACCGCCACTGGCGTCCACCGCGACTACGCCTTTAGGGCCACTGCTGGGCAGATCGAGTTGCACGTCAGCGTTGAGCTTGCCCTGCCAGGCGAAATCCTTGGGCAAGAAGGCTGCCAGGCTGTCGATCGGGAATTGCTTGAGGTGGTAGCGCAGCTTGGGTTCAGGCATCAGGCGCTGGTCTTCACCGCACAGGCTGGCGCCCCCAGACACCCAGCAATGCGCGGCAAAGGTCAGCTTGCCGTCGGCCAAGCGTTCGATTTTGGCCGGGGCTTGCAGCCTCCAATCCTGGCCGCCGGCCTGCACATCACCACTGGCCAGGCGCCCACGCCAGTTGCCTTTGTCGAGGTTGCCATCCAAAGCCAGGGCGAGTTTGACCAGCGGCCCGGCCAGATCGAGTTGCACCTTCTGGCTCTTGATGTCGCCCTGGGCGCTGGCGGTCAGGGTGCCGACCTGGGTTTCACCGGCTTGAATGCCGTTGCCCTTGAGGTCGATCTTCGCGCGCTGGGCGTTGTCGAGGGCAGCCTCCAGGGTGAGGCTTTGCAGTTTATTGTCCGCCAACGCCAGCTGTTGGCCTTTAAGCTCGAGCTTGCCTTGCGGCGCCTTCAGCGTACCGGCCACATCCACGCGGCCGTTGATCTGCCCACGCAACTGCGGCCACAGCTGGGCCAGTCGCGCCAGCTTGATGTCGATCTGCCCGGCCAGGCGTTGTTGCAAACTGCCACTGCCATTGATGCGGTTGTCGCCCAGGCGGATATCCAGGTTGGCCAGGGTCCACTGCTCGCCCGCGCCTTCGGCCTTGGCCACCAGTACGGCGGTCTGGCCGCGCAAATGGCCCTTGAGGTCGAGGTCGGCATTCAGTTTAAGCTGCTCGTTTTTGAACTCGCCTTTGCTGCGCAACGGCCCGGCCAAGGTGCCCGGCAATTCTGCCACCCAATACGCCGGGTTGAGTGCCGACAAGTCCAGCGCAGTGTCCCAGGCGATGCCATCGGCAAATTGCAGGTTCAGGTGGCCTTCGGCCTTGCCTTGACCGGCGGTCAGTTTCAGCTCGGGCAAAAAGACTTGCTTGAGGTCGCCACTGAATGGCGTGACCAGATTGAATTTACCCGCGGGGCCGTCAAGGTCAGCTTTCAGATTGCCGAGGTAGTTGCCGTCTTTATAGGAAACTTCACCGTTGAAAGTACGCAGCGCGACCTGCGGCTCTTCGATTAACGGATAGAGACGATGCCAGGGGAAATCCAGCCAGTTGATTTTCGCGTCGGCACTGAAGCCTTGTTGCCAGTCCAGGTTGGCGCTGAGTTTGAGGCTCTGCTGGTCGCCGGCAGTCAGGTCGAGGCCGGCGATCTGTGCGCCCTTGGCGTCGACCTTGCCCTGCAACAGCAAGGCCACCGGGCCTTTTTCTGCGGGCAGTACGGCGCGGCCGAGCAATTGGTAGCCGTTGCTCAAGTCGCCCTTGGCGGTGAGGTCCAGTTGATTGAGCTGCAAGGTGTCGGGCAAATCGGCGCTGGGTTTGAACCCATCCGCCGTGATGTGCAACTGCGCGGGCAGGTTCTCAACCAGAGGTTGCAGCTCGCCGCTGAGCTTGGCGGGCAGGTAGCCGCTGCTGTCGGCGTCGAGCTTGAGGGTCTTGAGCAGGTCGCCGTCCACCTTGAGCGCAACCGTCCACGGCGCGCCGCCGGGCGCATAGGGCAGGCTCAGGTTGCCGGTGGCGCTCAGCGGCCAGTTGCCGGTGGGTTGCAGCAGGCCGTTAAGGTCCAGCACCAGGTCATCGCGTTGCAGGTGCACTGAGTCGATCTGCATACCGGCGGCCGTCCAGTGCGCCGCCAGTTGCAAGCCCTTGAGTTCTTCACTGCCGTTAAACAGCAGGCTGCCGACGCGAACGTCGCCCAATTGGATGGCAACCGGCAATTTAAGATCCGGCAACGTGATAGCACCGCTACTCGGTTCAGTGCTCGGCGGAAATTGCAGGCTGACCTGTTCCACGTCCAGTTGGTTGATACACAGGGTCATGCGCAGCAGGCAGCCCGGTGACCAATCAAACTTCGGTGCAGTGAGTTCTACCCGACTCGCGTCCTGCTGCCATAGCAGATGGTCGGCGCTCCATTGGCCGCCCAGACGCCCCTGGAAATTTTCCACGCTCAACCCCGGCACCTGGCTCAAGGCCCAACGGCTGCCTGCTTGAGTACCGAGCACCGTCCACAGCGCCAACAGCACCAGCATGAGGAGCGCCACAATGGCCAGCCCCGCTATTTTCAAACCACGCATCACAGCTCAGGCCCCATGGAAAAGTGCAAACGAATGCCGCCCGGATCTTCGAGGGCATGGGCCAGGTCAAGGCGAATCGGCCCCACTGGCGACACCCAGCGTACACCCACGCCCACACCGGTTTTCAGGCTGGGCATTTCCAGGGTGTTGAAGGAGTTGCCTTGGTCTATAAAGGTCGCGATGCGCCATTTTTCGGCGATGGAATATTGGTACTCGGCGCTCAAGGCCACCATGTAACGCCCGCCGATGGTTTTACCTTGGTCGTTCTCGGGTGACAGCGTCTGGTACTCGTAGCCGCGCACGCTCTGGTCACCACCGGCAAAGAAGCGCAGCGAAGGCGGCACCGACTTGTAGCCGTTGGTGGCACTGCCGCCGAACTGCGCACGGCCAAGGAAACGGTGGTTGTCCCACAAGGTGGTCAGGCCCTTGATGGTGGCGGTGCCGTACAGCAAGTTGGTGTCGGAGCCGAGCCCTTCCTTGGCGACCTTGGCGTCGAACATCAGGCGATAGCCATTGTGCGGGTCGATGCGGTTATCGCTGCGCAGGTAGGAATAGTTGATGCCCGGCATCACCAGGTTGCTTAAGCCCGAGTCATTGCCCAGGCGATATTCTTCACGCTGGTATTTGAGCGAGATGACCCGCGTCCAGCCACTGGGCAGTTTGCTGTGCCATTCCGGGCCGAGGGTGAGCAATTTACTCAAGGTATCGGTGTTGGCGATTTCTTCATTCTGGTAACCGCCGGCGAAGCGCAGCTTGTCGGTGAGTGGCGGGTCGAGCGGGATGTCGTACCACAGGCCGACGTTCTGGCGTGGCGCCGACAGTTCGGCCTCCCAGCCATAGCTGTGGCCCTGGGGGTTGACCCAATGGCGGGTCCAGTTGGCTTTGCCGCGCGGGCCGACATCGGTCGAATAACCGAGGCCCAGGCCCATGGTGCGTGGTTTGCGGGTGTCGAGCTGGACCGCCACCGGGATCACATCGTTGGTCGAGGCGGTTGGGCTGGCGTCCACGCGCACGCCTTCGAAGAAGCCGCTCGCTTGCAGGTTTTGATTGAGTTCGGCGATCAGCTCTGAGTCATACGGCGTGCCGTTTTTGAACGGCACCATGCGTTGCAGCAGGTCTTCATCGAACGGCGTATCGCCGGTAAAACCGACCTTGCCCAAGGTGTAGCGCGGGCCGCTGTCGTAGATGAGCTCGATATCGGCGACACCGGCTTGCGGGTCCACCAGCAGTTTCTGGCTGCTAAAGCGCCCATTGAAAAAACCATAGCGCGAAGCCTGGTTCTGGATCAGACGCTTGGCGTCTTCGTAGTTGCCGTGGTTGAGTACGGCGCCGGATTTGAGGTCGTCGCTGGCGGGCACGCGAAACGCCTTGAGGCTCGCGGCCTGGCCGTCGACCCGAATGGTCACGTTGCGCAAATGCACCGGCTCGCCGGGGTCGATGGTGAGGGTCAGGCGCGGGTTCTTGCCGCCCTTTACGTCACTGGAGATCTGCGGCTGATAGAAGCCCAGCGCCTGGGCCGCCTTGCGGGCCTGCTCCTCGGCGCCACGGCTGAACCGCAGCAAGGCTTCTTCATCACGATCGCCAACCCCGCCGATATAGCCTTCGATGTTGGCTTTCAACGCGTCGTTTGATGGCTTGATGCGCACGTCCAATTCGCTTTGCGCAAATACGCCACAGCTTGTGAACAGCAGAACCAAGCCGCTGGTAAATCTTCCTGGGAGCTTCATAGGCGCGGATGCTACACAGCTGGGGGGACACTTTGAACCCGGAATTGTCTGAATAATTCTGTCTTAAGCCGTTGCAGCATGTAACGCCTGGGGATTCGGATGAAAAAACACGTGTTCCAGGACGGGTCCTACGGCGACCTCACCGATTTCCTCATAACCCTGGCGCTTGTAGAAATCCAGATAACGCGAATTGCCGGTATCGAGCACCACACCCGATGAATGCGGGTCTTCGGCACACCAGTTGTGCACCGCCTGCAACAGTTGTTCGCCGTAGTGCTTGCCCTGGAATTGCGGATGAATACCCAGCAGCGGCAACACATGCACCGACTCATTCGGCAGGCATGCCAGCACCGCGTAGTGGTAATCCAGGTAACGCCGAGTGCCGCGCACGCCGGTGCTCAGCCACATACGCAACTGCCAGGCCCAGCTCTCGGTGATGCCCAGGCGCCGTTGCGGTGGCGCAATCAGGGCGATGCCGATCAGCCGGTCGTTGACGAACAGGCCGATGGCCGGAAGTTTCTGGAAAAAATGCTGCTTGACCAGCTCACGTACGGTGGCGCGCACCCGCTGTTCGTACCCCGAGCGCTCAGCTTCGAAGATGTAGGCGAAGGTCGGTTCATGCCGATAGGCCTGGTACAACAAGGAACGGGCCTCGCGGGAATAGCCGCTGTTGAGCAGGCGAATTTCGGCAATGGCAGTGGCAGTGTCCGGCATACAGTCAATCTCCCTGGGCGCCACTCAAAAGATGGCGTTCTTATAGGTACGAACCCGCGCGGCACCGGTCGTTCCCAGACATTAGCAGTGCATGCGCCCTACCGCCACGCTGGCCCCCGCCGGACTTGTCGGCTAGCATCGCCCTTTTGCCAGACTGGACTGCCGACCATGAAAATCGTCTCCTTCAATATCAACGGGCTGCGCGCCCGCCCTCATCAGCTGGCAGCGTTGATTGAAAAGCATCAGCCCGACGTGATCGGCCTGCAGGAAACCAAGGTGCACGACGACCAGTTCCCACTGGCCGAAGTGCAGGCTCTTGGCTATCACGTGTACTACCACGGGCAAAAAGGCCACTACGGCGTGGCCCTGCTGTCGCGCAAGCCGGCGTTGAGCCTGCACAAAGGCTTTGCCAGCGATGAAGAAGACGCCCAGCGCCGCTTTATCTGGGGCACGTTCGCCGACGAGCATGGCCAGTCGATCACCGTGATGAACGGCTACTTCCCCCAGGGCGAAAGCCGCGACCACCCGACCAAGTTCCCGGCCAAGCAACGCTTCTATGAAGATTTGCAGCAGCTGCTGGAAAGCCAGTTCAGCAATGACCAGCCGCTGGTGGTGATGGGTGACATCAATATTTCCCCGGAAGATATCGACATCGGCATCGGCGCCGACAATGCCAAGCGCTGGCTCAAAACCGGCAAGTGCAGCTTCCTGCCGGAAGAGCGCGAGTGGATGGCCCGCCTGAAGAACTGGGGCCTGGTCGACAGCTTCCGCCACTTGAACCCGGACGTGGCCGACCGCTTCAGCTGGTTCGACTACCGCAGCCGTGGGTTTGAAGATGAGCCCAAGCGTGGGCTGCGCATTGACGTGATCCTGGCCTCCAACGGCCTGGTGTCGCGGGTCAAGGATGCGGGTGTGGATTACGACCTGCGTGGGCTGGAAAAGCCATCGGACCATGCGCCGATCTGGCTTGAATTGAGCTGATCTAAAGGTTTGTGTACTTCAATGTGAGAGCTGGCTTGCCTGCTCCCACATTGGGTTTGGCTGTGTGTCAGTCACACTATTGAAACCCAACTGACTTAATCTGGCGGCACTCCCTTTGGCTTAAGAAGGTGCCGGCATGATGCTGCGCGTTCTGTTCCTGTTGCTACTGCCGCTCCACGCTGTCGCCGCTGCCCTCCCCGTTCCCGACCAAGGCCCCGCACTGCGCATCCAGGGTTCCAATACCATTGGTGCGGCGTTGGGACCTGCGCTGGTCAAGGGCATGCTGGAGCACCAAGGCTTGCAGGCGGTGCACAGCGAAGCTGGCGATGGCGCCAATGAACAACGGGTGATCGGCAAGACGCGTCAAGGCAAAACCGTCACGGTCGAGGTCGCGGCCCACGGTTCCAGCACCGGCTTCAGCGCACTGAAAAAATCCAACGCGGACCTTGCGGCGGCTTCGCGCCCGATCAAGGACAGCGAGCTGGTGGACCTTGAACCCCTGGGCGACCTGAAAAGCCCGGACGCCGAACAGGTAATCGCCATCGACGGCCTGGCCATCATCCTCAACCCGCACAACCCGCTGAATACCTTGAACACCGAGCAACTGGCGCAGATTTTCAACGGTGAGGTCGGCCAATGGGAGGATGTGGGCGGCGTCGGCGGCGCCATTCATCTGTACGCCCGGGATGATCAGTCCGGCACCTATGACACCTTTAAAGAGCTGGTACTGAACCGGCGCGGTAAACCGCTGGCCGCGACTGCACAGCGTTTCGAGTCCAGCGAGGCGTTGTCCGATGCGGTGAGCCATGACCCGCACGGCATTGGTTTTATCGGCCTGCCGTATGTGCGTCAGGCCAAGGCGCTGGCGATTGTCGACGGTGACTCACAGCCGATGTTGCCGGTGACCAGCCTGATCGCCACCGAGGATTACCCGCTGTCACGCCGCCTGTATTTTTACCTGCCGCCGTCGAACCGCAACCCGTGGGCCAAGGCCCTGGTGGACTTTACCCAAAGTGGCAAAGGCCAGGCGATCGTGGCCGCCAACGGTTTTATCGCCCAGCAGGTGCAGGCGATTGCCGTGGAGCCACGGGCGTCGATGCCCGAGGGCTATCAAACCATCGTGCGTGACGCCCAGCGCCTGAGTGTGAATTTTCGCTTCGAGGAAGGCAGCGCCAGCCTGGATAACAAAGCACGTCAGGACCTGCAGCGGGTGGTGGCGTTTCTGAAAAGCCACGGCAAGCTCGACAAGCAGGTGACGCTGGTGGGGTTTGGTGATGCCAAGAATGACCCGCAGCGGGCGGCGCTGTTGTCAAAGTTGCGGGCGATGGCGGTGCGCCGGGAATTGGTCAAGAGCGGCGTGGTGCTCAGGGATATTCGCGGCTTTGGCGCGCAGATGCCGGTGGCGGCGAATACGGCGGATGAGGGGCGGATCAAAAATCGGCGGGTGGAGGTTTGGGTGTACTGACCCCTCGGGTTTTGTGTTGTAAATACTGGCCTCTTCGCGAGCAAGCCCGCTCCCACATTTTGACCGCGTTCCCCCTTTGGAATACGGTCGAAATGTGTGTGGGGCTTGCTCGCGAATGCAGGCGCCTCGGAGTTACTGCCCGCCGCGCATCAGCTCTTTAGGCACATACTTGCCAATCTCAAACTTGCCAATCGCCGCACGGTGCACTTCATCCGGGCCGTCGGCCAGGCGCAGGGTACGTTGCATGGCGTACATGTAGGCCAGCGGGAAGTCGTTGGAAACCCCCGCGCCACCATGGATCTGGATCGCACGGTCAATCACCTTCAAGGCCACGTTCGGCGCCACGACCTTGATCTGTGCAATTTCGCTTTTTGCGACTTTGTTACCCACGGTGTCCATCATGTAGGCCGCTTTCAGGGTCAGCAGGCGCGCCATGTCGATTTCCATGCGTGAGTCGGCGATCTTGTCGATATTGCCGCCCAGGCGCGCCAATGGCTTGCCGAACGCGGTGCGGCTGACGGAGCGTTTGCACATCAGTTCCAGCGCACGCTCGGCCATGCCGACGGAACGCATGCAGTGGTGAATGCGGCCTGGGCCGAGGCGGCCTTGGGCAATTTCGAAACCACGGCCTTCACCCAACAGTACGTTTTCATACGGCACACGCACGTTGTCGAACAGTACTTCGGCGTGGCCGTGGGGCGCGTCGTCGTAGCCGAACACCGGCAGTGGGCGCACGATTTTTACGCCTGGGGTATCCACCGGCACCAGGATCATCGAGTGCTGCTGGTGGCGCGGCGCGTCCGGGTTGCTCAGGCCCATGAAGATCAGGATTTTGCAGCGCGGGTCGCAAGCGCCGGAGGTCCACCATTTCTTGCCATTGATCACCCACTCGTCACCCTGACGCTCGGCGCGGGCGGCCATGTTGGTGGCGTCGGATGAGGCCACGTCCGGTTCGGTCATGGCGAACGCCGAGCGAATCTCGCCACGCAGCAGCGGTTCAAGCCAGCGTTGTTTTTGTTCTTCATTGGCATAGCGCACCAGCACTTCCATGTTGCCGGTGTCGGGGGCGGAACAGTTGAACGGCTCCGGGCCCAACAGCGAGCGGCCCATGATTTCGGCCAGCGGCGCATATTCGAGGTTGGTCAGGCCGGCACCCAGCTCGGACTCGGGCAGGAACAGGTTCCACAAGCCTTCGGCTTTTGCCTTGGCCTTCAACTCCTCCATGATCGCGGTGGGCTGCCAGCGGTCGCCTTCGCTGACCTGGCGTTCGAACACCGGCTCGGCCGGGTAAACGTAAGCGTCCATGAACGCGGTGACGCGTTCACGCAGTTCCTGAACCTTGGGCGAATAAGCGAAATCCATGAGCAGCTCCCTTCTCTGAGAGGTTGTTTAGATCATGCAATCGATGCTAGAACAGCGTTGATAATTTACCTAGCCTATTCTCGGCGTGTATTAACATTCATCACCGATATATGATCGGCGTATGAGCACCTGATAAATCGCCACCTGAAAATAAGAGCGCAACGACATGAATCTGAGCAAGGTCGACCTCAACCTGTTTATCGTCTTCGACGCGATCTACACCGAAGCCAACCTGACCCGCGCCGGGCAGATCGTCGGAATCACCCAGCCGGCGGTGTCCAACGCCCTGGCCCGTCTGCGCGAAACCTTCAACGACCCGCTGTTCGTGCGCACCGCCCAGGGCATGGTGCCCACGCCGATGGCGCAGAACATCATCGGCCCGGTGCGCAACGCGCTGTCGTTGCTGCGGGTGTCGGTGCAGGAAAGCCGGATTTTCAACCCGCAACAGGCGGCCAAGACCTATCGCATCAGCATGACCGACCTCACCGAGGCGGTGATTCTGCCGCTGCTGTTCCAGCGCCTGCGCCGGCTGGCGCCGACCGTGGTGATCGAGAGCTTCTTGTCCAAGCGCCGTGAAACCACCAAGGAACTGGCCGCCGGGCGCCTGGACTTTGCCGTGGACGCACCGCTTAACACCGACCCGCAAGTGCGCCACGTCAAGCTGATGGAAGACCGCTACGTGTGCGCCATGCGCAAGGGCCACCCGATGGCGGGCAAGGACAAGTTCACGCTGGATGACTACCTGTCGCTGACCCATATCCATATCTCCAGCCGCCGTAACGGCCTGGGCCACGTCGACCTGGCGCTGGGCAAGATGGGCATCCAGCGCAAGATCGCCCTGCGCTCCCAGCATTACCTGATGGCTTCGCAAGTGTTGCAGCAGACCGACATGGTGATGACCGTGCCCGAGCGCTTTGCCCGCCGCCATGAGCTGCATTGGTTCAACCTGCCGGTCAACGATGTGCCGCCGGTGGAAACCCACCTGTACTGGCACGAAAGCACCGACCAGGACCCGGCCAACCGCTGGATGCGCGAGCAGATGATTGAGCTGTGCCAGCAAGTGACGGCACATGAAAAGAAGCTGGATGGCAAGCAAGCTTAAGCTCTGGCGAAC
>NZ_JAAAFV010000024.1:36904-69040 GCF_019352915.1 Pseudomonas sp. Xaverov 259 | reverse complement strand
CGGTTCTGCCTGGAAAAATGAGTTGTCTTGATTGGGTCTGCTTCGCAGCCCAGCGCAGGGCAAGCCTGCTCGCCACAGATTGCTCCCTCGCCACAGGATAAGTGTCCATGCGGGCTATTTGCTTGACGTAAACGTCAACCTGCCTTTAGCTTAGCGCCAAGACCTTCTTGAGCGCCCCCATGAGCACGACCTACAGCATCTCCGACCTCGCGCGCGAGCTCGACATCACCACCCGCGCCATTCGCTTCTACGAAGAACAAGGCCTGCTGGCCCCGGAGCGCCGGGGCCAGGAGCGCATTTACTCGGCGCGCGACAAGGTCAGCCTCAAGTTGATCCTGCGCGGCAAGCGCATCGGCTTCTCCCTGGCCGAATGCCGTGAGCTGATCGAACTCTACGACCCTACCAGCGGCAACCATATCCAGCTCAACAGCATGCTGGCCAAAATCGCCGAGCGCCGTGAGCAGCTTGAGCAACAGATGCTCGATATCGAACAGATGAAGCTGGAACTGGACACCGCCGAAGAGCGCTGCACCCAGGCGCTGGCGCAAACCATGAACCCGGTGGGTCCATAAACACAAGGTAGCTGCCCATGTCTCTCCCCTCTTTTGTGCGCCTGGTGGAAGTCGGCCCGCGCGACGGTTTGCAGAACGAAGCCCAACCGATCAGCGTGGCCGACAAGGTTCAACTGGTGGACGCACTCAGCGCAGCCGGCTTGAGTTATATCGAAGTCGGCAGTTTTGTCTCGCCCAAATGGGTGCCGCAGATGGCCGGCTCTGCCGAGGTGTTTGCGCAGATCCAGCGCAAGCCCGGCGTGACCTATGGCGCGCTGGCGCCCAACCTGCGTGGCTTTGACGATGCGCTGGCGGCGGGCGTGAAGGAAGTCGCGGTGTTTGCGGCGGCGTCCGAGGCGTTTTCCCAGCGCAATATCAACTGCTCCATCAGCGAAAGCCTGGAGCGCTTTGCGCCGATCATGGCGGCCGCCAAACAGCACGGCATCAGCGTGCGCGGCTATGTGTCGTGTGTGTTGGGTTGCCCTTACGAAGGCCAGATTGCGCCGCAACAAGTCGCGGCAGTAGCGCGCGAACTCTATGCCATGGGCTGTTATGAAGTGTCGCTGGGCGACACCATCGGCACCGGCACCGCAGGCGCCACACGGCGGTTGTTCGACGTGGTTGGGGCGCAGGTGCCACGGGACAAACTGGCCGGGCATTTCCATGACACCTATGGCCAGGCAATCGCGAATATCTACGCCAGCCTGCTTGAGGGCATCACGGTGTTCGACAGCTCTATTGCGGGCCTGGGCGGTTGCCCTTACGCCAAAGGCGCCAGCGGTAACGTCGCCACCGAAGATGTGGTGTACCTGCTCGACGGCCTGGGTATCAACACCGGTATCGATCTTGCGGCATTGATTCGTGCAGGTTTGCAGATCAGTAACGTGCTGGGTCGAGCGACGGGATCACGAGTTGCCAAGGCACGTAACGCCGGTTGAGTAGCTTAGCCGTGACAATGTGTTACCGCACGGCTACACATCGAGTAACACGGGAACATATTTTGTCGTATTCACCGTAGGTAAAATCCCACACAAAAATCAAACCATTGATTTTAAAGGGATTTCAAAAGTTGGCACGGCTCCTGCTATCTCTATGGCATAACAAGAATAAAAAGCGCCAAACCTAATAAAAATAAGACGAAACGACTCTGACATAACAAAAACAACACGGCAGAGACGCAGCTAACAGATTTTTTTGAAGAAGATGTGCTTCGCAGGGTACGGCGTGCCGACACCCGCAACCGGTTAGAGAAAAATAAAACTACCTCAGGTAGCTACCACTGGTTGGATCGTTAACGAAGAAGCAGATCAGCGTTCAAAAAAATACGTTTGCTCTTGACCCCGGATGGGGGTCGCACAAAACAGCGGTAAAGGGTAACGGTTGCCAAAAACAACAACAGACCGCCCCTCAATAATAAAAAAAGAGCACGCAACGACAAATTAAAGGGGACCTTCGGGTCCCCTTTGTGCTTTCTGCATATCAACAATTCGTTGATCCACCTCGGTCAACCTGTGGGAGCGGGCTTGCTCGCGAATGCGGCGTATCAGTCACCGCATAAGTTAGCTGACAGACCGCATTCGCGAGCAAGCCCGCTCCCACACTGGTTCTGTGTCGTCAGGTAGAACGTGTTCGCAGCTCCTCGATCGAAATTTCGCGCATGCGGAATTTCTGGATCTTGCCCGTCACCGTCATCGGAAACTCATCCACAAACTTGAAGTGCTTGGGCGTCTTGAAGTGCGCAATACGGCCCTTGCACCAGGTTTGCAGCTCCAGCTCGTTGGCCGCATGGCCCGGGTGAAATTTGACCCAGGCGACGATCTCTTCGCCGTAACGCGCATCCGGAATGCCGATGATCTGCACATCGGCCACCGCCGGGTGGGTGAAGAAAAACTCCTCCAGTTCACGCGGGTACACGTTCTCACCGCCGCGAATGATCATGTCCTTGTTGCGCCCGGCGATACACACGTAGCCGTGATCATCCATGCTCGCCAGGTCGCCGGTATGCATCCAGCCGGCGTCATCAATTGTTTCGCGGGTGCCTTCGGGGTTGTTCCAATAGCCGAGCATCACGCTGTAGCCACGGGTGCAGAGTTCACCAATCTGGCCACGGGGCACGGTGTTACCGGCCTCGTCGATGATTTTGTTTTCGAGCTGCGGCTGGGTGCGGCCAACGGTGGTCACGCGCCGCTCCAAATCGTCATCGGCGCCGGTCTGCAACGACACCGGGCTGGTTTCGGTCATGCCATAGGCGATCTGCACTTCACCCATGTGCAACTCGCTGATGACCCGGCGCATCACCTCGATGGGGCACGTGGCGCCGGCCATGATGCCGGTGCGCAAGGTGGCCAGGTCGAATTCGCTGCGACGCGGGTGATCCAGCAGCGCAATAAACATGGTCGGCACGCCGTACAGGCCGGTGGCGCGTTCTTCGCAGACGGCAGTGAGCGTCAGCAGCGGGTCGAAACCGTCATTGGGGTAAATCATGGTGGTGCCGTGGGTGATGCAGCCGAGGTTGCCCATGACCATGCCAAAGCAGTGATACAGCGGCACCGGGATCACCAGGCGGTCCTGCGCAGTGAGGCCCAGGCTTTCGCCGACCATGTAACCGTTATTAAGTATGTTGTGGTGACTGAGGGTCGCGCCCTTGGGGAAGCCGGTGGTGCCGGAGGTGTACTGGATATTGACGGCTTGATCGAAGTGCAGGCTGGCTTGGCGACTATAAAGCTGCTCGGGCGGGATGCCAGCGCCGAGGGCCGCCAACTGCGACCAGGGCATAAATCCCGTTGGCGGGCTGAGGTCCAGGCTGATGAGGCCGCGCACGTCGGGCTTAAGCTCCTGCAACATGGCGTGGTAATCGGAGCCCTTGAACGAGCCGGCGCACACCAACCAATCGCAGCCGGACTGTTTGAGTACGTAGTCCAGCTCACTGCTGCGGTAGGCCGGGTTGATATTCACCAGGATCACCCCGAGCTTGGCGCTGGCGATTTGGGTGATGCACCACTCGGCACAATTGGGCGCCCAGATGCCCAGGCGATCGCCGGTTTGCATGCCCAGAGCGAGGAACGCACGGGCGTGCAAATCCACGGTCTCGGCCAACTTCCGCCAGGTGTAGCGGCGTTGCTGATGGCGCACCACCAAGGCTTCGCCATCGGGGTAGTGCGCCACGGTGTGGTCGAAAGCCTGACCGATGGTCATGGCCAGCAAGGTCTTGTCCTGGGAGCCACGGCTGTAGCTCGGGTGCGGTTGATCCATAACGACCCCTGTTGTCTTTTTTGTAGGTTGACGTAAACGTAAACTACGATTGACAGCGCCGTAACGCAAGCTTACGTTAACGTAAAGGTGAGCGCCCTCCCCCGCGCCCCGCCCACACAACAACAAAGCTCACATTAAGGTGCCTGTCCATGAGTTACCCGTCCCTGAACTTCGCCCTCGGTGAAACCATCGACATGCTGCGCGACCAGGTGCAGTCGTTCGTGGCGAAGGAGATCGCGCCCCGCGCGGCCCAGATCGACATCGACAACCTGTTCCCCGCCGACCTGTGGCGCAAGTTCGGGGACATGGGCCTTTTGGGCATCACCGTGCCGGAAGAATACGGCGGCGCCGGCCTGGGTTACCTGGCGCATGTAGTGAGCATGGAAGAAATCAGCCGTGGTTCGGCGTCGGTGGCGCTGTCCTACGGCGCGCACTCCAACCTGTGCGTCAACCAGATCAACCGCAACGGCAATCACGAGCAAAAGCTTAAATACCTGCCGAAACTGATCAGCGGCGAGCACGTGGGTGCCCTGGCCATGAGCGAACCGAATGCCGGCTCCGACGTAGTCTCGATGAAGCTGCGTGCCGACAAGCGCGGTGACCACTATGTGCTCAACGGCAGCAAGACCTGGATCACCAACGGCCCCGACGCCAACACCTACGTGATCTACGCCAAGACCGACCTGGAAAAAGGTCCCCACGGCATCACCGCGTTTATCGTCGAACGCGACTCGAAAGGCTTCAGCCGCAGCAACAAGTTCGACAAGCTGGGCATGCGCGGCTCCAACACCTGCGAACTGTTTTTCGATGACGTCGAGGTGCCCGAAGAAAACATCCTCGGCGTGCTCAACGGCGGCGTCAAAGTGCTGATGAGCGGCCTGGACTACGAGCGCGTGGTGCTCTCGGGCGGCCCTACCGGGATCATGCAAGCGTGCATGGACCTGATCGTGCCCTACATCCACGACCGCAAGCAGTTCGGCCAGAGCATCGGCGAATTCCAGCTGATCCAGGGCAAAGTCGCCGACATGTACACCCAACTCAACGCCAGCCGCGCCTACCTCTATGCGGTGGCCCAGGCCTGCGAACGTGGCGAAACCACGCGCAAGGACGCCGCCGGGGTGATCCTCTACAGCGCCGAACGCGCCACGCAAATGGCCCTGGACGCGATCCAGATTCTCGGCGGCAATGGCTACATCAATGAATTCCCTGCCGGGCGCCTGCTGCGTGACGCCAAGCTGTACGAAATCGGCGCCGGCACCAGTGAGATTCGCCGGATGCTGATCGGTCGCGAACTCTTCAACGAAACCCGCTGAAGGAGCGCCCCATGGCCATCTTGCACACCCAGTTAAACCCCCGTTCAGCGGAGTTCGCCAACAACAGCGCGGCGATGCTTCAACAGGTCGACGCCCTGCACACCTTGCTTGCCCATGTGCAACAAGGCGGCGGCGCCAAGGCCCAGGAACGGCACACCTCGCGCGGCAAACTGCTGCCCCGTGAGCGTATCAACCGCTTGCTCGACCCTGGCTCAGCGTTCCTGGAACTCAGCCAACTGGCGGCGCATCAGGTGTACGGCGAAGACGTGCCGGCGGCCGGCGTGATCGCCGGGATCGGCCGTGTGGAGGGCGTGGAATGCATGATCGTCGCCAACGACGCCACGGTCAAAGGCGGCTCGTACTACCCCCTCACGGTAAAAAAACATCTGCGCGCGCAAACCATCGCCGAGCAGAACCGCCTGCCGTGTATTTACCTGGTGGACTCCGGTGGCGCCAACCTGCCGCGTCAGGACGAGGTATTCCCAGACCGCGAGCACTTCGGGCGAATCTTCTTCAACCAGGCCAACATGAGCGCCCAGGGCATCCCGCAAATCGCCGTCGTGATGGGCTCCTGTACCGCCGGTGGGGCTTATGTGCCAGCCATGGCCGACGAAGCGATCATGGTGCGCCAGCAAGCCACGATCTTCCTCGCCGGACCGCCGTTGGTAAAAGCCGCGACCGGCGAAGTGGTCAGCGCCGAAGACCTGGGCGGTGCCGATGTGCACTGCAAGATCTCCGGCGTGGCCGACCACTATGCCGACAGCGATGAACATGCACTGGCCCTGGCCCGACGCAGCGTGGCCAACCTCAACTGGCGCAAGCAGGGTCAGTTAGTGCAACGCCCGCCCGTGGCGCCGTTGTACAGCAGCGAAGAGTTGTACGGCGTTATCCCGGCCGATGCCAAGCAGCCGTTCGATGTGCGCGAAGTGATCGCGCGGCTGGTAGATGGCTCGGTATTCGATGAGTTCAAGGCGCTGTTCGGCACCACGCTGGTGTGTGGTTTTGCGCACCTGCACGGCTACCCTATTGCGATTCTGGGCAACAACGGGATTCTGTTCGCCGAAGCCGCGCAAAAAGGCGCGCACTTTATCGAACTGGCCTGCCAGCGCGGGATTCCGTTGCTGTTTTTGCAGAACATCACCGGGTTTATGGTTGGCCAGAAGTACGAAGCCGGTGGCATCGCCAAGCACGGCGCCAAGCTGGTCACGGCGGTGGCCTGCGCCAAGGTGCCCAAGTTCACGGTGATCATCGGTGGCAGTTTTGGCGCCGGCAACTACGGCATGTGCGGCCGCGCCTATGACCCGCGCTTTCTGTGGATGTGGCCGAATGCACGCATCGGCGTGATGGGGGCCGAACAGGCCGCCGGCGTGCTGGTACAGGTCAAGCGCGAACAGGCCGAGCGCGCGGGCAATGCGTTCAGCGCCGAAGAAGAAGCCGCGATCAAGCAGCCGATTCTCGACCAGTACGAAACCCAGGGCCACCCCTACTACTCCAGCGCACGTTTGTGGGATGACGGTGTAATTGACCCGCAGCAGACCCGTGACGTGCTGGCGCTGGCGCTGTCCGCCGCGCTGAATGCCCCCATCGAGCCGAGCCGCTTCGGCGTGTTCCGCATGTAAATGGAGCTGTACCCATGAGCGATTTCAACACCCTCGAACTGGTCACCGACAGCCGTGGTTTCGCCACGCTGTGGCTCAGTCGTGAAGCCAAGAACAACGCGTTCAATGCGCAGATGATCCGCGAACTGATCATCGCCCTAGACCATGTGCAGGCCGATGCGTCCCTGCGGTTTCTGCTGCTGCGCGCACGCGGCAAGCACTTCAGCGCCGGCGCAGACCTGGCCTGGATGCAACAGTCGGCTGAGCTGGATTACCACACCAACCTGGACGACGCCCGCGAACTGGCCGAATTGATGTACAACCTGGCCAAGTTGAAAATCCCGACCCTGGCGGTGGTGCAAGGCGCAGCTTACGGCGGCGCGCTGGGCTTGATCAGTTGCTGCGACATGGCCATTGGCGCCGATGACGCGCAGTTCTGCCTGTCGGAAGTGCGCATCGGCCTGGCCCCGGCGGTGATCAGCCCGTTCGTGGTGCAGGCCATCGGCGAGCGTGCCGCGCGGCGCTATGCGCTGACGGCCGAGCGTTTTGGCGGCCAGCGTGCGCGCGAAATCGGCCTGCTGGCGGAAAGTTACCCGGCCACCGAGTTGGATGCGCAAGTGGAACTATGGATCGCCAACCTGTTGCAAAACAGCCCGGCGGCCATGCGCGCCAGCAAGGATTTGCTGCGTGAAGTCGGCAACGGCGCCCTCACCCCGGCACTGCGTCGGTATTGCGAAAATGCCATCGCGCGAATTCGCGTGAGCGCCGAGGGCCAGGAAGGCTTGCGCGCGTTCCTGCAAAAACGCCCGCCCAGTTGGCAAGCGCAGGAGCCACGTTCATGAGCACACTGACCACTGTGCTGGTGGCCAACCGCGGCGAAATCGCTTGCCGAGTGATGCGCACCGCCAAAGCGATGGGCCTGACCACCGTGGCGGTCCACAGCGCCACCGACCGCGATGCGCGCCATAGCCGCGAGGCCGATATTCGGGTCGACCTGGGGGGCAGCAAGGCCACCGACAGTTACCTGCAAATCGACAAACTGATCGCCGCCGCCCACGCCAGTGGCGCGCAGGCGATCCATCCGGGTTACGGCTTTCTGTCGGAGAACGCCGGCTTTGCCCGTGCGATTGAAGCCGCTGGCCTTGTTTTCCTCGGCCCGCCCGCCTCGGCCATCGATGCCATGGGCAGCAAATCTGCGGCCAAGGCGTTGATGGAAACCGCCGGGGTGCCGCTGGTGCCGGGTTATCACGGTGAAGCCCAAGACCTGGAAACCTTCCGCGACGCCTGCGAACGCATCGGCTACCCGGTGCTGCTCAAGGCCACGGCCGGCGGCGGCGGCAAGGGTATGAAGGTGGTCGAGGAGGTTAGCCAGTTGGCCGAAGCCTTGGCTTCGGCCCAGCGTGAAGCACTGTCGTCCTTCGGCAATGGGCAGATGCTGGTGGAGAAATACCTGCTCAAACCACGCCACGTGGAGATTCAGGTGTTTGCCGACCAGCACGGCCATTGCCTGTACCTCAATGAGCGCGACTGCTCCATTCAACGTCGCCATCAAAAGGTGGTGGAAGAAGCCCCCGCACCGGGCTTGAGTGCCGAGCAGCGTAAGGCCATGGGTGAGGCGGCCGTGCGTGCGGCCCAGGCAATTGGCTATGTGGGCGCTGGCACCGTGGAGTTCCTGCTGGACGCGCGTGGCGAGTTCTTCTTCATGGAGATGAACACGCGGCTGCAGGTGGAACATCCGGTGACCGAGGCGATTACCGGCCTTGATCTGGTCGCGTGGCAGATTCGTGTGGCTCAGGGCGAGCCGCTGCCGATCACCCAGGATCAGGTGCCGTTGATCGGCCATGCGATTGAAGTGCGCTTGTACGCCGAAGACCCGGCCAATGATTTCCTGCCGGCCACCGGCCACCTGGCGCTGTACCGAGAATCTTCGCCGGGGCCGGGCCGTCGCGTCGACAGCGGTGTAGAGCAAGGCGACAACGTTTCGCCCTTCTATGACCCGATGCTCGGCAAGCTGATCGCCTGGGGCGAAGACCGCGAACAGGCACGCCTGCGCCTGGTAAGTATGCTCGACGAGTTCGCAGTAGGCGGGCTCAAGACCAACCTCGGTTTTTTGCGGCGCATCATCGGCCATCCGGCGTTTGCGGCGGCTGAACTCGATACCGGGTTTATCCCGCGCTATCAGGATGAGCTGCTGCCAGCGCCCGGTGCTTTAAGCGATGAGTTCTGGCAGGCGGCGGGTGCGGCGTTTATACAGAGCCAACCCGCCGGTGATGGCCCGTGGGCGGATACCCGAGGTTTTCGTGCCGGGTTGCCTGCGCAAGTATCGTTGCATTTGAGCTGCGCCGGGCAGGACCGGCTGGTGACGTTGCAGGGCGGCGTCGCGCAGTTGCGTGGCGATCAATTGCTGATCGAACACCAGGGCGTACGCCGCACGCATCTGGCGGTGCGCAGCGAAGGCATTCTGTACCTGCGCTGGGACGGCCAGATGCAGGCCGTCAGCCTGTTTGACCCGATTGCTGCGGTCGAGGCCAACCAGACTACTCAAGGCGGCCTCACGGCGCCGATGAACGGCAGCATCGTGCGGGTGCTGGTGGATGTGGGCCAGAGCGTCGAGGCCGGCACTCAACTGGTGGTGCTGGAGGCCATGAAGATGGAGCACAGCATCCGCGCGCCCCTGGCCGGGGTGGTCAAGGCGCTGTTTTGCCAGGAAGGCGAAATGGTCGCCGAAGGCAGCGCTCTGGTAGAGCTGGAAGCCGCGGGCTAGAACTTCGCCGTGGCTTGCACCACCACTCCGAGGATTCGGCACGCGTCGGTGAACCGCTGTTTGGGATAAGTCGGGTTGAGCGGCACCAGGTAAAGCTGGCCGCTCTCTTCGATCAATTGGCGAAAGGTCGCCTGGGTGCTGTCGGGCCATTGCGCGACCACCAGCTTGCCGGGTTCGGGTTCGATGGCCGGGTCCACCAGGATCATCATGCCCGCACCAATGCTCAGCCCGCTGGGCGCGGTCATGGCATCGCCCGTTACGGGCAGCCAGAAGGCTTCACCCTGGGCGTGGTAATCGGTCAGTTCGAAACGTGCCGCGCCGTAAGCGGGGCGCTCTTCGCGGATTTCGCAGACGCCCTTCCAGTCGCTGACCGGGTAGCGGAAGTACGGGTTGTAGTGTTTTTCCAGCACTGGCGTTTCGTCGGCCTTTTCGCGAATCTCCAGCGCGACTTCCAGGTAGCCGAGCCCCAGCTCGGCCAGCACCCGGTTCATGTCCGCCAGGCTTGGCACACGACGCTTATTGAGCCAATGGCCGACGCCGCCCTGGGACATGCCCAAGCGTTCGGCCAGTTCATCCTGCGTGACCTTGCGGTCTTTCATGTTGGCTTTGACCAACGCTATCCAGTTATCCATGGGCGTGACGATACGTTGCGCAGTGGCCACGACAATAAACAGTTTGTAGTAATCCATCAAATGACATAAATACGATTCGTATTACTATCAGGTGCAGGTTTTCAACGTCCAGACAGAGTAATCGCCCTCATGATGACCCTCCCGAATCACCTGCCCAGCACGCCCGAAACCGACGAACTGCTGACGCTGCGCAGCAGTGGCGCCGCACAACGGGCACTCGATTATTACTTGAAAGAAGATGTATCGGCACCCACGCCAGACCCGGCTTTTTTTGACATCCGGCCCGGCATCAGCCAGGAAGACGCCCTGGTGCACGCATCGGACCTGCTACGCAGTGCGGCGGCTGCCGCTTACGAATCGGCAAGTAGCCGGCAAGGCAATCAGCGCGACCTGGCCTTTTCGGTGGTGTATTTGATTGATATGGCCAAAGCGATGGTGGAGCAGGCATTGCACGTGCCCGCTGCCCAGGCGAACGCCTGACAGGCACGAAAGAAAAATATTTCTATCCCAGGGATAAAAACATTTGACTTGCAAATGATAATGATTATTATTGGACCCAGCTGATCGCGAGATCAGTCGATAGACCAAGGGACCTTAGGTCGGACTCTTGGAATATCTCCTCATCAGGCTAATCACGGTTTTTGACCCGGCTCTTTGGCCGGGTCTTTTTTTTGCCAGTTTTTCTGGCGTGGCTTCAGGCTAATGAAGACTGTGTGTTGCTTGATGGCGCGCATGGTAGCAAAAGAGCATCGCCAAAAGAAAGCCGATCGAACGCTCTAGCCCGGATCTTTGCGAAATAGCGCTTGAGAATCAATCTCATAGATTCTAAGCTGCTGCGGCGTCAAGGACGACGCCCCCTTCCCCCGTGCAACAATTTTGCACCAAGATTTTGCCTCTCTCCTGTGTAAGATATCCGCCACAACAATCATACGCAGGCAGCCAGACCATGACAGTGGCCTTGACCTCTATCAAGATCAGCACCGACTTCGACAGCGGCAATATCCAGGTCCTGGATGCCAGCGACGCTTACCAGTTGTTGCTGGCGATCAAACCCGATACCCGCAGCGCACACTTCCAATGGTTTCACTTCAAGGCCGAAGGCATGCATGTGGGCCATACCCACACCTTCCGCCTGAGCAACGCCAGCCATTCGTCGTATAAAAACGCCTGGAGCGGCTACAACGCCGTGGCGTCCTACGACCACGTCAACTGGTTCCGTGTGCCCACGCGCTTTGATGGCGATACCTTGCATATCAGCCTGGAGACCCGCGAGAAGCAAGCCTGGTTCGCCTACTTCGAACCTTACAGCCGTGAGCGTCACGACTGGCTGATCGAACAGGCGTTGAGCCGCGCCGGTACCCAACTGCTCGCCACCGGCAAAAGCGCCGAGGGCCGTGATATCCAATTGCTACGCCGCGGCAAAGGTGGCGAAGGCCAGCGCAAGGTGTGGATCATCGCCCAGCAGCATCCCGGCGAACACATGGCTGAATGGTTTATGGAAGGCGTCATCGAGCGCCTGCAACAGGACGGTGATGCTGAGCTGAAAAAACTCCTGGCCGTGTCCGACCTGTACCTGATACCCAACATGAACCCCGATGGCGCCTTCCATGGGCACCTGCGCACCAATGCCATGGGCCAGGACCTCAACCGCGCCTGGCAGAACGCCAGCGAGGCGCTCACCCCGGAAGTGCTGTTCGCCCAGCAGCAGATGGAGAAATACGGCGTCGACCTGTTTCTCGATATCCATGGCGATGAAGAAATCCCCTACGTATTCACCGCTGGCTGCGAAGGCAACCCCGGCTACACGCCGCGTATCGAAGCACTGGAAAAAACCTTCCGCAGCCATTTGAGCGGCCTGACCCGCGACTTCCAGACCACCCACGGCTACACCCGCGACCTGCCGGGCGAAGCCAACATGACCCTGGCCTGCAATGCTGTTGGCCAGCAGTACGACTGCCTGTCGCTGACCCTGGAGATGCCTTTCAAGGACAACGACGACGCCCCCAACCTGAAAACCGGTTGGTCCGGTGAGCGCTCCAAACAACTGGGCAAGGACGTGTTAAGCAGCGTGGCACATATCGTCACCACCCTGCGCTGACCCGCCCTGCCCCCGGCATCAGCCTTTGGTGCCGGTCATGCTTTGCAGCACACCATCACGGCGAATCAGTCCGTGGAACAACGCCGCCGCCAGGTGCAACAGCACCGTCAGAAACAACAGGTAGGCCAGGTAGCCATGGGCCTTGCGCAGCAGCGCAAATAACGGTGCATTGGCGGATACCAATGCCGGCAACTGCACCGAACTGCTGAGCATCACCGGGTCACCGGCCGCTGAAATCATCGCCCAGCCCAGCAGCGGCAATACCAGCATCAACGCATACAACACTACGTGGGACGCCTTGGCCGCCAGCACTTGCCACAGCGGCAGGTCAACCGGCAGCGGCGGTTGCCGGGTGGAAAAGCGCACCACCAGTCGCACGATCACCAACGCCAGAATCGCGATACCCAGCGGCTTGTGCAGGTGAATCAGCCACTCGTGGCGCTCCGATACCGATGCCGCCATGCCCGCGCCGATAAACAACATGGCAATCACCATCAGCGCCATCAGCCAATGCAGCAAGCGCGCCAGCGGCGCGAAGAACCGTGGTTGGGCATTCATGGCTTCGACTCCTGAGGGGCACTGTGCAGCGGGCTGACTTCGCCAGCGCGGCGTACATAAGAACTGGCATAGGCGGCCGAACGTGCAGCCAGCAGCGGGTCATTGGAGGCTTGGATACCACTGGGAAGAATCAGCGGGTCAAAGTTGATATCGCGGCAATCGCCGTCAGCTTGCGGCTGGCTGCTTTGCAGCACCAGGGTACCGGCGTTGAGCACCTTGTGCTCGCCGGTCCAGGCTTTACTGGCGTCGTCCAGCGGGTCGCCGGGGTTGGCCAGGGTCATGCTCAATTGCCAACGCAGCGGGCCTGCCGCCAAGCGCTGTACCAAGTCTTTTTCGAGGAAATCCGCCCCGGATGGCGCAGTATCTCCCGCCGCATCCTGGCTTTGTGGCACTACGCCCCAACGCACCGCCTGGCGCTGGCCATCGGCATTTACCAGGTAAAAGGCATTGATGCCGTTGTAGGTTTCGGTCGCGTAACTGGCCGAGGGCTTGGCGGTCTTGACCCACGCCAGGAACGGCGCCGTCTCGGGGTGCGCGGCAAAAAACGCCGGCATACTGGCCGGGTTCGGCTTGCCGGTGGCCGGCTCGGGTGCGCCGGCCTTGAGCATCTGGTAAAACGCCTCAGGCGTGCCCACCGGGAACACCGGCATGCTGTTCATCCCCGTGCGCCATTGCTGGCCATTGGCCTGGCTGAACTGCAAGGCGAAACTGCGGATCGGCACACTGCTGTCCGGCGCGTAAGGGTTGCCGCTGGGCAAGGCGAATCGACCGATTACCGGGGTTTTCGCCGCGCTGAACACCTGGGCACTGGAGTAAGCGCGCGCCTCCGGGCTGCTCTCGAAGTAACCGGCCACACACACGCCCTTGGCATGGTTACGCCGAAACCCAGGGTGTACACCGTTATTGGTTTCCAAGGCATTGACCAGGGTTTTGGGACGCAGGCGCTGTGGGTCAAGCGTGCCATTGACGTAGGCGAACGCCCCGGCAACGACAGCCACTACACCGCCAATACACGCCAGCCTGACTAACAAACTGGCGGTACTGAGGGGCGTACGTGGCGGCGATGAGTGATCTACCATGAAAAACTCCAGGGCACGTGGCCGCAGGGAAAATGAACTATGAGACGAATCCCACGTAGGTCTATTCCCTCGTCACTGTAGTTTTTTTCAGAGCAGATGCGCCGCGAGCCGAGCGCTCTTTTACACCGCGTTGAACACTGCCGGGCGTTTGTTCAAAAATGCCTGCATGCCCTCCTGCTGATCAGGCGTCGCGAACAACTGGTGAAACAGCCGGCGCTCCAGGCGCACGCCATCGTGTAGCCCAAGTTCCAAGGCTTGCTCAACCGCCTCCCGCGCCGCCCGCGTGGCGGTACGCGAGAACCCGGCGATCTGCGCAGCCACCAGCAGTGTCTGCGCCAACAAATCGGCCGTCGGGTACACACGTGCCACCAACCCCGCCTGTTCCGCCTCTTGAGCCGTCATCGGCCGACCGGTCAACACCATGTCCATGGTCTTGGCCTTGCCGATCAGCCCGGTCAAGCGCTGGGTCGCGCCCATGCCGGGGATAACCCCCAGCTTGATTTCCGGCTGGGCAAACGTCGCCGTATCGGCGGCAAAAATCATGTCGCACATCATCGCCAGCTCACAACCGCCGCCAAACGCGTAGCCGCCAACAGCAGCAATCGTTGGCGTGCGCAGGCGGGTAAAGGCTTCCCAGCCGACGAAATAGTCCTCGTTAAGCATGTCCAGGTAAGACTTGGCGCTCATCTCCTTGATATCGGCCCCGGCAGCAAAATAGTCGGACGTACCGGTGATAACAAAACAGCCGATCTGCGGGTCTTGGTCCAGTGCCTCCAGACGGCTGATCAACTCCGTCATCAGTGCCGAACTCAGCGCATTCTTGACCTGCGGGCGATTAAGCCTGACCAGCACTACCCGGTCATGACGTTCTACTACTACATTCATAAACACCTCTGCTGATTAATTTCGAGCCTCAATGTCGCGGTGTCAGGAATCCCATATCGCGCCATACGCGGGTATGCCGCGGGCTTCCATCTCGTGCACCACACGCTGGGTCAACGCTTGGTTGGCAATACAGATCACCGCTTCCACACCGAAGGTTTGCACAGCGCCATAGGCCAACTGCACCAGGTCCGGCTTGCCCCGTTCATCGGTGTCCCAGATCAATGCTCCAGGTTGCGCCCGCAGGATTTCGTCGACCAGCTCATCGCCATAGGTCTTGCGCGGGCTGCGGGTGGACCAGATCAACTGGATCGGCACCTGGGCGGCGAGCAAATGCGGCATGACCGGGCCGATACCGCTGCCGGTGGCGATGTACACCACTGACTTGAACAGAGTTTCGACATTGGCGACGCCCGCCGTGGTGATGCCCTTGACCCAGACGTGGCTGGGCAAGTCTTCGATGAAGCGCCCGGTCCAGTCACCGGCGCGGGAAATGATCAGGCGAAACCCCGCCTCGCCCGGCGCGGGGATATTGGCAAATGAGTGCCACTCCAGCAGAGGGTGGCGGCTGATCGCAGTTGAGGACCCCGCGAAGGGCGTGGTGTGGCTGAAGCGCGTAATGACCGCATGCCCGGAAGGCCGGATATGTTCAACGGCGACCTTGCGCAGGCGCAACCACGGCAAGACGATGCTCAGCGTCAACAGCACCAGCATCCAGAATGACCCACTGTGTAACAGGCGGGTTGAAGTTTCGCTGGACGCCAGTAACGTCAGTGCCCAGAACAACAGCAGCGCGCTCCAGCCGGCGAACCGATGGACTCGCTCGAAGCCATTGTGAAATCGGTTGCGAATCCACGGCTGCGCCATGATCACCATCAACAGCAGCAGGCCGAGCAACACACCAGTAAGCCACATCCAGGCTAACGACACGCTGTCGGGCTGACGCAGATAACGTGCAACCTGAATACCGACCATCGCCATGAACCAGGCCGTAGCCGCCAGGGCCGCGCCACTGTGCAACCCGCCAAAATGGTAGACCTTGGCCGCACTGCGGCGCACGCGCAATGGCCAGGTGACAGGCACGCGGGTGGCCAGCCAAAACAGCGCATTGACCAGGTATTGCTGGCGAATCAGGATGGCCAACGACAGGTTGATCAACACCAGATTCGAAAGCGTTTCAACCGTAACGCCATGGAAATCGACAGCCAGCAGCGCAAACACCGCATTAACCATCAACACCAGTGCTGCCAGGCGGTTGTAGTAGGAAAACGCTGGCAATGAGCTCCAGCGACGCCACAGTGCCGGCTTGGGCGGCACAACGGTACGGGTCAATGCATCAATCATGCTGGGCCACCTCGGCTGCGACGGCCTGCTGCAGCAGCACAGCTTTGTCGATCTTGCCCCTGGCGGTCAGCGGAAAATGCTCCACCGCGTAGATGGATGTCGGCACGCAGTAGTAAGCCAGGCGCTCCTGGCAACGGGCTCGGCACGATTGAACATTCGCACTGGCAGGCGAGACGAAAGCCACCAGGGTGCGGGTGTCCAACTTCAATGTGACCGCCCGCATGCAGCCATCGCCAGCTTCCAGGGCTGTGGATACAGCGTCCAGTTCCACACGAAAGCCACGCACTTTCACCTGATCATCGACGCGCCCCAAGTGTTCCAGTTGACCGTCTGCCGTCCAGCGCCCCAGGTCCCGTGTGCGAAACATCATGGCGTCCCCTCCCATAAAAGGGTCCGGGCGATAGCGCTCCTGGGTCAGCGCGGTATTGTTCAAGTAACCGACCGTTACCCCGACGCCGCCGGCCCACATTTCACCGGTTTCACCCAGTTCACAGGCACGGCCGTGTTCGTCGAGCACATACACGGTGTTATTCGGAGTCGGTTTGCCGATGGTCAACAACGTGCCGGGCACATGCCGGTGCAACGTGTTGACGATGGTGGTTTCGGTAGGCCCGCAGCCGTTGTAGAAGGTGCATTGCTCGGCCCAACGGTCGGCCAGTACCTGGGAACAGGGCTCTCCCGCGACGGCGACCACTTGGAGGTCAGGACATTGCGTGGGGTCAAGGTTCGCCAGTATCGAGGGGGTGGCGATCAGCACGTGGCATTGCGCAGCGGTTTGCGCAATGTCCTTATCACGAATCAGCAAAGTCGCCCCATGGGCCAGGCAACCGAGGATTTCCCAGGCCGCCATATCAAAGCCGATGTTGAGGATTTGCCCCACGTTACGGCCCGGTGCCATGCCCATCTGTCCCGGCTGCGTGAGCAAGATGTTGCATACGTTGCGGTGGCTGACACACACGCCGTTGGGCCGCCCGGTCGTGCCGGAAGTGAACAGCACGAAGCAAAGGTCATCGGTGTCGCCGGCAGCGACTACAGGGGCGTTGTCCTCGGCGATAAAGGGCTCTTCGGCGAGGAAACTGTCCAGGCACAGGCTGCGCGGGGCCGCATCGGCCGGCAGGCGATCGGCCAGGTTCGACAAGGTCAGAATCACGGGACTGGTCAACGACTCCAGCACCATGCCCAATTGCACGGTCGGCACGATTCTGGCGTCTTGAGGCACATACGCAGCTCCAGTTTTCAACACCGCCAGAAGCCCTACCAGCATGGCGATCGAACGCTCGACAAACAGCCCCACTGTGTCACCGCGCTTAACGCCCAGCTTAATCAGACGCGCGGCCAATCGGTTGGCTTGACGGTTGAGTTGTTCGTAACTGATACGCTGTCCCGCCCACACTGCAGCGATTGCCTGGGGCGTCAACGCCGCTTGCGTTTCGATCGCCAGGTGCACACTGCCATAGGCAGGCTTGGCCCAAATACCACAGCCCCATTGCTCAAACACCACACGTTGGGCGGCAGGCAAATGGGCCAGAGCGGCTCGGGAAAAGAACTGTTTGTCGGTCGGAGAAAATGTCATGCACACACCCTCATCAATGAACTGCGCGAAAGTGTTCGCGGCGGTTACATGGATTGATTGAGCGGTGGAAACGGTATTACAGGTCCGTATACAGAGCAGATAACCCCTACAGGAAGGCCCAAATTTCTTACAGCCCTTGATGGAATAAGCTACGTTGTCTGGCGTCTTCCTCTGCACAACCGACCAGAATTCACGCCCATGCACGAGCTCGACGAACCGTTACGTGAACTCATCCCCAGGCTGCGACGCTTTGCCGTGTCCTTGACGCGTAACACCAGCAGCGCCGACGACTTGGTGCAGTCCACGCTCGAACGCGCGATCATCAGTTGGGCCGACAAACGCCTGGAAGGCGACCTGCGTGCCTGGCTGTTCTCGATCCTCTACCGCCAGTTCCTCGACGCCCACCGGCGCAGCCGGCGTTATGCACGCATGCTTGAATTCTTTACCGGCCGTGACGATACGCAACCCTCGGTGGAGCGCACGGTGATGGCCCAATCGACCCTGCGCGCCTTCGACCAACTCAACACCGAGCAACGGGCACTGCTGCTGTGGGTGTCGGTCGAAGGGTTAAGTTACAAGGAAGTCGCCGAGATCCTGGCGGTGCCGGTGGGCACCGTGATGTCGCGCCTGTCCCGTGCGCGCCAAGCCTTGCGGCAACTCAGCGAAGGCGAAATTACCAGCCCTGCCCTGCGGATACTCAAATGATCAGCCTGCCCCCCAGCGAACGCGATTTGCATGCCTACGTCGATCACCAACTGCCGGAGAGCGACCGTCGCGTGCTTGAAACCTGGTTGGCTGCCCACCCTGAAATAGCCGCCCAGGTGCATGCCTGGCAACAGGATGCACACGCCCTGCGCGCGGCCTTGAGCGGGACGTTGCAGCAACCGGCCAACCCCGGCCTCGACCCGGCGCTGATTCGCCAACGCCTTCGGCATCAATCGCGCCGCCACCTGGCCAGCGCCGCCGTACTGCTGATCGCGGTCTGCCTCGGCGGCCTTGGCGGTTGGCACGCCCGCGAAGCGACCCAGCCACCGATGTTGCCGATGGCCGATGCTATGCAGGCGTTCCGCCTGTTTGCCCAGGACGGCATCATGCCCGCCGACTTCAGCGCCGACGATGGCGGCACTATGCAGGCGTGGCTTGATCGCTATTTCAACCAGGCCCATCGCCTGCCCGATTTGAGCAAGGCCGGTTTCAAGCCGGTGAGCGGGCGCCTGCTCACCACTGAGCAAGGTGCGGCAGCGATGGTGTTGTATGAGGATCAGCAAGGCCATCGCATCAGCTTCTATATCCGCCCGCCGGGACCGGAAAACGGCTTCCTGCCGCGTGGCAGCCGCAGCGCCGACGGGTTGCAGGCCGATTACTGGTCCGGTGGCGGATACAACTATGCGATGGTCAGCCCGGTGGACCAGCCGGCTACGCACCTGCTGAAGTTCTAGACGATCAAGACAGGTTTTTGTGGGAGCGGGCTTGCTCGCGAATGCGGTCTATCAGTGACAGATGAATTGACTGACCCACCGCATTCGCGAGCAAGCCCGCTCCCACATTTTGACCGCGCGTACCTGTACTAGAAGCCCACATCCAGCACCACATTATCAATGTAGGTGCCGCCCGGCGGCGTGGTTTGGTCGGTGTAGATCCTGGCGTTGTAGTTGAACACCTGGCTGCCGGTGCCCAGGCCGTTGCCGGGGTTGATCTCGGCCGAGGAGCTGGCCCGTCGCGCTGCGCCCACACTGCCCCAGCGCGTAGTGCCGGCACTCATGAAGATGTCGTAGGCGAGAAAGTTACTGCCGGAAATCATCCGCCGCCGCCCGCCCACGCTCACCGGATTCTGCCCATCGCTGAGGCCGACGGTGTAGGCGCTGCCCTTGGTGCAGGCCACACTGGCCTGGCCGTTGACGGTGGCAAAGGCGCTGACCACCGGCGCGCTGCCAAAGGCAATCGGTGGCGTGGTGATCTGGCAGTCGTTGACCACCGTCATGCTCACCGTCAGTGTAGTGGTGCCGTTGTTGATCTCACGGCCCAGGCAGATCCCGCCAATGCCAATGCCCGAGCAATAGTTCCAGTTCCAGAAAATACTCAGGGTTTCGCTGTACACTCCCGACGCCACGTTGCTGCCTAGGGTGGTGGCGAAGTACAGCGGCACGACTTTGGTGCCCGGCCCGAACACCAGGCCAAGGGAGGCGGCAATGCCGCCGCTGCCGCCAAAATCGAAGGCGGTGCCGCGTGTCATTGGGAACGCCGTGGTGTTGTTGGCATAGATCGTATAGTTAATGACATCACCGGTCGGCCCCACCAGCCCCCCTTGGGGCGAACCGCTGACAGTCGCATAAAAATGGTCATTGGAGGTCAGTACCGACAATACCGCAGGCGTGCAGCTCAAGCCGGCGTTGGTGGTCGAACTGGGCTGGGAGGTGGTGCGCACGGTCATCGAACTCACCGTGGTGCCAAAGCTGGCCGGTACCGTGGCCACCACCGAGCACACGGCCTGCACCTGCGCCGACACGCCCAGGCCCGCCAGCAACACGCCCCGCAACAGCCATTCCTTGACCCGCACACGCACACTCCTTATTTCATTGGCACACCAGTGGCCCGATCAGTGGCACCTGGGCCTGGGTGGTATCCAGCTCAAACGTTGCCTGGCAGGTCTGGCCGTTACCCAAGGTGACTTGCAAGGTGTTATGGGCCGCCAGGTTTTCCAGGTACACCAGGCCGTCCCACCCCACCACCGCCTGCGCGCCGCTTTGCTCGTGCCGCACCTGGCTGCCCAGGGGCAAGTCCTGGTGCTGGGCGTCGACCAAGGTGATGCTCGCCGCGATCACCTGGCGCACCGGGAATTCCAGCAAGTAGCCACTGCCACGACGCACGGCCACCCGTTGCTCGACGTTGGGCACCTGCACGTTGGATGGCAGGTTCAGTGGGTCGATCTCATATTTGGCGCGGTAGTAAGCACTGGTCCACGGCACCAGCAAGTGGCCGTTGCGATCGGTTTCGCCCACCACCTGGTTCTCGTAGCGCACCGGCACACCACTGACGCCGTCGGTGCTCACCACCACAAACGCATCGTTGACGCGGTTGGCGGCGAACACTTGATTGTCCATCCACACGAGCGAGCCACTGGCGTCGGCCCAACGGGTTTCGGCGTCGCTGCTGCCGTACACGCCGGCCTGCAATTGCACCGACTGCAGGCGCCAGGTCAGGTCGGCCTGGCGATAAGCCGGCCCATCACCGCTGGCATAGCCCAGGTTAAAGCCCACGCCGCCTTCGGCCGGCACGGCTCGGCTGTAGTTGACCCGCTGCAGGCTCTCGCCGGTTTTACTGCGCTCGGTGCCCACGCTGAGGCTGCCGTACACGTCGAACGGCACCACCACCTGCGCCTGCACTGCCCAACTGCTGTCGCCCACTTCATGGTTGGCCGACAGGTAAAAACTGCTGTTGCGCCACAGCGGCTTACTCCAGGTCAGGTTCACCAGACGGGTGCGCGAATCATCGGCCGCCTGCACATCGAAATAGCCGACGCCCAGGCTGCCGAAGTTATTCAGGTTCAGGCTCACTGTTGCCTGCTGGCTGCGCTTGCTGAGGCTGGCGTAAGGCGTATCGATCAGGCTCAGGTCGGCGTATTGCTCGCGGCGCTCGACTCGTTGATACGACAGGCTGTAGCGCTGGTTGCTGTATTGGTAGCCCAGGCTCAATTGCTGGCCAGTCCGGCCGTCGTACTGGCTTTGGCTGACGGCGGTATTGAGCACGCCAAAGTTACCGACCCGCAGGTTGCCGCCGACACCGCCCAGGGTCAGGTCATTGGAAGCTTCGGCATGGCTTTCGAGGGTAAACGCGTCGGAAACCCCATAGCGAAAGGTGCCGCTGGCCACGCCAGGGCCATAGCCAAAATCGCGCAAAGTGTAGTCGCGACGCAAATTACCCGCCGCCACCGAGAAGTCCGACAAGCCCTTTTGCAGCAGGGTACTGGTGACATAGAACGGCACCGTGGTCGACACCTGGCGGCCCAGTGCATCGGTGGTGACCACCACCGCCTCGCCGGCACCGTTGATAAACGGCACGTTGGTCAGGGTGTACGGCCCCGGCTGCAGGTCGGCACTGCTGGATTTATAGCCATTGATAAACAGGTCCACCGACGACGGCACCGCCGCCTCCCCGGCAAACTGCGGCAGCGGGTAGGTGACCAGATCCGGGCGCACGCCAAAGTCGCGCGACAGTTGCACACCGCCCAGGCGCACCGAGGTGCTCCAGGGCAAGGCGCCGCTGATCACATCGCCCGCTTCATAGGTCAACAGGCGTTCATCGTCAGAGAATCGCCAAGTGGTGTCATAGCGTCGATAGCCATTGTCCAGGCTACTGCCGGCGGTTTCCCGGCCAATGGTGGTGCGGTATTGGCCGGTGTTGGACAACGTGCCCCAGGTATCGAATAGCCGCACTTCGTTGAAGATACCGAGGTAGGTGCCCGCATCGTCGGTGTCGTTCAGGTAGGCGTCATAGTTGAGCAATGCGCCGAAACTGGTCAGTGCCTGGGTGCGTGGGTAGTTGTTGCGGTTGCCGATAAATTGCTCCGGCAGCCAGGCCGGCGGCACGCTCAGTATCAGGCGTTGGCCCTGGCTGTCGTAATCGGTGTGCAGGCCGGGAAAGCTCTCCAGTGCAACCTCGACCGGCACGTCGCCTGGCAACTTCACGCCAACCTCCTGCAGCACCGACGCCGGCAAGAACAGCTGCCCGGCCCGCTGATTGACGGCGACCACGCGGCCGGTGTCCATCTGGTTGACCACCAGTTCCAGGAACAACTGCGCATCGGCAACAGCCTCCATACTGCTGGGCGGGGGCGGCAACGGCGCGGCGAAGCCCGGCGGCGCCAGCACCAAGCCAGACAAGCCCCCCACCACCCACACCGATCGCCATAGACATCGAGCCCGATCCTGGCTCACCAAGGCTTTGTGTCCATCAATGGACATCTCCATCCGTTGTTAACACCAGGGCCTACTCCATGCCCTGCCACACTGAGTCAGCGTCCCGGCGCGAGATTCTCCACTTGCGTTGCCCCATTGATGCGCACCTGCAACGGCTGATCGGCCGGCAAACCGGCCGGCACCGGCCAGCGCATGGTCGCGCCCGGCAGCACATAGCCCATCAAGCCTTCCACCAAGGGCCGCGGCTGGCCGCCCTGCTTGAACGTGGCATCGGTGAGGCGCGCATGCACGGCGCCCTGGTTGCGCATCTCGACGTAATTGCGCCCGCCCACGCTGACTTTTTTCCAGCTCAGATCCGGCTTGCCGGCGGTTTTCGGATCGCGGTCTCGGGTGCCGTCAACCTTGCTCCACAGGCCCGGGCCGTAGGCAAACAACGGCACCGAATAGCGCATCTGGAAGCGGATAGCAGCGGCGGTCTTGCCATCCGCCGGGGCCGGCGGCGGCGTGGCCGAAGGGATCTCATCGATGATGATGCGATAGGCCAGCTCCTGGCCTGGCGGCACCTCTTTGGTTCGGGTCAGGCGCACCAACTGCTTTTGCCCCGGCTCGATTTTCGCCACCGGCGGGCTGCCAATCACATCGCGCTGGTTCTGGTATTGCTCGTCAAAACCGCTCTGGGTCCAGGCAAACACGCGGATCTGCAGGTTGGCGGTCTCGGTGCCGCGGTTCTCCAGCCACAGCGCGCTGGCCTGTTGGTCGGCCTCCAGCACCGGGTCGATTGGCCAGATCAGCACCGAACTGGCCGCCTGGACCTGCCCCGCCGCCAACATCAACAACCCGCTCAAACCCGCTGCCCACCCGTGCCGGGAAGCTGCACACATAGATCTCACTCCTTATACCGAAAGCCTTACCACGACAGCTGCACCTGCAACGTGTCGCTGTACGTCCCCCCAGGCTGGTTACCCGGTAATTGCACTCGCCCATAAATCGGCAAGGTGATGTTATTGGCGTTGCTGTAGGCCACGCTCACGCTTTGGCTGATGCCCAGGCTCTGGCTGAATGCCGCGTCCCGAAACAATTGATAAGCCACTTGGGCAGTGCCGCTATTGAGCTGCATCCGCCGCCCGCTGTTGTTATGCAAACCGCCATCGACACTCATGCTCAGCGCCACACCCGGCGTGCATTGCAGTGTCACGCCGCCGGTCAGCGCGACAGACGCCGTGCTGGTGGCCAACGCCGAATAGGTGCCGAATACCAGACTGCCGTAATTGCTGGCGCCGCCGACCACCAGGCACCCTGGCGTGATCGTCGCGCTGACCTGGAACGACTGGCTGGTCACCGCCAACAGCGACAGCGGCATTCCCCAGCCGATGCACACCGCCAACGCTGCCCATCCTGACCGGCCCATGGCACTTAGAACGTCAGGGTCACGTTAACCGTGTCGGTGTAAGTACCGGCCGGTAAGCCCGCCTTGCCATTGGCCTTGCCGTAGATATTCACGGCCTGGGCCACGCCGGTGCTCGGCGCCAGGTTGATCACTCCGCCGATGGCCAGCAGCGTTGAGTGGCCGCTGTCGGTGTAGAGGTCATACGGCACGTAGTTGGCCACCCCGTCATACAGCGCGCGGCCACCGCCCACGGACTGGCCGTCGTGGGCACCGGCAGACACCGTCAACGTCGGTGACGTACCCGCCGAACACAGGATCGACAACGCCCCGCCACCGCCGCCCAACACCTGGCCGTCGGCTTCGGTGAACAGGCTGTTGGCGGTACCGAAGTTCAAGTTACCGAAGCTCATCCCGCCAGTGGCTGCGGCGCCGTTGACCTGGCAGCTGCTGGTGAGCACCAGGGTGGCGCTGACCGTACCGGCCACCGTCGCCGCCTGTGCGCCCGACACCCACACCAACGCCATCAATGGAAAAACCGCCTTCGCTATAAGTGCATGCATGATGTCCATCCTCATGGTTTACCAATCCAGAGTCACCGTCAGGGTGTCTGTGTAGATGCCGGCCGGTAAGGCCCTGGTATTCGCCACCACCGAGCCGAATACCGGGATCGGTACTTGTGTGCCCTTGGTCACGACGAAATTGCGTTGCTCGCCAATGCTGTAGCTGCGCCGGCCGAGCGGGTCAGCCGAGAGTTGATAGGGAATGGTCTGGCGCCCGTTACTCAGGCGCCTTGTAGTGCCGTCACCGTGGGCGCCGCCGTCGATGGTCACGGTGAAGCTGCTGACCACCGAGGGGTTGCAGGACACCGACAGCGGCGCCTTGCTGCCGTCGGTAACGCCCGCGCCCAAGGGGTTGCTCCACGTCGGGCCCTGGGTGCCGAAATCCAGTAACGCGCTACCGCCGGCGGGGCTCACCGGCGCACTCTCGATGTCTTTACTCACCTGGCAACTGGCGGTAATCACCAGCCGTGCGTGGATCTGCCCGGCGACGGCCGCCTGGGCGTCATCGGCCAGCAGCAACAGCCCGCCCATGGCCACCAGGGCCCAGCCGCGGCTTACCATGTGACGGTGACCTTGAGCAGGTCGGTGTAGCGACCGACCGCCGGAATGGCCTTGAGCGGCTCAATGCGCCCATACAGCGGCAGGTCGACACTGCCGGAGTCCGGCACGCGCCCACTCAGCGGTTCGTTGACCGGCAAGGGAATACGCCGCGCCGCGTCGGCATAAATACGGTAGGGAATCGGTTTGCTCGAAGGTGTCGCAGCACTCAGGTAGCGCACTTCGCCGGTGCCGCCATGCAGGCCGCCGTCAACGCGCAGTTGGTAAGGGGTGTCGGGGTTACACTCAAGGCGCGGCTGGCGCTGGCTGATCAGGGCCGCACTCAGGGGCCCGGCCGGGTCATCCAGACGCGGGCCGCTGCCAAAATCCAATACGCCAAGTTGCTCGATGCCAGCACTGCGGGTAGTGCCCACCAACTGGCAGCCCCGCTGCACGTCGATGCGCACCTCCACCTGGAGTTGCGCAGCGTAAACCGTACTGCAGAGCATCGTGCCCATGACTGCCAAAACGCCTCGTCCCTTCACTGCCCCAAATCCTTGTACAGGGGTGACTGCTCTGTAAGAGGTTAGCCACAAAGGGCGAAACTGCCAGTCTCAGCCCGATGGCGGGCGTAACATGCCTTTTCGAGATAGCTGGGGGCGCCGTTCTGTATTGGTCAAATCGACGTGAGCGCCCTAAAGTGGGCAACCACCGAAAGACAGAGTGACGTGCATTGGCTGTGCTATCCCTGATTCAGCGTCTGCTGGGTAAAAAAACCGCGTTGACCAGCGCCTCGCCTATCCCGGCGTTCTTTGAAAACAAGGCCCGCGACCAGGGCTATACCCTCAGCGCCGGCCAAACCCAGGCGATTGCCGCGCTCGCCTGCGAGACCCGGCACCTGCTCGCCGGCCAGCCCACGCGCGGCCTGTACCTGCATGGCCCGGTGGGGCGTGGTAAAAGCTGGCTGCTCGATGGGTTTTTCCAGGCGCTGCCGATTGCGCAAAAGCAACGCGTGCACTTCCACACATTTTTTACCCGCCTGCACCAAGGCATGTTCCAGCACCGTGAACAGCACGACGCGCTGGGCGTGACCCTGGACGCGCTGCTGGCCGATTGTCGGGTGCTGTGTTTCGACGAATTCCACGTCCACGATATCGGCGATGCCATGCTCATCAGCCGCCTGTTCCAAGCCTTGTTCCAGCGTGGCGTGCTGGTGCTGGTGACCTCCAATTACGCCCCCGAGGGCCTGCTGCCCAACCCGCTGTACCACGAGCGCTTCAAGCCGGTGATCGACTTGATCGCCACGCGCATGCAGGTGCTGGAAGTCAGCTCGCCCGAAGATTTTCGCAGCTTGCCCCAGGCCCATGCCGAGCAGCGTTTCAGCGGTGGCCAGTATGTCTGGCCGGGTAACGCCGCCCAGCGCGACGCCCTCGGGCTGCCCGCCACACCTGGCCCGGCGCAGACCTTGACGGTCGGCAAGCGCCAATTGCTCTGCCGCAGCCATCAGGCGCGCAGCATCGTGTTCACCTTCAACGACCTGTGTGAACAGCTCACCGCCGTGATGGATTACCTGTTGCTGTGCGAGGATTTCGACCACTGGATCATCGACGGCCTGCCCTTCTTGGCCGACTGCCCGATCGCCGTGCAACAGCGCTTTATCAACCTGGTGGACGTGCTCTACGACCAGGACAAACACCTGACCCTGATCGGCCAGCAACCCTTGGCGCGCGCCCTAGAAGGCCAGGCCATCGACCTTGCCCGCACCGCCAGCCGGCTGAACCAATTACACACGGTGTGCCCGCAACCCGCGCCCGACCCGGTATCATGAGCGCCTTTTACGCCCACCTTGCCGAGTGACCGCGCCGTTCATGAATACCCTCGCCCAACTCAAGGCTGGCCAATTGGCCGGTATTACACGCCTGGACCTGTCTTGCGGGCTGACCGAATTCCCGTCGGAAATCTTCGCGCTGGCCGACAGCCTGGAAATCCTCAACCTCACCGGCAATGCCCTGAGCAGCCTGCCCGACGACCTGCATCGGCTGAAGCACCTGCGCGTGCTGTTCTGCTCGGACAACGCCTTCACTGAGCTGCCCGCCTGCCTGGGCCAATGCGACAACCTGAGCATGATCGGCTTCAAAGCCAACCAGATCAGCCACGTACCCGCCGCCGCCTTGCCGCCACAATTACGCTGGCTGATCCTCACCGATAACTGCATCAGCCAGTTGCCCAGCGAGCTGGGCGAGCGGCCACTGCTGCAAAAGCTGATGCTGGCCGGCAACCACCTGACGGACCTGCCGCATAGCCTGGTCAACTGTAAAAACCTCGAGCTGCTGCGCATCGCCTCCAACCGCTTCACCCAACTGCCGCCATGGTTGCTGACGCTGCCGAGCCTGACCTGGCTGGCCTATGCCGGTAACCCGGTGGAAATGGCCGTTGACGTGGCGGGCGATGATGTAACGCCGAATATCCCTTGGGCTGAACTGGAACTGGGCGAGGTGTTGGGCGAAGGCGCTTCGGGGATCATCCGCAAGGCGTTGTGGAAGCCGCCAGCGTTGCCGGTCGCGGTCAAACTCTACAAAGGCACGATCACCAGCGACGGCTCGCCGCTGCATGAAATGCAGGCCTGCATCGCCGCCGGGCTGCACCCGAACCTGATCAAGGTCGAGGGGCGCGTGGTTGGCCACCCGGATGACCAGGCAGCCCTGGTGATGGACCTGATCGACCCGAGTTACCGCAACCTCGCGGCCTTGCCGAGCCTGGCGTCATGCACCCGCGATATCTACGCGCCGGGCACGCGCTTTAGTGCTGAAGTGGCGTTGCGCATGGCACGCGGCATCGCCTCGGTGGCGGCGCATCTGCACCGGCACGGCATCACCCACGGCGACCTGTACGGCCACAATATCCTGTGGAATGCGGCGGGCGACTGCTTGCTCGGGGACTTTGGCGGGGCGTCGTTCCATGCAACGACGGACACCCTGGAAACCAGGGCGTTGCGACGCATTGAAGTGCGTGCGTTCGGGGTGTTGCTGGGGGAGTTGTTGGAGCGGGTAGACGATGGCTTCGATAATGCAGCGCTGATGGCGCTGCAAAACAGCTGCTGCCAGCCCGATGTATTGGCCCGCCCGAGCTTTGAAGAAATCGAAGCGCTGCTGGGGTCTCTGCCACACCACTAAACAATGTGGGAGCTGGCTTGCCTGCGATGGCATCAACTCGGTGTGCCTGATGTACCGAGGTGCCTGCATCGCAGCGGTGCGACGATTCGACAAGCCAGCTCCCACAGAAAAGCAGATATTCAGTGCATGCAAATCCACAGCCGACCTCATATTCAGAACCGCATGCGGTCAACTGTGGGAGCGGGCTTGCTCGCGAATGCGGTGGGCCAGTGACAGATGAATCAACTGACCCACCGCATTCGCGAGCAAGCCCGCTCCCACATTTAGACCCAGTTGCATCAGGTAGACAGGCTGTTGCTTTGCACTTGATCTGGCTCTTGCTTCAACCACTCAGGTCGGCTTTCAGGCCGCCGTGCTGTAGATTTTGATCTTGATCTGAGACGCCCCGTTAACCACGATGGCCGAACGCAGGCTTGAATCCGTGGGTAACCCGGCAGGACGCCGGGTTAGCCGCGCTGGGCCAAGGATGGCCCATCGCGGCGGCCCACGGATTCAAGCCGGAGTGAGGGCATGCCGAGCCTAGGCGAGGCACCGAGTGGTGGGGCGAAGACTTTTTGGTTACTTTTGTCTGGGCCGGCATTCCGGTCTTTACAAAAGTGACCCGCCGTCAGGGCGGAACCCTAAGTAGCCATCACCACAACAACGGATATGTACACCAACAAACCGCCACAGCAGGCAACCCAGCTCCCACATTTTTGCCTGCCTTTATTCAGCTATAAATCAGCCAGCCAACCCGACAAACATATCCTGCACGTCATCATGGTTGTCCAACCCTTCCAGGAAGGCTTCGACTTCAGCCATCTGCTCATCGGTCAAACCGCTTACCGGGTTCTTCGAGAGGTAGCCCAGCTTGGCCGACAACACCGTGAAACCCTGCTCCGGCAGTGCTTTTTGCACCGCGTCGAGGTCGGTGGTTTCGGTGATGAACAAGGTGCTGCCTTCTTCTTCACCGTCTTCAAAATCCTGCGCACCCGCTTCAATAGCGGCCATTTCCGGGTCAGCATCCGGGCTGTCCGGCGAGGCTTCGATCAGGCCTACGTGGTTGAAATCCCACGCCACGGAACCGGAAGCGCCAAGCTGGCCCTTACGGAACGCCACGCGGATTTCCGCCACGGTACGGTTGATGTTATCGGTCACGCATTCAACGATCAACGGCACCTGGTGCGGGGCAAAACCTTCATAGGTCACGCGGTGGTACTGCACGGTTTCGCCGAGCAGACCGGCGCCCTTCTTGATCGCGCGTTCCAGGGTTTCCTTGGGCATCGAGGCCTTTTTGGCCTGTTCTACCACCAAACGCAGGTGGGCGTTGGTCGCGGTGTCGGCGCCGTTGCGGGCGGCGATGGTGATTTCTTTCACCAATTTGCCGAAGATCTTGCCCTTGGCATTGGATGCCGCTTCTTTATGTTTGACTTTCCACTGTGCGCCCATGACTCACTCTCTTCTATCCATCGCGCCGAAACGTCTACTGGCCGGCGCTTTGGGGGCAGAGTTTATAGCGCAAAAACACTCTAATCCACCAAAAAACCGGCCAGCTGCTTCAGGTGCGCAAGGGTTTGATCGTGACGTTGCGCTCTGGCACAAAGTCGCCGACCTGGGCCAGCACGGTGGGCCGGGCGTTCCAGTAAGGCATCAGCACCAGCGAAGAAAACAACGCCGCGCCGGCAAATACGATAAACACCGTGACCGTATCGAAGTAGCCCGGCAGCAGCCCGCCAAGGATCGCCCCCACCGAACCACACCCGTTCACAAAGCCTGCCGCCGTGGCGCCGGCCTTGGCGGTGCCGAAGTCGATAGCCGCCGTGCTGCTGATCATCGAGTCCGGCCCGTACAGGGTCAGGCCCATCACAAACAGCAGAGCCATCACCAGCATCACGCTGCCGGTGTGCAGCGCGCCCATGAACAACGCCAGGGCCACGGTCAGCGCCAGCAGGCTGAGCACACAGGCCGGCATGCGCCGGGCGCCGAAGAGCTTGTCGGACGCCAGCCCGATCATGATCGGCCCCAGCAGCCCGGCCAGCTCGAAAGCCGTGGGCACGATGGCCGCGCCGACCTTGCCCACCGAGGGCATTTGCTCATAAACAATCACCGGCCCCCACAACAGGATCGCGTAACGCGCCGGTTTTAGCAGGAAGTACGCCAGGCCCAAGGTCAGCACCGTGCGATTACGCAATATCGCGCGCAGCGGTTCCAGCACACTGACGCGCTGCGCCTCACCCGCCACGACGGGCTCCGGCTCAACGGCCGGCAAGCCGACATCCTGCGGTGTATTGCGCTGGAAGATAAAGAACAGCACAGCCACCACCGCCACCACTGCCGCACTGGAAATAAACGCCGCGTGCCATGTGCCGATCAGCGTGTAGGCCCACCAGCCGGCAAAGGGCGATGCCACCAGGCCACCAAAGGCATAGCACGAACTCCACAACCCCAACACCCGCCCGCGTTGCTGCGCCGGGAAGAAACTGCCGAGGTTCTTGCACAGCCCCGACCAGCCGGTGGACTGCGCCAGCCCCTGGATCAACATGCAACTGATAAAGATCGGCAAGGTGGCAAAGGTGCCCATCACCAACGCCGCTGCGGCAGAAATCAACAACCCGCCCAGCACCACCACCCGTGGCCCGAAGCGGTCGGCCAGCATGCCCCAGGTGAACTGCCCCACAGCGTAGGCCGCCAGGTACAGGCCATCGAGGTTGGCCATCATCATTTTGTCGAGGGGGAAGCTTGGGTCATCAACGATGCCCAGCTTGGCCACCGAAAATGCTTTGCGCGTGAAATAGAACGCGGCGTACGCCAGCCAGGTGATGGCAAAAATCTGCACGCGCCAACGCTTGATGCTACCCGTTTGGATATTCATAGTGGTTCTGACCTCAGGTGAGTGTGCCGGCAGGATCGAGAAGCAAATGCCTGTTGTTTTTATGGTTGAGCACTGCAATGCCGGGCCGTGGATAGCGCGGCATTGGTCAGATGGGTCCGGCTTGGCAGAACCCATGGCCACCGAGGTTGTAGGACTCAACCGTCAGCGACTGGGGGGTATAAAAGCAATGGCTGACTAATAGGTAAAATCGATTTATCGTATTTCACCTATAAGTTCAGCTTGTAAGAGGATCTGCGATGTCGGTTTCCCACGCACAGCTCAAAGCCTTCCATGCCGTGGCCGTCCACGGCAGTTTCACTCAGGCTGCTGAACGCCTGTTCCTGACGCAGCCGGCGATTTCCGACCAGGTGCGCAAGCTCGAAGAGCGCTTCGGCGTGCTGCTGTTTCACCGCAACAAACGCGCCGTGCGCCTCACCGATCTGGGCGAGCGCCTGCTCGGCATCACCCAGCGTCTGTTTGTGATCGAGGCCGAAGCCGAAGAGCTGTTGCAAGACTCCCGCGCCCTGCTCACCGGCACCCTTACCCTGGCCGTGGACGCGCCCGTGCATGTGTTGCCGCAGATCGCGCGCTTCTGCCAGCTGTACCCAGGCATCAGCGTCAAGATCGAAACCGGCAACACCGACGAATCGCTGTTTCGCCTGTACAACTACCAGGCCGACTTGGCCCTGCTGGGGCGCGATGTCGACGATGAACGCCTGCTGTCGTTGCCGTTGCCCGATGAGCAGCTACTCGCCTTTGTGGCGCGCAACCATCCATGGGCCGGGAGAGAATCCATCTGCCTGGCCGACCTGGACGACACACCATTGGTGCTACGGGAAATCGGCTCGGTCACTCGCCAGACCCTGGAGCAGGAAATGCGCCAGGCCGGGCTGCGCATCCGCCCGGCGATCCAGGTGGAAGGCCGCGAAGCCGCGCGCGAGGCGGTGGTGGTGGGGATTGGCGTAGGCGTGGTGTCGGCGGCGGAACTGGGCGCCGACTCGCGGGTGTATGCCATGCCGATCCGCGATTGCAGCCAGCGCATGAAGGAAACGCTGGTGTGCCTCAAGG